>DATEOF010000289.1:0-5462 GCA_035274465.1 Polyangiales bacterium
GATGGCCCGCCACGTTGCTCGGAGCAGCCGTGTCACCCGCACACGCGACCACGAACGCGGTGGCCGTCCAAAACCAGTGACCGTAACCGCGCATCCTGGACTCCCTGCTCTCGCCGGGAGACTACTCATTCAGGTGCTCGCCGTCGACGGCTGCAGCTACCTCAGGTGTACCGCCCGATAACGCGCCATGAGCACGATGCCGTGCAGCAGGATTCCGGTTGCGCCAACCGCCAGCCAGCCGGCACACGCGAGCGCAAAGACGGCTGTCTGCACGCTGCTCAGCCACAGCACGAGCGCGAGCGGAGCCAGCGTCGCCCCGATCGCGATCAGATCTTTTCCAGTCGCGGTGTCCACCATGTGCCACGCGACCGCATCGCGCAGCATGCTCGGTGACTGATAGCCGGACCAACCCGCGCGGAGCCCGCGGAGCAACGGCACACCGAGCGCAATGAACAACACTGCCGCGCACTGGAACACGAACAACAGCACGAACGATGTAGCGGCCATGCGTGGAGTCTCCCACGCTTCGTGCGCGCGGGCATCCACGATCGCGCAACGTCCTTCGACCGACTCGTTCGGGCCTGGGGCTGATCTCGACGGGCTGCGGCAAATCTACAGGCCGATGCGTCCAGTGCCACAACGACTGTTCGCCCAGTAGACCGCGTCGTCGTCGCAGCTGAGGCCGATGTATGGAGTGACACAACTCGGCGAGCCGGATTGGACGTCGCGCGTGCTCGGGCTCGAGTCGCGTGCGTCGATGATGGTGAGCTCGTTGCGTTGCTCGATCACGATGCGGCCGGCGCGCGCGCAACGCACGCTCGTGCCGCCGATGGCTTCAGGTGTAGGGGCGGCCGAGGTCGTCAGGTCTTCGGCAGCCAAGATCTCGAGCTTGCCCGCGCTCGGGGCCGGCGCGAACATGCTCATCGTCTGCGGCACGGGCCAGCTGGCAACGAGCACGTGACCCGCGCCGTCTTCGCCGATGCCGGTCGCGAGCGGCATCGGGAGCGCGTGCGTCTTCACGACATCCGCGTAGCCGTCGTGCAAGCTGAGCTTGTGCAGCTTGGCTTCGCGCGTATTGGTTGTGTCTGGATACTCGTGGTCGACCGTATAGACCACGTCGCCGGCTTCGTTCGCGGCGAACGCCTGGCCAGGCACATTGATCGGCTCCGCGAGCTGCGGATGACCGGGATCGCTCAGATCGATGCGCGTGAGGTAGTGAATCACCTGCGGGCGCAGCTCCGACGTAAGCGAGGTTCGCGTGGCCGCGTAGTACAGCGCCTTGCCCGAGACGAACGCGAACCTTCCGACGTCGCCACAGCTGGACTCGAGCTTCGGGCGCACGACCGGCTGCTTTGGGTCCGAGAGATCCACGATCCAAAACTCGAAGCGCGCCTGCTGCTCGATCTGCGGCGAGATCAGCACCAAGGCAGAGCCGACCACCAGCGACTCGGGCCACGGTCGCACCGAGCACGGCGGGAGCGGCGCCGTGGCCAGTCCACCCAACGGAACCTGGAATGGCGTGCACTTGCGCAGCGCTGCTGAGGGCGGCAGGTGCCAAGCGAGCTCTGGGCTCGAGACGCTGCCCGCTCGCACCGGCATCTCCGGCTTCGAGAGATCGTAGACCACGACCTCCGCAGCTGCCGGCTGCGGGTCGAGCACGCCGGACGCGTCCAGCACCACCAGCAGCGTGCCGACCTGATACAGGCCGGCATCGAGCGATACGTCGAAGCTCGCCAGCGTCGCTCCGAGCTGCGGGTCTCCGGCCGCCGCGACTTCGACTCGCCGTCCCAGAGGCACCTCGTTGGGCATGCCGGGCAAGCCGGGCCGATGCAGCGTCCGCACGCGTGCGACGTGGTCGCCGAAGCGGAAGATCTGCGTGTACTCCGGGGCGAGCTCGATGTGTGCCACGCGGTCCGGCTCGCCGATCGCGGCCGGGGCGAGCAAGCCGAGGCCGACGTCCGACAGCAGCACGGCGGTGCTGCCCGCCGCAAAGCCGATCATACCGGTGGTGCGCTCGGTGCGACCACGCTGCGTGAGCGTGTGGTCGCCGAAGCTCACGAGCTGCACGCCGCCGGCGCTGCCATCCGCCGCGGCGTACGGGATCGCGAGCAAGCCGGTCTCCGCGCTGCCGTCGGCTGCCTGTGCCATCGCGATGCCCTCGATCGCGAACGCCGCGTCCGGCCGCGCGATCAGCGGTGCGGGTAAGCTGAGCGTGAGCCGCGCGAGGATCTCGTTGGCTGTCGTTGCGTTGGAGACGTCGTGCAACAGCAGCCGCAGCGCACCGGTGGGTGGCGTGACGCCATCGCGCGGAACGCCGACACCGATCAATCGGCTGCCTTGCGCGACGCTCAACATGGTCTGGCTCCAGTCCTGACCGACGGCGCTCGCGAAGGGCGCGCACTGACCATCCGGGCCGATCGAGAGTGCACGCACGGTGTTGAGCGAGGAGTTGCCGGTCCAGACCAGCACGCGATCGGGCAGAAACTGCTGTCGCAACAGCGCATCCGAGTTGGCGATCGAACAGTTGGCGATCGGCGTCAGCTTGCTGGGATCACGCACGTCGAACGTGCGGAGGAAGTTGCCACCGCCGTCCGGGTTGTAGTCCGACGCGACCAGTCGCAGGATCGAGCCGCGCAGATCGAGGCCGCCGGGGTTTACGTTGCCCGCGAACGACCAGGCGCCGCCCGCGCGGAACGTGCCGTCGGCAGCCGCCGTGTCGAACACGCGCACCGACTCGCGGTTTGCGTCCTCGCTGACGAGCAGCGCGAACACCCCGCCCTGCGCTGCGCCGGGCCGACCGATCGCGCTCGGCGAGAGCACCTCGGTCTGCTTCGCGCTCAGCGGCTGGCTGCCGAGGTCCACGCCCTGCAGGACCAACTGGCCCAGCCCGCCGAATTGATCCTCGACCTGCACGGCCGCGTAGAGCGCCGCGCGCGCGCCGTTCTGCACGAAGTGCGCGGCGGCGACCGTGCCCGGCAGCTCGAGACGACTTTCGATGCGCGGATGCTGGAGGTCGCCGAGATCCACCGCGATCAGCCGGGCCCTGCGCGCGGTCTGGTCCAGCTGGCTGAGCAGCGCTCGGTTGCCGACGAGCGCGTGGATCGCGAACGGCCAGCCGACCTCGGGAAGCTCGCCCAGGACGCGCGGAGCGTTCGGATCGCGGACGTCGATGATCTGCGGCCCGCGCATCGGGTTGGCGACCAGCACCCGACCGTCGGCCAGCGGCCAAAACAACTCGCCGACTCTGACTGCTCCGACCTGCTGCGCGAGGGTATGGCCGTACTCGAAGCCGACGACGCCCGTCGCCAGCGCGGATGGCAGAAGGTTCGGCGCGTTCAGCGGGTTCGCCGGCAAGGTCGCGGATCGCCAGGCCGGCGTGTCCGTGCAGCCGCGTTCGGAGGGGTCGTGCATCCGGGCCGGCGAGGGAGGCGCGGAGGCATCAGGCTCGTCGGGCTTGGCAGGGGTACCGGCTTCCTTGCCGCTGCTGGCTGCATCCGCAAGCGCAGCGTCCGCGGACGGCCCCGCATCCGCACCGGGGGACGTTGGGGGCGTGTCTTCCTCCGCGTCGGCACCCTTCAGCGGCGACGTGCTTGCAGCGCTGGCACAACCGGCAAGCAACACGATCGCCGAGAGCAGTCCGTGAGCTCGCTGCATGCCTCACCCCATTACATCGGGGTGGACATTAGCAAAGACGCGGGAACCGGCCAGGGATCATTGCGGCCCGGTCCCGGAGGTGGGACTCGCTTCAGCGCTTCACGAAGGACAAGGCTTCGATGCGTTGCTCGGGCTCGAGGCGATACTTGTACGAACCGAGCAACTCGCTGTCGACGACGATGGACAGCGTGGCTTCCGTCTCGGCGGCTTTTCCGCATGGGCTGAAGTAGTGCAACTCGACCTTGTAGTTGCCCGTGCGCGCCGGCGATCCCCAGTAGACGTTCTCGATGCGGTTGTTTGGTTGCTCGCGCCGGCAGTCGCCGCGTGCGTCGTGATCGAGGTGACCACCGATGCTCGAGCGCTTGTGTTGCTTGTTGTAGAACAACGTCGAGCCAGATGGATCGGTCACGTAGAGGTCGATGTCGCCACCGCTGTCCCAGCCGACCGTGATCTGCACGGCGCCACTCTCGTAGCCGCATCCGTCGTCGATGATGCCGTTGCAGTCGTCATCCAGCGCGTTGCATTCCTCGTAGGTGGCCTTCTCGCAATCGACCTTGATCTCTTCTGCGTTGGGATTGATTCGCACGGCCGTGAACGGCCGATCGTCGGGCTCGTCCGATTCGCGCGGTGCGAGTTGAGCGCCGGCTGTATTGGTCGCGGGGCGCGGGGCGCCACCACATCCGATTAGCCAGAATGCAGACAGCGCTGCGAGGACACTTTGTATGTGGATAGCCGAAGATAGCGCTCGGCTCGTGTGCTGGCGCATGAGTCGATCATGCCATAACTACGAGCTATTCATGGCGTAACCTCGACAATCAGTCCGACATGACAGACCTGACACATGCATGCAAGCGCCTGCGATAGGCGCAAATGTAGGCAGCGTGTTGGTCGCACGTGTGAACACCGCTTGAACCGGGCGCCCGGGCTTGAAAGAATTGCTAGCGGAGAGCCAAAACTGGCTCGTCCCGCAGCGAAGGTCGTTTCTCTGGCCGGACAAAACGTAGGCACTGCTCAAAGTACGTTGCTCCTGATCGGCAGCGGCGTACTGGCGGATTCCCTGGCCAAAGCCTTGGCCGGCCAGGGCGTGGGATTCGAGCGCGCGCCAGTTGCCCAAGCTGCCTCGACCGCACGCGCACTTGCGCCGGATCTGATGTTGCTCGCGGGCGATGCCGCGAACGATCGCGGTGCAGCCGTGCTGGGTCAGCTCGGGCAGGCTCCGGCGCTCGTGATCTGTGCGCCCGAGGTCGCCGGGCTGGCGCCACAGACCCCGACGCCTCGCCACGTGGGCTACCTCCCGCCGGAGGGCGGCGTCACCGAGTGTGCGCGGCGGGTGCGTGCGCTGATCGAGCTGTTTTCCGAAGAAGGCTTGGCCACCTGCAGCATGCAGCAGTTCGCCGATACCGTGTCTTCGCGCGCACAGGCCTCGCCGACCACGATCAAGGTCTCGATTCCGACCAAGCCCGCGACGCCGAGCGCAGCGAGCGCGCCACGGCCGAAGATCACGCTGCAGGGAGCCACGGTCAGCGCGAGCCCGACCGCGGTGAGCGCAAAGGCACCGCCGGCAACCGCTGCTCCCACTTCGACCCGCGGGGCGATCGCTCGCGCCAACCCGGCGCCTGCGGCTCCCCAAACGACCGCGGCTGCGCGCCCGGCAGCAGCGGCACCCGCCCAGGCCGCGCCGGCGATCCAGCCGCAACCTGCGCAAGCCAAGAGCGTCGCCAAGCCAGCGCCAATCGCGCAAGCCGCAGCTCCCAGCGTCGCCGTCTCGCAGCCCGCGAAACCGGAGCCCAAGAAGACCGCACCGATCG
>DATEOF010000290.1:0-6177 GCA_035274465.1 Polyangiales bacterium
GCAGCGCGGTGGCTCGCCCTCGGCGTTCGATCGCCTGCTCGGCACGCGTTTCGGCAGCGAAGCGGCGCATCTGTGCAAGCGCGGCGAGACCGGCAAGATGGTCGCGCTGCGTGGCCAGGAGATCGTCGCGGTGCCGCTCGCGGAGGCGGTCGGCAATTCCAAGCTCGTCGATCCCAACGGCCAGCTGGTCCGGACCGCACGCGCCGTGGGCATCGAGCTCGGCTGCTAGGTATTCGTTCCGTGTCCGCGTTTCTGTTCCTAGTTGCTCGTTCTCTTCGGAGGGAGAGACCTAGCAACTAGGAACATCAACAGGAACAGGAACTAGCAATCGCAGATGGGCGCGACCCAGATCCGAGGTCCTGAGTTTTCACGGCGGCACGGCGCGCAGCTTGACCTTCACCGTGGTGTCGCCCTCGCTCAAGTTGAGCTTGAGGTCGTGCGGGAAGTAGCCGTGGGCCTTGAAGGTCAGGTACTTCACGCCGGGCGGCAGCGCCTTCGGCTGCCTGGCGAGGATCTTGGCCGTGCCGATGAAGTGATCACCCACGTAGACGGTCGTGGCCGGAGGCTCTGCCACGACTTTCAGGTAGGCCATCTTGACCTTGGTGCGCGTCTGCATGCAGCCGCTGGCGGCGAGAACCAACAATCCGAGCGCCAACAGCTGCTTCTGCATGACTCACTCCCATTCGATCGTGGCCGGCGGCTTGGACGAAATGTCGTAGACCACACGGCTCACTCCGCGCACCTCGTTGGTGATGCGCGCGGACACCTTGGCAAGCAACTCGTAGGGCAAGCGAGCCCAATCCGCGGTCATCGCGTCACGCGAGGTCACCGCGCGCACGGCGATCACCGAGTCGTAGGTGCGGTCGTCGCCCATCACGCCCACGGTGCGGACTGGCAATATCACGCAGAACGACTGCCACAAGGTCTCGTACAAGCCCGCTTCGCGGACCTCCTCCTGCAGCACCGCATCCGCCTCGCGCAGGATGTCCAGCCGCTCCTGCGTGACCTCGCCCAGGCAGCGGATCGCCAGGCCCGGGCCCGGGAACGGCTGGCGCCAGAGCACGCGGCGCGGCATGCCCATCTCCTCGCCGACATCGCGCACCTCGTCCTTGAACAGCTCGCGCAGCGGCTCGATCAACGACAAGCGCATGCGCTCGGGCAGGCCGCCCACGTTGTGGTGCGTCTTGATCACCGCGCTCGGGCCCTTGAACGACACGCTCTCGATCACGTCGGGATACAGCGTGCCCTGCACGAGGAAGTCCACCTTGCCGAGCTGCTTGGCCTGTTCCTCGAAGATCTCGATGAACAAGCGACCGATGGTCTTGCGCTTGGTCTCCGGATCCGTCACGCCGGCCAGCGCCGAGAGGAAGCGCTGCGAGGCGTCGACGTGGATCAGCTTCAGGCGCAGGTGGTGTCGCACCATCTGCACGACCTGGTTGGCCTCGTCTTTGCGCAACAAGCCGTTGTCGACGAAGATGCACGTCAGCTGCTCGCCGATCGCGCGCGCCACCAGCATCGCGGCCACCGAGGAGTCCACGCCGCCCGACAGCGCGCACACCGCGCTGCCCGAGCCGACCTGCGCGCGGACCTTGCTCACTGTGTCTTCGATGAAGGTGTGCGAGGTCCAATCGGGCGACAGACCCGCGACGTCGAACAGGAACGAAGCCAGGAGGCTCTCGCCGCAATCGGTGTGCGCGACCTCCGGGTGGAACTGCACGCCGTAGATCCTGCGCTCCGGATCGCCCGCCGCTGCGAACGGCGAGCTGTCGCTGTGCGCCAGCACCTGGAAGCCGCCCGGCAATGCGATCACGCGATCGCCGTGGCTCATCCAGACGTTGGTCTTGCTGCCGGGCGTCTGCGCCTTGAAGATGCCGAGGTTGCGATCCACCTCGAGCACCGCGTGGCCGTACTCGCGGTGATCCGCGCGCTCTACCTTGCCGCCCAGCAAGCGGCACATCAGCTGCATGCCGTAGCAGATGCCGAGCACCGGCACGCCGAGCTCGAAGACGCGCGGATCCACCGTGGGTGAGTCCGGCAGCAGTGTGCTCGCCGGCCCGCCCGAGAGCACGATGGCGCGCGCGCCGAACGCCTTCACCTTCTCGAACGGCAGCGTGCACGGGTGGATCTCGCAGTACACGTGCTGTTCGCGGATGCGACGCGCGATCAGCTGGGTGTACTGGGCGCCGAAATCGAGGATCAGGACCAGGCTGTGTTCCATCAGTGATTGGTGCCGTAGTTCGGCGCTTCTTGGGTGATGATCACGTCGTGAACGTGGCTTTCGCGCAGACCTTGGGCAGATTGCCTCACGAAGCGCGCCTTGCGGCGGAGCTCCTCGACGGTCCGGCAACCGGTGTAACCCATGCCGGCACGCAAGCCACCCACGAGTTGATAGATCACGTTCGAAGCCGGCCCGCGGTGCGGTACTCGGCCCTCGATGCCTTCGGGCACGAGCTTCTCCAGATCGTCGATGTCGGCCTGACCGTAGCGATCCTTCGAGCCCCGGCGCATCGCGCCGAGCGACCCCATGCCGCGGTACGACTTGTACGTGCGGCCCTGGTACAGCACGGTCTCGCCCGGCGCCTCGTCGGTGCCGGCGAGCAGCGAGCCGATCATCACGCAGCTCGCGCCCGCGGCGAGCGCCTTGACCGCGTCGCCCGAGAACTTGATGCCGCCGTCGGCGATCACGGGCACGCCGCTGTCGGCTGCGAGCTTGGCGCACTCACTGATCGCGCTGATCTGCGGCACGCCCACGCCCGCCACCACGCGCGTGGTGCAGATCGAGCCCGGCCCGATGCCCACCTTCACGGCGTCCACGCCGGACTCGATCAAGGCCTTGGCGCCCTCGCGGGTGGCCACGTTGCCCGCCATCAGCTGCACGTGCGGGTACTCGCGCTTGATCTCGCGCACCGCGTCGCAGACGTTCTTGCTGTGGCCATGCGCGGTGTCGACCACCAGGAGGTCCACGCCCGCGCTGACCAGCAGCGAGACGCGCTGCTTGCGGTCCGGCCCGACGCCGACCGCCGCGCCCACGCGCAGCCGGCCGAAGGCATCCTTGACCGCGAGCGGGAAGCGCTCGGCCTGAGTCAGGTCCTTGAAGGTGATCAAGCCCGCCAGCTCGCCCGTGTCGTTCACCACCAGCAGCTTCTCGATGCGCTTCTCGTGCAAGAGAGCGCGCGCCTCGGTCTGCTTCACGCTGGGTGAGACGGTGACCAACGTCTTGGTCATCAGCCGCTCCACCGGCTGATCGAGGTTGGTCTCGAAGCGCACGTCGCGGCTGGTCAAGATGCCCACCAGCCGCTTGCCGTCGACCACCGGCAACCCCGAGATGTCGTGCCGGCGCATGACTTCCAGGCTGGTGCGGAGCGTGTCGCTGGGCCGGATCGTCACCGGGTCGAGCACCATGCCGCTCTCGGCGCGCTTCACCTTCTGCACTTCGCGCGCCTGCTCCTCGGGCGAGAAGTTCTTGTGCAGCACCCCGATGCCGCCTTCGCGCGCCATGGTCACGGCCATGCGCCACTCGGTCACGGTGTCCATCGCGCTCGACAGGAGCGGGATGTTCAGCCGCAATTCGCGGGTCAGCTGGGTCGAGACGTCCGCTTCGGACGGCACGAAGTCCGAGTAAGCGGGCTGGAGCAGCACGTCATCGAAGGTCAGCGCCAGCGGCAAGTTGTCGGAAATCACGGCCTTTACCTCCCGGGGTCTTGGAGGCCGCGCAGTATAACCCTTAATTCCGCGAGGGCGAGCCGGGGCTTGCGAGCCGCCGGTGGTCCGCCCATGCTCACGCCCGCGAGGAGACCCTGGAAATGACCACCCAAGCAGGCGCGCAGTTCCCCAACGGCGTGAAACTCTTCAAATGGCCGCACAAGGCCGCGCCGACCGCCGAATCGGTAGCCGAGGCGATGTCCGGGTTGGGCTATAAAGTCTACGATCTCCAGACCGTACCACCTTGGTTCGAGCGCAGCCGCCACGCGCACGACGAGCCCGAAATCCGCGGCGCGGTCTCGGGCGTCATCACGTTCCACTTCGACGAATACCCGGTCACGATCGAGGCCGGCGACATCCTGCTCATCCCGGGCGGCGTCGCGCACGAGGTGATCACGCACAACGGCGCGGAGTTTTCGGCCTACAAGGGCTCGGTCAGCGGCGAGCGCAAGGTGACCGAGCACGCGGACGGGAGCGGCAGCGTGGAAGATCTGGAACAGAGGCGCACCGGTGCCGGCAGCTGAGAGCGCCAGGCACCTGATCGGCATCGACCTCGACGGCACGATCGAGGACAGCCGCAACGACATGGTGGCCGCAGCGGCCCGCGTGCGGCGCGAGCTGGGTCTCTCGGCACGCGCGCACGAGCTGCTGCGCCCGCACGTCAACGGCGGCATGGAGCAACTCTACCGGGCCTGCTTCGACGACTACCTGTCGCCGGGTGACGATGGGCGGCTTCAGACCGTCCGGAATGCCTACGAGGCGGACTACCTCGCCCATGTGGCCGTCGACACGCGGCTCTACGCGGGCGTGGCCGACGCCCTGAACGAGCTCGCGGATCTCGGCGCGCTGGTCTGCGTCACGAACAAACCCGAGGCCATCTCGCGCGCGCTGCTCAAGGCGCTCGGCGTGCTCGAGCTCTTCTCGAGCGTGGTCGGCGGCGACAGCTGCGAGCAATGCAAGCCGCACCCGATCATGCTCGAGACGGCGGCCGAGCGCTGCGGCTTCGAGCGCACGCGCGGCGGGCGGGCTTTCATGATCGGCGACACCAACGCCGACATCCAGCTGGCGCGGGCCTACGGCGCAGTCGCGATCTGGTGCGCCTGGGGCTACGTCAGCGCGCCCAGCGACGCTCCAGATGCCCAGGCCCGACACCCCAGTGAACTGGTGGCGCTGGTCCGCGCCCGCAGCTGAAGGCGTCAGTTCCCGACGATCACGCGCTGGAGCACCACCGGCTGACCGTCTTGGTCCACGACCAACGGCGTGAAGCTCGTGGTGATGTCATTGAAGCGGACGCTGTGCATCGTGCTCATGTAGCGACTGGGGACGTTCAGGACGGTGCCGATCTCGGTATTCGGAACACGGAGTTGCTGGTCGGCGATCTCCGCGCGCCCGCCCGCGGCGAAGATGTGGGCAGGCTCGAGGATCTGGTAGGTTCCGTCGTTCGATGTGCTCGGCGCCTCGAACAACACGATCGTGCCGCCCTGCTTCACGAACTGGGCGAGTGCAGCTGCCCACTGACGCGCGAGTTTCTGCAGCGTGCTGTTGCTCGCGCGAGCTTGTGGGTAGATGAGGAACACGTCGGCCTTGTTCAGCTGCAGCGGGACCAGCGCCTCCACGGCTCCGAACTCGTCGTACTTGCGGCCGAGCTCGGCGCTGGCGAATTTCACGGCGTAGCTCACGGCCTTCTCGGACGGCTCGTCAGTATCTCCGCGATAGGTCAGCAGGCGCACCGACGCGCGGCGCGGCAAAAACACCGCATTGCCCGCGATCCGCATCATCGCGTTGTTGAAGTCCCAGAAGTCGTGACCGATCACGACCGCGCGGCCCAAGACCTCGTCCTCGCACGCACCGTTCACACAGAGCCCCGACGTACACGTGAAGCCGCAGTGGCCGCAATCTCGGGGCGAGATCATCAGATCTCTGCATACCCCGTGGCAGAACATCAGGTCATCCGGGCAATCTCCTGCGTAACACTTCCCGTACGCGCAGAGCTCGCCTTCTGCGCACTTGTTGTCGCACGCGCCGCAATGCCTCCGGTCGCTCGCCACGTCGACGCACGTGTCGCCACACATCAGCGAACCCAGCCCGCAGCTGTCGGTGATCCCGGTGTCGGGGTCGAACACGCCGGCATCGCTCGGCATGCTCGCGTCGCTTCCGGCGACCGGCCCCGAGTCGAACTCGGGCCGCGGCGTGGCGCTGCACTTACCCGCCTTGCACAGGTACTTGCCACAGTTGTTGTCGCACTCGCCGCAGTTGCGGTAGTCCTCTTGCAGATCCACGCAGCCGTCCGCGCAGACCGCGAAGCCAGGCTGACAGCTGGCACCCACGATCGGGCTCTCACAGCCGATGGCGGCGTTACACAGCAAGACCAGTGCGAGGATGCTCCACTTCATGGCTCAGCCCCTCCGGGCGGAGGTGTGGGTTCGGGCGCGCGCGTCGGGGCGTAGATGGGCGCGAGCGGCGAAGCCGCCTCTG
>DATEOF010000291.1:0-15197 GCA_035274465.1 Polyangiales bacterium
TGAGGACGAAACCGATGAACACGGACGTTGCGGTGAGCAAGCCGACCCGCTCGGAATACAAGCGTCCGAACATCTTCGGGAACCAGTAGTACGCGGCCGCGAGAAACGCGGTGACGCTACCGCCGACCATGATGAAGTGGAAGTGTGCGACCACGAAGTAGGTATCGTGCCAGTGCACGTCGAGTGATTGCGTGGCCACCGCGACGCCGGTCATGCCGCCGAAGATGAACAGGAACAAGAAGCCGAAGAAGTAGAGCAGCGGCGTGTTGAACACGATCTCGCCGCGGTAGAGCGTGGCAACCCAGGTGAACACCTTGATGGCCGAGAAGATCGCCACGAACATCGACAGGATGCCGAATACGCCGGCGTCGATCACCGAGATGCCGGCGACGAACATGTGGTGGCCCCAGGTCAGGAAGCCGATGAAGGCGATGCCGAGCGACGAGAACGCGATGGCGTTGTAAGACGCCGGCCTGCGATGCGCGAAGGTGCAGACCACCTCGCTGACCACGCCCATCGCCGGCAGGATCATGATGTACACCGCGGGGTGCGAGTAGAACCAGAAGAGGTGTTGGAACAACACCGGATCGCCGCCGACCGCAGGGTTGAACAGACCGAGGTGAAACAGGTGGTCGAGCCCGACGAGCAGCACCGACAACCCGAGCACCGGCGTGGCGAGCACCAGGATGATGCTGGTCGCGTAGATCGCCCAGACGAACAGCGGCATGCGGCGCCAGTGCATGCCCTTCGCGCGCAGCATGTGTACGGTCGCGATGAAGTTCAGGCCGGTCATGATCGACGAGACGCCGAGCACGAAGATGCCGAACACCACGGGGAACAGGGCATCGGGCGTGGTCTCGGAGTACGGCGTGTAGAAGGTCCAGCCGGTGTCAGTGCCGCCCGCGAACATGCCCCCGAGCACGATTAGCGCGCCCGCGAGGTAGACGTAGAAGCTCGCGAGGTTCAGCTTGGGAAAGGCGAGGTCGCGCGCGCCGATCTGGATGGGCAGGATGAAATTGCCGAAGACGTTGGGGATGGAGGGGATCAGGAACAACCACACCATCACGATGCCGTGCCAGGTGAACAGGCGGTTGTAGGTCATGGCGTCCATGATCGTGCGATCGGGCGTGAGCAGCTCGGTGCGAACCAGCAACGCAAACACGCCGCCGAGCATGAACATCACGAGCACCGCGACGTAGAACATGATGGCGATGCGCTTGTGGTCGCGCGTGTTGAGCCAACCGGCGAGCCCGCCACCGTGCAGGTAGTCTGGCTCGCGCGGGAGAAGCGGCTCCGGCGACAGCTGGGTTTCCTCGGTGATGGGTTGGGCACTCATGGCGCTCGCTCCTGGCCGATCTCGCCGGCCGGTTCGCCCATGCTGGGGGTTAGCTCGCGGCTGCGACCTGGCAGCTGGCCCGGGCGTTCGGGCACCGCATAGAGGCCCCGTTCGGGCTGCGCGAGCGGTGCGGCCGGTGCTTCGACGCTCGGTCGCAGCGACTTGATGTATTCGACGATCGCGCCGACCTCTGCCGGCTGCATGTAGCCGAGGTAGCTCGGCATGACCTTGGCGAAGCCGCGGTGCAGCTTGGCGAGTGGATCCATCATCGACTCGGTCAGGTACGCGACGTCCGCGACCACCGATCGTCCATCCTCGAGCGGCACCTGCGCGCCGTACAGGCCTTTCCACGTGGGTCCGATGTGGGGGGAGCCGTCGATCGTGTGGCAGCGCAGACAGCCGTACTTCGCGGCCATGACTTCACCGCGGCCGACCATGCCGCGCGGCGCGTCGACGGCGACGTCGATCGCCTCGGGACCTTGATCCGACTGCAGCCACTGCGCGAAGTCGGTCGCCGAGAGCACGACCACCTGCGCGCGCATGCGCGAGTGATCCGTCCCGCAGTATTCGGCGCAGTAGACGTCGTGGGTACCCGGTTGCTTGGCGGTGAACCACACGCTGGTGTAGCGCCCCGGTACCGCGTCGTGCTTCACGCGAAACGCCGGCACATAGAAGCTGTGGATCACGTCGCGCGAGGTCATGATCAGCCGCACCGCGCGGCCCGCTGGCACGTACAGCGTGCCGGCGCTGTGTTGCCCGGTCGGATATGCGAACTTCCACATCCACTGCTTGCCGGAGACGTAGATGTCGTAGCTGTCGGTGGGCGGCTCGGCGAGGCGCACGTATTGCCAGTAGCCGACACCCCAGAACGCCACGAACAACGCGAACAGACCCGCGACGATCGTCAACTCGGCCCACAGCGGCGGAGTCGCTGCTACGGGGCGACGTTCCGCGGCGCCGCGCGTGCGTCGCATGCGGTAGCGAATGCAGAACACGATGCTGATCAGCGTGATCAACAGCGCGCCGACCAGCGTGACCAGGATCACCGCGTAGTGCAGGCCGTCGATGCTGGAGGCGATGGTCGAAGCTTGCTCCGGCAAAAACAGGAGCTTCCGCAGGTAGCTGTCGCCGGGATCCACGATCATGCCTCCCGCGGTTCGGCGCGCCGCACGCGGCCTTTGTGGCGAAACACCAGGATCGCGCCCAGCAGCAGCGCCGCGATCAATGCGGCGCCGATGCGCATGACGCCGAGGATCAGCCATTCGTAGCGATGGCTGGCGGGGTCGTAGCGAAAGCACGACAGCACCGTGCGATCGATCAGGCTGCTGGTGCCGCCTCGACCTGCCCGCGCCTCACGCAGCGCGAGCTTCAGCGTGGCTGGCTCGATCGTCGGTCCGTAGACGTAGCGTGCGATCACGCCGGCTGGCGTGAGCACCACGCTGACCGCGGGGTGTGCGTACTGGCGGGTCGCCGCGTCGTAGTCGTAGCGATAGCCGAGGGCTCGCGTGAGCCGCTGGATGTCCGGCTGCGCGGCGACCAGGAAGGGCCACTGCTCGCCGGGCGGTGCCCGCAACAAGGTCAGCACGCTGCTGCGTTTGGCGGCAGCGGCTGCCGGCGTATCGTGCGGGTCGATGCTCAGCGTGAGCGCGCTGTACTCGCTGCCGAGCTTCCAGCGCAGATCGCGCAGGCGACTTGCCAACTCGCGCAGCGAGATGTCGCACAAGCCCGGGCAGTGGTAGTAAGCCAGCGCGAGCAGCACCGGCTTGCCCTGTTCACCGATGAAGTCGCCGAGCGCATGCACGTTACCGCGCTGGTCCGTGACGCGGAGGTCCAGCGGCAGCGTGCCGCCGACGCGCTCGTCCACGCCGACGTTCGCCGCCAGGGGCTTCACGTCCGCGCGCGCAGGCAAGGCGCACACGAGCAGCGCGAGCAGGCACAGGCGACTCATTTCCGCGCCTCCTGCAGCTCGAGCTCCATCGCGACGTCGATCGGGATGTGCACGAGGCCCTGCTGGCGATCGACCCAGCCGTACTGCGACAACCGGCGTTGCTGCTGCTGCTTCAGCACCTGACCGCTGCCCACGGCCCCGAACAGATCCACGCGCACGTTCGAGACCTCCCCCCGCGGCTGCGAGCGCGCCACGGGTGGAGGCGGCAGGTTCTGGCTGCGCGTGAAGAACACCCACACGGCGATCACGGACAGCACCCCCGAGAACAACAGCACCCAGATGGCTGTGAGGGCGATCGACAGTCGGGCGAAGCGCTCGGCCTCGTGCGTGACTTGCGGGACGTGCGCTTCCATGACGACCTCTAGTTGCTGACGTAGTGCAGCGACGCGGGATAACGTGGGTCGGACGCCGCTGCGAGCGGCAGTCCGCGCTGGCGCAGCAGCGCGTAGGCGAACGTCGGGCAGAGCACGGCGAGCAGCGCCAGAAGATCCAGGGCCAGGCTGGCGCTGCGGCCTTCGGGCACGATCAACCAGTTGATGTGCACGTAGAGCGAGAGCAGACACCAGAGCGCGATCGGCGCCAGCGTGGACAGCTTGCGCTTCCAGCGGTACGAGAGCAGGGCCAGGAACGGCAGCGTGAGCTCGCCCCCGATCAAGAACCACGCAACTGCGCGTGGGCGTTCGAGGTACCAGACGGCCTCCTGAGGCCGGTTCGCGATCCAGACCAGCAGGAACTGGAAGAAGGCGGTGTAGCCGAGGAAGACCAGGAAGGCGAGGAGCAACCGACCCAACGCCGAGGCATGTGACTCGTTGATCGGCAGGCGAGTGCTGCGCGCGGCGAGCGCCACGAGCAGGATGGTAGCGGCAACCCCGGCATGCAGACACATCGCGATCCAGATCGCGGCGTACATGGTCGACGCGAACTGCGGCGAAAGCGCCATGAACCACTCGTACGCGGCAAAGCCCGCGGTGAGCCCCACTAACACGAGCCCGGCATAGCTGAGCCTGCGCAGCCTACGGCTACAGCGCTCGGAGTCCTGCCCGCGATCCATCGCCAGCGACCAGCGGCGGAGCAGCACGCTCAGCACCGACCACCACGACAGGTACACGACCGCACGCGCCGCGAAGCCGATCGGGTTCATGTACGCGCGCCGGTGCTCGAGCAGCTCGCGCGTGGCGCCTTCGTAGTCTGCAGCGTGTGCCCACGGATACAGCGCGCGCAGACCGAACAGCACCGGCAGGAACAGCAGCGCGAGCAGCGGCATGGCGGCGCCCAGCGCCTCGGGCAAACGACGCACCGCGACAGGCCAGGTGGCGTTCGCGGCGTGCGAGATCATCGTGAACGCCATGCAGCCGAGCACGATGCTGAGCGCGTACGCGTAAGCCGCGAGGTAGGCGTGAAACGCGGCGTCGGGCGAGCGAACGAACTGGTAGATCATCGACGCAAACGCAGCCACGCCGGTGACGAGCAGCGCCAGCGCCAGGTAGAAACCGAGACGCAGCACCGGGGATTGGACAGGGTCATCCGAAGTCGTCATCGCAGACTCTCCATGGCTCGCGTGCGAAGGTTCTGGGGGAGCGCCGCCAGCGGCGTCGATTGGCTGCGCTGCAGCGCGCGCAGGTACGCGACGACGGCCCAGCGATCGTGCACGCCGAGCGCGCGCTCGTACTCCGGCATCAAGCCGTATCCGCCGGTGATCACGCGAAAGACGCGGCCGGCCGGAAACGACCGCACGGGCTCTTCGACCAGGTTCGGCGGACGCCGCAGTGACATGTTTTGCGCGACCTGGGAGCTGCCGCTGCCATCGATGCCGTGACAAGTCGCGCAGAACAGCTCGTAGCGTGAGCGGCCACGCGTCAGCAGCGCGCGGTCGAGCGACAGCGGGACGGCCTTTACGTAGTCGGCGCCCGCGAGCCCTTCGATCAGCTCGGGTGGCCCGACGAGGCGGTCGTGTGGGACGGTGCCATCGGGCGGCGCTTGCATCAGCCGGCCGTCGGCGAAGTACGGCGAGGCGCGGTAGGCCTTGCCGCGCGGCTGATCGATCATGCGCTCGAACGAGATGTCGGGCAGCAGATCGTTGCAACCCGCGAGCACGAGCACGACCAGCGCGGCGGCGAGGCAACGGGTCACGGCTTCGCTCCTTCGGCGACCGTCGCGACTCGCTCGCCGCCCAGCTCCACGAGCAACCGTTCGGTCTCTTGGCGATCGAACCCCGTGTCCTCGACCACCAGCCAGAAGCGATCGATGCTGGCGCTCTCGATGCCCGGCGCATCGAACTGCGGATGAGCCAGCCGGGGCAGATGCATGCGATGCAGCACGCCGAAGAACGCTGCCAGGCCGGCGAACAACACCATGATCTCGAACGTGATCGGGATGAACGCCGGCAAGCTGAAGGCCGGCCGGCCGCCGACGTTGAGCGGATAGTCCCAGGTGTTGCAGAACCACTGCACCCCGAGGCCGGTGATCGCACCGAGCAAGCCGGCGATGAACACCGTACGTGGAAGAGTCGAGCGTTCGGGGGCGATCAGCTGCTGCAGCTCCTCGATCGGCCGTGGGGTCACGGTATCGAGTGCGGAGTAACCGCGCTCGCGCAGTGCGCGCGTCGCGGCGACGATCGCCTGCTCGGTGGAGAACTCGGCGAGCATCGCACTACCCTTCGGGTGCTCAGCCATGCGCGGCCTCCTTGTGTGAGGCCAGCTCCTTGACCTCCATCACGGGCACGAACGGAATCAGCTTCAGGAACACCAGGAACAGGAACAGGAAGAAGCACAGCGTGCCGCCGAAGATCCCCCAGTCCACCCAGGTGGGCGAATAGGCCCGCCAGGCGGAGACGCTGTAGTCGCGCTGCAGCGACATCACGATCAGGAAGAACCGCTCGCTCCACATGCCGACGTTCACGAGCAGCGCCACGATCCACGTCATGAGCGGGTGACGGCGGATGCGCGGGAACCAGTACAGCTGCGGTACCAGCACGTTGCAGACCATCGCCGTCCAAAACACGCCGCAGTTCGGACCGCGCATGAACCCCTGAAAGTACGTGTACAGCTCCGGCGCCTCGCCGCTGTACCAGGCGATGAAGAACTCGCACGCGTACGAGAACGCGACCACCAGGCCGGTGACCAGCGTGAGCTTGGCGACGTTGTCGAGGTGGCGCTCGGTGATGACGTTCTCCAGGTGGAACAGCTTGCGGATCGGCACCATCAGCGTCTGCACCATCGCGAATCCGGAGAAGATCGCGCCGGCGACGAAGTACGGTGGGAACAACGTCGAGTGCCAGCCGGGTACGAGCGTGATCGCGAAGTCGCTCGACACCACGCTGTGTACCGAGACCACGAGCGGCGTGGCGAGGCCCGCAAGCAGACCATAGCCGATGCGGTAGTGGTTGAGGTTGCGCGCCGAGCCGCGCCAGCCGAGCGCGAAGATGCCGTAGATGATGCGGCGCGTCTTGCTCGCGGCGCGATCGCGCACGATCGCCAGGTCTGGGATCAGGCCGATGTACCAGAACAAGAACGAGATCGTCAGATACGTGGACACCGCCGCGAAGTCCCAGGGCAAGGCGCTTCGAAACTGCGGCCAGATGTCCATCGTCGCCGGGTACGGCACGAGCCAGTATGCAAACCAAGGCCGGCCGAGGTGCAGCACGGGGAACATGCCGGCTTGAACCACCGCGAACAGCGTCATCGCCTCGGCGAAGCGGTTGATCGACGTTCGCCACTCCTGCTCGAGTAAGAGCAGGATCGCGGAGATGAACGTTCCGGCGTGACCGATACCGATCCACCACACGAAGTTGATGATCGCGAACGCCCAGGCCACGGGGATGTTGTTGCCCCACACGCCTATGCCCTCGGCGACCGTATACGTCATCAGCCCGAACATCCCGGCAGTGCCCGCCGCGCACAGCAGCAGCAACGCGACGTACGCCTTGCTCGGCGCGCGCCAGACGTGCCGCACCAGTTGATCCGACAGCTCGGCGTCGCTCGGCCGCCCGAGCACGACGGGGCTCGCGGCGACGCTCATGATGCGATCTCCGGGTTGGGGTTGTCGATGCGCGCGAGGTACATGGTGCGGGGCTGCGCGTTGGTGTCGTGCAGCGCGGCGTAGCTGCGCGCTTGCTGGCGGAGCTGCTGCTCGCGCTCGAGTGTGCCGAAGCTGATCGCCTGAGTCGGACAAGCCTGCTGGCAGGCGGTGACCACCGCACCGACCGCGATCGGCCGGTCCTGCTTGCGCGCATCGATCTCGGCCGCGCGGATGCGCTGCACGCAATACGTGCACTTCTCCATGACGCCGCGCTCGCGCACGCTGACCCCAGGGTTCCGCTGCAGCTCGACGCGGCCCTGATTCGCGGGCTGGTGTACCACCCAGTCGAACCAGTTGAAGCGGCGCACCTTGTAAGGGCAGTTGTTGGAACAGAAGCGAGTGCCGATGCAGCGGTTGTAGACCATCTCGTTCAAACCATCGGGGCTGTGCACGGTGGCGTTCACCGGACACACGTACTCGCAGGGTGCCTTTTCGCAGTGCTGGCAGGCCATCGGTTGGTGTACGAGCCTGTCATCCGCCTCGACGTAGCTGTCGATGCGCAGCCAGTGCATGACGCGACCGCGGCGCACCTGTTCTTTACCCACGCTGAGCACGTTGTTCTCCGCCTGACATGCCACCATGCACGCGCTGCAGCCGGTGCATGCGCTCAGGTCGATCGTCATCGCCCACTGCGGCCCGCTGCCGGTGGTCGGCTCGTACAGCGAGGGCTGGGGCTTCTTGTGCTCGCGCGTGAAGTCGGGTTCCAGCCGGTAGCGCGCGAGGGTCGTGGTCAGGGCGATCTCGCGGCCGTGTTGCGTGCGCTGCTGCTGCGTGATCGCGAGCGGGTAGCGTTCTTCGAGTACCGTGAGCTGCGCGCCGGGCAGGAAGTACGGCGCAGAGTGGGTGCGCATGCGGTAGGCGTCCACGCCCACGCCGCGCGCCAGGCGCTCGTCGCCTTGACGGCCGTAGCCGAGCCAGACGCTGACCGCGTCGTCGGCGTGGCCCGGTGCAATCAGCGCGGGTAAGCGCAGCACGCGGTCGGCCTGACGCAGCTCGACCAGCGGGTGCTCCGTCGACTCGGATGAGGCTTCGGTGGCGATGCCGAGCCGGCTTGCGGTGGCTGCGCTGATCAAGGCTGCGTTGTCCCAGGTGAGCTTGGTGATCGGCTCGGGCAGCTCGAGGAGCCAGGCGACGTTGGCGAAGCTGCCGTCGTGGAGCGTGGGGGACGGCAAGAGGTTGAGCTCGATCGAGTCGCGCGGCGCACTCGCGGCGATGGTGCGCAGCGCATCTGCAGCGGCGCTGTTGCGCGCGCTCGGCGTCTGGGCCGGAAACGCCGAGTCCTGCGCGAAGCCAGCGGCCAGCAGCTGCTGCCAGCGGCGGCTCACCTCGAGGTCCTGACGTGCGCCACGCTCGGCTGCACTCCAGCCCGGATCCAGGACCTCATTCCGAGCCGCGCCGAAGCGTGCGCGTAGGCGCGCCTGATCGCCCGCAGCTGGTAGCTCCGCGAGCACGGCCAGGAGCTCGGTCGTCGTCTTGCCGGAGTTGAGCGGGCGGATCAGCGGCTGGACGACCGACCACGTGCCGTCCTCGGCATGCCCGTCACCCCACGACTCGAAGGTGTGCGCGGCCGGGGCGAACCACTGGCACAGGCGCGCGGTCTCGTTGCGGTACAGCCCCGAGTAGACGCTCGTGCGCACGCGCGACAACGCGTCCGAAAAGGAGAGATCGGCCGGCGCGTCGTAGGCCGGGTTGCCGCCCAGCACCAACAAGGTCTCGACCTTGCCGGCTTGCATCTCTCGCGCGAGCTCGGCGATCGTTTGATCGCCCGGGCCGGGCGGCAGCACGGCTTCGATGAGGCGCACGGTTCGACCCAGGTTGCCGAGCGCCAGGTTCATGGCGTGTGCGAGCACGTGCACTTCGCTCGGCTGCCGATCTCCAGGCACGATCAGCGTGCTGCCGGCCGGCAGCGCGCGCAGCTCGCGGGCGAGCACCTGGATGAAGCGTCGCTCTCGCGGATCCAGCTCGCCCGCAGCCTGCATGGAGCCCGGCAGTACCTCCGAGGCCAGCGCAGCCGTGAGCTGCGCGATGCGTCCGCTCGCACGCGCCAGCCGCTCATCGGCCATACTGCCGGTCACGCTGAGCGCAGCCTCGAGCGCGTACAGCCGGCTCGGTTCGTCCGAAGGCTGCGCGAGCTTGCGCCGAGCCGCGAAGTCGCGCGCGTGGCGCAGGTTGTGCGGCGAGCCGAGCAAGTCGCTATCGAGCGCGACCACGCACCGCGCGCGGCTCAGATCGTAGACCGGTGCCAGCACGCGTCCGAAGAGCGCGACGCTCGCCTGCTCGCCGGTCAGGCTGCGCAGCGGTGCGTAGAAGGTGGCGCGCGCCTCGGGGAAGCGCCGCTTGACCTCGGCGAGCAACGCGTGCACCAGCGGTGAGCTGGTGGGTTCGAGCAGCAAGCGCAGGCGCTCGGCGGGCGCGCGCGAAATTACCGTCAACACGTCGTCCCAACTCGCCGGTGTGCCGCCCTTCAACACGGCGCTGCCGCGATCGGGATCGTAGAGCTGCAACACCGACGCCTGGTGGAACACGCTGGTCGCGCCCAGGCTCGATGGGTGATCGGGATTGCCATCGATCTTGATCGGCCGGCCCTCGCGCGTCTGCGCGATCAGCCCGGTCGCGAAGCCGTCGATCAACAGCGAAGTGGCGTAGGGGACGCTGATGCCCGGGATCACGTCGCGGGGTTGACGCACGTACGGCATGATCTTCTCGGGTGGCGATTGCGAGCAACCCGGAGCGCAGCCGATGGCTGCACTCGCCGCAACCAGCTCCAGGAAGCGACGGCGCGTCAGCTCGTGCTCCAGGCCGGAACGCGGCCGAATCGAATGCAGTCGTTCGCTCATCGGAGCTCCTAGCGGTGGCAAGCAGTGCAAGACGTGAGGGTGTTGTCGACGAAGCCAGCGCGGGGCGCCGAGCGTGAAGCACCCGGCAGCGGCGTATAGCCGGAGATACGCCGGTCCGGATGCCGGTGACAGTCGAGGCAAAAGCCCATCGTGAGCGCTTGCACCTTGTGGGGCAGAGCCATGCGATCCACGTCGCCGTGGCACTGCGCGCAGACCACGCCCGCGGTGACGTGAACGGAATGGTCGAAGTGCACGAAGTCCGGTAGGTCGTGCACACGATTCCACGGGATCGATCGGCCCGTGTAGTAACTGGCGCGTACCGGCTCGAGCAGTTGGCTCTGGTTCCACACCTGCGAGTGACAACCCATGCACACTTCAGTGGCGGGCACGCCGGCACTCGCGGCTCGCTCGGCGTCCGTGTGACAGTAGAGGCAATCGATGCCATCGTCCTGCACGTGGTGCCGGTGATCGAATTGCACCGGCTGCTCCGCCACGAGATTGCGGTCATCGTTGAACGGCGTTCGCACGTAGAGCATCAGCGCGAGCGGGATGCCGAACGCCATCGCTGCAAGCAGCGCGAGTGTGATGCGAAGCGCAACATCGCTCCAGCGCGGAAACAGTCCTGGCATAGACGCCTGCTCACCCGGGTCAGCGCACATGCAAGCACTACGCCCGCAGGCGCGGCGTGTTTGCGCGCACACTCGCGTTGCGCGGCCGCGGAGTGTGGCGCGTCGCTTTTGTAGGCTGAGGCAGCGCGGTGCCGATCAGACTCGGCGCCAGCGCCGCAAGCGCCGTCTGCGCTGCAAGTCGATCACACGCCCTGCTCCGGTCAGCGGCGCGATCTCCGGACTCGCGTGCAGCTCAAGCGTGACCGCCCCGCTGCACAACGCGCAGTGCTCCGGTTCATGCACCAGCGCGTTGAGCGGACCGATCGCGAACAACAGCGGCACCCACAGCGGCAGCAACATGAGCGCGAGCGGGGCCAGCAAGATGAATAGCGGCAACAGGCCGACGATGCAGACGAACCAGAGCACGCGCAGCGATCGCCAGCCGCGGAAGTGGTGACGAACACAGAGCCGCCGGTGGCACAGCGGACAGCGGCTGCCGGCCACGACCTCGTAGTCCACGAGTCGAATGGTCCGGCTCCGCCGCCGCTCACGATATGGTGCCGTGGCTGACACAGATCCCCGAAGCGCGCTTCGCCGCGTGCATGACAGAGGACGAACTACTCGCCATCAGTCGTTGAGAACGAACGTGACCTTCATCGTGACTCGGAACGACTGCGGCCTGTCATCCTTGACCAAGACCTCCTGGTCTTTGATCCAGACGTTCTTCACGTTCTTCAATGTCTTGCCCGCGCGGCTGATGCCCTCGCGGATTGCCTGCTCGAAGCCCTCTGGAGACTCCGACGTGATTTCTGCGATCTTTGCAATTGACATGTGCCCTCCTCGCACGCCTGCAAGCGAGTTACATGCCACGCACGCGATCCGTTGGGGGGCACACCCTCAGTACGTATTACGGCCGTACGATGTCTACTTGCCGGCGAGCGCAGCGACGACGGTTTCGGCGAAGCGGCGCGTCGTGGCTAGATCGCGGTGCTGGATCACCACATGGCTGATGCCGGTCTGTTCCCGGCGACGCTGGAGCGTGTCCTGGATCTCGCTGGCTGATCCAGTCAGGAATAATGGACAGCCGGCGATCTCATCGACGCTCATGCCGGTGTTCTGCGAGATCATGTCGCGCAGAGGTTTGGGATCGTCCACCACCGCGACGACGAAGGTCAGCGTGCTGAGCTCGATCGCATCGAAGCTACGTCCCGCTGCTGCAGCGGCGTCGCGGACCCAGTCGACTTTGCGCTGCACCTGCTCGTGCGTGAGGTCGCGCGCGGTATCGCGAGTCACTCGCCCCTCGTGGAGCGACGGATTGATGCCGACGATATCCGCGTGGCGCCCCGCGACGCCGAGGATCTTGGGGCGCCCGCCGCCCACGACGATCGCGGGTGGCTTCTGCGGCAACGGCTCGATCGCCTTGGCGATCTTGGTGATGCGGTAGTGCCGGCCTTCGAAGCTGGTCTCGTCGTCCTTCCACATGCCCTTACAGATCTGCAGCGCCTCCTCGAGCCGCTCGATGCGAACAGCGTGCGAGTCGTAGGCCATGCCTGCCTGATCGTAATCGCTCTGCATCCAGCCCGCGCCGATTCCGAGCTCGAGCCGCCCCGCGGACGCGAGTTGAATCGTCGCCGCGCTCTTCGCGAGCACCACCGGGTGACGATAGTCGACATCACACACCAGCGTTCCGACGTGGATGCGCTGCGTCACGGTAGCCGCAGCCATCGCCCCGGTCAGCGGATCCCACTGCGCGCCGAAGTGGTCAGGAAAATAGAGGCTCGAGTACCCGAGCACTTCGAGCTCGCGGAGCTCTTCGGCCCAGCGCGCCGGCGGCAAGTTGAAACACTGGATTCCAAAGCGGAAGGGACGAGGCATGCTCCGCTTGTATCACAGGCCGACGCTGGGGTTCGCCTGCTACACTGCGGCCGTGGAAAACACGTTGTACCGCCGGCCGCTACCCGAAGGTGCGATCCCATTCTCGTCGCCTGAAGGCCGCGCAGTGTTCGCCGAGGCGCTCGGACAGGGCGGCCTGGACGGCTACTTCCCGCTCGCGGAGCAGTTCCATACCCAATCGGATCCGGCGTTTTGCGGGCTCGGATCGCTCGTGGTCGCGCTGAACGCGTTGGCCATCGATCCCGGGCGGCTCTGGAAGGGGCCGTGGCGCTGGTTCGCGGAGGAGCTGCTCGATTGCTGCGTGCCGCTCGAGCACGTACGCGCGCGCGGACTGTCGCTCGACGAGCTGGCGTGCCTCGCGCGCTGCAATGGCGCCGACGTCGAGCTGCAGCGAGGCGACGCGCGCGCCGACAGCTTGACCTCGTTTCGCGGTGCGCTCGAGAGGAGCGCGAGCGCGTCGTGCGTCCTGATCGCGTCGTACGATCGATCGGCCCTGAGTCAGACCGGCAGCGGGCACTTCTCGCCAATCGGCGGCTATCACCGCGCACGTGATCTGGCGCTGGTGCTGGACGTGGCGCGCTTCAAGTACCCACCGCACTGGATCGAAGCCGAACGCTTGTGGCGCGCCACGCATGCGGCGGACCCGGCCACCGGCCGCGCGCGTGGCTGGCTGCTCCTCTCGCCGCGCGCGCAGGGCGTCTCGCTCGGCTTCAGCTTGCGTTGCGAACAAGGTGGCTGGCAGCCACTCGCCACGCGGTTGCAAGGGCTCGCGGCCGAGCTGCAAGGCACGGCAGACGTGGAGCACATCGCGCAGGCGCTGGCACCGCTCGCGATGCACGTGGAGCTGCGCGAGCCGAGCGCCCCGGCGCATCGCAGCGCGTTGGCGAGCGCACGCGCTGCGTTGCGCGAGCACCCGGCGTACTCCAGCATCGCGCGCGTCGTGAGCGGCGACCAGGCCGAAGCGCTGCTGCTCCTGGTCTGTGCGCTGTCCGAATCGCTGAGCGCGCAGCTCGGCACGCCTGAGAACACAGAAGCCGTCGCGAGCGAGCTCGAGAACCTGCGCGCTCAGCTCCACGCCGTCGGCAGCCTGCTGGGTGTGTCCCGATGATTGGTGTCCCAAGGTTCGGCTTTCCAACCCTGTGCTGACGGTGCAGACCTGGCGTGTGAGGCTTCGGCCCTATCTGCCCCTGGAGAGATGCCAGCAGCGGCTGCTGGTCGCGCTCTTGCTCGCGGCTGGATGCTCGTCCGCGCGCTCGCCGCAGCAGCAAGCGTCCGGACCGCAGATCGAACGGCCGGCTGGCAGTGTCTCGGAGCCCAGTGCGGCGAAGCCCGCCGAACCCGCAGCCGCTGCCAGCGGCGACGAGCTCGCCGTCCGCGCGGCCGCCGAGCCCGCGAGCGTGTGTCCGGGAGAGTGTTCCCGGCTGACTGCGGCAGCCAGCGGCGGCGTCGGCGCGTACACATATCACTGGAATCGCGGCCTGCCGGACGGCCCCGGGCCGCACATGGTGTGCCCCAAGCAATCGAGCGACTACGTGGTCACCGTGACGAACAGCTCGGACACGGGTGCGGAGTTTGCAGTCGTGAACCCGCCCGTGAGCACAACCGTCGAATTACGCGTCGCGGATGGTCCTGGCTGCGACGCGGCCAGGCCGACCGATGCCGGCGCGAGCGACGACGGACTGGACGACGCGGGCGAGAGCGGCGCTCCCGACGCAGGCACTCGGACCGAACCCACCATGATCGGCACGACGGAGAGGCTGTGTACCGAGCCGCTCCGCCTGCCGGCCGAGATCGAACTGTTGAATCCGTGGGGCCAGCAGCTGGTGGCGGATGCGCAGGGCGACCTGATCGCGATCGTCGCGTTTTCGCACGCGCTGCGCACGAGCGACGGGCGCGTAGTCAAAGACGTCGCTACACAGGGTTCGGTGCTGGCGAAGTTCGCGCCGGATTGCAAGCTGCGCTGGAGCAAGCAGATCGGCACGACGAACAACACGCTGCTCTTGATTGCGGCCGCGACCGATCGAGACAACAACATCGTGACGGTGGGTCGGATCTCGGGTCGCGTTCAACTCGAGAGCGGGACCGTGATGGCGGGGCCCGAGTCCGGGCTGATCGTCAAGTGGGACGCGTCCGGCAAGGCGTTGTGGCATCGGGTGATCACGGGCAGCTATCAGAATTACTTGTTCGACGTGGCAGTGGACGAGCAAGGCGACGTGATCGTGGCCGGACTCGCGGACGACGGCGCCGACCTCGGTGCCGGACCGCAAGGCGACCCGATCGATCAGAGCCTGTACCTCGCCAAGTACGCGACCGCCGATGGCGCGCATCGCTGGTCCAGGCGCTTGCCCTTTGCGGTTGCGCTGGCTCGGATCAGCGTGCTGCCCTCACAGCACATCGTGCAGCTCGTGACCTACGACGACGGTAAGTCGCGCGAGCTCCAGGAGTTCGATGCCGACGGCACGCTCGTTCGAAGCCTGCAGAGTGCGCCCGAGCCAGCT
>DATEOF010000292.1:0-15775 GCA_035274465.1 Polyangiales bacterium
GGTCGCAGCCGCCAAGGCGCCGACCAGCGCCCAGGCCGCGCCGCCAACGGCTGCACCGGCCGCCAAGCCTGCGACGCCCGCGAAGCCGGGTCCGGTGGAATGGACGCTCGACGCCGGCCACTCGCGCGTCGCGTTCGTCGCCCGCCACCTCGGCTTCTCCAAGGTCGAAGGCCAGTTCAAGAAGTTCACCGCCACGGTCACGGCGGACTCCAAGACCGGCAAGATCAGCGCGCTCGAAGCCACCGCCGACGTGGCGTCCGTAGACACGGGGATCGAGAAGCGCGACACGCACCTGAAGTCGGATGACTTCTTCAACGCCGCGCAGTTCCCGCAGCTCAAGCTGGTGCTCAAGTCCATCACCTGGCAGGGCAACAAGTTCACCGCCAAGGCCGACCTCACCATGCGCGACATCACCAAGCCGGTGACGCTCAAGGGCGAGCTGCTCGGCGTGCACACCGTGAACTTCGGCCAGGGTCCGACCATGCGCGCCGGCTACGAGGCGACCACCAAGGTGAGCCGCAAGGACTTCGGCTTGAAGTACGCCGCGGTCACCGAGGGTCTGGCGATCGTCGGCGACGAGATCGAGCTCAAGCTGGCCGCCGAGATCGGCTACACGCCGCCCGCGAGCTGAACGCAGCTTCGGCGTCCCGAAAAAACAACGAGGGCTCTGGCGGTCACGCCGGAGCCCTCGTCGCGTATCGGCAGGTCTTCTGCAGCTGACGGCTGCTCAGCCGTCCTGCGCTTCCATCAGCGCCTTCATCTCGACGATGTACTCCTGCACCAGGTTGGTCACGTGGCGCGAGTACTTCACGCGTTGGGCGGCGATCTCGCGCAGGGCGGTGACGGCAGCGCGGTTCTTGCTCTCCACGAGCGCCGGTACACCGCGGTTCAGCTGGCGGGTCCGGCGCGAGGCCAGGATACACAACGCGAAGCGATTCTCTTCGTGGACGAGGCAGTCTT
This sequence comes from Polyangiales bacterium, assembly GCA_035274465.1. Classification (GTDB taxonomy): domain Bacteria; phylum Myxococcota_A; class Polyangia; order Polyangiales; family JAFGIB01; genus JADGRF01. Next base: position 961 of record DATEOF010000292.1, read on the forward strand.
CGACGGTGACGCGAGCCATAAATCTCCGCAGTTATCGGGCGGCGGAACCTAGCAGACCCTCCCACCCTTAGCAAGGGACATGCCGACTGGGCCGGCTCAGCTACCGGGCAAATCGATGCGCTCGATGAACCCGGTCAGGGTCCGCGGAGCCCCATCCGGGCCGGGGATCTGACGCCCTGGCGTCCCCATGCCTTCGGCGATGTACAGGGCGTTGCCGGCCAGGGTCAGGTTGGTCGGCGCGTCCAGGCCGCGCGCCAGTACCAGGACCTCGCCTGTCTTGCGGTCGATCTGCAACAGGCGCCCCGAGAAGCGCCGGAAGCCGCCGTGGCTCGGCCCGCGCGCCATGTCCTCGCGCGTCTTCACCGGATCCAGGAACGCATCGCAGAACTCGAGCACGTAGATCTTCCCGTCGGGCGTCGCCTCGAGATCGGTAGGCACCGTGAGATCCGACACCGCGACCGCGATCGCCTGCGTCTCGGGCGTCACGCGCACGATGCGCGCGGCGCGCGGCACGATCTCCACGCCCTCGCCGCCCTCTTCGCCTTCGGGCGATCCCGAGAACAACGTCACCAGCAGATCGCCGCTCACCGGATCGCGCACCAGGTTCGAGGGCACCGGATCCTGGCCGCTGGCGAGCGACGGGATCTTGACCACGCGCTCGTTACCGGCGTCCTCGCGCAAGCGCACGACTTCGTCGCTGGTGCTGGCCACGCCGAACCAGCCCTTGCGCTGCGGATCGAACACCAGATCGTTGACGTTGGCGTGGGTGACGCTCCACTTCGAGACCGTCAGATCTTTCACCTTCATGATCGTGGAAGGTCCACCGAAGAACGCGAGCGATACCAGCACCTCGCCCTCGCCTTCGGCCATGCCCGCCATGCCGAACACTTCGTCGCGGCGCACGAGATCGAGCAGGTTCTTCGACGGTTGATCGCCGAGCAGCACCGTGCGCTCTCCCTCGTCGTCGAAGTCGCCGTCGGCGTTGCGATCGATCAAGTGCAGCAGCGCGCCGGTGTTGGGGTTCGCGGGATCGCCGGTGCCGGCCGTCGCGACCAGGAACGAGCCGTCGGGCAAGCGCTGCATGCCGCGCGGATTGGCGAGGTCGCTCGCCACGCGCACGCGCGGTAGCTCGCGCACGCTCGGTGCGACCGGGACGGAGACCGGCGGCGGGCTCGCCTGATTCGCAGCGTGCTCGGGTTCACGCGTGTTGGATCCCGCACAGCCGAGCAGCGCGACACAACACACACCTGACAAAACGACTGACGTGGCTTTATGCATCTCGATATCCGCGCCTCTGTGATGGCTGGCGACACTTACGCACAAGTCGCGAGCTTTTCAAGCCGGGCGCGTCCGGCTCGCGGCGAGCGCTCAGGACCTTTCGTGTAGACTCGATCGTGCTTTGAAGTCCTGGTCGCCCATCGTCTGCGCACTGTGGCTCGGCTCGATCGCCTCGCCCGCGCTGGCCCAGCAGCGGCAACATAGCACCGCGGCGCAAAAGCAGCCGCCGGCCGAGGGGGAGCTCGCCCAGAGCGAGCGCGACAAGCAGGCACGCCAGCAGTTCGAGCAAGGGCGCAAGGCCTTCGACGAAGGCGACTATCGCGCCGCCTGGGGCTCCTTTCACGAGGCCTACCGGCTGAGCGGCCGCGCACAGCTGCTGTTCAACATCGGCCAAACCGCAGACCGATTGGGCCGCGACACCGACGCGCTCACGTCGTTCAAGATGTACCTGGAGCGACTGCCCAAGGCCGAGAACAGGCGCGACGTGGAGAACCGCATCCGCGCGCTCGAGGAGCGGGTCAAGCAAGCCGAGAACGTGCCCGGCCCACCCACGTCCACCCCTCCACCCGCCGAGGTCAGCGCACCGCCGCCAGCAGCTGCAACGGCCGCGAGCGCGCAGCCGGCTGCTGCAGCCAAGAGCGACGTCGCGCCACCCGGACCACCGCCCGCCGCCGCAGAAGGCCCGCGCCCCACGCGCAAGGGCCTGTACCTGCGCATCGGCCTCGGCGCCGGGTTGCGCCGCGACGGCGTGTCGGGCGGCGTCGAGGGCGTGCTCGTCGGCGGAGGCCTGGCCGGTGAGCTGGCGGTCGGCGCGACCATCTTTCCCGGCTTCGTGGTGGGCGGCGCGATCTTCACCGATCTCGCCAGCTCGCCGACCTTCGAGGCCAAGGGCGGTGCCAAGGCCGAGCTCGGCTCGGCGCACCTGAGCATGTTCGGACCCATGATGGACTGGTACTTCGCGCCCGAATCGAACGGCTTCCATGCGCAGGCGGCGCTGACCTTCGCGGTGGTCGCCGTCGACTACGAGAACGCAGGTCTCTCGATCGGGCGCGACGCGTCCGGCATCGGCGCGATGCTCGGCGCGGGCTACGAGTGGGCGGTGGCGGAGGAGTGGGCGGTCGGGGCGCTCGGTCGCATCAGCTTCGCGACCCTGTCCGACGACTCGCTGTCTCACGGCCTGTTCGCGCCTTCGATCGTGGCGACAGTCACCTGGTACTGACCCTCGACAAGGCGGTGCGCGACGTGAGCATGACGACCATCCTCGATCTCAAACACGCGGCCGACCGCGCGCTGTTCGCCGATCGCTTCTCCGAAGCGCTGGCGGGCTACACGCGCATCGTCGAGCTTCAGCCCGGCAACCTCGACGCGCGGCTGCGCGTGGGCGACGCGCTGATCGCGCTGGGCGAGCTGCAACGCGGCGCCGTGGTGTACACGGCGCTCGCGAGGCACGCCGCGCTGGCCGGCTATCCGTTGCGCGCGCTGGTCGCGCTCAAGATCCTGTCGTCGATCGAGCCGCGGCTCGGCGTATTGCTGGCCGACATCGCGCGCATGTACGCGCGCGACTCGGATCGGCTCGGCAGGAGCGTGCGCCGCGCCCTGCCCTCGAGCAGCCAGGCCTTGCCTGCCGGCTTCACGCCGGAGCTGCGGCTCGTCGATCCAAGCTCACTGGCGGCCTACGCGGAGCGCATCGCCTGCGACTACACGACGAGTGAACTGGTGTACCCCGAGCGGCTGATGCCGATCCCGCTGCTCTCGCTGTTCGCGACCGAAGAGTTCGGCACGCTGCTCTCCGCGCTGCGCCTTTTGCGCGCCCGGCCAGAGACGGTGATCCTGCGCGAAGGTGATCCCGGCACGAGCTTCTACGTGCTCGCGCGCGGCAGCGTGGATGTGCGCGCACAGCGCTCCGGCCGCGAGACGGCGCTCGCCAAGCTGGCCGAAGGCTCGATCTTCGGCGAGATGGCGCTGCTCTCGGCGGCGCCGCGCACGGCGAGCGTGCTGGCGCACGACGACTGCGACTTGCTCGAGTTCGACTGCAGCGAGCTCTCCCACGCGACCTCCACGCTGCAGAGCCTGGGTCAAACGCTCGAGGGCTTCGCGCGCGAGCGGCTGATCAACAACGTGTTCGCGACCTCGGCGCTGTTCAAGCCGCTGGACGGCAAGCAGCGCATGGACTTGATGCGGCGCTTCGTCAGCGTGGATGCCGCGCCCGGCGAGAGCCTGATCCGCGAGGGTGATCCGGGCCGAGGCCTGTTCGTGGTGCTGCGCGGCGAGGTGGTGGTGACGCGCGCGGAGGGCGACACCTCGCTCGAGGGCGTCGACTTGAGCCGCAGCGACGTGCCAGTGCCCGGCGAGCTCGCGCGCCTCGGTCCCTCCGAAGTGTTCGGCGAGATCGCGCTGCTCAACCAGGAACCCGCGACCGCGACCGTGCGGGCCGCGCGGCCGGGCACGACGGTGTTGTTCCTGAGCCGCGATTACTTCGAACGCCTGATCACGGCCGTGCCGGAGCTGCGCGCGTACTTCGAACGCTTGAGCGAGGACCGCTTGATGGACCAGCGCATCAGCCGCATGGCCCTCGAAGCCTACGAGGAGCCCGAGGAGTTCGACGTCGAGCTCAAATGAAGCGCTTGAGCGGCGTGAGCTTCAGACCGCGCACCAGGATCGCGGTGATCACGAAGTCGACCACGAACAGCAGCTGGCTGTGCTCGATGAACGGCACCTTGACCAGCAGCCGATGGCTGACCAGGTGGTGCGCCAGGTAGATGCCGAACAACAGCGGCGACATGAACTTGCTGAGGCCGTCGGGCTTGCCCGGTACAAGGAACACCACGAACACCAGCAAGAGCGACACGCAGTAGCGCCAGATCAACATGTTCGGCTGCCAGAGCCCGAACACCAGGGCGCCGATCAGCGCCAACACCGCCAGCGGTAGCAAGTCCCGCTCCTGTGGCTTTCCGTCGCCGATCAGCGCCAGCCTGCCGAGCGCGAAGCCGAAGAACGACGACGGAATCGCGATCATCCACTGCGGGATCGGCGCGGGTCGATCGACGTCCGGCAAGAGCCCCATCGTGAGCAGCACCACGACGCCCAGGATCGCGGCGCTGAACGCGGTCGCGCGATCCGGCAGGCGCCGCGTCAGCACCTGCGCGCCGGCGACCAGGCCCGCAGAGAACATCGCGAACGGCACGAACCACAGGTGCGAGGACGTGCCTGCCAGGATCATCTGCCAGGACAACACGCTCGAGAGGTCCTCGCCGTGGCGCCAGGCCGAGATCAACAGCATGGCGCCGTAGACTGCACTCCAGAAGATCCAGGGCAGGAACAGGCGCTCGCGCTTGTCGATCAGGAACTTGTTCACGCCGCGCCGCTCGGTGAGCGTCGCGTTGAACAGGTTGGTCAGCAGCAGGAACGTCGGCAGCCCGAGCCCGCCGATGAACGGCAGCCGATCGTCGTGATCGTGATAACGGACGATCTCGAGCATCGCGAGCACGCGCAGGCGCTCGACGTTCGCCAGGCGCTCGGCCTTCGCAGCCAGGGTGGGTCGCGGTTGGGCGGGCGCCGGCTGGACGTCGACCGACTCCGGTCGCGCCAGACCCACTGCAGACGTGGTCATAGATGAATCCAAGCTCCGAGAGGCGAGTACAGTAGCGTAGCGGTGGGCTGTACGTTGTCTAGCCAAAGGACGCGGACAGTGCTTCGTTCAGGTACGAAGACGCGGACGGTCAATGTCAAAAACCGCAATGGTTCCCGCGCGCTGAACGTGCCCTGTGGGCGCCGAAGTAGTCGCACGGCGACCGCGCGCCGACAGATGCGAGTTGAATCTCAGCTTCTTGCCGGGTACCGGCGGGCGGAGTCGCCGCGCAAGCGCCGGCGACCGATCGTCATTGGAAGGGTCGCGCCCTCAGGCGCGACCCTTCCGGCTGCGGTAGGTTCCCCCCAAACTCACACCGCACGAGGCCCTCCGACAATGACTGCCACCGTTCCAACCACCACGACCGAAAGCGGCCTGAACGCGCTCAAGCCGCGCATCCTGCACGTCGCCTATCACGTCGCCGACATCGATCGCGCGCTCGCGTTCTACGTCGGCGTGCTCGGCATGAAGGAGCAGATGCGGCTGGATCTCAGCAAGACGCTGCACGAAGTGATCCTGAACTTCCCCGAGGGCAAGGGCGGCGGCGTGATCTTGATGTGGGACACCGCGCGCACGCAACCGCTGCAGATCGGCGACGGCTACAGCCGCTTCGTGCTGAACGTCGCGGACGTGGACGCCGCGCTCGCGCAGCTGGCGAAGCACGACACGCCCGTGGTCACGCCGCCCACGAATGCCGGGCCCATGCGCTACGCGATGGTCAAGGATCCGGACGGCTACGTGATCGAGTTGTTGCAGCTCAAGCGCTGAGCGCAGCTTGCGCAGTGCCACAGCTTCGCCTCAGCGGCCTGCCGAGTGTGGCGTGAAACACGCCGGTGTCCTGCAGCCATCAGCTGCAGGACACGGTGTTTCTCGCTGAAAACCTGCGTGGCACAGCCGTTGCTGAGCTAGCCAGCAACGCGCGCGGTGTCCTGCTGCGCAGAAAGGCGAAGTAACGATGTTCGCAGTATCAGCCGAACGGCCGCGGCGCTGGCTCGCGTGCCTCCTGCTCGGCGCGGCCCTGACGGGGCTCGCCTGTGGCGATGATGACGACGACGGCAAGCAGAAGAGCGGCGTGGTGGTGACGACTCCGGACGCGGCCGGCTCCGCAGCCAGGACCGCCGCCGGCACGAACGGCGGCGACACCGTCTCCGGCTGCGTGCAGACGTGCACCGACGACGCTGCCACCTGCCGCGCTGGTTGTTCGCCAGGCAACTGCATGGCGGGTTGCGACAGCGACTTCACCTCCTGCCAGAAGGCGTGCGACGGACGTTGAGCTCGTTGCTTAACGCAACACGCCGCGTTCGCGGCGCCTGGAGTTTTGTTCGCTGCTGCTGGACACATGACAGATGACACGTGTGCGTGAGTGAACGCGCTCACGTGTCGGTCTGAACGAGCGTTGCCAAGCAGAGTAACTGTGTTATGGCCTAACAGTCCCTCGCTCGAGGCAACCAAACTTATGCTGCATATCGTCTACCGCTCGTACGGAGGCGAAAATAAAAAAGGCCGTCCGTTCTACTACAGCAAGCTCGTCGCACTGCTCTCTCTGGTTCGAGCAGTCGCGGAGTTCGACGGTGACGCCGAGATCATCTACCTGAACGACGGCCCGATCCCGAGCGACCGCTTGCGAGCCATGCATCGCTCCGGCGAAGTCGTCGCGCGCGAAGGCCTCGGGATGCGTGGCTCGATGCGTGCGGCGTTGTCCATGCCGATCGAACGCGGCTGGGCCGAGGACGACGTGGTCTGGTTCGCCGAGGACGACTACCTCTACGCGCCGGGCGCGATCCGCGGCCTGGCCGGCGCCGCCGAGAAGTTCCCCGAAGCCGACTACTTCGCGCTCTACGCGCTGATCGGCGAGCGCTTACCCAACGGCGGCATCCAGCCCTCCGATTACCCCGTACCGCCCGGCTGGCGTGCCGGCGAGCCGCGAACGATCGACGGCCACGCCTGGACGCGCGCGCTCAGCACCACGTCGACGTTCGGCGCGCGCATCCGGCCGTTGCTCGAAGATCGCGGCATGATGTACCTCGCCATGTGGTCGGGCGGCGGTTGGGATCACACGACCTGCATGCTCTACCAGGGCCACCAGCCGTTCATCTGGCCGACGGTCGTGAAGCCGATGCAGCAACCCGCGCTGTCGCGGGTCGCGCGCGGCGCGGTGATCGGGGCGATCCGCGGCGGGCTGAACGCCTGGCAGGCCGCGCGCACCGCCGCGGGCTACCGCAGCCGCACGCTGATTGCGCCCGACCCCGCGCTGGCGACGCACCTCGAGACCGAGCACCTCGCGCTCGGCACCGACTGGGCAAAGGTCGCCGACGACGCGGCAGCCTGGGCGTCAGGCCGCGGTCTGGCGCCCATCGCCCACGCGGTCTGACCCGGTCTCAGGACCAGAATTGTCGCGTTTGTAGCAAAACCCGCCAAAACGCTCAGGACTTGTGCTGCTCGGTGGTCTCGGTGGACTTCAGTTCCTGCGCGCCGGAGCGCGGCGGGACCTGCTTGTTTTCGCCGGGGGTGACGTCGTCTTCGTCCTCGGAGTTGATGCCGCGCTTGAAGTTCCGGATGGCCTTACCCATGCCATCGGCGAGCTCGGGCAACTTCTTCGAGCCGAAGAGGACCAACACAATCAATAGGATGACCAGGAGCTCGGTGACGCCAACTCGCACGGGACACTTCCTTTGCTTGAGCGCTCACTGTAGCGCCGTTCCTGGGGGAATCCAAACCCAGCGAATTTGCAGGGTTCGAAGGGTTGCCTGGCGGTGCGGCCATGGAGTAAGCAGCCCGCTGACACTTCAGGAGGAGATGCAGACATGGCGACGAATGCCGAGAAGGCGATCGAGATCTGGAAGCGGTTGGAAGGCAAGCCCGAGGGTCACGGTGAATGGCTCAAGGTAGAACAGGGCCGCATCAACCAGTTCGCTGACGCCACCGGCGATCACCAGTTCATCCACGTGGATCCAGAGAAGTCCGCGCAGCTCTCGCCGTACAAGGTCACGATCGCGCACGGCTTCCTGACGCTGTCGCTCATCCCGCACCTGAACGCGGCGATCCCGATGCTCGATCCGACGGCCTACGCCGGCATCGTGATGGGCGTGAATTACGGGCTCGACAAGGTCCGCTTCCCCTCGCCGGTGAAGGTCAACTCGCGCGTGCGCGCGAGCCGCGAGCTGATGTCGGCCGAGCTCGTGAACCCCAACACGATCCAGCTCAAGCAGAAGGTCACGGTCGAGATCGAGGGCGAGGCCAAGCCGGCCTGCGTCGCAGAAACCCTGTCGCGGTTGATCTACGGCTGAAGCATCCGCCTCGAGCTCAACTGGCTGGCCACCGCGCCATCCTCGCCGCGCTCGCGACGCGCGACGACGTGCGCGTCCTGCTCGTGCGCCGCGACGACCACGAGCAGGACACGCTGGAGCTGATCGCGCAGGCGGAAGCCCGCGGCGTGGACATCTGGCGCGGCGGTCCCGGTGATCTGCGAAGGTTGTCGCGAGAGCAGCTGGCAGCGGACGAGCGGCGCGTCGTGGCGCTGCTCGGCCCGCCGCCGACAGCTGCCATCGACGATCTGCTCGCGCGCGGCGGCCTGTGCTGGCTGCTGCACCAGATCGCCTATCCGAGCAACGTCGGCTTCGCCGTGCGCACGGCCGAGGTCTCGGGCGCGGACGGCGTGATCGTCGACGCGGCGTTCAACCACGAGCAGCGCGCGCGCATCGATCACGTGTCGATGGGTGCCTCGCGGCTGCTGCCGATCGTGTACCACGACACGCTCGATGCGCTGGACCGCGCACGAGCCACAGGTGTCCAGACGGTCGCGCTCGAAGACGTGGGAGCCGTCGCGCCGTGGCAGATCGATCTGCGCAAGCCGACGCTGTGCGTACTCGGCGCCGAACGCTCGGGCCTGCCGGCTGCCGTGCTCGAGCGCTGCCAACACAGCGTGCGCGTCCCGATGGCCGGCTTCGTGCCGTCGTACAACGTGCAGGCGGTGCTGGCGATGATCGCGAGCGAACGGCTGCGACAACTAGGGGAATAGCTCTTCGGTCTTGGCGAGCGCGCGCTTGGCCCTTCGCTTGGCGACCTTGTTGCTCAGACGGTGCGCGTTGCCCTGATCGGGGGCCTGCTCGATCTCCTGCAGGAGCGAGGTGTAGAGCCCGCGATCCTGGAGCGCGACCGCGCAGAACACGGCGTAATTCAGCACGACGATGTGGTTCTTGCGCTGGGTCAGGCTGAGAGCGCGCTCGAAGTACTCCTTGCCCTTCTTCGGGTTGCCACCGAACTCCGGCGGCATCGAGCACTCGAAGCCGCCCATGAACACCAGCGCGCCCGCGTCCTCGTAGCCGGCGTCGAGCTCGGCGATGCGGGCCGCGAGCGTGCGGATCATCGGCATGTCGATCAATGAGTCGATGTCCGGGCTGTTGTTGACCGAGGAGCTCCACGTCATCATCAGCCAGAACAGCACAGGCAGGTCGTCTTCGCGATCGCGCCAGTGCTCCTTCAGGTGCGCCTCGAGCGTCTTGGGCTCCTTGGTCAGCAACGCCGGAAGCCCGGGGTCGCGCTCCGAGGCCACCTTGAGCACGATGTCGCGCGCGCGCGAGTACATCCAGTAAGCTCGAAGCTGGTGATGTTTGGCGGTATCGAAGTCGGCCCGCGCGTCCGCCAGCTCGTATTCGTCCATCACCCAGCCGTAGGCGTAGGCCATGTAGGCCTTCGCCAGCGTGAGCGCCAGCCGCTCGTTCTTGGGGCTGACCATGTGCAGGCCCTCCAGCTGCATGATGCCGGAGGGAGCGGCGTAGCCAGCGCTCTCCCAGTCGAAGTACGCGCGCGTGCTGCCCTCGGCCTCAGCCATGATGCCCGCGGTCGTATCCACGGCCAGTTCGTTGAGACAGCCGGCGCTCGACGCAGCACAAACCGCGAGCATTGCTCCACGCAGGATTCGCAGCATGACAAGACCTCGTAGTCTACCCAGCTTAGCTCGGGATCTCGATGCGAAACGTCGCGCCCTGCCCGGGCGGCGAGCTCACACTGATCCGTCCGCAGTGTGCATCCACGATCTTCTTCGCCATCGCCAACCCGAGCCCGGTGCCCGAAGCCTTGCCATGCGTCGCAAATGATTCGAACAGGCGCCCCTCCATCGCCTTCGGAATCCCCGGTCCGGTATCTGCGCACTCGAACACCACATGGTCGGCGGTGCGCGCGATGGTCCAACGAAACGTGCCCCCCTGGCCCATCGCCTCGCAGGCGTTGCGCGCCAGGTTCCAGATCACGCGCTTGAGCTTGCTCTCGTCGAAGCGCGCCATGCCGTCGTACTCGACCTGGACCTCCAGCTGCACGCCGAAGTGCGACATCTCCGAGACGAGCATGTCGCGGACCTCGGCGATGAATTTGTCGAGGTACACCTTGCGGATCAGCACCTCGCGCTGGCCGCGCGCGAACGCCAGCACCTCCTGCGTCATCGACTCCATGTGCTCGAGCGCGCGCTCCACGCGAGCCGCGTAATCCTTGCGAACCTCGGGGGAGTTCTCGCTGGCCATCAGCTCGATGTAGCCGCCGACCGCGCTGAGCGGCGTGCGCATATCGTGCAAGATGCCGCCGACCGAGTGTCCGAGGATGGCCAGACGTTGCGCGCGCTCGCCCGCGTCTCGATCGCGGTGGAGCACGATGCCCCGGCCGAGCTGGCCCGCCACCAGCGCCAACTGTCCGAGCCGGGCCTCCTCGTCTGCGCCAGCGTCGACCTGCCGCAGCACCTGCAGCAGACCGATCTGCGTGCGCCCGTCGCTGAGCGGCGCGGTGAACGTGCTGGCTGCCGCGAATTCCGGCAGGTTCAGCAGCGAGTCGTTCGGGGCGCCCGTGCGCCGGGTCGGGAAGCGCGCCTGGCTCAGGCGCAGGTGCGTCTCGCGCGCGTCCAGCTCGCGCACCGGCAGCGCCTGACCGCGCACGCTGCCGAAGACCTGACTGGTGGCGTCGCGCGTGAGCAGCACGGCCGCGGCGTCGGACTGCGACAGGCCGACCACGCGCTCGAGCACGTTGGCGATCAGGCTCGGCACGTGCTCGGCCGACGCGATCTGCTGCTCGACGGCGTAGAGCACCTCGAGCTCGCCGTTGGCGGAGCGCAGGCGCGACTCGGCGTCCAGCAGCGCGCTGTGCTTGTCGCTGAGCGATGCGTAGAGCGCGCCGTTATCGAGCGCCACCGCGCACTGCACGCAGATGCACGACATCAGCAGCTCGTCTTCGGCGTCGAAGCCGCGCGTCTTCTTGTTCACGCACTCGACGACGCCCACGCAGCGGCCGGTCTTGTCGCGCACCGGCGCGCAGAGCAGCGAGCGCACGCGCGGCCCGTTGCCCTGTTCCTTGCTGACGCTGAAGCGCTCGTCCGCGTGCGGATCGTGGAGGCTCACCAGCTGCGTGTTGCGCGCCACCCAGCCGATCACGCCCTCGTCGAGCGGGCACTCGCGAGGCAGCTCGCCCGCGCCGTGGCTCCACTTGAAGTTGAGCACGCCGCGCGCATCGTCCTTCAACCACAGCGTGGCGCGCTCGACCCGCATCAGCTGCGTGGTGCGCAGCATCAAGTTCGGGAAGAGCTCGTCGGGATCGAGGCTGGAGTTGACCGCACGCGCGACGTCGATCAACAACTCGAGCTCGCGACGCAGACGCACCACGGGCGGCTCGGACAAGATCGGCGAGATGGTGCCCAGGGCTGGCAGCGCTGTTTCGCTGACGTCGGGAGAGCCGTCGAGCTTGTGTGAGCTCATGCCTGTTCCGAATTATGCGTGCGCGACAGGTGGTATTTCAACTGCTACGGCGACTGGGTGTAGGCTACGCGCACTGACATGCTGCGCTTCGGCATCGACCTCGGCGGCACCAAGATCGAGCTGTGTGCAATCGCGCAGGGGCGCGAGCTGCACCGCGAACGCATCGCCACCCCCGCCCACGACTACGACGCCATAGTGCGCGCGCTCGCCGGGCTGGTGGAGAACGCGGAGCGCACGTTGGGTGAACGAGGCAGCGTGGGCATCTGCACGCCGGGCGCCATCTCGAGCAAGACCGGCTGCATCAAGAACTCGAACACGGTCTGCTTGAACGGCCGCCCCCTCGACCGCGACCTGGCGCGGCTACTACAGCGCGAAATTCGCATTGAAAACGACGCCAACTGCTTCGCACTGTCCGAAGCCATCGACGGCGCGGCCGCAGATGCACCGGTGGTGTTCGGCGTGATCCTGGGCACGGGTGTCGGCGGCGGCATCGTCGTGCACGGCCGCTGCCTGAAGGGCTGCAACGCCATCGCGGGCGAGTGGGGCCATATCGCACTGCCCTATCTGGATGCCGCCGATCTGCCCCAACCGAGCTGCTATTGCGGCCGGAACGGCTGTGTGGAGACGTATCTCAGCGGCCGCGGCCTGTCGGACGAGCTCGAGCGCCGCAGCAACCAGCGCCTGCAGGCACACGACGTCGCGCAGCTAGCAGCTGCAGGCGATGCCCACGCGAGTGCCGCACTCGACCGCTACGCAGAGCGCCTCGCGCGCGGCCTGTCCGTGGTGATCAACGTCCTCGATCCCGACGTGATCGTCCTGGGCGGCGGTCTATCGCTGATCGGCGCACTGTATGAAAGCGTCCCGCCCAAGCTGCCAAAGTACGTTTTCTCCGACTCGGTCGCCACGCGCCTCGTCCCCGCCCAACACGGCGACTCGAGCGGCGTCCGCGGTGCCGCGCTGCTCTGGGCTTAACGCAGCGCGTCGGTGGTTTTGGATTTACAGGAAGGCGGGAAGCCGGGAAGGCGAGTTTTTTAGCTGCCGCGAGCCGGCGATGACGCTCCCGTCACGCTCTCCGAACATAAGAACTTCCCGCCTTCCCGACTTCCTGTTCCAGATCTCTTCTCTCTTCCGCGACTAGAGCTGGCGGTGCTGGTAGAGGTCGCCGTCGGTGAAGTCGCGGCGGCGGTAGTACTCGCGCGTACCCACCGCCGAGATTACGGCCAGGGCGGTGTAGCCCTCGAGCTTGGCCTGGCGGCAGGCCTCTTCGATCAGCTTTGTTCCGAGTCCCCGGTGTTGCGCCCGCGCTGCGTCGCGCATGCCCAGGCCGAGGGATGCGCCGTAGACGTGGACCTCGCGTAGCAGCGCGCTGCGCGAGAGCTCGGCGACGAAGCTCTCGGCTCGCGGCAACGTCAGCCGGCAAAACCCGAGCAGTCGATCGCCCTCGGTCGCGAATTCGATGAAGCGCTCGCGCCCGCAGCTGGTCTCGTACTCGGTCGTGCGCAGCTCGCCCTCGCCGCCGACGGCTGCGCCGCGGATCTCGCGGCTGCGAATGTCCTGGGCTTTGCCACCGCGCTCGTGCAGCTCGCGCTCGGCGATCTCGCGAAAGTTGGACAGCTTGTTGCCCGCCACGATGTCGCCCGAGGAGATGTCGCGGATCATGCGCACCAGGCGGCAGTAGCGCGGCGTCTTGGCCAGGGCCTCGCGCAGCACGTGGGCCAGCTGGTCGCGGTCGTAGGGCCGGTAGTCGCCGCGCTCGTAGTGCAGCATGAGCTCGGCGCTCTCGATCAGCGAGCACGGGTACACCTTGAGCTCGTCCGGCCGGAAGTCCGGGTCGTCGAACACGCGCGCGAAGTCGCGCACGTCGCCCTCGGGCGTGGCGCCGAGCAGGTTCGGCATCACGTGCGCGAGCAGCTTGAAGCCCGCCCGGCGCAGGAGATCGACCGCTCGCCGCGTGGCCACCACGTCGTGGCCGCGCTGGTTCACGCGCAGGATCTCGTCGTCCAGGCTCTGGAACCCGAGCTGCACCTTGGTGCAACCCAGCTCGCGCAAGAGGAGGACCTCCGCCTCGTCGACGTGGTCGGGCCGCGTCTCGAGCGCCAGGCCCACGTTGCGCGTGCCAGCGCGCTCGTTCTGCAGCTGTGAGCTGCGCAGCTCGGCCAGCGTCGCGCTCTCGCCTGACGCGTCCGTGCGCGCGAGCCAGCGCGTGACCACGCGGTTGTAGCCCGCGCCGAGCGCGCGGCCGTCGAGCGCGTCATCCGACAGCGCGAGGCGCGGCACCAACTCGCGGCCGTCGCGCCCCGCGCCGAAGTCGTTCATGGCGTCGAAGCAGCGCTTGATGAACCAGATGCGGTAGGCCTGCGGATAGAACGAGAACGTTCCGCCGAGCACGATCAGCTCGGCCTTGTCCGTCGGGTGCCCGATGGCGCGAAACGCCAGCAGGCGCGAGTACGTCTGGCGGTACGGATCGAAGTCGTTGGACTCGGCGCGCTGGCAGCCCGGCTCATCGGACAAGTAGCTCTTGGGCATGCGCACGTCGTTCGGACAGAACACGCACTTGCCCGGGCACGGATACGGCTTGGTCAGCACGGTCACCGGCGTCACCCCGCTCTGAGTGCGCACCGGGCGCATCTGCACGCAGGCCAGAAACTCTTGCTCCTCCAGCGCACACTCGCCCGCGAACGTGCGGTAGCCGGCGATCAGCTCGCTGCGCGAGAAGAAGCCGCGCCCTGCCCGCGGATGGCGGCGCAAGATCGCGTCCATCACCGGCTTCGGCAACGGCCGCTCGGCCGTACGTGCCGCTTCGGCCGCGATGGCCGACAGCGCTGCCGTCAGCTGCGGGCGATGCGCGGCGGGCTCGAAATCCAGCGCAGGCCCGCGGCTGCGCTGTTGAACGGCCTGACCCTGATTATTCGGACCCTGCATTTTGCGTCGATTTTTCGTCAGGTCGCCCGCGAAAAAACGCAGGCATAGTGGTGCCTATGTCGAGGCTTTTCGCGGGCGCGCTGCGATACGCTCGATACAACCGCTGATTACGCGGACTTGTCCACCGCCTACGAACGCGAAAAGGCACTGCGGGAGCCTTTTCGCGCTGATGCGCCGGCTCGAGCGGTGTGTGCGGCGGCAGCGGGCCGCGCAGCGTCGCTGGCGCCTGCGGCCGCCGCCGCCTCGCCGGCGC
>DATEOF010000293.1:0-5154 GCA_035274465.1 Polyangiales bacterium
AGGACGTCGACGCGGACGTGCGCGCAGAGGCGGCGATCGCGGCGCTGACGCTCGGCGACGACAGCGCGCGAGATCAGGTGCGTCAGCTGTTCGATGGCGCACGCGATGCCGGCGAGGGCAAGCTGGAGCTGACGCGCCGCGCCGCGCTGGCGCTCGCGACCATCGATCCGGAGCCTGTGCGCGGGGCGCTGCTCTCGCTGCTGACGGACGGCAGCGCCAGCGAAGCCGATCGCTTGCGCGCATTGCGCGCGCTCGGGACGCGCCGAGATCGCCACACGGTGCAGACGCTCATCCAGCTGCTCGACGAGGTGCGGTTACGGCCCGCGATCGCGGACGCCCTCGGGCAGATCGGCGGCAGGTTGGCGCAGGACGCGCTGGTGCGCGCGCTGGAGCGCGAGCGCTACCCCGAGGCGCGCGCTGCGGAGCTCGCGGCGCTGGTGCGACTCGACGACAGCCGAGCCAAACCGCTGCTATTGCGCATGCTGGGCACGGAGACCGGCGTGCCCGGTGGGCTCGCGCTCTGGCGCGTGTTGGGTGGACCGTACATCGGCGCGCGCGGCTTGTTGTTCGATCTGCGCAATCGACTGCAAGACGCTGCAGCGCCCGGCGGCGCGCCGGGTATCAGCAGCGCTCGGGCGTTTTTGCACGGCGCCTGGGAGTGCACCGAGGCCGGCGCGGGTTGCAGGCCGGGCGTTGGCGCAGCAGGCGAGACGCCGGCGCGCATCGATCTCAAGGGTTGGCTCGCGCCGCGCGGGTCCGTGCGCTTCATCGCCGACGTGACTGCAGCTGACGGCGGCGAGTTCCTGCAGATCGGGGATCAGCGCATCGAGTTACGACGAGGTGACAGTAGCGTCGCCGTTTCACTTGGTTCGAAGCGCGCGCCGCGATCGATCGAGCTGCGCAGCAGTGAAGGTGTGCGTCTGCGAATGTTCGGTTTGGTACCCCATGAACCGGACATTGCACCACCGCCTCCCGAACCTTACGATGCTGGTCCTTCCGAGGATTCCACTGACGATCTTCCGTGATGGCATACCGCCCGCGCGCCGCTGCGTGCCGCGGGCGAGGCGTTGCGTGTCCCCCGCGTACGCACACTGTCATGCCTCGATGTTTCGAAACGTTACGCAGCTGAGTGCTGCAGCCTGAATACAAGTGTGTGGCATTGCGTGCGTCATTCGCACTACGAATGCTAGCCGGGTTGAACGTTTCATTCGCACATTTGTCGATCGCTTGAGTCGAACGCTCGATCAGGCAATCATCGCTACCGCTTCGTTAGCTTCCAGATGAATCGTCGAACGCCGTCAGTCCCGGCGCTCGCCATGCTCGAGGGAGCGCTGTGACTAGAAGACTCGTTCCGTCGCCGAACCTCGCTGCGATCTTCGCAGCAGCAGGCGCGCTGTGGTTGATCGGCTGTCAGGTCTACGATCCCGAGTTGTTGGAAGAGGGCAGTACGAGCGCCGGTGTACGCCGTGGCAAGCGGCAGAAGCAGCAAGATGCGGGCGAGAGCGACGCCAGTCCGGAAGCGGACGTGTTGCAAGACGTCGCCGCTATCAGCTGCGGCAACGGAGTGGTCGACGAAGGTGAGGTCTGCGACATCGCGATCGCGCGCGGCCAGGCGGGCGCCTGCCCGGACGGCTGCAGCGGCGGCCACGGCTGCATGCGCAACGAGCTCGAAGGCAGCGCGTGCGAGGCGCGCTGCGTGGAGCGCGAGATCACGCACGCCGAGTCCGGCGACGGCTGCTGCCCCTCGGGCATGGATTACTACCAGGACGACGACTGCGCGCCGCGTTGCGGCAACGATCACCTGGAGCCGGGCGAGCGCTGCGATCCCGCGTCCAGCTGCCCGACGCCCGCCGCCTGCAAGGCCAGCGACGCCTGCCAGGTGGCGCGCTACCTGGGTGACGCTGACAGCTGCAACGCGCGCTGCGAGATGACTCGCATCACCAGCTGCGCCCACGGTGACGGGTGCTGCCCCTCCGGCTGCGATCGCTCGCGCGACGACGACTGCCCGCAGACCTGCACCGGCCCGAACTGCAACGAGCCCATGCCGACACCCAACCCGTTCGTGTGCGGCGACGCACACAAGGGCAGCGCCTGCCGCGATTGCGACTGCGCGCAATGCGGCGCTCAAGTCAGCGCCTGTCTAGTCGACGAAGCCATGGACGCCATGTTCTGCGAAGCCGCCATCGCCTGCGGCGAACGCGAACACTGCAAAGCCGACGCCTGCTACTGCGGCGAAGCAACCCCCCAAGCGTGTTCCGAGATGCCGAGCGGCAAGTGCGTGATGGAGTGGAACGCCGCAGCGCGCACCAACAACCCTCAGTTCGTGCTGTTCGCGACCCGAAGCCCCACACTCACGGTCGGTAAAGCAGCGGCGCTGATCAAGTGCCGCGAGCAGCACTGCGCCAAGGAGTGCGGGCTCTAGACCAGTGCGGTCGAGAGAGAGAATCAACAGGAAGGCGGGAATCCGGGAAGGCGAGATGAGATTTTTTGTGCTGCCGCGGGCTCGCAAATCAGGTCGATGCGAGCGCGCGTCAGCAAAAAAATCTCGGTTCCCGGCTTCCCGGCTTCCTGTTAAATCCCTCTGCCTCTCGCCTTCCTTTTCGCGGCCGATTCTCAGGCCGGCTTCTGCTCGCGCAACAAACGCGACGCTTGCTCCAGCGCGTCGTAGGTGCCGGCGAGGGCGAGGACGTCGCCTGCGTGCAGTGATTCTTGTGCGGTCGGGATGATCACGCCGCCATCGTCGCGCGTGATTGCCAGCACCGTGGCGCCGGTCAAACCGCGCAGGTTCAGCTCGGAGAGGGTGCGGCCGATGGCGGCGCTGCTCGGTGGCAGGCGCAGGGCCACCGGTTCACCCAGGCCGTGCAGCAGGCGCTGGAGATCTTTGCGCGCGTCGGCCTGCGCGGGCGGCGGCGTCGAGAGTGCGGCCATGAACATCTGTGCTCCAGCGCGCACGTGGCCTTGCAAGCGCGTGGCGCTGCGCCAGACAGACAGGCCGAACAGGCTCAGCAAGAGCGCCAGCGCGATCGCGCTCGACGGTCCGCGCAGGAACGGCTGCGTGACGGCGATCAACGGCAAACCGACGAGCACCACCGCGCTCAGCTGCAGCGTGGCCACCAGCGCCCGGCGCGGCGCGAGCGACGGATCGGGCCGGCCGCTCTCGAGCTCCGGCAGCGCCGCTTCGGCCAGCTTCAGGCCGAGGTGGTGGCTGAGCCGGAAGATGCCGATGCAGAACGGCGTGGCGATCGTCACCACCAACACCGCGAGCAGGATGCGCGCGGGCAACCAGTGGAGTTGCAGCCTGCGCTCGAGGAAGCCGACCATGTCGTCGACGAAGATCGACGTGCCGATCACCAGCGCGCCGAGCAGCAGCGCATCCAGCGCCAGCAGGCGGTACAGCCGGCGTGTGCTCGCGACGGCGTCGGCGCGACGCGTGCTCCGCAGGCGCTCGACCCAGCTGCCATAGAGCGTGGCGAAGGTTTGGAGCGCCGGCGGCAAGCGTGAATCCACGAAGCTCGCCACGCGCTCCGACCCCTGGATCAACCAGGGCGTGCTCAGCGTGGTGATCGCCGACACCGCCACTGCGACGGGGTAGAGCACGTCGCCGGCCACCTTCAACGAGGTCGCCAGGCCCGCGATGATGAAGGAGAACTCGCCGATCTGTGCCAGGCTCATGCCCGAGCGGATCGCCGTGCGCACGCCGACGCCGGACAGGAACGCGCCGAACGTCACGCCGATGATCTTGCCGAAGATCACCAGCAGCGTGAACACCAGCACGAGCAGCCAGTTCCCGGCGACCACGCGTGGATCGATCAGCATGCCGACCGAGACGAAGAACACCGCAGCGAACATGTCGCGGATCGGCCGGACCAGGTGCTCGATCGTCGGTCCTTCGCCCGACTCGGCCACGAGGGACCCGGCGATGAACGCGCCGAGCGCGACCGAGTAGCCGAACTCCAGCGCCACCAGCGCCCCGGCGAAACAGATGCCGATGCCGACCACCAGCATGGTCTCGGGCCGGTCGAGCTTGCGCACCATGGCGATGACGCGCGGCACGACCAACAAGCCCACCACGACCAAGCCGACCAGGAACATCAGCAGCCGGCCCGTGGTGTGGAGCAGCACACTCGCGGTCAGCCCGCCGCCCGCGGTCATCGCGGTCAGCGCGGTCATCAACAGGATCGCGATCAGGTCCTCGACGATCAGCACGCCGACCACCAGCTCGCGCAGCGAACCTGAGATGCGCTGCTCGTCGAAGGCCTTGGCGATGATGGTCGTGCTCGAGATCGCCACGATCGCGCCGGCGAACACGCTGGCCAGCGTGCTCCAGCCGAACGCCTGCGCCGTCAGGTAGCCGAGGTAGAGCATCACGCTGCTCTGCACCACGGCCGTCAGTCCCGCGGTCGGGGCGACCTGCGCCAGCTTGCGCATGCTGAACTCGAGGCCCAGCGAAAACATCAGCAGGATTACGCCCAGCTCGGACAGCGCCTGGACGATCTCGCGGTCGGCGACCAGCGGGATCGGCACATACGGTCCGACGATCAGGCCCGCGAGCAGATAGCCGAGCACCACCGGCTGATGCAGCCGCTGAAACACGATCGTCGTAACCGCGGCCACACACAGCACCGTGGTCAGCGCACGCAGGAAGTCGTGGGCGAGGTGCATCCCTACGAGCGATCTAGCATCTCAGCTCGCGATGCGCGCCTTGCGGTAGGCGTCGCAGAGCGAGTTCAGGACCTCCAGCGGGACGCCGCAGAAGCTCTCCTGGAAACGCAGCTCGGGTGCGTTCTTGCGGCGCAGAGTCAGCCAGCGCGACTCGTGCGCGCCCAGCAGCAGCGACCAACTGGCCCGAGAGTCGATCCCCACCTGTACGACCAGTGGCCACGCCACGCGCATGACGCCGGCACGCGTGCGCAGCAGCAGCTCCGCCGGCGTGAGGATCGCCGCCAGCCCGCGGCGCGGGGCGAGCTGCACGCGGGTCATGAACAGCCAACCGAGCGGCACGACGACCAGCGCCGCCAACAGCAGCAGCGGTACCTCGGCGCCGAGCCTCAGGCGCGCTTCGTCCGGCAGCCGCATGAAGCCCTCGAGCACGGCCACGCCCAGGAGCAGCGAGGCGTACGGGCCGCGCCGCAGCCAGGCGCTGCCGTGCGGGAT
>DATEOF010000294.1:0-6576 GCA_035274465.1 Polyangiales bacterium
CGCCGAAAGCGCCGCCGCCCGCAGCAGCAGTCGTCGCTGCTGCGCCCGCAGCCGCCAAGGTCGCGCCGCCATCAGCTGCAGCGCCGAAGCCCGCCGAACAGCGCCCGCCCGAGCGGCCGGCCAAGGTGATGCTCAGCCTGGCCGCCTTCCCGCCCAATGCACAGCTGCGCATCGACGGCGGCATCGTCGAGAACCCATTCCGCATGCGCCTGGCGCGCACCAGCAAACACAAGATCGAGGCGCGCGCGCCTGGGTTCGCGCCCGAGACCCACGTGGTCCAGATGGACGCCGACGTCCAGCTGATGATCTCGCTCAAGCGCGACGCGATCCGCGACGTGAAGCCTGATCCCTACAAAGACGCACGCCACAGCGCCGCCAATGGCCCCAGCCCCGCCCACCGGGGCGCGGGCTTCGTCTCCCAAAACCCGTACTGACCGCCGTCGCGTTGACCGCGTCGGGTGGGTTCCGTTACATCAGCCGGCGTGAAGCTCTCTCCGCGCGAGGTCGACCATGCCGCTTAGGCTCGCCGTGCTGATCTCCGGCCGGGGCAGCAACATGGCGGCGATCGAGCGCGCGATCGACGCCGGCAGCTGCGACGCCCAGGTGGTGAGCGTGATCAGCGATCGGCCCGACGCCCAGGGTCTGGTCGACGCCGCTGCGCGCGGCAGGCGCACCGCGGTGGTGCGCATGCGCGACTACGCCTCGCGCGAGGACTGGGATGCCGCCCTCACGCAGACCGTGGCCGAGGCCGAACCGGAGCTCGTGGTGTGCGCCGGCTTCATGCGCGTGCTCGGCACGGGGTTCCTGGCGCGCTTCTCCCCCCACGTCATCAACGTGCACCCGGCGCTCCTGCCGCTCTTCCCCGGCACCGACGGCCCCGGGCTGGCCATCGCCGCGGGCGTGAAGCTCAGCGGCTGCTCGGTCCACGTGGTGGATGGGGGGGTCGATACCGGCCCGATCCTGGCCCAGGCTGCGGTACGCGTCCTGCCCGGCGACACGGCAGACAGCTTGCACTCCCGCATCCAAGTGATGGAGCATCGGCTCTTGCCGAGTGTGATCCACGCCATCGCGCGCCGCGAGATCGAGCTCGCGCCGAGCATCCGCAACAAACTCGCGCGCGACGACGACGCGCACCTGATCTCGCCGCTGTTCGACGACCAACTGCCGTGAGCGCACGCTTCTACGACGTGGTGGTGCTCGGCGCGGATCTCGCGCCGCTGACCTGCGGCGCATTGCTGGCCAAGCGCGGCTTTCGCGTGTTGGTCGTCGGCCAGCACGAGCCCGATCCCAACTACCGGGTCGGTCCGTTCGACCTGCCGCGGCGGCCGTTGCGCGCGGTGTTCGGCCAGACGCCGGTCGCCGGGCGCGTGTTCGGCGAGCTCGGCCTGGGTCCGAACCTGCGCCGCTTGTCGCGGCCGCTCGAGCCGGCGTTCCAGATCGCCATGCCCGGACACCGCTTCGATGTCTCGCGCGACGAGGCCAAGCTGGCGCGCGAGCTGGGCCGCGAGTTCCCCGGCGTGCGCCGGCCGATCGAGGACTTCCACAAGCGCGTGGTGCGCGTGATGCACGGCTTCGACGCCATGCTGGCGCACGATCTGGTCATGCCGGCCGAGACCTTCCTCGAACGCCAGCGCTTCGCGCGCGCCCGGCGCCTCCTCGATCTACCGCGCAGCGAGCGCCAAGAGGACTTGTTGTCGGAGTTCCCGGACGAGCACCCGTTTCGCAGCCTGGCCGGCCTGCCCGCGCGGTTCGACGGCGGCATCGATCCCGCGCACGGCGCGCTCGCGCCGCTGCAGCTGCTGCGCCTGTACGGCAACCAGCTGCGCGGCGCGCTGACCATCGACGGCGGCATGCACGCGCTGCGCGAGACGCTGATCCAGAAGATCCAGTCGCACAGCGGCCAGGTGAAGCTGGAAGAGCACGCGGCCGAGCTGCTGATCACGCGCGGTCAGCTGAGCGGCCTGCGCATGGCGCTCGGCGGCGAGGAGATCACCTGCGGCTTCGCGATCGCGGGCGTGGATCTAAACGCGCTGCAGCGCCTCCTGCCCGATCGCTCGGCGTTCGAAGATCTGTTCGAGCGCGTGGGCGAGCCGCAGCCGCGCCAGTACCGCTACACGCTCAACGTGGTGTTGCGCAAGCGCGGCTTGCCGCAGGCGCTCGGTGCGAGCTTGTACCTGCTGTCGGACAAGCCGCACGAGGGACCGGCCACGCCGCTGCACGTCAGCGCGCAACGGCTCGACACCGAGTACGCGCTGCTGTCGGTCGAGGCGCTGCTCTCGGCGCGCAAGGTCGAGGATGACTCCAGCTACTTGCCGGGCGCGCGCGGCAAGATCATGGCCGTGCTGCGCGAGCTGTTGCCGTTCCTGGAAGAGCACCTGGTGCTGATCGACTCGCCGCACGACAACCGCCCGCCCGAAGGCGCGTTTGCCAAGCTGGACAACGCCAGCCTCGCGAAGCGCGGACCGAGCACGATGCGTGCGGTGTACTCGTACCCGGTGGTGTCTGGGCTGGGGTTGTGCGCATTGCCGCTGCGCACACCGATCAAGCACCTGCTGTTCTGCAACACGCAGGTCGTGCCGGGCCTGGGCAGCGAGGGCGCGTTGCTCGCGGCTTGCAGCGCCGCACGCATCGTGACCTGGGCAGATCGGAACCGCTCGTGGATGCGTAGGCGGCTGTGGACAAAGGTGGAAATGTAGCTGACGGCGGCAGGGCTCACTGCGCCGCGACGCGCTCGTGTACACTCAAATCGACCGAGATGAACGCACCTGCGCCGCCGCCAATCAACCTTCACCAGTTGCTGCGTGCGGTCGTCGAGAAGGGCGCGTCCGACCTGCACGTCACGACGGGCACGCCGCCGCAGCTGCGCATCGACGGCTCGCTGCTGCCGATCAAGACTCCCCCGCTCACGCCGGTCGACACCAAGCAGCTCTGCTACTCGGTGCTGACCGAGGAGCAGAAGGTGCAGTTCGAGCGCGACAACGAGCTCGACCTGTCGTTCGGCGTCAAAGGGCTGGCGCGCTTCCGCGGCAACATCTTCGTGCAGCGCGGCGCGGTGGCCGGCGTATTCCGGCAGATCCCGTTTCGCATCCTGTCGTTCGAAGAGCTCGGTTTGCCGCCCGTCATCGCGCGCCTGTCCAACCTGCCCTCGGGGCTGATCCTGGTCACGGGCCCGACCGGCTCGGGTAAGACCACCACGCTCGCGGCGATCCTCGACAAGATCAACGCCGAGCACCGCTCGCACATCCTCACCATCGAGGATCCGATCGAGTTCCTGCACCCCAACAAGCTCTCGGTCGTGAACCAGCGCGAGGTCGGCGCCGACACGAGCTCGTTCAAGGACGCGCTGCGCTACGCCCTGCGCCAGGATCCGGACGTGGTCCTGATAGGTGAGTTGCGCGACCTCGAAGCGGTCGACGCCGCGATGACCATCTCCGAGACCGGTCACCTGGTGCTTGGCACGCTGCACACCAACACGGCCATCCAGTCGATCAACCGCATCGTCGACATGTTCCCGCCGCACCACCAGACGCAGATCCGCTCGCAGCTCTCGTTCGTGCTGCAGGGCGTCGTCACGCAGCAGCTGGTGCCGAACGCCAACGGTCCGGGCCGCGCACTGGCGCTCGAGATCTTGATCCCCAACGCGGCGATCCGAAACATGATCCGCGAGGACAAGGCCCACCAGATCTACTCGGCGATGCAGACCGGCCAGGCGAACACCGGGATGCAGACGATGAATCAATCGTTGTACAGCCTCTACTCGCGCAAGATCATCAGCCGCGAGGAGGCCCTGAATCGCTCGCCCGAGATGGACGAGATGGAGATGATGATCCGTCAGGCGAAGTAGGACCGGGAAGAGTCAGAGGGCGTGGAAAGTCACGCTCCGGCCGAAATCGTGGATTGTTGACGTGCTGCCCCTGCCCATGGCCTGGGCCGCCGGCTAGCAGTCCGTGCTGCGTCGGTTTTTCCTCGCCCGGGCAGGGCCTGCGGTAGAAATTACTCGGAGGATCACTATCTTCTCGGGTTCCGCGTAGATTCAGCGGCAGGGCGGGGCCCGCCGAACAGAGCTCGCGGCCAGCGGTCGGGGCGACGAGGTCAGACAATCCTTATGAGGCGATACACGGTTCTGTACATCCTTCTGTTCGCCGGCTGGGGGCCTCTCTCCTCCGCGTCGTCGCAGGATGCACGGCAGCGTCAGGCAGCCGCCGAGGCGTACGATCGCGGCACTGCGGCTTATCTTGAAGGCTCGTACGGTGAAGCGGCGCAGTGGTTCGAGACGGCGAACCGGATGGCTCCGGCGGCGCCGGCCTTGATGCAAGCCATCCGCGCACACGAGCATGCGGAGAACCACACGCAGGCCGCCACGCTCGCGCTCGAGCTGGCCGTGACGTACAGCGGGCAGCCACAGGCCGAGGAATACGCGAAGACCGTGCTCGCCAACAACGCGTCCAAGCTTCTACAGATCCGCGTCAGCTGCGACGAGGACTGCAAGCTCGACGTGGATGGCAAGCTGCAAGAGTATCTGGCGTTCTTCGAAACTCCGGGAGTGCCGCACGTGCTGACGGCCACGTTCGAGACCGGCTCGAAGACCACCAGGGTCCAGGGCGAGGCCGGCGAGACGCGCGAGGTGCGCTTCGAAGCCCCGCCGCCGCCGCCTGCGCCGCCCGTGGTCGGCATCAAGGGTCAGACCCAACAGTCGGACTCCGGGACCTCCGGGCGTCCCTTGCCGCCGTTGGTGACCTGGATCGGTGCCGGCGTGACAGGAGCCGTATTGGCTGTAACGATCTGGTCGGCAGTCGACATGTACGCGGGCGTGGACGAATACGATAAAGCGGCAGATGCTGCGCGAGATTGCCCGGAACCGCAGAGTACCGAGTGCATGCGTCTCGCAAACCAGGCCAACGACCTGCTAGAAGCAGGACAAAGTCGGGAGATTCGGACGAACATCCTGATTGGCGCGACCGCACTGGCTGCTGTAAGTACTGGAGTTATCGCTTTGTTCTTGACCGATTGGTCGTCGGGCGAGAGCCGTGAAGATGCACGTCTGGGACTGCGCATTGAGCCGCGACCCGGAGGACTCCAGACCTCGCTGATGGGACGGTTTTGAACGAAACGCTGACAGCCTCAACGGATCCTTTTGCAAGTAGCCTCACGGGAAGAAGGCTGGGTCGCTACGAGGTCTTGGCTCGCCTCGCCTCAGGTGGGATGGCAGGCGTGTATGTCGCACGTGCGTTGGGCGTCGCTGGGTTCGAGCGCCTGGTCGCGGTGAAGGTGCTGCATCCGCACCTGGCGCACGAAGAAGAATTCATCTCGATGTTCCTGGACGAAGCGCGGCTCGCGGCGCGCATCCGGCACCCGAACGTGGTGCCGACGATCGACATCAGCGACACGCCCGACGCCGGCTTCTACCTCGTGATGGAGTACATCGAGGGTGACCACCTCGGCGCGCTCCTGCAGAAGGCCTGGAAGCTCGGCAAGCGCCTGCCCTTCAACGTCACGCTGCGCATCATCGACGACGCGCTCGAGGGCCTGGGCGCGGCGCACAACCTGACCGACGAGCAAGGCCGTCCGCTGCAGCTCGTGCACCGCGATGTGTCGCCGCACAACATCATGGTCAGCACCGACGGCGTGGCGCGCATCACCGACTTCGGCGTCGCCAAGGCCGAAGTGCGTTTGAGCACCACGCGCGAGGGCCAGTTCAAGGGCAAGCTCGCGTACATGGCGCCCGAGCACGCCAGCAACGGCGATGCCGATCAGCGCTCCGATCTGTTCTCGATGGCGATCATCTTGTGGGAGAGCCTGGCAGGCAAGCGCCTGTTCCGTGCGGAGAACCAGGCCGCGACCCTGAACAAGATCTGCCTCGAGCCGATCCCCATGCCGTCGTCGGTGGATCCTGCGCTGGCTGCGTTCGATCCCATCCTCGAACGCGGTCTGGCGCGCGACCCCAACCTGCGCTTTCAGAGCGCAGAAGAATTCGCCGAGGCCATCGAGGAGAGCGCCATTACACTCGGAGGCCTCGCCAAACAGCGCGAGGTCGCGCAGCTGGTGCGCGAGTACGCAGCCGACAAGTTGAACAAGGACGCGGATCTGATCCGCGACGCGATCGCCCAGCTGGCCAACAACGCTCCGGCCGAGCTGCCGCCCGGACTCTCGTCGCCGATCAGCTCGGAACCGCCGCCTCCGCTGCCACCCGCGCCGCGCGTGTTCGCGCCGCCGCCCGCGACCGCCACCAGCCTCACGCAGCCGCAGGGCCCGTCCATTCCGCCGCTGCCGCCGCCAGCAGCTGCAGCAATGCCGACGTTTCCGCAGCTGCACGAGCCGCTGCCGATGCTCGAGCTCCAAACGCACGCGCGCAGCGACGCGCCCGGCGCGGGCCGGCGCTGGCTGTGGGTGGGGCTGATGTTCGCGCTCGCCGCAGGCATCGGTGTTGCGGTGATCATGAGCATGAGCAACGATCGCGTGCGCCCCGTGCCGCTGCCGCAAGCGGCGACCGAGCCGCCGCCGCCGGAACCCGCGCCGCCCGAGCCGGCGTCCGTCCCGACCGTGACTCCCCCCGAGCCTCCCGCCAGCGCGACACCC
>DATEOF010000295.1:0-2670 GCA_035274465.1 Polyangiales bacterium
CCGAGCTGGCCACGCGCCCATCCTTACCGCTTCATCGTGCACAACGGTGAGATCAACACGCTGCGCGGCAACGTGAACTGGATGTTCGCGCGCGACCAGCAGCTGGCGAGCGAGAAGTTCGGGCCCGACATCAAGAAGATCTTGCCGGTGCTCTCGCCGGATGGCAGCGACTCGGGCAACTTCGACAACGCGCTCGAGCTCTTGCTGCAGACCGGCCGCTCGTTGCCTCACGCCGTGATGATGATGATCCCCGAGGCGTGGGAGAAGCACGAGGAGATGAGCGAGGCCAAGCGCGCCTTCTACGAGTACCACTCGTGCTTGATGGAGCCCTGGGACGGTCCGGCGTCGATCGCGTTCACGGACGGCACGGTGGTGGGCGCGGTGCTGGATCGCAACGGCCTGCGTCCCTCGCGCTACTACGTCACCAAGGACGACGTGATCGTGATGGCGTCCGAGGTCGGCTGTCTGGAGATCGCGCCCGATCGCGTGGCCGAGAAGGGGCGATTGCGTCCCGGCCGCATGTTGCTCGTCGACACCGCGCAGGGTCGCATCGTCGCCGACAAGGAGCTGAAGGACGGCATGGCCGCGCGCAAGCCGTACGCGAAGTGGCTGCGCGAGAACATGCTGAAGCTCGATCAGCTGCCGGTGCCGGATCCGAGTCGCCTGCCGATCGAGTGGGACAGCAAGAACTTGCTGATGCGCCAGCGCGCCCACGGCTACACCCGCGAAGACGTGCGCATCGTGATCCGCCCGATGGCGATCAACGGCGAGGAGAGCATCGGCTCGATGGGCAACGACTCGCCGCTGGCCGTGCTCTCGGACAAGCCGCAGCTGGTGTTCAACTACTTCCGCCAGACCTTCGCGCAGGTGACGAACCCGCCGATCGATCCGCTGCGCGAAGAGCTCGTGATGTCGCTGCGCCTGATGCTGGGCGCCGAGCGCAACTTGTTCGACGAGACGCCGGAGCATTGCCACCGGCTCGAGCTCGAGCACCCGATCGTCGACAACATCGAGCTGCAGGCGATCAAGGACCTCGACTTCCGCGAGCTGCGCACCAAGGTGCTGCCGATGGTGTTCCCGATCAGCGAAGGCGGGGTCGGGCTCGAGAAGGCGCTCAGCCGCCTGTGCGGCGAGGCCGAGGCCGCGATCGATCAGGGCTTCACCGTGCTCGTGCTCTCGGACCGCGGCCACGACGCGGCCAACGCGCCGATCCCGTCGCTGCTCGCGACCGGCGCGGTGCACCACCACTTGATCCGCGAAGGCAAGCGCACGCTGTGCGGCCTCGTGATCGAGTCGGGCGAGCCGCGCGAGGTGATGCACTTCTGCCTGCTGCTCGGCTACGGCGCGTCGGTGATCAACCCGTACCTGGCGTTCGAGACGCTGCACGATCAGGTGCACTCGGGCAACACGCAGAAGGTCGATGCGGTCAAGGGCATCGAGAACTACATCAAGGCCTGCCACAAGGGCATCCGCAAGGTCATGTCCAAGATGGGCATCTCGACCCTGCAGAGCTACCAGGGCGCGCAGATCTTCGAGGCGATCGGCCTGAACGAGAAGGTCATCGACCGGTACTTCACCTGGACCGCGTCGAGCATCGAGGGCGTGGGCCTGGAGGAGATCGCGGCCGAGGTCGCGGTGCGGCACCACATCGCGCACGAGGTGGCGGGCCTGATGAACCCCGAGCTCGAGCCCGGCGGCATCTACCAGTGGCGGCGGCGCGGCGAGTACCACATGTACAACCCGGAGAGCGTCGCGCAGCTGCAGCACGCGGTGCGCTCGGCGAACTACAAGCTGTTCAAGAGCTACAGCTCGAAGGTCAACGACAACAGCAAGCAGCTGTGCACGATCCGCGGCCTGCTCGAGTTCAAGCCGAGCGCGCCGATCCCGATCGAGGAGGTCGAACCGGTCAAGGAGATCGTCAAGCGCTTCAAGACCGGCGCCATGTCGTTCGGCTCGATCTCCAAGGAAGCGCACGAGAACATCGCCATCGCCATGAACCGCATCGGGGCGCGCTCGAACACGGGCGAGGGTGGCGAGGACGCAGAGCGCTTCAAGGTGCTGCCCAACGGCGACTCCAAGCGGTCGGCCATCAAGCAGGTCGCATCGGGTCGCTTCGGCGTGACCAGCCACTACCTGGTCAACGCGGACGAGCTGCAGATCAAGATGGCGCAGGGCGCCAAGCCCGGCGAGGGCGGCCAGCTGCCGGGTCACAAGGTCGACGACGTGATAGCGCGCGTGCGCTACGCGACGCCGGGCGTGGGCTTGATCTCGCCCCCGCCGCATCACGACATCTACTCGATCGAAGATCTCGCGCAGTTGATCTTCGATCTGAAGAGCGCCAACGAGTACGCGCGCATCAGCGTCAAGCTGGTGTCCGAGGCCGGTGTGGGCACGGTCGCGGCGGGTGTGTGCAAGGCCAAGGCCGACCTGGTGCTGATCAGCGGTGACTCGGGCGGCACCGGCGCTTCGCCGCTGACCTCGATCAAACACGCGGGTACGCCCTGGGAGCTCGGCCTGGCCGAGACGCAGCAGACGCTGGTCATCAACGACCTGCGCCGCCGCATCCGGGTCGAGACTGACGGTCAGCTCAAGACCGGTCGCGACGTGGCGATTGCGGCCATGCTCGGCGCGGAAGAGTTCGGCTTCGCCACCGGGCCGCTCATCGCGCTC
>DATEOF010000296.1:0-56660 GCA_035274465.1 Polyangiales bacterium
CCCAGCTGCACCACCGCCCCCAGAACCACCACTCACCGATCCGCTGCCAGATCCCTCCTCCCCGACCGAACCGCCGCGACCAGCTGCAGCACCACCTCCTGCGTCCGCGAGCACCTCACCCGCAGCGCCTCCACTACCGGACGCGCCATGTTCCCCCGCGCCGCCGACAGCTGCATGATGCGGCGGCGACTTCAGCTGCTCCGCCAGCAGATCCTCGTCGTAGACGCTGCACGCGCTCGGCATCAGCGCCAACAGCGCACAATGTAAGCACGCGACGCGCAGTCGCTTCACGAACCTACACGTGCGAAGCGATTCCTGCCGAACCACGACAGATGCGTACTAGCTCAACCAGCCAGTGCAGCAACTGCGGTCGCCGGGTATTCCAGCCTTCAATCGCTAAGGATCGCTAATTGAAGTCGCTCTGCTCGAACTGCTCGAGCATCTGGCGTTCCTCCCACACGGGGATCCCTTCCGCCTTGTAGCGCTCGCGCGCGCGTTCCGTGATCGCACCGACACGCACGAGGGCCGGCATCATCAAGTGCTTGAACGGGTGGATTTGATCGCGCGGCGGCTCGAACTTCACGCCGCTGGTCGCCATCTCGGCGACGCTCTTCCAGAAGTCACTGCGATCGATGCCGCTATTGTCGAGCACGCTCAAGAAGCCGGGGTCGGGTTCGGCGCCACGGCGCCGCGCCTTGCGCATCAGATCGACGATCTGAAACGCGAAGTCCGCGACATCCTCGCGGTCGTCCGGGTGCATGGCCTTGAGCGCGTCGCCCACGTAGAGCGAGCCGAACGCGACATGTCGCGACTCGTCGCGCAGCACGCCGCGCAAGATCTGCCGCAACAGCTCGCAGGGCGTGACCTGAAGCATGTTGTGGAACGAGGCCAGCGCGAGGCCCTCGACGATCATGTTCATGCCGATGGCGATCTTGACCCAGTGGTTCGCGGTCAGCGTCTGGTCGATGATGCGCTTGAGCGCGACACCCATCGGGTAGACGATCGCCAACTTCTGGATGTACTTGGCGTAGACCTCGACGTGCCGCGCCTCGTCCATGGTCTGGGTCGCCGCGTACAGCTTGCCTTGATAGTCCGGCACGGCATGCGTCAGCGCCGCGGCGGTCATCAGTGCGCCCTGCTCGCCGTGCAGGAATTGCGACAAGCGATGCGCCGAGAGGTGCGCGAGTAGCCGCTGGCGCTGCGAGCCGTCGAGCTTGTTCACCAGCGGCACGCGCATCACGCCACCGATCGCGTCGTCCTCCATCACCGGCCGCGACGGGTCCACCGCGTAGCTCCAGTCGAGATCGGCCTCGGCGTCCCACTGGTACTTCTTCGCCTTGGCGTACAGCGCCTTGAGCTTGTCGCTGTCGATCTCGTAGGCAAACTGCCAACAGATCTCCATCGGCGTCTTGAGGATTTCGGCGGTTTCCCAGCGGGTCATGGTGCTCCGACCTTACACCGCGCGCGGCGCTCGTGCAGCCTAGCGCTTCACATCGAGCCCAAAACTTCGCCGGCAGGCAGCTCGACTTCGTGCGCTGGCTCGGGAAGTGCCACGGTAGCGACATATTTCGCCAGGTCGAACTGGGCGGTGCGCTTCCGGAAGTCGAAGGTCGAGCCCGGCCAGAGCGCGACGACCTTGCCGGCGCTGGTCTGGTACCAACTCTTGCACCCGCCAGTCGTCCAGATGGTCTTCGCCATGCGCGCGTGCAGCCGCCGGTTGAAGCCGTTCTGAACCTCGCGCTTGACGTCCACCGTCGCCAGGTTCTGCTCGCGCATGGTCTGGATGGCGCTGGCGATGTACTGGATGTGCGCCTCGATCATCAGCACCATCGAGTTGTGGCCGAGCCCGGTGTTGGGGCCCGTGATCAGGAACAGGTTCGGAAAGCCCGCGATGCTCGCGCCCAGGTAGGCCTCGGCCCCGTCGCGCCAGGTCTCGCGCAAGTCCTCCCCGTTCGTGCCACGGATCTCGAATGGAGCGGCGGTGAAATCTCCCACCTGGAAGCCCGTGGCGTAGATCACGGCGTCCAGCGGTCGCTCCACGCCGTCCTTGCTGACGATGCCGCGCGCCGACAGGCGCTCGATGCCGCTGGTCACGACCTCCACGTTCTCGCGCTGCAGCGCCGGGTAGTAGTCGTTGGAGAGCAACACGCGCTTGCAACCGAACGCGTAGTCCGGCGTGAGCCTCGCGCGCAGCGCGGGATCGCGCACCTGTTGCTTCAAGTACTCGAGCGCGTCGCGCTTGGCGTACTCCATCAGCCTCGGCCTCGCCACGAAGCCCAGCAAGCGGCTCTCGAGCCGCCAGTAGATCGCGTCGCGCGCCAGCTGCTGCGTGAACGGCAAGGCCGCGAACATGCGTTGCTCGAAGCGCGTGAACGCGCGATCCGGCTTGGGCATGATCCACGGCGGCGTGCGCTGGAACAGCTTCAGCGACCCGACCTTGGGTGCGATCGCGGGCACGACCTGGATCGCGCTCGCGCCCGTGCCGATCACCGCGACCGCCTTGCCCGTGAAGTCGAAGCCGTGATCCCAGCGCGCCGTGTGGAACTGCGGCCCGCGGAACTCGTCCTGGCCCGCGATCGCGGGCAAGGCCGGCCGGCTCAAGCCGCCGGAGCCCGCGATCAACACGTTGCCGGTGAAGCTGCGGCCGTCCGCCAGCGTCACCCGCCAGTGTGCGCGCCGCTCGTTCCAGCTCGCGCTCTCGACCTTGCAACCGAAGCGGATGTGCGGCCGCACGCCGTACTTGTCCGTCACATGGTTCAGGTACTCGAGGATCTCGGCCTGCTCCGCGAACGAGCGCGACCAGCGCGGGTTCTGCTCGAACGAGAACGAGTACAGCAGCGACTCCACGTCGCAGGCCGCGCCCGGGTAGTGGTTGTCGCGCCAGGTCCCGCCGACGCCATCCGCCTGCTCGAGGATGACGAAGTCGGTGATGCCCAGGGCGCGCAACTTCACGCCCATGCCGATGCCGGCGAAGCCGGTACCGATGATCAAGATCTCGTGGCTTGTGTCCATACTCCTCAGGGTTGCGTGCGGTTCCAGCCCCATTGCACCAGGGTGCTGGCACCGGTGGGGAACGCGCGCTTGGCGAAGTCGAGCAGGTACGTCTCGCGCGTGATCAGCACGCGCGACTTGCTGCGCTCGATGCCGGAGACGATCTTCTCCGCTGCCTTCTCAGGTGGCAGCATCTTCTGAAACTGGCGCACGATCTTCTGATGTCGCGCCTGGATCGCCTCGTTGCCGACCACCTTGCTGCTCGCGGCGATGTTGGTGGCCACGCCGCCCGGGTGCACGCAGGTCACGCGGACGCGCGTGCCGCCCAGCTCGGCCTGTAGCGACTCGCTGAAGCCGCGCACGGCGAACTTGCTCGCACAATACGACGACTGCATCGGCACGCCGACCAGGCCGAACACACTCGAGATGTTGACGATGTGGCCTTCCTCGGCGGCCAGCAGCGAGGGCAGGAACAGCTTGCAGCCGTAGATCACGCCCCAGAAGTTGATGCTCATCAACCACTCGAAGTCTTCCAGGCTCTGCTCCGCGAAGCGGCCACCCACGGACACGCCGGCGTTGTTGACCAGGATGTTCACGCCGCCGTGAGCGTCATTGACCTCGGCCACGAAGCGCTGCATCTGGTCGCGCTTCGAGACGTCGACCATGTGCGTGCTGACCTTGGCGCCCATGCCCGCGATCAACTCGCGGGTCTGCTCGAGCCCGGCGGCGTCGACGTCCGAGATCGCCAGCTTGCAACCGCGTTGCGCGAGCAGCACGGCGGTCGCGCGGCCGATGCCGCTGCTGGCTCCTGTCACGACGGCCACACGATTTTCGAGTCGCTTCATGGGGACTTCACTTTCTTGAGTTGTGACGAGCTGCGCTTGCCCGGCTTGCGGGCATGCTTCTGTTGAACCCTGGACAAACGTTCGATCGCGCCCAGGCACAGCTCGGATGCGAACCGGGTCGCACCCTCGATGTCCGGCGGATCGCTCGCAACCATCAGCGCCCCGACCTCGAACGCAACTGCACCGATGGCCGCGGGAACGTATTGAATCGAGATGTCGGGGACCAGACCGCTGGCGATCGCGCGCTCGAGATCCGAGCGCAGCTCGGCCAGCCCGAGCGTGAAGCCGGTCTCGTCCAGCCCCAGCGAGCGCAGCGTGGAGACGTTGCGGCGCATCAACTCGAAGCTGATGCGGTCGTGGCTGCCGATGAACTCGAAGTACGCGCGGAAGCCGTTGTAGACGAATTCGTCGAGCGACTTGGCCTGCGCGCGCGCCTCGCGTACCCGTCGCGCGCCTTCGGCTCCGGACTCGCGCACGAGCGCCACCAGAACCGAGCGCTTGTCGGGGAAGTAGTTGTAGAACGTGCCCGGCGCGAGATCCGTGCGCGCCACGATGTCGCGAATGCTCGCGGCGTCGTAGCCGATGCCCGCGAACACCTCGCGCGCGGCCAGCAGTATCTCGGCGCGATTGCGCGCCTTGTTCTGCTCCCGTTTGCCGGTCTGTGTGGCGCTCTGGCCCGTCATCCGTAAAAACCTGACACTGGCGCCAACTTTTAGGCGAAGATGACGCAGGCGTCAAGTTCTTCCGGAGCGGGTTTCTACGTCCGAATTGGGTACAGGGAATCGAACCCCGCCGGTGGAGCGTTCTGGAGTCGGACGTATGCGTGGGATCCTGGCACTGGCACTGGTCGCGGCCGCGCTGACTGCCGGCGTCGCGTACATGCTGGCGATGCCGGGGACCTCCTATCGCGGTCCGCTACCGCCGCTGGCCGCGGCAGAGCGAGCGTGCGCGCAGCGGCTGCACCAGGACGTGAGCGCGCTGGCGATCACCATCGGCGAACGCCGCGTGGGACTGGGCCGTTCGCTGCGCGCGGCGGCGGACCTGCTCTACCTGAGGCTCGAAGCCATCGCGCGCGCTGCGCCGCTCGAACGATCTCGGCTGCACCGCGAGCCCCTGCCGGCAGCGGCCGCGGGCGCCGAGAACCTGGTCCTGGATCTCGCGGGCGAGAAGCGCGGCCCGCTGATCCTGATCGGCGCGCACTACGACAGCGCGCATGGCACGCCGGGTGCGAATGACAACGCCTCGGGCGTGGCCGTGGCGCTCGAGCTGGCGCAACGCTTCGCAGCCAAGCCGACCGTGCTGCCGCTGCGCTTCGTGTTGTTCGCGAACGAGGAGATGCCGTTCTTCCGCCAAGGAGGCATGGGATCGGACACGCACGCAGCGAATGCGCGCACGCGCGGAGAAGAGATCCGCGTGATGTTCTCGCTCGAGACCATGGGCTACTACAGCCAGCGCGAGGGCAGTCAGCGCTATCCGTGGCCGCTGTCGCTCGCGAATCCAGACCGCGGCAACTTCATCGGCTTCGTCGGCAACCTGGCATCGGCGAGCGAGCTGCGCGAGGTGATCGGAGCGTTTCGAGAGAGCGTGCGATTCCCATCGGAGGGCGCAGCGCTATTCGAGGCGCTGCCGGGCGTGGGCTGGTCGGACCACGCGAACTTCTGGCAGCGAGGCTACCCCGCGATCATGATCACGGACACGGCACCTTATCGGTTTCCGCAGTACCACGATGCCGGAGACGTGCCAGACGTCGTCGACTTCGAGAGCTTGGCGCGGGTGGTGACGGGACTCGAGGCCGTCGTGGAGAAGCTGGCGGGGCGCTGAGCACCGCGGCACGGAGGACGCTGCCTGAGGAGATTGCTAGTTCAGGTTCCTGTTGCTGTACCTAGTTGCTAGGTCTCTCGCCTGGCTCGACGAGATGAACTAGCAAACTAGGGTGTAGGAACATCAACAGGAACACGAAACGCAGACCGCGTTAAGCACGCGCGCGCCCGGACACGCGTGGAGCACGTGTCGGGCGCGGGTTCGCGGCGCGGAGACGAGCGCTACTCAGCTCGGCGGGATCTGCGAACGATGGTTCGAGTTGCTGTTCTCTTCCGAGTCGTCCGACTTGTCGGCGGACGCTTGAGCCTGCGCGCGCTTGCCCTTGCCACCCGTGCTCGCCGGAACCGGCTCGCCCGCTTCTGCGCCCGGATCTTCGCCCACGTCGAGGATGCACTCGCCGAAGGTGACTTCGAGCTTCTCGCGCGTGCGCTGGAGCTTGATCTCGAGGGTCTTGGCGCGGATCACGGTGTCGCTGCGCACGTTGCCCGAGAGTTGAACCTCATCGGCTTCGACGCGCCCGGCGAGCACGCCTTCGGAGCGGATGATCTGTGCCTTGACGTTGCCGACCACGGTCCCGGAGTCCGAGACGATGACCGACGGCGCGGTGAGATCGCCTTCGACGACTCCACGCACCAATACCTGACAGTTGGAATGCAGCGTGCCCTTGAACTGGGTGCCTTCCTCCACCGTCGTCTGCTTGTTTGCTGCATCGGGCTTGGACATCTCAGGTCTCCTTGGCGGTCGTCGCCGGCATGATGTGGACGCGCAGGCGGCAACCGCGCTCGAATGCAAATTGAGTCGCCTCGGCCGGCTGCTGGAGCGTTGCCGACACCGCTCCTTGCTCACTCACGAACAGCTGTGAAGTCCCAATCAAGCCTGGGCTGCGCTTCTCGAGGAACTTGCCGATGATCCGCAGCCTGCCGCCGGTGATCGTGCAGTCGTCGAGCCTGCCCTGCGCACCTACGATCAACTCGGCATCTTTGCCGAGCCTGATGTTGCACTTCTCGAAGCGGCTCTGGATCTCGACGTGCGCGCCGTCGTCGAACTCGAGCTCGGCGTTGCGCAGGATGTCGCCCGCGCCGAAGTAGCGTCGCGAGCCGGCAGACGCCGGTGCCTCGCGCCGTCCGTACTCGCCCAGGCCGAGGCGCTGAGAGCCGTCGCCCTCCACGCTCATGTCGATCCAGTCGGCTTGCGCCTGCGCCAGATCGTCCGCGTTGAGCTCGGTGGAGTGCAGGTGCGCGCCCGTCAGCGTCATGCCCTTCAAGGTCGCGCCGGTCAGGATCGCCTTGCGCAGATCCGCACCCGAGAAGTTCGCGCCGTCGAGCTTCGCCTGGCTGAGGTCAGCCTCGGTGAAGTTCGCCTTCTCGGCGCGCGCGCCCGTCAAGACGACCTCTTCCAGGCTCGCGCCTTCGAAGATGGCTTCGCTGAGCTCGGCCTCGCTCATGTCCGCGCGCTGCAACACCGCGCGGCTGAAGTTGGCCCCCTTCGCCTTCATCCCGCCGAGCTGGCCGTCGA
The DNA here is from genome assembly GCA_035274465.1 of Polyangiales bacterium. Lineage (GTDB taxonomy): Bacteria > Myxococcota_A > Polyangia > Polyangiales > JAFGIB01 > JADGRF01. Next base: position 7,173 of record DATEOF010000296.1, read on the forward strand.
CCAGGTCCGCGTGACTGAGGTTCGCACCCTCGAGGTCGGCTTCGTTCAGCTTGCACGAGTCGAGCTGGGCGTAACGCAGCTTGGTGCCGCGCAGCTTGGCACCTTCCAGGTTGGCACCCGAGAGGTTGGCGCGCGTCAGATCTGCGTTCGACAGATCGGCGTTGCTCAAGTTGGCCCCGTCGAGGTCCGCCTTGGCCAGCAGCGCGTTGCTCAGGTCCGCGCCGACCAGGAAGGCTTCGCGCATGCTTGCGCCGACGAGCTCCGCACCGCGCAGCTCTGCCCCTTCCAGGTTGGCACCATCGAGATCTGCGCGAGGCAGCTTGGCGCGGCCGAGTTTGGCGCCGGTCAGGTTCATACCCGACAGTTCGGCACGTTCGACTTTCTCGCCGCGTTTGATCTTGGCTTCGAGTTCCGCGGGCGTGATAGCTGGCATCCGGTATCTCCTTCGTGACGCGAAATCAGACTCGGCCGCTCACCCCGAGGTCTGTAGTTGCTCGAGATAGCTCTCCACGCGGCGGATCTTGTCGCGCACGGGGCAACGCTTGAGTTGTTCGATCAGATCCACGTCGCCGACCTCGGCGAACAGCAGATCGAGCTCGAGCACGACCGCCTCGCGGCCGCGCCGCGCAGTGCGCTTGCGCTCGTTACTCTCGGCCAGCTCGGCGGCCTCGAACTCGACTTGCAGCTGGTTCAGCCTGCCGATGATGCTGCGCAGGCGCTCTTGGATGTGGGCGCGCATGGCGCTCGGGTTGATCTTGTTGCGCTCGCGCTCGAAGCGCTGCACATGCGCGACGATGGCGTGCGCCAGGTCGCGGTCGATGCCCGCCACGGCGGACAGCTCCTCGGGCTCCGCCTGGCTCAGCTGCGCGAGCGAGCTGACACCGGCGGCGTACAGCTTGGACAGCGTGCGGCGCTGCAGATCGGGCACCTGCAGCAGCAGCGACTCGAGCAGGATCAGGCGCCGGTTGTCGGCGTGATCCGGGGGAGTGAACGCGTCGGGCATTTGCTGGCGCAGGCGCGCGTAGGCACCGGTCAGCGCCTCGACAGCGGCGTCACCGATCGTCGGCGTCGGTTCGGCCGCAGCGCGCTCCAGCGCCGCATCGAACGCGCCGAGCGCCCCGACGAGCTCGAGCATGCCGATCTGTGTCGCGGCGTCGAACAGCGGGCGCAGCACCGGGCGGCAGGCCCCGGCCCACTGCTTCGGCGTGCGGCCGACCGAGAGCTGAAACATCAGCTCGCGCAGCGGATGCGCGTGCACCTTGGCCATGTCGGCGAAGGTCTCGGTCACCGCGCGTTGGTCGTGCGCGTTGTCGTGCTGAGTGTCGTTCTCTGGTGACGCTTGCGGCGTCATCAACGCGTTCAGCGCTGCGTCCACGGCAGCTTCGAGCGGTGTCGAGCTGCCGCCGGGCGGTGCGGCGGCCGGCTGCGGGGCCCCAGGCAATGGGGGCAGCGCCTGCGCGCCCGGACCGGACGTGATGAACGGCGTGGTCTTCTCGTCCGCGCCAGCTTCGCCTGCAGCTGGTGGCGGCGGACGCTTACCTTTGACCTGTTCGGGCGGCGGCTTCACTTGGACGCCGGGCTTACGTGCGCCAGTCACTTGTTTGTGCGCATCGCTGCTCTCCGATGATCCGGGCTGCGCGCCTGGCGTGCGTCCGGAGATACCGGCGCTACCGAGCGCGGCCGGCGGTGGTTTGACCGGCGCCGCTGCTTTACTCGGCTCCGGCTTCTTTGCCTGACCGCCACCCTTACTGGCGGCTTCCGGCGGCGGTGGCTTGACTGCGGCACCGGTCAGCAGAGTCTCGGAACGACCCTTGACCGGCTTCTCCGCGGCCGCTGCGGGCGGCGCGGGTTCAGCTTTCTCCGGCGTCGCTGCGGAGCGCGCGCGCGAATCCTTCGCCGCGGCACCCGTTGCGACCGGCTCTTCGCCTTTGGTCACGCTTTCACCGGACGCAGCCGACTGCGCATCTTGGCCCTCCGATTGCGTTGGATCGTCGCCCGCGTTGGAGAAGAGTTTCGAAAACAGTCCCATGTAACTCCGCGTCGACGGCGAGCACCGACTCTAACAGAGTCCGTGCACGTGGTGCATCGCGCAAACGCGCGCTGCGTAGCAAAAAGTCCGTCGCGACGAACGGCCAACCATTTTTCGACGACGCGATGTACGGCATCGCGCGGCGCGAGCAGCACATGCGCGCCGTAGGTCGTACACTCGCGACAGGACTAACACGGCCAAAACGGCCGAGGTGAAGTGATGAAGGTGATGCTCGACTTCTGCGTGGTTCCGATCGGCGTCGGCGTTTCAGTCTCCGAGTACGTGGCCGAGTGTCAGCGCGTCTTGCGCGAGCGTGGGCTACCCCACCAGATGCATCCGTACGGCACCGTGGTCGAAGGCGAATGGGATGACGTGTTTGCTGCGCTGCGCGAGTGTCACGAGCGTGTGCACGCGCTCGGTGCTCCGCGCATCAGCACATCGTTACGTCTGGGCACCCGCATCGATCGCGACCAGACGATGCTCGACAAGATGGAGAGCGTGCAGCGCAAGCTCTAGTCGAGTGGACGCTCGGTACGCAGCGACGCATCTCGAACCACGGCACTGAACGCGGGAACCGCCGCGCGGCGCTGGCGACCGACGGACAACTGGCTCACAACTTGCGCCAAGCTGGCGTGAGAAGTGTCAGGTTGCCCGCGACTGCCAATGATTTGCACCTTTTATGTCCCTTGGTGCGAATGACAGCGGCTGGCATGATGCCGCACATTCGGTGCACTACTGCACTGCTCACACGAGGTCTCGAGTCGCATGCACGGTTTCATCCCCGGACGCTTGGATCGCATCACCGCTCACCTCAACCATCACTACATCGAGCGTGAAAAAATAGCCGGGTGTCAGCTGCTCGTCGCGCGCGCCGGTGAGATCGCCTATCAGCGCGAGTTCGGCCTGGCCGATCGCGAACGCGGCAAGCCGCTCGCGCGGGACACGATCTTCCGCATCTACTCGATGACCAAGCCGATCACCTCGGTCGCGCTGATGACGCTGTTCGAAGAAGGTCGCTTCCGACTCAGCGATCCTGTCAGCAGCTACTTCCCCGAGTGGCGCGATCAACGCGTCTGGGTCAGCGGCGAAGGCGATCAGATGATGACCGAGGCCGCCAAGCGCCCTGTCACGATCCGCGACATGCTCTCGCACACGGGCGGCCTGACGTACGGCAACGTGTTGGCCACGCTCGGCGCCGAGCAAAGCGTCCACCCGGTCGATCAGGTCTATCGCAAGCTGCGCATCCGCCGCGAGCGCGACGAGACCGCCCAGGATCTCGCCAGGAAGCTGGGCCAGGTACCGCTGCGCTATCAGCCCGGCGAGCGCTGGATGTACTCGCTCTCGACCGACGTCTGCGGGGCGCTCGTCGAAGCCATCTCCGGCATGAGCTTCGATCGCTTCCTCGCACAGCGGATCTTCGAGCCGCTCGGCATGCGCGACACGAGCTTCAGCGTACCCACGGAGAAGCTCTCACGCCTTGCCGCCTGCTACCGCCGCGGCGCGGAGAAGCGCCTCGAGCTAGCCGACGACCCGCAGACCAGCAGCTACCGCGAGCACCCGCGCTTCCTGTCGGGCGGCGGCGGGCTCACCAGCACCATCGCCGACTATTATCGCTTCGCCGAGATGCTGCGCCGCGGCGGCGAGCTCGACGGCGTGCACATCCTCGCGCCTCGCACGTTGCACCTCATGCGTCAAAACCACCTTCAGGGCGGCCAGGACCTCACGCAGCTCGCGATCGGTGCGTTCTCCGAGACCGCCAACGAAGGCGTCGGCTTCGGCTTGGGCTTCGCCTCCACCGTCGACCCCGTCGCAGCAGGCAGCCTGAGCAGCGGCGAGTTCTACTGGGGCGGCGCGGCCTCCACGATCTTCTGGGTCGATCCACAGGCCGAGCTGGTCGTCATCTTCATGACGCAGCTCATCCCGTCGCGGACGTTCGACTTCCGCGCCCAGCTCAAGAGCTTGATCTACTCAGCGCTGGACGAGTGATCGCTTCGCGCCGCTGCCCTTCGGCATGTAGTCGCGGTAGTCGTGACCTCGCAGAGGATCGCGCCCGCCGAGGTACAACCCCAGGTTCTCGAGCTGGCTGAAGCCCCAGAATAGCTCGCCGTCGACCAGCATGCTGGGCACGCCGAAGACGCCGCGCTGGATGGCGAGGTCGGTCTCGCTGCGCAAGCGATCCTTGATCTCGGGCGCACGGGCGCGCGAGATCAGCTCCGCGGCAGGAAGCGCCGCCGCCGTCAGCTGCTGCTCCACCTCGGACTCTGCCGACAGGTCTCCGCCGCGCACCCAGCCCAGGTTGAACAGGGCAGTAACCACGCGCTCGCGCTTGGTCTCGTTGTCGGCGGCCAGGGTGGCGCGCAGCGGCAAGAGCGGGTTGAACGGGTGCAGGCGCGGCGCTCGGAAGGGAATGCCGCGCGCGAATGCGTAGCGCAGACACTCCTTGAACGTGTGCACGGCCTTGGGCGGAACCTCGGCCGGCCCGAGCTGGCCCCAGTGATCGAGCAGCACCGGCAACAAGATCGGCCGGTAGATCACCGTGGCCCGCGCGTTCACGCAGACCTCGCGGATCTGCAGCGAGGCCAGGTACGAGTACGGCGAGAGGTAGTCGAAGTAGAACTCCACCGTTCGGGGTAGCTCCGGCAGCTGGTGCAGGCCATCCTGCCCGAGCGGCAACGACTCCACGCGCTGGACTGCGCTCACCGGCAGCTCGCCATACACGTGCGGGAACAGCTCGCCCTCGCGCGACGGCTCCCAGCGCACGGGCAGCGCGGAGGCGTCCACGAACAACAGCAGCAGATCGCGCACCCCCGCGTAGTGCGCGCGCAGCGTGCCCGCGACCTGCACGGCGCTGGAACAGTGGATGAACCCGTCGCGCTGATCGTGCGCGGCGCCCCGGAAGACACCGTCGCCCTGGGCGCGTTGCCACTCGTCGGCGGACAGGATGCGAAACACGCTGGCCATGACCAGCGTGATACCAGAAACAGTCGTCGCGCGGGCGGAGGACTAGCTCAGCGTGCGTGCGGATCGAGCCGACGCGACGCGGTCAGCTGCGCGAGCAGGGGCTCCCCGCTCGGGATCACGGTCACCTGCAGCTGCTGGTTGGCCAGGAGGTTCTGCGCCTCGAGCACGTCGAACAATGCGTCGCACAGCTCGCGATCGCGCGACACCGCCGCCAGCGCCGCGCCGACGATGCTCGGGCGCATGGCCGCGGCCTTGGCGAACTCGGTGGAGGCTTCGCGCTCCGCGGCCGAGCGGATCACGTTCACGCGGTTGCTGCCGTCTTGCTGGATGGCTGCGGTCACCTGACGCAACCGATTCACGACCTTCTGTTCGATCTGTGAGATCATACCGACGTCGCGGAAGTGGACCTTACGCACATACACCGACCCCGACTTGTACCCCCAGTCCTGAGACTTCTGGGAGACCTCTTCGCGCACCGCCTGGCTCATGGCGTGCCGATCCTCGAGCATGCGCTCCAGCTTCATGTTGCTGAGGCAACGCACGGTGGCGTTCGAGACGTTGGCCCGAAGCGAGCCCGCCGGGTCGGCGTTCTTGTACAGGTACGAGATCGGATCGCTCACGTACATCTCGTACCAGACACCGATGCCCATCGGCGCACCCTCCTCGGAATTGACCGGCTGTGAGCGCAAATACGCCTGATCCTGCCGCAGATCGACGAAGCGCCGGTGGCCGAAGAACGGCACGAACGCAGCGAACGGACCCATGTGCATCCACGGATAGTGCAGCCCCGGCTCCTGCGCGACCCAGCGCACCTTGCCGAACAGCTCGAACACCACGCACTGCCGCTCGCGGATCACGACGTACAGGCAGAACGCGCGCGCGATGGCCAGCGCGATCGGCACCAGGATGAACGAGCCGAAGAACGTGATGGCAAACGCCGTCAGGAACTCCATCACTTCACCTCCAGTTCCTGCTCGAGCACCATGCTCTGCACGCGCGAGAACAAGGACAGGCGCGAGTTGCGGATGTACGCGCGGAGCGCGCCCTCGCCTTGCACCTTGAGTGCCGCGAGCTCGTTGGCCAGCGCCAGGATCGGCTGCACCTCGGCCTGTGCGTTCAAGGTCTCGATCTCGACCGCACGCCGCGACATGACGATCTTTTGATCGGCCGAGGCTTGAGCGAGGCTGATCTCGCTCGAGACGTGGTTATAAGCCGTATTGATCGCGGCCAGCGCCGAGTCGACCTCGGTCGGTGGGTCGATACCGGTGATCAGCGCGGCGTCCAGCGAGATGCCGTAGCGCGCGGCGGCCGACGCGCACTCCTCGTTCATGCGCTCGTTCAAGTCTCGCAGGTGCTTGCGCAGGTCGTTGATCGAGATCTGCTGCGCGCCGAGCTCCGTGGCGTGCGAGGGCGAGGCCTCGGCCCCGGGCGCGGAGAAGTTGGCGATGCGATCGCGCAGGATCGAGATGAAGTACGCCATGACGTGCGCCACCGGGTGCTTCACCCCGAACAGATAGGCGTACAGGTTGCGCTCGGAGACCGTGTAGCGCAGCTGACCCGTCAGCCCGATGTTCAGCTGGTCCTTGGTCACGGCGTCCAGCACGCGGCCGCCGTGGTTCGCGCTCGGATCCTCGGGATCGAAGGCGATCGACGTGGTCGCCGTGGCGATCGAGGCGCGGTGCACCTGCTGCCACGGGAACTTCCAGTAGAAGCCCGGGGTGACCACGCGAACCTGCGGGTAGGCATAGCGCGCCCGCTCATCGGGGCGCAGCCCGGCCGACACCGCGTCGTCGAGCGTCGTCTGGTTGCCGAGCCGCTGCGCGCGGCCGAACGTGGTCAGCACTGCGCGCTCGCTCGGGCCGATGGTGTAGAAGCCACCGAGCCCGTAGCGAACGAAGAACCAGACCACGAAGCCGAACAGCATGCCGACCAAGGTGCCCATACGACCTCCGCGGGTCGCATTCTGCCGAGCGCACGCGTATCCGCGCCAATTTGTAGCAGAGCACCCGCGTCAGCAGGGGCCTCAGGCGATCGTGATCACCTTCCAGGCGTGCAGCACGCCATCGGCGCGCTTGGCGGTCTGGAAGAGGATCTGCGCCGGCGTGGCTCCGCCGGTCTTGAACTGCGTGTCGTTGGCGTTGTTCGTGTCGCGCTTGCCGCGCGCCTTGTAGTCGCCTTGCGCGAGGATCTCGTCGACCATCGCGTCTTCGAAGTAGAGCTGCGAGGTCTTGGACTCGCGACCGTCCACGCGGATCGTGAAGTGAATGTGGATCGTCCGACCCTTGTACCAGCCGGGGAAGACCGTGCTGAAGTCGGCTCGTCCCATCGCATCGGTCATCTGCACGCCGCGACAGAACATGTCTTTCTTCACGTCCATGGTGCCGGGGTTGCAGGTGGTGTTGGTCGCGTAGGCCGAGTAGATGCCGCCGCTGCCGCTGTGCCAGATGTCGATCTGAGCGTTCGGCACGGGCGTGCAAGCGCTGCCCTTCACCAACAGGAACGACATCCGCATCGGCAACCCGCCGAGCCCGTCGCTGATGTCCTGCCGCAGCGCCGGCATCTGCGCGTAGCACGGGCCGATGGTCTGGGACGGGTACACGGTGCACATCGAGCCCGCACCCATCTCGAACGGGTTGGGATAGTTACCCATCATGGACTTGGTGCCACCGGTGGCCCACATCGCGGCCGAACCCGTCATGCCGCCGCTGCCGCCCACGCCCATCATCGAGCCGCCTGCACCGCCGCTGCCGGCTGCAGCCATGCCCGCGCTGCCCGTGGTTCCGGCCGCGGCCATCTGCGGAGCACCCGCCGCTCCCGCGCCGCCCGAGGCACCCGCGGCGTTGCTGCCCGCAGCCGAGGGCGTCACGGTCGCACCGGCCGCACCCGAGGTTGCGCCCTTGCCCGCGCTCGTCATCGACGAGCCAGCCCCACCTGCAGCCATCGGCGGCATGCTCGTGTTGCCGGCTGCCGGCGTGGTGCCGCTGCCCGCGGCGAGCTGATCGCCCGGACCGCTGGCCTCACTGCTGCAGCCCAACAGCCAGTTCGCGGTGACCAGCCCTGCCGGCACCAAACACACTTTGAGTGATTCGCGACGCGAAATACGCCGGTTCTGACTCATACGTTCACCTTGCTTCTAATTCACAGAGGTCTACGTTCGTTTCGTCGAGGGAGTCAAGTCGGTCAGCGTGACGGTTTGAGCGACTGCGGCCGAAACGTAGAAAAAAGGCACTGTTGCATATCCCAACGACCATCGATCGCTCGCTCGACGATGGGGACGGACGACATCGCGCTTGAACAGTGTCTGAACCTCGGGGTCGCGGCTCATCTACCTGCCCCGTGCGCGGTCCCCTGCACATGCCGCGGGTCCCCTACCCGTGCAGGGCAGCCCAGAGCCATCGCTGCGCGGTCAACGTTAGCCTGGTGGGGCAGTGCCCTGGCGCAGGACGGTTACTGCTCGCGCGTCGCGAACATCGAGCGATCGAGGATGCCCACGGCGCTGGCATCGCCGTGCGCGAGCATCAGCGAGGCGATCTGGGTCATCAAGCCCTTGTTGGCGCGCGCGCGCACTTGGTGCAGCTCCAGCACGAGCACGCCCACGGCCACCAGCGTCCGCTCGCGCGGCACCGTGAGCAACAACGCCTCGAAGCGGTGGCCATCGCGATCGCGGTGATGCGGGCTAAGGCCGCTGACGGCGTCGGGCGGGGCGGTATCGGGCGCCTTGCCCGCCTCGGCGGTCTCGACGTTGCCGCTGTGGGCGCTGATCTCCATCCTGTACCAGGCGTTGGCCCAGCGCTCGATCTCGGGCGACGGCTCCTCCGGCAAGGCCGCGAGCAAGCTCAACTCGTGCTCGCTCGTGGCTGCGAACAAGTAGCCGGAGAAGCGTTCCGCTTGCTGCAACAACAAGGTCAGCGCACAGCGCGCGCGGTCGCTCTTGTCCACGCACTCGTTGATGCGGCTGTGGATCGTCTCGTACTCGCCGCCGAGCGTCGCTTCGTCCACGGTCTCCGCGGCGCGCGCCGCGGCGCTCGGATCGGCCTCGGCCAGCAGGCGCGCCAGCTTGGCGTTCAAGATGCGGTTGTTGCCGACCTGCCACGCCGCCGCGCAGCGCTGCGCGTGGTCATCGAAACCTGCGCGATCGCCGAGCATCAGGCTGATGCGCGCTCCGGTTTCGAACGCAGTGCCGACCACGATGCCGGAGTACCGAGCTCGCTCCAGGAGCTCGAGCAGCTCCTGCACCATGACCAGCCCTTCCTGGGGTCGCCCGGCGCGCGCGAGCGCCCACGCGAGCGGGGCGCGCACCTCGTTCGCGCTGTTCAACCCCTCGCGCTCCGCAACTCGCAGATACTCCTGCCCGCGCGCGATCGCCTCGTCGAGTCGATCCAGCTCGGACAGCAGGCGGATGTGCGACGCCGCGATCGTGCCGAACATCCAGTGTAGACCCGGCGCCGCCAGCTCGAGCGCCGGCAGGAGCACCTCCAACGCGGCCCTGGGATCGCCGCGCAAGCGCAGGCGCGCGCTCTCACCAAACAACTGCATCGGCCGCCAGTACGGCATGCGCTCGGCGAGCGACGCCACGTCGGCGACCGCGCTGTCGAGCGCGATGAGATCTTCGGAGCGAACGTAGGTCAGCAGCGCCGTGCCCTGCGCGCCTCCCGCCACCTGCTGCTCGATCCCTTCCTGCAACGTCAGCAGCTCGGCGCGGCGCATGCACTTGCGCGCCTGCTCCATGTCGCCGCGGCTGAGATGAAATAGCTGGCGGATGCGCCAGGCCGAGCCGCGGAACGCGCGATGGGTCTCGAGCCGCAGCGCGCGCTGCTCACAGTTCGCGTTGCCGATGGGCGCCTCGAGGCTGCCCAGCAGGGTCTGGCACACGGCGTTCACGAGCTCCTGCTGCTCGGGCTCGAGCCCACCGCGATCGGGTTGTTCGATGCGCGCCAAGATCTCCTCGTACGTCGCAGACGAGTGGCGGAACCGCCCGCACAGCCAGTGGGTAGCTCCCAAGAGCAGGCCTCGCATCACGCCGATCGCAGCCGACAGCGGCAGCAGCGGCTCGAGGTCGGGGAACGACCGCACCAGCTTCAGCTCGCCCGCGAACAGGCCGACGATCGCGAAGCCGTTGGCGAGGCGCGCCAGCTTGCGGATCGCCTCGTCCACCGGGTAGACGCGCTCGTGCTCGGGCGTCTCCAGGTATTTTTGCTGCGTGCGCATCAGCGCTTGCGACAGCCGTTCCGGAGCCGGCAGGTCGCTCAGCTGCTGGTAGAGCGCGAGCCCGCTGTCGGCGACCAGGACCTCGAGCACCCTTGGCGCGACGCGCCGAAAGCCCTCGATATCGAGCGCAAACGAGCAGGCCGTCATCAGGTTCACGCGCAGCTCCGTCAGCACGCGCTGCGGCTGATGGCGACGCTCGGCGTGCGCGAGCGCGCGTTCGTAGAGCGAGCTCGGCGGGTGGCGCGTGCGCGAGTCGATGGTCTGGAGTGCGGTGATGGCCTGCTCGTCGCGGTCGGCCTCGAGCAGGTGGTGAACGAGCAGCAGCACGTCGGCGCCCTGCGCGAGCAGCAGATCGGCCATGCGCGAGTGCAGCGCCTTGCGCCGTTCATCCGGCGTGAGCACGCGCACGACGGGCACGTAGCCGCGCTGGCTGAAGCGGTAGTACGCGCCCTCGGCCATCAGCACGCGTGCGCGAACCAGCTCGTGCAGCGCGACGAACACGCGCTCCGGCGGCCAACCTCCGCACAGCTCCGCGAACTGCGGGACGGACAGCGCCGGCAGCTCGGCGATGCTCGCTGCTTCGCACAGCGCGAGGGCATCGCCCGACAGCGCGAGCAGGCGCGTCTCCAGGGTCTGCGCCAGGCTGCTCGGCAGATCGCGATCGCTGAGCGAGCTCGGAAGCGACCAGCTGCCGTCCTCGTAGCGACACACGCCGCCTTCCACGAGGTACTCGGCCAGCTCCATGGTGGCGCGCGGGTTGCCCTGCGCCTGGCGCTGAATGTGTGCAGCCAAGGGCGCCAGGTTCGGGACGTCGCCGAACACCGAGCGCAGCAGCGCCTCGGTCTGCGTCGCGGTGAACGGAACCAGCTCGATGCGCGTCGCCAGCGACTGCAGAAGACGCAACGAGGCCGACGATGACGCGGCCTCCTGCGGCTCGGTGGTCAGCGCCAACACCAGCGGATGGCGCTCGGTCTTGTGCGCGAGCGCGGCCAGCAGCGCCAGCGAAGGCTCGTCGATGCGATGGGCGTCGTCGACCGCGATCAACAGGCGCTGACCTTCGGCGAGCGCCAGCACGAAGTCGCGCAGCTCGCGGATCAGCAGGCTGCGATCGGGAAACGGCCCGACCGGGGCACCGAAGCCATCGATCACGTGTGACAGCACGTCGCGCGAGAGGCGCAGCGCGGTGTCGACGCGGTCGACGCTCCAGCTCATCAGCTGCGCGACGAGGCTTCGCGCCGCGGCCCAATCGCCGGCGGCACGATCGCCGACGTGCGCGCGCAAGACCAGCGCTCCGAGCAGCTTGCCCTCGAGCACCGCCGCGTCGAGCATGCGCGATCGGCCGAGACCTGGCGCGCCTTCGATCAGCAGCGTCTGGCCATCACCGCGCACCAGCGACAACAGCGCCTTGCGCGTGGTGACCAGGGCTTGTTCGCGACCCACCAGCGCGGGAGCGGTCAGGTAGGCGCGCGAGACGCCGCTGTCCTCGTCGATCGGCAGCTGCGCGATCGTGCACAGCCGTTTCATGACCTCGGCTGCGTGCTGAGGCCGCGCGGCGCGGTCCAGCGACAACAGGTCCATGATCAACTCGTTCAGCGCCGCCGGCACCTCCGGCACCAGCCGGCCGATCGGCGGCGGCGCGGAGCGCCACACGTCGCGCAGGTCGCGCAAGTGGCGCGCCGGATAGGCGTGTCTGCCGCCGAGCAGGAAGTAGCCGAGAGCACCCAGCGAGAACAGGTCCACGCGCGCATCGAGTGCCTGCAGCTGCATGGCCTCGGGCGCCACGAAGGGCGGCGTTCCCACGACCTCCAGATCGAGTCCGATCGAGCACAACGCACCGAAGTCGATCAGCTTGGCCGAGCCGCCGCTGCCGTAGCGCACGTTGCGCGCCGAGACGTCGCGGTGCAGCAGGCCGCGCGAGTGCAACACCGACAGCGACGAAGCCACGTCTCGCAGCAACGCGCAGGCTTGCTGCCAGGGCACGCGGCCCAGGCTCGCCAGATCCGCTCCATCGAGCAGCTCCATGGTGTAGTACGGCCCGCGCTCGTCCCGACCGAAGTCGTACACCGCGATGATCCGCGGATGAGCCAGCTGAGCCAGCGTGTAGTACTCGCGCTCCAGCAGCTGCTGACGACGTTCGGCAGAGCCGGGGCCAGACGCGCGCACGCGCTTCAGTGCACAACGCGCGCCGGTCGCGTTGTCCTGCACTCTGTACACGGTGGCCATGCCGCCGCGACCCAAGACCTCTTCTATGAGGTACCTGCCGGCGATCAGGTGTCCCGCTTCTTCGAGCGGAACCGAGGCTTCTGCCATCGGAACATCGTGTCGCCAAAAGCCGGCAGCCGGTAGGAAGCGCGGGTGCGCTCATGCAGGCCAGACACTTACTGGTGACACAACGAACGAGGGTTTCCCCTCAACCACAATGAGCTGCAGCCGCCATGTGCCTAAACCGCGCGCAGCGATTCGTCCGAATCGGCGTCCGCTTCGGCATTGGCTTGTGGCCGCTGAGAATCCGTCAGGTCCAGATCGCGAATGAGCTGCTGTACTGCCTGGCGCGTGATGCCGAGCAGGCGCGCGGCACCGGTCTTGTTGCCTGCGGACATCGCGAGTGCCTGCTCGGCCATCGAGCGACGTACGCGCTCGAGGACTTCGCGGAAACCCACCCGTCCGACGATCGCGATCATGTGCGGCAGATAGTCGGGCGCCTGCTCGAACAGCTGCTCGAGCGCCAAACTCAGCTCCGATCGCGACACTGGCTTTTGCAGAAAACCCACGGCACCCAGCTGTGCGAGGCGGAACGCCTCGCGCGCGGACTGGCGCGTGCCGACGGCCAGCAACATGGGCGCTGGCCTCGTGCGCACTGCGAGCTCGGCGAGCGCGACACCGCTGCCATCTGGCAACTGAGTGTCGAGGACCAGCAGCTCGAAGGGCTGCGCGCATGCGGCGATTGCCTCGCGGAGTGTCCGCACCCAGTGCACCGTTGCGCCCCAGTCTCGCAGACCGTCGCGCAGCGATTCGCCGAGTCCGATGTCCTCCTGGACAACCAACACACGCATCGGCTGCTTGCGTTTGCCTGAACGCTGTTTCGTCAACTGCACCTGGTCCGACCCCACGCCAGTAAGCATGTGAGCGTTGTACTACTCTGATCGGAGCAGTCGTGCCTGTGAACAACTTCACATCACAGCAACAAAACTTGCCGTTGTCTCAGTGTGCAGCTTGTGTCCACCCAGCGCGAAGTCCACGCTGGCTTCGATCACGGCCGAATCGCGCAAGATTCGCCGGTGCCCCAAACCATGAGTGGTGAGCAGGCGAGCCCTGCGAGCCGCAGCCGCTATCGCTGCGCCATCGGCCCACGGCACCTCACGATCGTCCTGATCGTGGATCACCAGCATCGGACCCGACACTCCTGCCGCTATTGGCTGCGGACCCAGGGCTGCAAAGCTGACGCCGACGCGGCTCTCGACGCCGTGTTTGGTCAGCTCGATCAAGGACTCGGCCACGCCGAGTGAGCGCATCCAGCTCTGGAAGAACTCGTACTCACTGGCCGGCGGTCCGATCAGCACCGCTCGCTCGACCTGCACGCCCGCGCCGATCGCGAACGCGCCGGCGGCCGCACCCATCGAGTGACCGACCAGAGCAGACAGCGGTCCGACTCGCTCGGCCACGCGCGCGATCGCCTCCGCGTAGCGCGGGATCGCCAACCACGTGCCGCTCGCTCCACCGTGCCCGGGCGCATCGAACGCCACCACCGACGCGCCGCGCGCGAGCAGCGGCTCGACGAACGTGTGCAGCTGATGGCTGCTGCCGCCCCAACCGTGCAGCAAGAGCACCGTGGTGGCGCCGCGACCGAAGCGGAACACGGGCAGGCGCTCGCCCTCGAACTCGAGCTCGAAGCGCTCGGCGGCCGCGAACACGTGCGCTTCCTCGGGCCGACTCGGACGGCGAGCCGGTGGCCTGAGGAACAGCTCTGTCGCCAGCACCGCGGCAGCCTCGGGTGCCAACCCTTCAATCAAAGAGCGAACGTTCGTGCTATTTTCGAGTTGCATGGGTATCTCCTGGGTCGGTCGCGAGTGACCGCCTACACGACGGGGGTCTTGGCGCGGAGCACCAAAGCTTCGAAGGCATCGAGCGCGCGCTCGTCGGCCCTGGGATCGCGCAGCAGCCGCGCGGACAGGTGCTGCATCAGCTGGATGCCGTAGACCTCGTAGGCGAACTGCTCGGGTGAGAGCGCACCGCTGAAGTGGCCCTCGCGCTGGGCGACGCGCGCGAGGTTCGCGAGCGTATCGAGCCAGTCGTTCTGCTGGGCGACGAGCGCATCCCGGGCTGCGCCGGGGCAGTCATCGAGCTCGGCCGCGGCGGCGATCATCGGGCAGCCCCCCGGCAGACCGGAGCGGGTGGGCCAGTCCAGCGTGCGCCGGAAGAGCTCCCGCAGGCGCGGTTCGCCTCGGGGCTCGCGCAGCGCCGGGCGGACCACCCGGTCCACGAACAGCGCGCCGGCGTGGGCGATCAGCGCGGCATCGAGGGCGTCCTTGGACTTGAAGTGCGCGAACAGGCCACTCTTGGAAAGACCCAATGATTCCGCCAGGCTACCGATCGTTACGCCGCGCAGCCCGAGCTTGCTGGCGAGGTCGGTGCCGCGGTCGAGGATCAGCTGGCGGGTCGCGAGGCCTTTGCTCATGACACGCTTACTATAGAACGAACGGTCGTTTTCGCAAGGGGCCTTACTCGGGCTCCGGGCTCCGGGCTCCCGGCTTCGGGATCACTGGCTTCGGGCCGTGGGCTCTCCTCTCCCCTCTGCTCCTGGAGCCTGAAGCCCGAAGTCTGGAGCCGACTTTAAAGGCTGCCGCCGTTAGCTGCATGGCGCTGACACAACCAGCCAGACGTTAGCCACGGCGAATGTGCGTGCGCATGGCAGAGCGCTACGCAACACGTCCTGCTCACGAAATACGACTTATCCAATTTCTTTCTCTCAAGAATCCACCGGCAGCGTTCGTTTGGGGTTCACAGGTCGAGGGCAACGCGCAGCTGCATGCGTCGCCCTCCCAGAACCACTCAGTAATGCAGATTGGAGTCATAGAATGAAACGAAAAGGGGACGTGATGCGCGTTTTCGCGCTGGCGACGCTGCTATGCAGCCTCGCCGGTTGTGGGTCGTCGGATGAGAATCCGACGCCAGGAGAGCAAGACCCAGTGGAATCCGCAGCGTCCGAGCTCGGCGCAGCGGTCACGGGTTGTGCCAAAGCCACCACGGGTTTCGCGAGTGGAGTCCTGACGCTCTCGCTCGACGCGAATGCGGCAGTGATCAGCGCGCCGGGCGGCAAGATCACCGTGAACGGTTACGTGTGCGTCGGCGACATCGCTGGTGTGGACACGCAGCTGACGACTCTGAACGTCAGCAAGCTCGCGATCAACGGTGACTCGAGCGCCAACAAGGTGATCCTGGACATGCTGCCGGGCTCCTTCGGCACCAAGATCCTGGCGAACACCGGCGGCATCCTGGTCGACTTCCTCACCGCCGACGGCGGCGCGGACAGCTTCATGATCCGCGGCGGCACCGGCGCCGAGACGTACAAGTTCGGCAAGGACGGCACGACCAGCGAGGTCTACGTCGAGGTAACCGGTGACAAGGCGGCCGACATCGGCGTCAAGCCCGGCACCGGCGGCCTGACGCTGACGGCCTCGATGGGCGGCGGCGCGGACACCTTGATCGCGAACCCGGTCGCGGCGGACATCACGTCGTTCCAGGGCTCCGCGGTGGTGGTCGGCACGATGACGGCCAACATCACGGCGTACGGCGGCGCGGGTGACGACAAGTTCACCGGCGGCGACGGCGACGACACGTTCTACGGCGGCGACAACAACGACACCTTCAAGATGGCCGTGGGCGACGACGGCTCGGACACCTACGTGGGTGAAGCCGGCAACGACACCGTCGACTACAGCAACCGCACGGCTGCCGTCACGGTCGACATCGGCCCGCAGAAGCCGTCGATCATCGGCACCGCGAACCTCGCGACCATCGACTACACGATGCTCTCCACGAAGACGCTGATCTTCTCGCTCGATGGCGCAGCCGACGTCACCGTGACGTTCCAGGCTGCCGACGACACACCGGCTGAGGTGCTCTCGCGCATCAACACAGCGGCGGCTGGCGTGGCCTCGATGCGTGGCCTCAACCAACTCGTGCTGTCGGCGACTTCGGCGCTGACCACCACCTCGATCCAGCTCAAGGCCAGCACGTCGACCACGCTGCTCGGCCTGACGGTCGGCACCGCGAGCACGATCAGCGGCACGACCAACGTGGCAGATGCCGACGACGGTCTGAGCGGTGAGAATGACGACGTGCGCTACACCACCGAGAACATCAAGGGTGGCAAGGGCAACGACATCCTGTACGGCGACTCGCTCAAGAACACCATCACCGGCGGCGACGGCGACGACAAGATCTCGGGCGGCGCCAACGCCACCTGCAACGCGTCGACCGACGGCGATTCGCTGAGTGGCGAAGTGGGCGACGACACCTTCTACATGCCCGTCTTCAACTGCTACGCCTCGCTCAGCGGCGGCACCGGCGCCAACGCAGCCGACTTCTCGGGTCGCACGGTGGCGGTCTCGCTGTCGAACAACGCCCAGGCGACGGACGGCGAGGGCTCGACCGAGCTCGTCAACATCGCTGCGGACATCCAAAAGATGATCGGCGGCTTCGGCAACGACACCATCACGGGTGGCTCGGGCAACGACATCCTCGTCGGTGGCCCCGGCGGCGACATCCTCAGCGGCGGCGCGGGCTCGGACGACATCGTCGACTACAGCGCCTATACGGTTGGTACCACCGTGACGCTCTGCTTCACGGCGGCGGTGACCGACTGCCCCACCGCGAACGACGGTAAGACCTCGGGCGAGCTGGACCAGGTCCACGCGGTCGAGCACGTGATCGGCGGCACCGGCGTCGACAACTTCAGCGCCGCGGGCGCGACTGTCGACGTGACGTTCGAAGGCGGCGACGGCAACGACGTCTTCGTCGGTGGCGACGGCAACGACACGCTCTGGGGCGATGACGACGACGACAGCCTCACGGGCGGCCCCGGCGATGACAACATCAACGGTGGCGCTGACAATGACACGATCATTGCCGGTACCGGAGACGGCGACATCTGCGTGAGCGATTCATCGGACCTCACGCCGGCCACCGGCTGCGAGCTGTGATAGCCAGCGCGTAAAAGCGCACCTGCTTAGAGAGGGCGGTCGATCGCGAGGTCGACCGCCCGCTCCTTTTTTGGCCTCAAGATCCGCTGTTGCTCGTGCGAGCAGTGGAGATGCATCGCCGAGGCAGCGTTGCGTCCCGAGCAAGGAAGCCGACTTCGATGAACACCGTGCGCGACTCGATCTGGCTCTGCTGTGTGTTGTGTGTGGCGCTGGCCACCGGCTGCGGGAAGGACGCTGACCCCGGGAACACGAAGGACGCAGGCGACAACGGCGCCGCGGGTGAGCCCGGCGAGGGAAATGCCGGTGAGCCGAGCGAGCCCGCAGCTGGCAGCGGCGGTTCCGACGCGCCGATGGATGCCGGGCCGGATCAGCTGGACGCCAGCCAGGACGCCGGCGAGTTCACGCCCGATCCCGAGTTCGAAGGCATTCCGAACGACAGCGTGGTGTCCGGTGCCGCAGCCAAGGGCTGCACGGAGCGCTCGGGCGCCGACGGCGACACGCTCGTGCTCGGCTTCACCAGCGAGTCCAGCACGATGCAGCTCGCGGCGCAGGATGGCATGGTGCAGGTGAACGGCATCAAGTGTGTGGCGCTCAAGTCGCCCAAGGCGATCAAGATCACCGGCGGCGCGGCGCTCGAGACCCTGATCATCGACTTCTCGCTCGGCGACTTTCCGGAGAGCATGCGCGACGGCACGATCAGCGTCGACCTCGGCGCGGGTAAGGACGTGGTCGCAATCGCAGGCACGTACAACGACGACGACGTGCAGCTCGGCACGCAGAACGGCCTGGCCACGCTGCGCATCGCCAAGAACCTGCCCAAGATCACGGTCAAGAACCAGGAATCGCTGATCGTCAGCACCGGACCCGGCGACGACCACATCGACGCCACGGGCAGCACCGCGGTAGGTACGGCGCTCAACGTGGCGTTCACGGCCTACGGCGGCGCGGGTAACGACATGCTGACCGGCGGCGTGGGCGCGGACGTGCTGCACGGCGGCGAGGGCGACGATCTGCTCAAGACCGCAGCGACCGCGGACGGCGGCGACGTCTACGACGGCGGTCGGGGCCTGGACATCCTCACCTACGAGCTGCGCAACGCGCCGATCGTGATCAAGGTCGACCGCGTGGCGAACGACGGCGAGACCAACGAGCGCGACGACGTCCAGGACAGCGTCGAGACGCTGATCGGCGGCAAGGCGGCGGACAACATCACCGGCGGCGACGCCGACAACACCTTGATCGGCGGCCCGGGCAACGACACGCTCAACGGCGGCAACGGCGACGACACGTTCCTGGAGCGCGGCTCTTCGGCGGGCAGCGACATCATGAACGGTGGTGCGGGCGCGGATACCATCGACTACGCCGAGCGCTCGGCCGACCTCACGGTCACGCTCTGCATCTCGGCCCAGGCGGCGTGTGCGGCGGGCGCCTGCGGGTGCGCGGCGGACGACGGCGAGTCCGGCGAGAAGGACGTGCTCGCGAACATCGAGAACGCGATGACCGGCTCGGGCAACGACAAGCTGTACGGCTCGGCCGCGGACAACGTCTTCAGCGCCGGCGACGGCGACGACGAGCTGCGCGGCGAGGCCGGCGACGACACGATGTACGGCGATGGCGGCGACGACATCCTGATCGGCGGCCCCGGCGAGGACATGCTCAACGGCGACGCGGGCAACGACATCTTCGATGCCGGCGAGGGCGGAGACATCTGCGTGCTGGCGAAGACCGAGACCCCCAAGGGTTGCGAGTTGTATTGAACGAAGAGCGCGCTACGCTGGTGGTCTCGCGAAGGGGATCACATGCGGAGCTGGCTTTGCTGCTCGATCGTGCTCGCCGCCTTGGGCTGCGCGAGCTCCAGCAATGTCGTCTGCCGGCCCGATGCGATCAGCGGCGCCGAGCGCTGCCAGTACACCGGCGGGGCGGCGGACGCCGCGCTCACGGGCGGGGTGGCGGCGGGGGTGTGGGCCGTGAAGGGTTGCACGGCCAACGGTTGTGAGCCGCCGTTCACCTGCAACGCCAAGAGCAAGCTGTGTGAGCGCCTCCGCTGCAGCGAGACCGAGAGCTGTCCGCCAGGCTACGAGTGCCACGATCAACAGTGCCGCTGACAGCTGCGCCAACCGCCGCCATCAGCTGCAGGTAGCACTCACGCAACGTATCGCCTGCGCTCCGCCCAGGTGAACGACAATTTCGCAGTTGCGTTTTCGTGCATTCGTGCAAACGTTGGCAACGTCGCGGTTACGCGCTGTTCTTCCGATTTGCGCTAGATTGCGGCACACAGCCCCCGGTCTCACACAGGACCTACGACGATCCCAGCAGCTCCGGCGCGGGGTTCGTGGACACGTGGGACCCGTGAGATCACGTACAGAGGTGTAACAAATGTCGATCAAAAGGGCCGGAATGCTTCGTCGAGAAGCCCCGCACGTCGTGATCCTGGGCGGTGGCTTCGCCGGACTTGCTGCGGCGAAAGCTCTGCGCAACGCCGATGTGAAGATCACGCTGGTCGATCGCAGCAACCACCACCTGTTCCAGCCGCTGTTGTATCAAGTGGCCTCCGCTGCGCTGGCCGCGCCCAGCATCTCGACGCCGATCCGCAAGATCCTCCGCAACCAGCGCAATGCTGCAGTCTGGATGGCGAACGTGCGAAGAGTCGATGTCGCGAACAAGCGCGTCGAGCTCGAAGGCGGCACGCTCGACTACGACTATTTGATCGTCGCCACGGGTATGACGCACGCGTACTTCGGCCACGACGCCTGGGCGGAGCACGCGCCCGGCCTGAAGACGATCGGCGAGGCGCTGGGCATTCGCGGCCGTATCCTGCGCGCATTCGAGGCTGCAGAGCTCGAGAATCAGCCCGAGCTGCGCCGCGCCTGGACCACGTTCGTGATCATCGGAGGCGGGCCGACGGGCGTGGAGCTCGCGGGCGCGGTGGCCGAGATCGCGGGTCGCACTCTGGCGCGCGACTTTCGCGCGTTCGATCCGCGCACCGCGCGTGTCGTGCTCGTGGAAGCCGGCGCCCGCGTGCTTCCGACCTTCTCGGAGCACCTCTCGGAGCGCGCGCGCCAGCAGCTCGAGCTGCTCGGCATCGAGGTGCGGACCGGCACGCCGGTCTCGGATCTGGGCGCGGACTTCGTGCAGATCGGCGAGGACCGGATCGCGTCGCAGACGATCGTCTGGGCCGCGGGCGTACGCGCCAGCGCGATCACCGCCGATCTGGCTGCGCCGATCGATCGCGCCGGCCGCGTGCAGGTCGAAGACGATCTGTCCGTGCCGGGTCACCCCGAGATCTTCGTGGTGGGCGATCTGATGGCCAAGACGCAGGACGGCAAGCCGTTGCCCGGCGTGGCCCAGCTGGCGCTGCAGAGCGGCATGCACGTGGCGCAGAACCTGCGGCGGGAGCTCGGCGGGCAGCCGCGCCGCGCGTTTCGCTACGTCGACAAGGGCTCCATGGCCACCATCGGTCGGAACAAGGCCGTAGCCCAGGTTGGCCGGATGCAATTCTCGGGGATTTTGGCGTGGTTGCTCTGGCTGTTCGTCCACATCCTGTTTCTCGTGGAATTCCGGAGCCGCGTGGGCGTCTTATTCGAGTGGGCATGGGCGTATCTGACCTGGCAGCGCAGCTCGCGCGTGATCGTCGACTCGCTGCTCGAAACCTCCCAGCAGCTGCCGGCGGCGCGCGCCGTGCCGGCTTTTCAGCGCGTCATGCCCCCGTTGCCTGGCCGTCCGGGCGGGAATCCGGCCGAAAGCAAGGGCGCACCGCGGCCTCGGCCCTCCTCGGCTTGACCCGATTCGGAGACGAAATACCACCAGACCCGAATTTGGCGCCTGCGAGTACTGACTCATGGCGTCGAGGTCCGCGCGAGTCCGAACTCAGCTCTGCTCCCTGTGAGGGACGTGGCTGTCCGGTCCGGTTGCGCTACTGTCCGTTACGGTAAGTTTGGAGGATGGCATTGTGTTCAGCCGCACGCGTTCAATCGTAGGTTTCACTTGGCTCTTGGTCTGTGCTGTGTCTGCTGCCACTGGCTGCGGAGCCACGGACGACGGCGCTGGAGCCCAACGCGGTACGGCAGCTCGGAGCGGCGGCAATTTCGCAGGCAGCTTCGGCGTGCCACCGGTGGGCGCCGGTGGGTCTTTCAGCGGCGGCAATCCGAATTTTCCGGATCTCGGACGCCCCAACATGCTGCCTCCGGTCATGGCGACGAACATGGGCGGCAGCTCCTGCCTGGACGCCGTCGTGCTCTTCGTGGTCGATGGCTCGGGCAGCATGTGCGACACGTTCGGGTCTGCGACGCGCTGGACCGCGCTGCGCCAAGCGCTGCTCGCGCCGATGACCGGCGTGATCACGCGGCTCGAGGGCGAGGCGCAGTTCGGCCTGATGATCTACGACGGATCGATCGACCCCGCTGCGGCAGGTATGGCGACGATGGGCTCGCCGAGCCCGATGTGCGCTGGCTTCGGCGGATTGGGCAACATGCAGTGCCCGCGCTACTCGCGCGTCCCGGCGAAGTTCGCCAACTCGATGGCCATCGGTACGGCGTTTCCGCAGAAAGAACCGGGCGGTTCGACGCCCACGCACAAGGCGATGAACGACGCCGTGACTGAGATGCTCGCCTCTGCGGCGGGCAAGGATCCCAAGTCCAGCCCGCACTTCATCATCCTCGCCACCGACGGCCAGCCCAACGACATCTGCACGGGCGGCCTGGGGGGAGACGGTAGCGCGGAGAAAGCTGCCGTCATCGCGGCGGTGGATCGCGGCGTGGCAGGCGGTGTTCGCACGTTCGTGATCAGCCTCGCCGGCGCGGACCAGGGCCTCGAGGCGCACCTGGCGGAGGTCGCCAAGCACGGCGATCCCGGCAATCCGACGGCTCATACCTTCAGCCCGATGACACCGGAAGATCTGCAGATGAACCTGCGTGCGGTGCTGAGCACCGCGCTCGGCTGCGTCATCTGAAGCGCTAGAAGTCGGCGCGCAGGCCGAGGTTCGGCACGAAGATGCGGGGGGAGTACTCCACCCCGCAGGCGAAGTCCTCGGGTTTCGCGGGGAACGTGATCCGCTCGCATGGCCGAAGGCCGATCGCCTCGCGCGAGAACGTCGTGTTCAGCCACTCGAGCGCGACGCGCATCGAGCCCCAACCCGTCTGCCAGCGGTAGGCGACCAGGAAGTCGAGCCGGAAGAAACCCGGCAAGCGGCGCTCGTAGCGCACGAACGGCAAGGGCGCCCCCGTGACGATGTCCGGAAGATCAGCGCCGCCGAGCACGTCGACATCGAGCGTGGTCAGCGCGGCCATCTTGCCGCTGCGGTACAGCACGCGCGTGCCGACCTTCCACCCACCGCCGAAATCGTACTGCAGCACGAGGTTCGCGACGTGCCGCACGTCGAAGTCGGGTGTGAAGCGCATGCCGCCCGGTGCAGTTGCCGTTCCGCGCCCCAACGTGTAGCTCAGCCAGCCCGAGAGCGCGTGCGACGCGGGGCGCAGCAAGAACACCTCCCAACCGTACGCGTCCGCGCTGGCGCGCGGCACGCCTTCATCGCACCACGGACCAAACGTGCCCTGACAATCCAACAGCACGTCGAGGAACAACAGATCCGTCATGCGGTTGTAGAACAGTGAGGTCTCGAAGCGCCATTCGTCGGACAGCTCGTAGCGGTAGCCGATCTCGGTTTGAATGGCGCGCTGCAAGCCGCGATCGAGCACGATGTCCGCGAGACCGGGCACGGGCACCGGAAACACCGCCGGCTGATAGCTGAGCCCACCACCGACGTGCAGCGCGTGCTCGGGAGTCACGTGCCAGGTCACGATCGCCCGCGGCTCCGCGGCGGCGGCGGCCGCAGGGCCGGTGACCCACATATCGGCTCGCGCGCCGAGCGCAAACTCCAACTCGGTGATCGGCCGCCAATTCAGCTCGGCGTAGAGGCCGGCCATGTTGCGACTCTTGGCCTGCTGCGACTCGCCGTCGTTCGCGCCATCGCCCGAGATCGGCAGCCCGTTGCCCTCTTCCTTCATGGGGCTGCTCATCGGCCTCATCGGCATCGTCGGCATCGTCGGCTCCGCGGCCCCCTCCGGCCGCCCGACGATCACGTCCGGCACATCGTCCTGCTTCACGTCGATGCTGCCGAGCGTCGCCAGCATGTCGGCACCAACCCGCAGCGAAAGCTTCGGATCGAGCTCGGCTTGCAACCACAACCGCGGGCCGAAGCGCACGCCATCGATCGCGATCTCATCGGTCGCGCTCGCGCGATCGTAGCCGAGCTGCAGCGCCGCTCCGAACTGCAGGCCAGGCAGATCGCGCAGCAAGCGCAGCTCCGCGCGGTGAAACGTGGCTCGCGCGATGGATTCATTCGCTCCGAACAAGTCGTACGCGCCGAACCAGGTCAGCTGAAACTTGTCGTGCGCGCCGATCGGGATATCGCTGCGAACCTGATAATCCCAGTACTGCAGCTGAGCATCAGGCTCCACCAACCTCACGAACGGCCCGGGCCACCCGTACCTCCCCGCCACCATCAGCCGCCCGCCATCCCCGATCGGAATGTCCAGCATCAAGGCCGCATCGATGACGCGCAGCTCTGCTTCACCGTGAAACAACCCATCCGAAGCCGGAGGCCCCTGCGCCCCAAACACGCCGCCCGTCTTGCGCCCATAACGAGCCGGAGCGACCGACGGATAAAACTCCAGATCCCCCAGCATCCGCGGATGGATCACCGCGTTCAGCAACCCGAGGTGAAACAGAGCCGGGATCGTGATGTCGTCATACACATAAATGGTGGAAGCCGGCGGCGCCCCCCGAACATACACATAAGGCAACCCACTGAGCACCGGCACCACGCCAGGCAACGTATCCAACACCCGAAACGGATCCCCAAACGCCCCAGGCGTCTCCCGCATCTCCGCAGCCGTCAGCTTCCGAGCATTCACCGGCTCAGTGTGCGTCCGAGCCCGAGCCCCATAATCCGCCCCAGCAGGCGGAGGAGGAGGAGTCGACTTCTCCTTCTCGCTCGTGCCCGTGCCCGGCTGTTTCTCAGCCCCCGAGGCCTCGACCCCCACCCTCACCCAAACCCTCGCCGCCACGGTCACTCCCCCCACCCGCGCCGGCCGAAACCTCCCCGCATGCACCGCCCTCTCCACCGCCTCCCCAACCCGCTCCGTCCCGACCCACCCCTCGACGGTCGCCCTCCCCTCGGCATCGATCACCACCAGCACATCCACACTGCGCAGCATCAACCCCCCGGCCCCCGCCTCCACGCGAGCCGCAGGCAACTCCAGCACCTCCGGCGGCGAATCCTCCGCCTCCTGCGCGCGCACCCCCGCCCCCGCCGCCAGCAGCATCGACGCAAACAACCATGCCGCCGCGTCCCGCACCCTCACCCAACCTGCAGCTTACAGCGGCGGCGTCCCGCTCAGCGATAGCCTTCCGCCTGCAGGTTGAACAAGCGAGCGTAGCGTCCGTTCTCCTCCATCAGGCTCTCGTGCGAGCCGTGCTCCACGACTCGTCCGCCCTCGAGCACGACGATCTGGTCCGCCATGCGCACGGTCGAGAAGCGATGTGAGATCACGATACCCATGCGATTCTCCGCCAACCGCCGGAAGCGCTGGAAGATCTCGGCCTCGGCCTCGGCGTCCATCGCCGCCGTCGGCTCGTCCAGGACCAGGATGTCCGCGCGCTCGCGCATGAACGCGCGCGCCAGCGCCACCTTCTGCCACTGGCCGATCGACAGCTCGCGTCCCTCCTTGAACCAACTCCCGAGCTGCGTGCGGTACGAGTTGGGCAAGCGCTGCACGAACGGATCGGCCATGCCCTTCTCGCCCGCCGCCTTCCAGCGCGCCTCGTCCTCGAATCCTTCGACGTCACCGGCGCCGATGTTCTCGCCGAGCAACAGCTGATACTTGATGAAGTCCTGGAAGATCACCCCGATCCGGGAGCGCAACGCGTCCGGCTGCCACTCCTTGAGATCCAGGCCATCGAGTGTGATGCGGCCCGAGGTCGGCTCGTACAGGCGCGTCAGCAGCTTGATCAGCGTCGTCTTGCCGGCGCCATTCTCACCCACCAGCGCCAGCTTGCTGCCGCGTGGGATGTGCAGGTTCACCTCGTCGAGCGCGGGCTCGTTCGCGCCCGGGTAGCGAAACGACACGCGCTCGAAGCGAATGCCGTCTTTGGGATCAGGCCCGCTCAGCTGCTCGCCGTTCTGCTGGGGTGGCCGGTGCTCCAGGAACTCGTACAGGTTGGACAGGTACAGGTTGTCCTCGTACATGCCGCCGATAGCTGCAAGGATCGCCGACAGCGCGCTCTGCCCCTGCTTGAACACCAGCAGGTACATGGTCATGTCGCCGAGCGAGATCGCGCCGGCGAGCGCGCGCAGCACGATGTACGCGTACGCGCCGTAGAAGGCAGCGGTGCTCACCAGTCCGAATACGAAGCCCCAGAAGCCGCGCCGCAGGCTGAGCGCGCGGTCCTCCGCGAACAGCTTGTGGAAGATCGCCCGATAGCGCGACAGGAACAGCGGCCCGAGTCGGAACAGCGCCACTTCCTTGGCGTGATCCTCGCGGGCCAGCAGCGTCTCGAGGTAGATCTGCATGCGCGATTCGGGGGCGCGCCAGCGAAACAAGCGGAACGCATCCGCCGAGAAGCGCGTCTCGGACAGGAACACCGGCAAGGCGGACGCCAGCAGCACCAGCGCAATCCAGGGCGAAAACTGCACCAGCAGCGCGCCGTACATCGCGATCGAGATGGAGTTCTGCGCCACACCGAACGCGCGCTTGATCAGGCTCAGCGGCCGGTGCGAGGCGTCGCGCCGCGCGCGCGTCATCCGATCGTAGAACTCCGAGTCCTCGAAGTCCGCGAGCGACAACGTCAGCGCCTTCTCCAGGATCATCTCGTTCACGCGCTGGCCGAGCAGCGCACGCAGCAGCGACTCGCACACGGTGATGGCCCGTTGCCCGGCAGCCAGCACCAGGATCAGCGCCAGCTCGAGCCCCAGGTACTCGAGCGCCAAGGTGCGCGCGCCCGGCGTCTGGTGCATCGATGCCGCGACCACGGCGTCGACGATCAGCTTCCCGGTATACGTGATCAGCGCCGGCAGCACGCCGGCCAGCACGCTGAGCAACGCCAGCCACACCGTGATCGGCTTCGAGGTCTGTCTCACCAGCGCCAGCGCGCGACCGGTGTACTGGAAAACACTCAGGAACTGCCGCAGGTTGACCGGCTCGGAGTTGTCCCCCGACCGCAGCATGGAGACGAGCTTCTCCGTCACCTGCGCAGTATAGGGCTGCCGCTCCGAGCCCGGGAGCCGCCCATCTGGTCAGGTTGAGTCAGGCGAACCCTTGAACAGTGTGTGACAGAGCGGTGACATACCCACCTGCTGCTTGTGCCGGACATGGCGGCGTGTGTATTTCGCTCGCTGCAAGGAATCACCGTGACCCAAGCAGCCGTTCGGATTCTTCACTCGAGCGTTCCAGGCCGCGCCCGCTACGCAGTCAAAGCCCTGGAACGCAACACGAAGTTGGCCGGTCTGGTAGAGCAAACGCTGGGTGCGGCACCCGGGGTTCAGGAGGTCCGGGCGAACCCCGTGACTGGGACGGTGCTTCTGCTGTTCGCCCCGGCGACCCCGCGGGCCAAGCTCGATGAGACGCTGACCACGCTGATCAGCAACGGCTCGGGGGTCAAGATCCACGTCGAGGTCCCGCCCCCGCGCGTGGCCGAACCCAAAAACTCGGGCGCCAAGACCTTCACCAAGGAAGGGCTCGGTCGCCCGATCGACGGCGTGATCGCGCGCCTCCGCCAGGCGCGCCTGGCCCGCAGCGTGACGGGGGCCACGATCACGAAGCGCGTCCAGGAGGGGGACGAGGCTGAGGTCTACGCGCCGAGCTGGCACACGCTCGAGATCGATCAGATCTGCAAGGAGATCCGCGTGATCGGCGTGGCCGGGCTGAGCGCGGTCGACGCCGACAAGCGGCTCAGCACCGAGGGGCCGAACGCGCTGACTCCACCGCCGCGCCGCGGTGAGCTGGCGATCCTGTTCGAGCAGCTGTTGAGCACACCGGTGCTGATGCTCGGCGCCTCGGCGGTGCTGAGTGCAGCCACGGGCGGCCTCGGCGATGCGGTCGCGATCCTGGCCGTGATCGGCATCAACGCCACCATCGGCTACGTCACCGAGAGCGGCGCCGAACGCTCGATCGCATCGCTGTCGAAATCCCCCTCGCCATCCGCGAATGTGCTGCGCGATGGACGCAAGCAGCAGATCGCGACCGAGTCGGTCGTGCGCGGCGACATCCTGGTGCTGAGCCAGGGCGTGTTCGTCGCAGCCGATGCGCGCCTGGTGCAGGCCGAAGAGCTCACCGTGGACGAGTCATCGCTGACCGGTGAGAGCGTGCCGGTGCTCAAGCACCACGGCACCTTGGGCGACAAGGACGCGCCGCTCGGCGAGCGCCTCGACATGGTCTATCGCGGCACGCTGGTGACCGGCGGCAGCGGCCTGGCCCTGGTGGTCGCGACGGGAGGGAGCACCGAGATCGGGCGCATTCAAGCGCTGGCCAGCGGCGTCGAACAGAACGAGACGCCGATGCAGAAGCAGCTCGATCGGCTCGGCGGTCAGCTGGCGGTCGGCGCGTCGATCGCGTGTGCGGCCACGCTCGGTGTGGGCCTGTTGCGCGGCGAGCAGTTCGTATCGATGTTCCGCACCGCCGTCTCGCTCGCGGTGGCCGCGGTGCCGGAAGGCTTGCCCACCGTCGCGATCACCACGCTCGCGCTCGGCCTGTCGCGCATGCGCAGCCAGCAAGTGTTCGTCCGCCAGCTGTCGGCGGTCGAGACGCTCGGCTCGGTGCAGGTGGTGTGCGTGGACAAGACCGGCACGCTGACGGTCAATCGCATGACGGTCACGGCGCTGCAGACCGGCCTGCTCACCTACGACGTGTCGGCGGGCCAGTTCAGCGGCAGCCTCGGGCACAGCGGTACACCCGCGGACCACGACCTCAACTGGTTGTTCCGCGTCTCGACGCTGTGCAGCGAGGTCGAGTTCGCCGAGGACAAGGGCGTCACCGTGCTGCGCGGCTCGCCCACCGAGAACGCGCTGGTGCAGCTCGCGCTCGACGCTGGCTTCGACGCGCGCGCAGAGCGGGCGAAGTTCCCGTGCAGCCGCATGCGCCGGCGTTCGCAGACGCGCAACTACATGTCCACCGAGCACGACTGCGACAGCGGCCCGTTCGTGTTGGTCAAAGGCCGCCCGTCGGACGTGCTGGGCATGTGCAACGCCTACCTGAAGGATGGCGAGCGCCTGCCGCTGACGGCGGAGATCGCCGCGCAGATCGAGGACGACAACGAGCGCATGGCCGGCCGAGCGCTGCGCGTGCTGGGCTTCGCGTTCCGCGACGGCACGCAGGGCGAGGACGAGGACCTGCGCGATCTGGTCTGGGCCGGCCTGAGCGGGATGGAAGATCCGCCGCGCGCCCAGGTGGACGAGGTCATCTCGCGCTTCCGGCGCGCCGGCGTGCGAACGGTCATGATCACCGGTGACCAGAGCGCGACCGCACAGGCTGTGGCCAAGCAGGTCGCGCTCCACGAGCCGGACGGCCGGATCGAGATCGTGGACTCGACGCGCCTCGATCGCATCGAACCCGCGGTGCTGGCTGCACTGGCCAACCGCGCGCACGTGTTCGCGCGCGTCAGCCCGGCGCACAAGCTGCAGATCGTCAGCGCGCTGCAGCGCTCCGGCATGGTCGTCGCGATGACCGGTGACGGCGTCAACGACAGCCCTGCGCTCAAGGCGGCCGACATCGGCATCGCGATGGGCGGCGGCGGCACGACGGTGGCGCGCGAGGTCGCCGACGTGGTGCTGGAAGACGACGAGCTGATGACGCTGGTCACGGCCATCGAGCAAGGCCGCACGATCTACGACGACATCCGCAAGGCCGTGCACTTCATCTTGTCCACGAACCTGGGCGAGATCCTGTACACGTTCACCTGCGTGGCCAGCGGCCTGGGCGATCCTCTCACGCCGATGCAGCTGTTGTGGATCAACCTGCTGACCGATGTCTTCCCCGAGCTGGCGCTGGCCGTACAGCCGCCCGAGTCCGACGTGATGGCGCGTCCGCCGCGCGATCCCAGCCGGCCGATGTTCACCTCGCGCGATCTGACCCGCATCGGCATGGAAGGCACGGTGATCACCGGCGGCGCCCTGGCCGCTTACCTCTGGGCGCGCGGCCGCGGCGGCGGACCGGCTCACGCGGGCTCGGTGGGCTTCACCGCGCTCACCCTCGCCCAGCTGCTGCACGCCTGGAGCACGCGCTCCGAGACACACACCATCTTCGACCGCACCCAGCTGAACCAAAACAAGTGGCTGCCGATCGCGGTCGGCGGCACCATGGCGCTCCAAGTTGTTGCCAACTTGATCCCTGGACTTCGCCGGCTCTTGGGTACCGTACCGCTGTCGCCGGTGGACTGGGGGGTCGCTCTGACTGCCGCCATCGGCCCGTTCCTGATCAACGAACTGACCAAGGTGGCACTCCGGCCCAAACCGGGTGACACAAACACCAGTGATGCGGCGGGTTCGATGCTTCCCGTGGCAGCGGAGTGATAGATGCAACCAGATTTCGTCTTCAGCAGTGAATCGGTGACGGCCGGCCACCCGGACAAGGTGTGCGATCAGATCAGCGACGCGATCGTGGACCGTTTCCTGCGACAGGATCCGCTGGCGCGCGTCAACGCCGAGTGCGCGGTCTCGACCAGCATCCTGTTCCTCTCGGTGAAGGCGCGGGCGCAGGCCACGGTCGATGCCCCGGCGTCCGCCCGCGAGGTGTTGCGCGACGTGGGCTACACGGGCAACGGCGCGTTCGACGCCCGCACCTGCACGATCATGACGAACCTCTACGA
Source organism: Polyangiales bacterium (assembly GCA_035274465.1). Classification (GTDB taxonomy): domain Bacteria; phylum Myxococcota_A; class Polyangia; order Polyangiales; family JAFGIB01; genus JADGRF01. The sequence continues at coordinate 37,431 of DATEOF010000296.1, forward strand.
GCTGCCGGACGATCCGCGCGCGCGCGTAGACGAGGAGAACCTGGACGACGCCGGCCTGGATCGGATCACCGCGCGCGACCAGGCGACCGTGTTCGGCTACGCCTGCCGCGACACCGACGCGGGCATGCCGCTGCCGATCGTGCTCGCCCACCGGCTGGCGCGCCGACTCTTCCAGGTGCAGCGCGAGCTCGACTACCTCTCGCCGGACGGCAAGACGCAGGTCGCGGTGGAGTACCGCGACTTCAAGCCGGTGCGCATCGACGGCGTGACCCTGGTCGCCTGCCAGTACACCGCGGGGCGACCCAGCCCGAGTGAGCTCGAGGCCGACCTGCGCGAACGCGTGCTCGGCCCGGCCTTCGAAGGTCAGCCGCTGCGCCCCGACAACAAGACGCGCATTGCGATCAACCCCGACGGCCCGCAAGTGCCCGGCGGCCCGGCGCTGCACGCCGGTCTGACCGGCCGCAAGACCGCGGTCGACGGCTACGGCGAGTTCTCGCGCATCAGCGGCTCCGCGCTGAGCGGCAAGGATCCATCTCGCATCGACCGCGTGGGTGGCTACGCCGCGCGTCACGCCGCGCGCCACGTGGTGGCGGCAGGCCTGGCGGAACGCTGCGAGGTTCAGCTCTCCTACTCGATCGGCCTGGCGAAGCCCGTGAGCGTGCTGGTGCAGACCTTCGGCACGAGCAAGATCCCCGACCAGGTGTTGTCCAAGCGCGTCGCCGACGTGTTCGACTTCCGCCCGGGCGCGATCGTGAAGCGCTTCGGCCTGCGCAGCCTACCGACCCGCCGGCAGGGCGTCTTCTACCGCAACCTCTCCGCGTACGGTCAGGTCGGGCGAGACGATCTGGATCTCCCCTGGGAGAAGCTGGACAACCTCGACGCGCTGCGGAGCTGACGAAACGCGTCCAGCGGGCCTCCCGCCTTCCGGGTAGGTCCGCTGGGCTCACGCGTTCACTTGCCAGGACTACAGCAGGCTCGCCGCCGCGGGCAGCGTCTTTGCCAGGAGCGGCCAGGCGCTCAGTAGCATCCGCGAAGCCGTGGCGTCATCCATGAGCTCCGGTCTCACGACGCGGCGGATGTGTGCAGCTTCGACTTCGCTTGGGTTGTAGCGAACGAGCAACTGACAGCGCTCCGGATCCGCGGTGACAGCCGCAACGCCCGGCAGGGCGAGGGCTGCGCTCCCGGCGTGTGCCGGGTCAGGGGAGCCGAGTACTAGTACTGCGCTCGTTCGCTTCGGTAGCGTTGATGGCGTCAGCATGTGTCACCCGTTAGGGCAACTGTAAACGCCACCTATTACGAATGTGAAACGGTTTACGCTCGATGTTGCGAATTGGTAGGTTCGCGGTCTGCAACCCAATCCATGATCTCGAGCGCGTGCTTGAAAAGTGTCATGCCCGCAGGCAGCAGATGTCCTTGTCTTGCTTGGTAAATTCCACCGGCGAGCAGGCCCAGGAACAGCAGCTTGCCCACACTCAGTGTTTCACCCGTGCCTTTGGCCACACGATCGTCCATCGAGTCGATCGCATGACGGATCCGTCGGAACGATGCCGCCGGTAGCGGCGCCGTGGTGACGTCGAACAGCCCGCGCTTTTGTGCGTACGCGATCAAGCCCGACAGGTCGCCAGTGTGGAGCACGAGCACGCTGCCGGTGTGCCAGCTCGCACGCGTCTCGATCACCGTCTCGCTGCGCGCAAGCGTGGTTGCGAGTGACTCGAAGAACGCCGCATCGCCGCGCTGATCGGGAAACCGAAAGCGCACGCGACCGGTCGTCTGATGCACGATGAACGCTTGCGGCCGCTCCTGGGGAGAAGTCATGTCAGCTCAGGACCTTCTTGTCCGCGAGCGGCGAGCTCGACAGCGTGACCTCGCTGACGACCGCCGCAGGCTGCGCTTCGGCGCGAACCTCGGCGAACATGTCGTCGAGCGACTCCGCAGCGCGCGCGGCGAGCACCTGCAGACGCTGGATGCCGAGCGTGCCGTGTTTCACGAGCGCTTTCACGAGCGGGCGGCCGCCTTCCACGACCGCAGGAATCACGATCGGCAACGCCAGACCTACTGCGATGCCTCCGGCGAAGATGAGCACGATCTTGGTACGTTCATTCATGGCTGAAACTCGAGACTGGTTTGCGAAATCGGCTGGCGTACGCCGCCGATGCTGACGAGAGCTCGCACGAAACGTGGAGCCCGTGAAGCCTTAAAGTCGAAAACTTTCGTACCTGCATTAGTGCTCCTCCATGGCATTCGTGTGACATACCCGTGGCGTTCGCCCGAGACGGGAGGTACGCCCGTCCGGCTATTCCGCCAGGGAGCCGCCGCGCAGCGCCGGCGACCGATCTTCCGGGCGCGTGACGCCGACGGCGGGGCAGCCTACGTTGGGGCCCCGTGTCGATCCTGCTCACCGTCCGCCAACTCGGCCACGCCTTCGCCTCGCGCCCCCTCTTCGACTCCGTCAGCTTCACCATCTCGGAAGGCGACCGGATCGGTCTGATCGGTCCGAACGGAGCCGGCAAGTCCACCCTGCTCGGCATCCTGGCGGGCAAGCTCACCCCCGATCACGGCGAGCTCTCGCCCCGTGGCGGCCTGCGGGTCGGCTACTTGCGCCAGGTACCGCGCTTCGAGCCGGGCGACACGGCACGGAGCGTGGTCCGGCGCACGTTCTCCCAGGGCGGCCGGGAGCTGGATTGGCAGGCCGAGGCGAAGCTCGAGGAGACCCTGGCCAAGCTGGAGCTCACGGGCAGGGCCCAGGCCGAGGCGGATGTCGCCACGCTCTCGGGCGGCTTCCAGAAGCGCGTGGCGCTGGCCGCGGAGCTGGCGCTCGAGCCCGACCTGCTGCTGCTCGACGAGCCGACCAACCACCTGGACGTCGAGAGCATCGAGTGGCTCGAGGGCCTGCTCGAGAGCTCGAGCTTCGCCACGCTGACCATCACGCACGATCGCTACTTCTTGCAACGCGTGGCGCGCCGCATCCTCGAGCTCGACCGGCGCAATGCCGGCGGGCTGCTCGACGTGGCCGGCGACTACGCGACGTACCTCGAGCGCAAGGCCGAGGCGATGCAGGCGCAAGAGAAGCAAGAGCAGGCGCTGCGCAATAACCTTCGGCGCGAGACCGAGTGGCTGCGGCGCGGACCTCCGGCGCGCACCACCAAGCAAGCAGCGCGCATCGCGCGCGCGGCGGACCTGGCCGCCGACGTCAAAGAGCTCGGGGCGCGCAACCGGGTGAAGCGCGCCGAGATCGAGCTGGACGCGACCGGCCGGCGCACCAAGCAGCTGATCGACGCGCAAGGCATCGCCAAGAGCTACGGCGAACGCTGCGTGTTCGAAGGGCTCGACCTGACGCTCGGACCGGGCTCGCGCGTGGCGTTGCTCGGCCCGAATGGGGCCGGCAAGTCGACCTTGCTGCGCGTGTTGATCGGCCGCGAAGAGCCGAGCGCCGGCGTGGTCAAGCGCGCGGCCGACCTGCGCGTGCAGGTGTTCGAGCAGCAGCGCGACTCGCTCGATCCCGAGGCCACGGTCGCCGACACGGTCGCGCCCGGCTCGGACGCGGTCGACTTCCGCGGCTCACGGCTGCATCGCTTCGGTTACCTCGAGCGCTTCCTGTTCCGCCCCGAGCACATGCTGATGAAGGTCGGCAAGCTCTCGGGCGGCGAGCAGAGCCGCCTGTTGATCGCGCGCCTGATGCTGCAGCCCGCGGACGTGCTCGTGCTCGACGAGCCCACCAACGATCTGGACTTCGACACGCTCAACGTGCTGCAGGACGCGCTGCTCAAGCTCGACGCGGCGCTATTGCTGGTCTCCCACGACCGCTACTTCGTCGACAGCGTGGCGACGCAGATCCTCGCCTTTCACACCGCGCCCGCCGAGATCGGGCAGATCTCCGCGTTCGCAGATCTCGCGCAGTGGCAGGCCTTCCACGAGAGCCAGCGCGAGGCGCTGAGCGAAAAGCCCGAGCGCGCCGCGCCCGCGAAGCCTGCGCCAGCCGAAGCCCCGAACACCAAGCGCAAGAAGCTCAGCTACAAGGACCAGCGCGAGTGGGACGGCATGGAGGCGCGGATCCACGACACCGAGGCCCGGCTGAGCCAGCTCTCGGCCGAGGCAGAGCGCCCGGAAGTGGTGAGCAATGCGTCGCGTTTGGTCGAGCTGCATGGCCAAATGGACCAGCTCCGCCTCGAGATCGATGGACTTTACGCCCGCTGGGCGGAGCTCGAGGCCCTCCTGGCTTGACGAACCCAACTGGCGTGGCGGACGACTAACTGTAATAACAACAACACTACTTTGGTCTCCTCTTCATCCGCCCGCGCCGTACCCGGTCTCGAGCGACCGGAGAGCACGCGACCGCGCCTCGCCAGCTGGCCGAGGATCCTCGTCGTCGACTCGGCGTTGCGCGAGAACGGCGGGGTGCGCGTGGTGCTCGACCTCGCGCAGCGCTGGCGGCGCCTGGGGGCGCCCACCGAGTGGTTCGTGCTGCAGCAGGTGCCCGACGAAGCACCCGAGCTGGCGGCCGACAGCGCGCCGCGCCGCTACGGTTCGCGCCGCGGACGGCTGCGGTTCGCGCTGCCCAAGGTGTTCGCGCGCCTGTTGCTCGCCGCGCGCCGCGCGGACGTGCTGCTGAGCGTCTCCGAAGCAGGCAATGGCCTCCTGTTCGGCGTGGCAGCCGCCAAGCTGCTGGGCAAGCCCCTCGCGGCCTGCGTGCACACGCCGCTCGAACGCTCGATCGAAGCCTGGACGCCGCGCCCGCTGCACGAGCTGACCTACGCCGCCGTCCGCCGCACGGATGCACTCGTGTGCGTGGCCCGCGCGCTGGCGAAGAACGTTCACGCGCACGGCGTCGCGCCCGAGCGCATCCACGTGATCGAGAACGGCGTCGACGTCGACCGCGTCTGCGAACGTGGAAAAGAACCGATCGAGTTACGACTCAAGGCGGCTGGTGATCCGCCGCTGGTCGTGTCGACCGGGCGGCTCAGCCGGCAGAAAGGCTTCGACGTGTTGATCGAGGCCCACGCGCGCGCGCTGCGCGCCGGCCTCCCTCATAAACTGGCGATCATCGGCGAAGGCGAGGAGCGCGCGGCGCTCGAGGGCTTGGCCCGGCGACTCGGCGTGAGCGATAGCGTGTCGTTGCTCGGTTTTCGCGCCAACCCGCACGCGATCATGGCGCGCGCAGACTTGTTCTGTTTGGCGTCGCGCTACGAAGGTTACCCGCTGGTGCTGATCGAGGCGCTCGCGCTGGGCCTGCCGATCATCTCCACCGATTGTGTCTCGGGGCCCGCGGAGGTCCTCGCAGGCGGACGCTACGGCGAGCTGGTGCCGGTCGAGGCGCCCGACGCGCTGGCGGCGGCGCTCTGCAACCATTTGCGAGATCCGTCGCGCCTGCGGCGCATCAGCGAGCTCGGGCAGGGGCGCGCGCGCGAGTTCGACCCCGACACGAATGCGCTGCGCTACCTCGATATCCTCGCAGAGTTACACGCACGTGCGGCGTGACGATCGCGTTGCTCGCCGCGGTCTTCGTGGCATGCTGGGGCGGTGTCTTTGGTACTTCGTAGCACCCGTCATCGCGCCTGGGTGATCGGCGCGGCACTCGGCGTCGCCGGGTTCTTGCTCGGTAGCTGGAGCGGTCGCAGTCAACCGCCGGCGCCCGCAGAGCGCACGTCGCAGTCGCAGCCATCAGCGGCAAGCAGCGAGCACTGGGACGAGGGCGAGCTGCGCACGCAGTACCGCTCGCTGGTCGAGCGCTGCACGCAGCAGACGGCAGAGCTGAGCCTGTTGCAGGCCAGGTTGGACACGGCGGGCTCTCCCACGCCTGCTCGCGCGGCGACGTACGTCAGCGCCCCGCCAGCATCGGCGATCGGCCTGCGCAACCCACTCACCGAACGCTTCTATCCGGCACGACCCGCGGAGCTGGCAGAGCTGGCGAAGAGCTGCAGCGTGCGCGTGGACCAGCCCGCGCTGCTCGAATCCACCCCGGGCGACGTCGGCGATGAAGCGAAGACCATGCACGCGAGCCCGGCGGAGGTCCGCGCGATGAACGAAGCGATGCGCTCGCTGCACGGCTCGTTTCGCCAGCGCCTGCGCGCGCTCTACGCCGAAGCGATCGGCCACGAGCCGGACGCCGAGCTGTCGCCGCGCGCGCTGCTCGGCGAGATCCGCAACAAGGCCCCACAGCGGCCGTCCGAGCTGTACACTCGCATCTCCCAGGAGCGCGCCGGCGAGTGGCCTGCGCCGAGCGATCTGCGCCAGGCGAATCCCTACGAGCGTGCTGAACGCATGTACTTGGGCATGGGCGACGAGTTTCAAGCCCTGCTGGCCAGGCAACTCGGCAGCGAGCGCGCCTCCGCGCTTCGAGCTAGCGGCGGCGGCTGGGGCTGGACACGCAGCATCTTCGCAGGCTGCAAATGACCGATGTGTGTGAGGAAAACCGCTTGCGCGCGTGCAGCGCGCATGACTTTGATAGGTGGATGGGAGCGGCACGCGGGAGCGTGATTCAGCCATCGAAGTTTTCTGGGGGAACGCTGGCGCTGGTCTGTGCGGTGGCGCTGTGGGGCACTCCGTTGGCGTCGCGCGCACAGCACCTGCAAACCGATGCTCCGCCGGCGAGCACCCCGGACACCGGTGAGTACAACCGACTGATCGAGCAAGCGGTCCTGCACTTCAAGGCGCGCGAGTTCGACAGCGCCCGGGACATGTTCGAGGCGGCGCACGCCTTGAATCCAAGCGCACGCACGCTGCGCGGCCTGGGGCTGACCGACTTCGAGTGCGGCCGCTACGCGCTCGCGATCGGCGAGCTCGAGCGCGCGCTGAACGAGACGCACAAGCCGCTCGACGCGACGCAACGCTCCGAGGTCCAGGCGGTGATCGCGCACGCCCACACGTTCGTCGGCACGCTCGAGGTCCAACTCAACCCGAGCGACGCCACGCTGAGCGTCGACGGAGTCGCCGCCGCGCCGGGCGCGCTGCTGGTCGACGCGGGCAACCACCTGTTGCACGGACGCGCACCGGGTTTCGTCGACGCCGAGTGGCGGGTGGAGGTCCGGCCCGGCGAGACGACCAGCACCACGCTGACGCTCGAGGCCGAGCCTCCGCCGGAGACGCCGCCGCCGATCGTGCTGAACCCCACCGAGCCATACGACGCCACGCAGCGCACCGCTGGCTGGATCGTGGGCGGCGTCGGCGTGGCGGGCGTGGTGTTGGGCAGTGTGTTTGGCGTGATCTCGATCGTCAAACACAACGAGTCCGACAAGTACTGTCAGAAGGACAACGTCTGCGAGGACGTACGCGGCGTCGACGCCATGGACGCGGCGCGAACCGCAGGCGACGTCTCGACCGTCGCCTTCGTGGTCGGCGGCGTCGCGCTCGCAAGTGCCGCCGTGCTTCTGCTCACCGCTCCCGAAGAGCGCGAAACCTCGGCGCGCATCGGCATCGGTCCGGGTGGCGTCTCGCTGCGCGGGGTGTTTTGATGCGAGCAGTCCGCCTGCACGTCGCGTTCGCGCTCTGTATCTACGCAGCCACCGGCTGCAATCTCCTGCTGGACAACGACAAGCGTTCGTTGGGCAGCATCACCGATCCCACGATGACGACCGACACCGGCGTCCCGCAGACACCGCCGACGACGCCCGAGGATGCGGCCACGGACCCAGCTCCGGACAGCGGGCCGGTCGGCGGCTCGCCAGCGATCGACGGCGGGCCCCCGATGAGCGTCGATCACCCGAAGCCCGACGGCGGACCGAAGCCGATCGGCTGCGCCAGCCCGGATCAACTTGCGGAGTGCACGCCAGGCATGCCCCAAATGGAAATGCAGAAGTGCGGCCTGTGCATGCGAGGCACGCAGACGCGCACGCGCATGTGCGGCGACACCTGCGGCTGGGGCCCGTACTCCGCCTGGACGCCATGTGAGGAAGATCAGGCCGCGTGCAAGCCAGACACGGTCCAGGACCGAATGGACCAGGCATGCGGGCCGTGCAACACCGGCAGGCTCATCTCGCACCGCACCTGCACGGACAAGTGCGAATGGAGCGAGTACTCGGAGCCGCAGTGCCAGCTCGATCCGCTGTACTGCGTACCCGGCATGACCCAGATGCTTCCAGACATGCCATGCGGACAGCGCTGCGGGGTGATCAAACAAACACAGACTTGCAACAACATGTGCAAGTGGAATACGCCGGTGAAGAGCATGTGCATGGAAGCCGGCGTGTGCACGCCCGGGGCGACCCAGGCTGCACCGGATGCTGCGTGCAACCCGGATTACTGCATGAAGGGCAAGCAGCCACAGATCCAGGTCTGCAGCTCGACCTGCAAGTGGAACGCCCCGATGGCAAACGGCATGTGCTCGATCCCGCCCGGGATCTGCCGCCCGCTCGACCTCGGCAGCACGAGCGGCGGCTATCGCTGCGATCCAGACATGTCCGGATACCGACAGGTTTGCTACATGAGCACGGCCAGTACCGCCCAGCGCTGCACCTGGGGACCGTCGGAGAGGTTTCCGAGCTGTCAGTAGGCAGCTCGACCTAGCTCACCACCACGCCATCCGCAGCGAGCTCCTCTGCGCTCGCCAGGCGCGCCTGCTCGTGCGCCGGCCCGTCGTACCAGCCGGGATCCGCGTAGCTCTGAATGCCGTCGCGCACCTTCAGCACGGTGAACATGCCGCCCATGTCGATGTAGTCGTGCTTGCCCATCGCGCCGACCATCGCGATGCTGTTGTCGGGCACGGGCATTTGATGCTTCGCCATCTCGGCCATGCCGTTTTGGCCCATCGTCATGTAGCCCTTGACCAGCTTGCGCATGCGTTTGTCGAAGTCGCCGGTCTGCATGCCGAGCATGTTGTGTCCTTCGTGCCCCATCTGGTTCATGACGTGGTGCGTGAAGTGACAGTGCATGGCCCAGTCGCCCGGGGTGTCTGCGACGAATTCGATGTCGCGCGTACTGCCGACCGGGACGAGCACGGTGGTGTCAGGATGTTGCGCGCTCTTCGGCACGGGGCCGCCGTCGGTGCCCGTGACGCGGAAGGAGTAGCCGTGGAGGTGCATCGGGTGGTTGTGCATCGCGCTCAGGTTGCCGAAGCGGATGCGCACGCGTTGTCCCGTGCGCACGACCAGCGGTGCAGTGCCCGGGAAGGCCTTGCCGTTGAGCGTGAGCACGTTGAAGTCGTTCATCTCGCGCGTGTCCGGGCGGCGCGTGCCGACCGGCACGAACCACTCGCTGAGCATGATGGCGAAGTCGCGATCGACGCGCTGCGCGGGCTTCGCGTCGTGCACGATGAGCATGCCCATCAAACCCATGCCCATCTGCGTCATCTCGTCGACGTGCGGGTGGTACATGAACGTGCCCGCATAGCGCGGCGTGAACTCGTAGCGGAAGGTCTCGCCGGGGCGCACGTAGCTCTGGGTCAAGCCGCCCACGCCGTCCATGCCGTTCGGCAACAGGATGCCGTGCCAGTGCACTCCGGTGGGCTCGGGCAAGCGGTTGGTGACGTAGAAGCGCACTCGTTCGCCGCGCACGATCTCGATCGTCGGGCCCGGCGTACGCCCGTTGTAGCCCCAACACTCGGCCACCAACCCGGGCGCGAACTCGTGGCGCAACGGCTCCGCGATCAGGTGGAACACCTTCACGCCGTTGACCATGCGCCAGGGCAGCTGCGCGCCGTTGGGTGTCTCGACCGGCAGCACGCCGGCGCCGACCGCGCTCGACGGCGCTGCAGCCGTTGGCTGCGAAGCCGGTGCGGCTTGCGGCTGCGCCTCGCCGTGGCCCGCATGCGGCTCGTCCGGCTGTGCCTCGGCGCGTGCTGCGTCGAGCGTGACCTTGGAGACGAGCAACGCCGAGCCGGCCAGCGCCGAGCGAGTCATGAAGTCGCGCCGCGTAACCATCAGTGACCTCCTTGCTCGGCCGCCGCTGCCGGCATGCCAGGTTGCTGCATAGCAGCCCGCGAGTCGTGCTGCCCGTCGATCAGCCGCCCCGCCAGGAGCTGATCTAGATCGGTCCGGAGCAGCCAGTAGCCGCGCAGCGCTGCCACGTAGGCGCGGTGTGCTTCGAGCTCGGCGCTACGCGACAGCAGCAGCTGCTGCACGCCGATCTGCATGGCGTTGTACTGACGCAGCGTCTGGTCGACGATGCTGCGCCGCAAGGGCAGCAGCTCGCGCTCGAAGCGTCGTACGCGCTCGGCTGCCGCTGATAGCTGCGCGTGCAACGCGTGCACGGCGGCGCGAATCCCCAGCACCTGGGCCTGTCGTTCGTGCTCGATGCCGCGCTGCGCCGCCTCGGCCGAGCCGACCAGCGCTTGGCCCTGATCGAACAGCGGCAGGGCCAACGACGCCGCCGGCCCGAGCTCCCACTCGCCGTGCTCGCGCTCGGCGTGCACGCCGGCGCGGATCTCGGGCAACAGCCCAGACACGCGCGCCGCGGTCGCGCGCCGCTCCCAGCCGAGCTTCTCGGCGTCCAGGCTGCGCAGATCCAGGCTCCTGTCCAGGGCGCGCTGCTCGAGCCCCGAGAGCGCCGGTAGCTCGCCCGGCACCTCGGGTAAATGGGCCGCGATCTGCAGCGCGCCGGGCGTCAGCGGACCGCCCAGCCACTGCCACAAGCTCGCGCGCGTCTCGAGCGCCGTGAGCTCCGCCGCTTCCAGCAGCAGCTGCGCGTTCTGCTCGAAGGCACGCGACTCGGTCAGCTCGAGCTCGGTCACGTTGCCGGCCTCGTGCAGCCGCGAGAGCAGCTCGCGCAACAGGCCGGCCGCGGTCACGACTTCTTGCACGAAGCCGAGCTCCTGCTGTGCCGCCTGGCAGACGTAGAACGCGCGCCGCGCCTGGTAGGCGACGTCCAGCGTATCCGCCGCCGCCCGCAGCTGCGCGCGCTCGAGCTCCGCGGACGCCGCCGCCCGCCGCAGCGGCAGCGCGATCAGCCCGCTCAAGCTCTCGGTGGCGGCGAACGACATGTGGAGCGAGCCATCCCCCTCGGGAAAGCCAAACTCGGCGTGCAGCTCCGGGTTCGGCGGCAGGCTGGCCCCGAGGAGTCCGGCGCGCGCGATGCCCAGGCGCGTGAAGGCCGCCTGCAGCCGCGGGTTCCGTAGCAGCGCGATCTGCACCGCGGCCTCGGCATCCAGCGGCTTCTGCAGCCACGCGTTCACGCGCTTGGTGGTGGCCTCGTCCTCGGCACCCTCGACGTCGAGGTAGCGCGGCTCGTGGCCGATGCGCTCCCGCACATCCGTCTTGACCGTCGAGAAGCCGGCGTCGCGCGGCGCACAGCCGACAGCGACCAGCACGCCACAGCACAACCAGCTCGAGATCCAGCGACGCACGCGCACCGTCGGCGGTTACAGCAGGCATTCCAGCTTGGCAAGTGGTTTCGCGGCCTTCAGAGCGACATGGCCACGAACACGGGGGCCGCCAGCACCAGCGCTTCGCCGTGTCGGCCAGTGAAGCTGGCGAGGCGCTTGGCGCTGAACTCGAGTCGCTGGAGAGGTAGCACGGCGAGCTCCTGGGGCAGCGCCGCGAGCCGCTGCATCCAGGCTTCGGGCGCGACCGGCTCGCGCGTGAAGTCCGGGAGCTCGACCTCCGCGCCCTCGGCCAGGACGGGTGCGGGCTCGAACGCTTGCGAAAGGCAGCGCAGATCGAGGGCGTCGAACGCGGTTGCGTCGCGCACGGGCGTGTACCAGGCCGCTTCGGGCTCCACCGCACAGCGCGCGTGATCGGTCCTCGCCGCTGGTGGCTGCGCGACCATGCGACTGGCGGACCCGACCATGATCAAACCCGCCGCGAGATCCGCGAACCACACCGGCGACTCGCTCTCGTGGCGCAACAGCTCGGCACCACGCACGTGGCGCAACCTGCCCCAGTGCAGCGGCCGCGTCGCGCCAACGTAGGCCTTGCCCTGCCCCAACGAGGCGCTCTCGCCGCCCTGTTCGAGCGTGTGCGCGATCGCCTCGGCCCGGGCGAACCGCAGCTCGTCCGGGGCATCGCGCGGAGTTTCCGCCAGCTCGAGCCAGCTGGCGTCCAACCTGAGCTGGTCTGACAGCTGAGCTCGCTGTGCAGCGGATAGCTCGGCCAGCAGTGCATCTACCCTGGCATCCGAGATGTAGATGAAAAACTTCACGCGCCAGCGGGTCAGTGTATCACGAACGCGAGCTGGTGCTGATGGCCGGCAAGGCGTGCGTGCTTACGATCCCAAACTTCGGGACTCGATGGGCAGCACATTCCGGAAGCTGGCGACGGCGTGCGGGCTGGCGTTCGTGCTCGCAGCGGGCGGCAGCGCGCGTGCCGACGACGAGGTCATCCACCCCTGGCGCTACCTCGATGAAGGCCTGATCGGCAGCTTCACCTGGCCCGCGGTGCTCTGGCACATCAGCGCGGTCGCCGTGACTCCGCCGCTGGTCTACACACTGGATGAGCCCGTGCAGCGGGCGTTACAGCACCCGAGCGACGTCCGCGATGCTTTGGCGCACGCCACGCTCATCGTTGGGGCGATCACACCCGTAGCCGTGCCGCTCACGCTGTACCTGGGCGGACTCGCAGCGGACGACTCGGAGCTCGCGACTGCCGGAGCCGCGGCGTTGCAGGCTGCAGCGGTGGAGGTGCTCGTCGTGTCGACGCTCAAGTGGTTGACCGACCGCGCCGGACCTTATCCCGATGGCGATCCGACGCGCTCGCGCGCGCTCGGCTTCCGCGACTCCACCGAAGCGAACGACTTCAATTTCAACCCCTTCGATCTGTCGGGCGGGTTGCGCTGGCCGTCCGGTCACACCGCCAGCAACGTGGCGGTGGTGTCGGCGCTGTTCGCGTTTTATCCCGACGAGCTCTGGATCGCGGCCATCGGCTATCCGCTCGCGCTGGCGATCGGATTCGAAATGATCGACGGCGACTACCACTGGCTGTCGGATGTAGTCGCCGGCGCGCTGATCGGCCACGTGATCGGATGGACCATCGGTCGCAACTTCCGCCGCCACTACGACGCTCGACGACGGGGAACACCCGTCCCAGCCCAGGGCGTCGAGCTCGACTTCGGTGCAGGCGGCGTGTTCGGAGTGCGGGGCTGGTTTTAGTGGCCTGGTTGCGGTGAGTCCATCTCGAAGTCATCGCAACTTCACATAACCGCCACGATCAGCGCCTATCGTCCGACACCCAAGACGCCTAGCCAGCTGTCGCGAGCGCCCCTGTCGGGTGAGCGGACGGCCCTGAGGGAACCGTGAAACGCACAGCCTCCCGAACCACTTTTGTGTGCCTGATGGCAATGTTCGCCCTCGCCGCAGCCTGCTCGGCGAAGAAGACGGAGGAGCCAGCTCCCTCCCCCAGCGCGGCCCCTGCGGCGGCGCCGGAGCCGGAGCAGCCACAGATGGTGAAGGTTCAGGGTGCGGGCGCGAGCTTCCCCGCTCCGCTCTACACGCGCTGGTTCAAGACCTACGGCCAGAGCCATCCGAACGTGCAGATCGATTACCAGTCGGTCGGCAGCGGCAGCGGCGTGAAGGCGGTGATCGACAAGACCGTGGACTTCGGCGCCAGCGATGCCGCGATGACCGCGGAAGAGATCGCGCGCGTGCCCGCGGGCGTGCAGCTCCTGCCGATGACGGCCGGCGAGATCGTGCTGACCTACAACCTCGAAGGCGTCACCGACCTCAAGCTGAGCCGCAAGGCGTACATCGGGATCTTCCTGGGCACCGTGAAGAAGTGGAACGACCCGGCTATCGCGTCGGCCAACCCCGGCGTGAAGCTGCCGAATACGCCGATCAACGTGGTCGTGCGCGCCGACAGCAGCGGCACCACCTTCGTGTTCACCAAGCACCTGAGCGAGATCAGCCCCGAGTTCGCGAAGAGCCCGGGCGTGAACAAGATGCCGAACTGGCCCGTGGGCACGCGCTCGAAGGGCAATGAAGGCGTCACCGCCAGCGTGAAGACCACGCCGGGTTCGATCGGATACATCGAGTACGGCTACGCGGCCAGCCAGAAGCTGCCGATGGCCACGCTCGAGAACAAGTCGGCTGCCTATATCAAGCCGAGCTCGGCCTCGGGCCAGGCAGCCCTCGCCGCAGCGACCATGCCGGACGACCTGATCGTGTGGTTGCCGGATCCGGCGGGCGCGGACGCCTACCCGATCGTCACCTTCACCTGGCTGATCCTCTACAAGTCGTATCCGGATCAGAAGAAGCTCGACACGCTGCGCGACTTCGTGAAGTACGCCGTGACCGAGGGCCAAGCCGTCTCCGACGAGCTCGGCTACATCCCGCTGCCCGCTCCCGTGGTCGAGAAGGTCAAGGCCGCGGTCGAGAGCGTGAAGCTCGCGAACGCGACCTGAGGCAAAGGTCGGGAGCCGTTCATGGCGTCGCCCCTCTCGTATGCGAACGTGCCGCGCGGCGTCCCCGATGACGACGGGGACGACGAACCGCATCGCGGGCTGGCGCACTCGCCCACGCCGCGTCAAATCTTCACCGACCGTGCCTTCCTCGCGCTGTGCCAGACCTTCGCCTGGGCGGCTGCGCTGCTGGTCGCGTGGATCGTCGGTCAGATCGCCGTACAAGCCGTGCCCGCAGTCCGCGAGCACGGCTTTCAGTTCCTGATCGGAACCACCTGGGATCCGAACCTCGGGCAGTACTCCATCCTGCCGGAGATCTGGGGCACGCTGTACAGCTCGATCGCCGCGCTGATCATCGGTACCGCCTTCGGCGTGGCGGCGGCGATCTTCCTGTCCGAGGGTTTCCTCGCAACCTTCGTGACGGCGCTGCTCGGCCTATTCAAGCTCCAATATCGCCCTGGCTTTCAGCAGTTGCCGGACCGCATGGAGCAAGGCCTGCGCAACCTGATCGAGTTGCTCGCCGCGATCCCGAGCGTGGTCTACGGACTGTGGGGCATCTTCGTGGTGATCCCGGTCATCCGCCCGGTGTGCGAGTGGCTGAACACGGAGCTCGGCTGGATCGCGTTCTTCTCCACGCCGTTGAGCGGCCCGGGGATGGCGCCCGCGGTGCTGGTGCTGTCGATCATGTTGTTGCCGACGATCACCGCGCTCAGCCGCGATGCGCTCACGTCGGTGCCATCCAAGCTGCGCATGGCCGCCTACGGCATGGGCGCGACGCGCTGGGAGACCATCATTGCGGTGAGCCTTCCCACCGCGGCCCGCGGCATCTTCGGCGCGATCGTGATCGCGTTCGGTCGTGCGCTCGGTGAGACCATGGCGCTCGCGATGCTGGTCGGAAACGCCAACCGCATCAGTTTGTCGCTGTTCTCGCCGGCCAACACGCTCTCGGCGCTACTGGCCAACAGCTTTCCCGAGGCCGGCCCCAAAGAGGTCAGCGTGTTGATGTACGCCGCGCTGGTGCTGCTGGCGATCACGCTCGTCGTCAACATCTTCGGTTCGCTGCTGTTGATGCGCGCCTCGCGCGGGCAAGAGGAGCATCGTTGACATGACTCCTCCCCAAGTCATCAGCGGCACCCGCCCGCGATCCAGCAGCGAGACGCTGGATCCGTTCGACGGCGTCGATCTCGGCCAGCTCGAGAAGTCGCTGCGCCGTCCGCGCACGCTGATCAACGCGACGCTCAGCTGGCTGGTCGCCGGCATGACCCTGTTCGCGCTGATCCCACTGTTCTCCGTGGTCTGGATGCTCTTGAGCCATGGCGGCGCGCGTCTGGGCCCCGCAGCATTCACCGAGCTGCCCCCGGTGGCGCTCGAGCAGGGCGGCGGCTTCGGCAACGCCGTGCTGGGCACGCTGCTGATCGTCGGGCTGGCGGCGCTGATGTCCGTGCCGTTCGGCGTCATGACGGCGGTCTTCCTCTCGCAAGCCGAAGCCAACAACCGGCTGGCGCTCGCCGTGCGTTTCGCGGCCAAGGTGCTGACCGGCTTCCCTTCGATCCTCGCGGGTGTGTTCGCGTACGGCGCAGTGGTGCTGGCGACCGGTGGATTCTCGGCGGTCGCGGCCGCAGTCGCGCTGTCGATCCTGATGTTGCCGACGATCATCTTGACGTCGGAGGATGCGATCCGCATGGTTCCGGCCAAGATGCGCGAGGCCTCCATCGGTATGGGCGCCACGCGTACGCAGACCGTGTGGATGGTGTTGTTACCCACGGCCGTGCCAGGCATCGCCACGGGCGTCATGCTCGCGATCGCTCGTGCGGCGGGTGAGACCGCGCCGCTGTTATTCACGGCGCTGTTCAGCAACTACTGGTTGTTCTCCAGCGGCCACGTCGAGCTCATGCAGCCGACGGCTTCACTGGCCGTGCTCATCTACAATTTTGCCGGGGTGCCGTTCGAGAACCAACTCGAGCTCGCCTGGGCCGCAGCGCTGGTGCTGGTGCTGATCGTGCTGGCGACCAACATCTTCGGGCAGATCATCGCGCAACGTCGAGTCGATTGAGAGGAACGAGCCATGCAAACTGAAAGCGTCGTCACGTCAAGCATCTCGCCGTCCGCGCCTCCCATGTCGGCGCCCACCGTGGTCGACTGCAACATCGAGGAGCTGCACTACGGCAACTTCCGCGCGGTCCGAGACACGCAGATCCCCGTCGAGAAGCGCACGATCACCGCGTTCATCGGCCCGTCGGGTTGCGGCAAGAGCACCGTGCTGCGCTGCCTGAACCGCATGAACGACCTGGTCCGAGGCTTCCGGCTCAAGGGCTACGTGAAGTACCGCGGCAAGGACATCTACGACCGCTCGATCGATCCCGTGGCCGTGCGCCGCTACATCGGCATGGTCTTCCAGCAGCCCAACCCGTTCGCCATGAGCATCTACAACAACGTGGCCTTCGGGCTGCGTCTGAACGGCTACTCGGGTAACAAGCCCGAGCGCGTCGAGCAGGCCCTGCGGCGTGCGGCGCTCTGGGACGAGGTCAAGGACAAGCTGAACAAGAGCGGCCTGTCGCTGTCGGGCGGCCAGCAGCAGCGCCTGTGCATCGCGCGCGCCATCGCGACCGAGCCCGAGGTATTGCTGATGGACGAGCCCTGCTCGGCGCTCGATCCTATCGCCACGCGCAAGATCGAGGAGCTGATGCTCGAGCTCAAGGAGCGCTACACGATCGCCATCGTGACGCACAACCTCCAGCAAGCCGCGCGCGTCGCGGACAAGACCGCGTTCATGTACGTCGACACCTCGGGCGGCGGCCGCACCGGTCACCTGGTCGAGTTCGGCGCGACCCGCGACATCTTCCAGAACCCGCAGCAGAAGTCGACGCAGCAGTACATCGCCGGCGAGTTCAGCTGAGTTTACAACCCGAGCGCCGCTTGCATCGCTTCGCGGCGCTCGTGGTTCGGGTCCGAGACGATCGCGCTCTCGTCGTCGAACACCATCGTGCTGCGCTCCACGCGCTCGTAGCTCGGCCAGCGCGGGAGCTTGCCGGTGTCGGGCGAGCCGCTGCGCGCAAAGGCGATCCAGGCGTCGCTGATCTTGTCGGCGAGCGCCGCTGCGCGCGGGCCGCCGCCGGTCAGCGCCTGCGAGCGCTCGGTGTTGTCGAAGACGAACGGGATCTCGAGCGCGTGCGGCGAGCGCAACTTGCCGCCCAGCACCGGCGTCTGCCAGCAGAAGTAGTAGAAGTACACGGGCGCGCCGCCGAGAGCGGCACGACGTTCGGCCAGCTTCATGAGCGGCGCGCAGTACTGCTTGTCGCTGCTCATCAGGAGGAACAGCTCGGAGGGCGACGCCTCGGGCAACGAGCGCCGGTATGCCGCGAGGACGTGGGGTGCCTTGTCGCGCAGCAGCTCGGTCGCGCGCCGTTCCAGGGCGGCTTCGTCCAGCTCGAAGGCCGCCGCATCGCCGAGGTGGAACAAGGTCATCTCGGTGCGGTTGGTGCCGACGATCAATGGCACCTCCGGCATCACCGCCGAGGCTTCGGGGTGGAAGGGATGTTGCGGCAGCACGCTGCCGTCGACCACCGGCGCGAAGCCACGCGTGGTGTGGTTGAACCTGTGGCGGCGGCTGGCCGCGAAGTAGGCGCGCATCAGCTCGGGCAGCGGCACCTGCTGCAGTCCGCGCAGGTCGGCGCGAGCCAGCCCGAGCTCCTCCGCCAAGGCGCGCGCCGCGAGCTCGGCGTGTTCGGGCGTGAGCACGCGCAGCGTGGGACCACTCTGGATGATCGCGCGCTGGAACAGGCCCTTCGCGCTCGGCATGGCGAGCAGCGTGCCGACCTTACGCCCTCCCCCCGACTCGCCGAAGATGGTGACTTGCCGCGGATCGCCGCCGAAGCTCGCGATGTTGTCGCGCACCCACGAGAGCGCCTGCACGATGTCGAGCATGCCAGCGTTGCTCGCAGCGCCGAGCTGCAGGAAGCCCAGCACGTTCAGCCGGTGGTTGACGGTGACGACCACGACATCGCCGCGCCGGACGAGGTTGGCCCCGTCGTAGCCGGGCGAGGAGCCCGAGCCGGCTTGAAAGCCGCCGCCGTGCAGCCAGAACAACACCGGGCGCGCGCGGCCGTCACCGACGCCCGAGGTCCACACGTTCAACATCAAGCAGTCTTCGCTCTCCGGCTGCCGGTTCAAGCTGCCGAGTACGCTGGTGGCCGCGGTGGATTGCACCTCCACGCCGGGAATGGCCTGCGGCGCGCTCGGCCCGTAGTCCGACGCGTCGCGCACGCCCGTCCAGGGGTCGCGAGGCTGTGGGGGGAGGAAGCGCCGATCGCCGCCGGTATCTGCGCCGTAGGGGATGCCCTTGAAGACGCAGACCCCGCGCTTGCGGGTGCCGCGCACCGGGCCCGTCTCCGTCTGGGCGACGACTGCCTCTGCGATGTCAGCGTTGGTTGCCTCGGACATGGCGTATGCCCCCTCGACTTCAGAGCAGGTGAGAGCACGTCTACGGTCAATCGACAAGGGCGCTTTGGCCCCGGCGGGAGCCTCAGGATGGTGAGGGCCGAGCAGGGTCGATCTCGGGTTCGGGTCGAAAGCCTGCTTGCGCCTGCCGCCATGAGCGGCAGAAGTGCAGTGAACGGACAGTCAGAAAAGGAAACAAATTACGGCCGCGGCGAGCCAACGCGTGCGTGTTAGACCCGGCCGATGAGGCTTCCTTGGTGGTTGTTTGCATCGCTGCTGATCGCGGCTGGCTGTGCGGAGGATGATGCGGGGCACGGGCAGAAGGCGGATCCCCAGGTCGCCGGGCGCAGCGGCGGGCGTCGGCCTGCAGCTGACGGCGGCGAGTCGAGTGTCGCGGACGGCGGCGTGATGCAAGGCAGCGCGAAGGCCCCCGAGCCAAGGCCGGATCCCGCGCCGGACGCCGGCGTCATGCGGAAGCCCGCCGCGCCGGAGAAGCCGGCGCCGGCGGCCGACTCCGGCAACCCACCCTGCGACGTG
>DATEOF010000297.1:0-17491 GCA_035274465.1 Polyangiales bacterium
GGCTGCAGCGGGCCGAGTCGCCATGCCGCCGTCAGCTGCAGGCTCGCAGGCCGTGGCGGGCGCGAACGGCGGCGCCGCTGGAGCTGCAGGTGTTGCAGGCGCTGCAGGCGCTGCAGCCGGGAGCGGCGGGACCAAGGCGCCCGACCCGGGCTGCACCGACATGTGCCGCGTCATGCAGGGCGTACCGTGGACGTGCAAGCAGCGCTTCATGTACGGCTTGAACTACGCCTGGCACACGTTCGCTGCGGACTTCGGAGGCAACAAGGCCTGGAGCCAGCCGGGAGTCAGCGCCGAGCCGGCCGTGGAGACCGATCTCGCGGCGATGGCCGCGGGGGGCGCCCAGGTGCTGCGCTGGTGGCTCTGGCCGGACTTCCGCGGCGACGGCGTGACGTTCGACGCCAACGATACGCCGTCCGGCCTCGGTGGCACCGCGCTGGCCGACGTGGAGCGCGCGCTCGAGCTCGCGGAGAAGCACGACCTCTACTTGATGCTGACGCTGTTCTCGTTCGACAACTTCCGCCCTACCCGCATGGAGTCCACGTTGCGCGTGCGCGGCATCAAGCCGATCGTCCTCGACGAGGCGAAGCGCCGCGCGCTGCTCGACAACGTGGTCGCGCCGCTCGCCAAGGCAGTCGAGGCCAGCCCGCACAAGCAGCGCATGCTCGCCTGGGACATGATCAACGAGCCCGAGTGGGCGATCACGGGCCCGAGCGCCTACGGCGGCGACCCGGTATTCGATCCGCAGACCGATCTCGAGGCGGTGACCCACGCTCAAATGGAGACCTTCCTGCGCGACACGCAGAAGACCCTGCGCGACAACAGCAAGGCCATGATCACGGTCGGTGCGACTGCGTTCAAGTGGAAGTCCGCCTGGTCCAAGCTCGACTTGGACTTCCACCAGTTCCACATGTACGACTGGGTCAACATGTACTGGCCCTACGACAAGACGCCCATGATGTACGGCCTCGACGACAAGCCCGTGGTGATGGGCGAGTTCCCGCTCACCGGCTTGATGGGCGTCGACTACAACAAGCTGCTCGAGAGCTGGTTCGGTAACTCGTACGCAGGAGGCCTCGGCTGGGCCTTCACCGACCCCATGTTCTCGGGTAACCGCAACCTGACGGACGTCAAAGCCTTCGCAGGCGCCCACGCATGCGAAACGCGCTACTGATCCTCGCGCTGCTCGCGACGCTCGCCGTCGGCGTCACACTCGCGTTGCGTCCCTCGCAGCCGCCGCCAGCGGCGAGCGAACCCGTGAACGAAGAAGACCGCCGCGCCACCGAGATCGTGGAGCTCGTGCGCGAGGGCAAGGTCGGCCACGCCAGGGCGCTCGCCGACCAGTTCTACCGCGCGTATCCGCACAGCGCGCGCGTCCAGGAGATCGAGCGCCTCACGGGTTACCATCCGCGGCCATACGGGCCCGAGAAGAACTAGCAACTCCAGAGTTGCTAGTTCTCTTCTCAGCCGATGTGCCGGGCGTCGCTCCGTCTCACCGTTGACGCGGACTGCGCGCGCGTGTGGCTGTGGCCGCGTGCCACTCGCGACAAATCGGCCTCGCGACTCTGCGCCAATTTCTTTCGCACAGGCGCTTGGTCCGGAGCTTGCAGACTCACTGCTCCGAGGCGTTCGGGCCTGCAGCTGACGGCTGCCGGCCCGCTCATGCCGAGGGAGAGACTATATGAAACATTTGTTACTCACGACGTTGACCGGTGGTGTGCTGGCGAGCGCGTTGTGCGCGTGCGCGTCCACGACTACGCCGCAGTTGGCCGACGCACGCCGTGCTTATGCCGACGCGGAGGACAGCCCCGCAGGCGAGCGCCATCCCGCACAACTGACCCGCGCGAAGATGGCGCTGGATCGCGCGGAAGAAGCGCACGATCAAGATCCGGGCTCGGCGCGCGAAGCCCGCCTCGCTGAACGCGCCGAGTACCGCGCGAAGATGGTGGGCCATCCCGATGCCGAGATCAAAGCCGAACGCGCCGAAGATCGGCACGAGGCTGCGCTGACCGAGCGCGAAGAGATCGCGGCGGAGCGCGATCGCCGGGAGATCGAGCGCAATCGGCCGCCTGCTGCGGTAGATGAGCGCCCGGTGACGCCCGCGCACAACACCAAGGCTGCAGACAAGAAGGCCGCGGCTGCGCTGCAAAACCTCGGTCAAGTGGCGAACGTGAAGGAGGAGTCGCGCGGCGTGGTGATCACGCTCTCGGGCTCGCTGCTCTTCCCGTCGGGCGATGAGAAGCTGTCGCCGGTGGCGCGCAAGAGCCTGGACCAGGTCGCACACGCGCTGGCCGAACAGCCTGCCGACACCACGTTTCAGGTCGAGGGCTACACCGATGATACCGGCTCGCCCAAGCAGAACGATCAGCTCGCCGAGCGACGCGCCAAGGCCGTCGCCGATCACCTGATCGAGAACGGTATCGACTCGTCGCGCATCCGAGTGCTGAGTCACGGCGAGAAGGATCCCGTGGCCAACAACGATTCGGCGGAAGGTCGAGCGGCCAACCGTCGCGTCGAGATCGTGGTCGAGAACCCGAGCTGAAGTCGGGGGACGTTGCGTGAAGCAACGCGCTCGCCGCATGTGGCCGCCCGCCTCATCCTGATGGGGCGCGCGGCCACTCTGCGTGCCGGGCGCGCTGGCACGCGGGATGCTAAGAGTCCATGCAGGTGCTGAAGAAACTCAAAGCCGAGCTGCACGAGCTCCGAAGCTACGCGCCGGGCGAGCGCTTCAGCTGCTTCCACGAGCGACACCAGCACGGTCAAGCCGGGTGGGTGAAGCCGCTGCTGCTGATAGCGGCGGCGATCTCGTTCGTGATCGGAGTCATCCTCGCATTCATACCCGGCCCGGCGATCCTGTTCTTCGCCATCACCGCCGCGATACTCGCCACCCAGAGCCAGGCGGTCGCCAAGCAACTCGATCACACCGAGCTCTGGCTCCGCAAGCTGCTGCGCCAGCTCAAAGACAAGCGCCGGCGAGCCTAGGCGTCGGCCTCGTCGTCGGACGAGCGCAGGCCGAGGTCGCGGATCTTCTGCTGTAGCGACTGGCGCGCCAGGCCCATCGCCTGCGCCGCTCGGGAGACGTTGCCGCCGCTGTCGCGCAGCGCGGCCTGGATGTAGCCGCGCTCGAAGTCCTCGATCGAGCGCCGCTTGGCCTCGGCGAAGTTTTGGCCGCCGCCGCTGGCTGCTGCCGCTGCGGGCGGGCTCGCAGCCGACAGCGTCGGGAGATCCTGGCGGCGGATCAGCGGGCCCTCGGCCAGCACCGCGGCTTGCTCGATCACGTTGCGCAGCTCGCGCACGTTGCCGGGCCAGTCGTGGCGCGCGAGCAACGCAAGTGCCTCGCCCTCGATGCCCTTCTTCTCGCGCCCCAGGCGCTCGGCGATGCGCGTCAAGAAGCGCTCGACCAGGCTGGGAAGGTCGGGCAGGCGCTCGCGCAGCGGCGGCAGCACGATCTCGACCACCTTCAGGCGGTAGAACAGGTCCTGGCGAAAGTTGCCGCGCCGCACCTCGCCCTCCAGATCGCGATGCGTCGCTGCGACCACGCGCACGTCGACCTCCACGCTCTGCCCGCCTCCGACGCGCTCGAACTTGCGCTCCTCGAGCACGCGCAGCACCTTGGCCTGCGTCTCGATCGGCATGTCGCCGATCTCGTCGAGGAAGATCGTGCCCTGGTGCGCGCTCTCGAAGCGGCCCACGCGCCGGTTGTTGGCCCCCGTGAACGCGCCGCGCTCGTGGCCGAACAGCTCGCTCTCGACCAGCTCGCGGTTGATGGCCGCGCAGTTGACCGCGACCAGCGGCCGAGTCTTGCGCTCGCCCCGCTGGTGTAACGCCTGTGCCACCAGCTCCTTGCCCGTGCCGCTCTCGCCGCGCACCAACACCGTGAGATCGGTGTCGGCGACCTTGGCGATGGTCTCGAACACGCGCTGCATCGCGGGCCCCGAGCCGACGATCGGGCCCATGCCGAACTCGCGCTCCAGCCTCGCGAGCAGCAAGCGGTGCTCGCGCTCGAGGCGCGTGCGATCCAGCGCGCGCTTCACGACCAGCCGGATCTCCTCGTTCTCGAACGGCTTGGGCACGTAGTCTTCGGCGCCGCCCTTCATCGCCTCGACCGCGACCTTCTCCGAGCCGCGAGCCGTGATCATCACCACCGGAGTCTCGGGCCTCGTGGCCTTCACCGCGTGCAGCACGTCGAGCCCATTCGGCCCCTGCCCCAGCGCGAGATCGGTGATCACCAGATCGAACGGCTCCTTCGCCGCCAGCGCGAGCGCCTCGGCACCACCGCTCGCGAGCGCGACCTCGTAGCCCGCCTTGCGCAACAGCGACTCGAGCGCGACCTGGATCGCGCGCTCGTCTTCGACGATCAAGATGCGCGGCTTCACTTGGGCGCTCCCGGCTGCAGCCGTGGGAGGTGGAGCACGAACTCCGCGCCGCTCGCAGCGGCAGGCGGCGTGAGCTCCAGCGTGCCGCCGTGGCGCTCGACGATCTTCTTCGCCACGGACAGCCCGAGGCCCGTGCCGCGTGGCTTGGTGGTGAAGAACGGCCGGAAGAGCTTGCTCGCGGCCTCGAGAGACACGCCCGGCCCGTTGTCGCGCACGCGGATCCAGACCTCGTTGCCCGCCAGGTTCTGTCCGGCCGAGATCTCGATACGCGCACCGGGGATGCGCAGCGCGGCCAGCGCGTCGAGCGCATTGCCGATCAAGTTCGCCAGCACCTGTCGCAGCTGCTCGCCATCGGCGTACAGCATCGGCAGATCGTCCCACTCGCGCACGATCTGCACGCCCTCTCGCACGGCCCGCTCGCGCAGCAGCTCGATCGAGCCCTCGATCAACTCCAGCATGTCGATCGAGCTCGGCGCAAACGGCTGTTCGCGCGCGTAGCGCAGGAGGTGCGCGATCGAACGCTCGACCCGATCCAGCTCCTCGAGCGCAACCTGCGAGTGGCGCGCGGTATCGGGCCCGCCCGGCTCCTCCACGATCTGCTGCAACAAGCTCTTGGCTGCGGTGATCGGGTTGCGGATCTCGTGCGCGATCGCCGCCGAGAGCTCCTCGAGCGAGCGCGCGCGGGAATCGTCGGCGACAGCCGCAGCTGCAGCCGCAGGCGCAGCGACTTGCGGCGCCTGCGGCTGATCGTCCTCGTGTTCCCAGCGCTCGCGCAACCTCGGCGCGATCACGCCGAAGAAGCCGTGAGCGGCCAGGCCGATGCCCCACGACAGCCCCGTGAGCAGCATCGGGTACGGACCGGCGGTGACCAGGATCAGCAGCATGGACATCCCGAACACGACCGCGTGACCAAGGAAGCCAATGCGGGCGCCGTGCCCACGGCGTGGCCGTTGCCTCCGCGTCCACTCGGGACGCGCGGCCAGTGCATCGCGGCGGGAGTGAGTTCGAGTCATTGGCCGAGCAACCGCGGTTCAGCCGCCACGTCGACGCCGGCCGCGAACCAGAGCGGCAGCGTCAGCGGCGTGATCAGGTCGAGCTTTCGGAAGGTCTCCACGAGCGGTCGCAGGCAGTCTGCGCCGAACGCGCGCGCAGGGCTAGCGAACTTCGCATCGGCGGCGATCACCGCCGGCACGCCGTGGCGGCGCAACACCCAGCGGTGCGGCCGCAACATCAGCTTCGCCGTCTCGGCGGTGATGAACGGCAGCAGCACGCGCAGCTGCGCGAGACGTGCTGCCGACATCCGAGGCACGTGCACCGCCAGATACTGCTCGGCGAAGCACACGTGGCGCGCCTCCTCGGTCACGTGGATCTGCATGATGCGGCGCAACAGCGGATGCCGCCCGGGGTTGCGCAGCTCTCGGCGCTGGATCTGATCGATCGGCACCTCTCCTGCCAGCACATAGCAGAAGAACAGCTCCGGACACGTGCGGCCGAGCCGCGGAATGCCGCGCCCGGCCCAGCTCTGCCAGGCCGGCATGCCCTCGGCGACGGCGCCGGCGCGGTTCACGAACTCCTGGAACATCAACGAATGCTGCCCCTCCTCGATCACCTCGTGGAGCGCGTAGCGTGCGTCGACCGAGTCGTTGGGGCGCGCGGCCGCGAACTCCAGGAGGCCGCGCGACAGGATGGCCTCGAACTCGATGCCGAGCTTGGCGCGCGCGGCCGCGCAGTCAAGACCGATGCGGGCGCGCTGCGCTGCTTTGCGATCCTGATACCAGGCGGTCGCGCCCAGCGGATCCTGGTCGTCGAGCTCCCAGCACGGATCTTCGGGATCGATCTGAAACTCCGGAGCATCCCAGTCGATGTCCACGTAAGCCTCGGCGTGTTTGTGCACCGACGCGCGGTTGAGGCGTTGCACGATGTCGGTGTAGCGGGTGGTGTGCGGAGCGAGCGCGAGCATGTTCGATTCCTTTCGAAGTTGGCCAATCGGCTCGTCGCCCTGATTTGCAAGCCGCGTACCCGCGGCCATTCGCAATGGTTTCAACGAGTTACGGATCAGGCTGGTGCAGGCTGCAGGCTGCACCTGTCAGGCATTCACTGCGCCTCGCTCGCAGCCATTGGCGGCAAACACAGCGGCCGTCCGCCGCAAGACTCGCCTTGGGTTAGGATGCGCAGCCCCGCCCCGCGCTTGCCATGAACAGCATCTCGATTCCGCCCGCGGCACCACTCGCGCCCGAGACGCCCGACGATACGGGTGCCCTCGCGCCGCTGCGCCACCCGCTGTTCCGCAATCGCATGCTGGCTTCGCTCGTGTCCAACACCGGCACATGGATGCAGGACACGGCGGCCACCTGGCTGATGACCTCGCTCACCAGCTCCGCACTGCTGGTCGCGCTGATGCAGACCGCCGCCAGTCTGCCGGTGTTGCTCCTCGGCCTGCCCGCCGGCGCGCTCGCGGACATCCTCGATCGACGCAAGCTGCTGATCTTCTGGCAGAGCTGGATGCTGGGCGCGGCGCTGCTGCTCAGCGTGTTCGGCGCGACCGATACGCTGGGTCCGCTCGCGCTGCTCTTCCTCACGTTCCTGCTCAACGTCGGCACGGCCATGAACAATCCGGCCTGGTCGGCCATCGTGCCCGAGCTGGTGCCGCGCTCGCAGCTGTCACAGGCCATCGCGCTCAACAGCGCCGCGTTCAACATGGCGCGCGTGATCGGCCCGGCGCTCGGCGGCGGCATGCTGGCGGCGTTCGTCTCGGCGCGCGCCGGCGCGGCCGCGGTGTTCTTCGTCAACTCGCTGTCGTTCGTGCTGGTGATCGCCGTGCTCGTGCGCTGGCGCCGCAAGGTGGTGCGCCTGAGTCAGCTGCCGGCAGAGCGCTTCTTCGGATCGATCGTGGCCGGAACGCGCTACGTGCGGCACGCACCCGAGCTGCGTACGATCCTGATCCGCACCTGGATGTTGACCAGCTGCGCGAGTGCGGTGTGGGCGCTGCTCGCTGTGGTGGCGCGCCGGGATCTGCAGAACGGGGCGTTCGGCTACGGCATGCTCAACGCCTGCCTGGGCGCGGGCGCAGTGGCCGGCGCGGCCTCGTTGCCGCGCGTACGTCAGCGCTTCCGACCGGACACCGTGGTGATCGTCGCCTCGCTGACGTTCACGGGCAGCCTGTTCACGCTGGCCTTCGTGCACCATGTGCCGCTGGTCTGCACCGTGCTCGTGCTCTCGGGCTTCGCCTGGACCAGCACCACCTCGACCTTGAACGTCGCCGTGCAGGTGTCGGTGCCACCGTGGGTACAGGCGCGCGCGCTCGGCACGTATCAAATGGTGTTTCAAGGTGGCATGGCGATCGGCAGCGCGCTGTGGGGCGTGCTCGCGACACACCTCGGCACGGACATCGCGCTGGCCAGCGCCGCGGGCAGCTTGCTGGTCGGCTTGCCGCTCACGCGGCGTTTTCCCATTCGCCACGCCGAGCTCGATCTCTCGCCGCTGACGGCGTCAGGCCGCTCGCGCTCGGTGCCCGCGCTGCCCATCGAGCCCCGACCCGAAGCGGGACCGGTGTTGATCTCGATCACCTACGACGTCGATCCCGAACAGGCGGAAGACTTCGCCCAGGCCATCGATGCGCTCAAGCACATCCGCCTGCGCGATGGCGCGTTGCGTTGGGGATTGTTCCGCGATCCGGCGGATCCGAGCCGCTATTTGGAGACGTTCCTGGTCGATTCGTGGTCCGAGTACCTGCGGCAGCGCGAGCGCTTCACGATGGAGGATCTACTGGTTCGCGAGCGAGTATACGCATTCCATCGCGGTGAGCTGCCGCCGCCGATCGCGCGCATGATTTACACCCCGACGGAGTGATGGCCGGCGAGTGCTCGTGCTATGTACGGGCGCGTCATGGTCGACAAGATTGCACACCTGATTCACCTGCTCGGCTTCGCGGCTTTTCTGGGCGCCGCGGTCGCCCAACAGCAGTTCATGAAGGCGTCGAGCAGCGCCTCGGTCCTGCCGCCGGTGCGCGACACCTACGAGCGCCTGAGCGCACAGATCGTCACCCAGGTCGAGTTGCCGGGGCTGATCGCGCAGCTGTTCTCCGGCGTGCTGTTCGTGATGCAGGTGCCTGGCTACATGAAGATGGGCTGGCTGCACGGCAAGCTGCTGGCGGTGCTGGTGCTGCTCGTGCTGTCGCACCTCGAGATGTTCAACGCGCGCGCCATCGCGAGGTTGCGACAGCGACACGGCGACAGCATGCCGGCCGAGATCGGCAAGCGCAAGAAGCGCCACCTGCAGCTGGGAATGGTCGGCACGCTGACCGTGATCGCGTTGCTGGCACTGGTGACCTTCCGCTGAGAGGACGCGATGACCAGCGCGCCGGACCAAGAGAGCATGCGCGACGAGCTGACGAAGCTCGAGGCCCAGATCCGCCACCACGAGCAGGCCTATCGCGCCGGCACTCCCGAGATCAGCGACGGCGTCTTCGACGACCTGGTCGCGCGCTATGGTGAACTCGCAGACACTCTGGGCGTCGCGATCGCCGAGCGGCCCGACGCCACACCCGGCGATGACCACACCGAAGGCTTCGCGCAGGTCGCACACGTCGTGCCGATGCTGTCGCTCGAGAAGCTCACGCCGAGTCGCCGCGACAGCAAGGGCGTGGGCGTGCCGATCGACGAGCAGCTCGGCCAGTGGCTGGAGCGGCGCCGCAAGGATCTGGAGCTCGCGCCCGAGACCCCGCTGCCTCTGATCGTCGAGCCGAAGATCGACGGCATCAGCGTGTCGCTGCTCTACGAAGCGGGGGAGCTCGTGCGCGCGGTGACGCGGGGCGACGGGCAGAAGGGCGACGATATCACCAAGCAGATCCGCCAGGCCCGCGCGGTGCCGAACAAGCTGAAGGGCGCGAGCGGGCGCATCGAGGTGCGCGGCGAGCTGTACTGGCCTCGCCCGATGTTCGACGCCTACAACGAGCGCATGCGCGCGGCCGGCGCCGAGACAATCGCCAACCCGCGCAACGGGTGCGCCGGCATGGTCAAGCGCAAGGAGCTGGCGGGCCTCGAGAGCATCGGCATCACGTCGTTCCTGTACGCGGTGCCGTGGGCCGAGGGCGCGAAGCTGCCGCCGACGCAGCACGAGGTGCTGGAGTGGCTGGCGCAGCTCGGCGCGCAGGTCTACCTCGAGCACGTGCGCGTGGCGAATGGCGCGGCGGAGGTGATCGCAGCCTGCGAGGCCTTCGGCGCGCGCCGCTCTCAGCTGCCGTACGACACCGACGGTATGGTGATCAAGATCGACGAGCTGCGCCGCTACGGCGCGCTGGGCGCGACCGGACATCACCCGCACTGGGGCATCGCCTACAAGTTCCCGCCCGAGCGCAAGCGCAGCCAGCTACTGGGCGTGAAGTACGGCGTGGGCAAGACCGGCAAGATCACGCCCGTCGCGCAGCTCACGCCGGTGTTCCTCGCCGGCACGACCGTCTCGAACGCCAGCCTGCACAACTTCGTCGAGGTGGCGCGCAAGGACATTCGGATCGGCGACAGCGTCTGGGTCGAAAAGGCGGGCGACATCATCCCGCAGATCGTCGACGTGATCCGCGAGGCGCGACCCGACGACGCGCAGGTGATCGAGCGGCCTCAGAGGTGCCCGGTATGCGACACGGACGTGGTGGTCGAAGAGATCTTCGTCCTGTGTCCCAACCCGGCCTGTCCGGCCCAGCGCCTGGAGCGCCTGGTGCACTTCGCCGGACGCCGCCAGATGGGCATCGACGGCCTCGGCGAGTCGCTGATCGAGCAGCTGATCGACAAGCTCGATGTGACCCGGCCCGACCAGCTGTTCGGCGTGAGCGAGGAGCAGCTCGCGGGCCTGGAACGCATGGGCAAGAAGAGCGCGCAAAACGTCGTGCGCTCGCTCGAGGCTGCCAAGCCGAGGGGCCTCGGCAAGGTGCTGGCCGCGCTGGCCATCAGCCACGTCGGTGAGACCACCAGCCAAGCTCTGGCCAACTATTTCGGGAACGCCGACGCGCTACTCGAGTTCGCGGGCCGTTACGTCGCCGGCGATCCGGCGGCCGTGCAGACGGTCGCTCCCGACGGGGGTAACGGGGCGATCGAGGGGCTGGCCAAGAAGACGGCCGACGTGGTGTTCGCCGAGCTCGACTCGCAGCCGCTGCGCGAGATCTTCGCGGGCCTTTTGCGCGCGGGCGTGAAGCTCGACTCGGTGCGCGCACCGCGCAACGAATCGGCCGCCATCAGCGGCAAGACGTTCGTGCTGACCGGCAGCCTCCCGACGTTGAAGCGCGACGACGCCGCCGATCGGATCAAGAGCGCCGGCGGCAAGGTGGCCGGCTCGGTGTCCAAGAAGACCGACTACGTGGTCGCCGGGGAAGAGGCCGGCAGCAAGCTCGACAAGGCCAAGGAGCTGGGCGTCGCGGTGATCGACGAGGCCGAGCTGCTACGCATGCTGGAGGGTTGACGCGCCGGGCCGCCCGCGCGGGGCTGCGTGAGGGGTTGCACAGGCGAGCGGATCCGTTGCTGCCGCCATTGGCAGCGCAAATGCCGTACGAGCTCGCGTTCGGTCGCTGATCGACGCCAGAGTCCTTGTCCCAAGGGGCAGCCTCGGCTAGCACTGGTGCCGCATGATCGGTGGAAAGTTGCATTTGGGCACCCGCGGCAGGGGCGCGTGGGTGCTGCTCCTTGCCCTCGCCGCATGCACCGACCCGGCCGAGCGCCCGACCCCGGTGCGCGTGTCGATCGACGCGGACACCATCGTCCGCCTCAACACCGTGCGGGTCGAGATCCGGCTCGAAGCGCAGCTCACCGACGACAAGAACCACGCGAGCAAGACGTGGGACACGCTGTTGCAGCAGACCTTTCGGCCCGATCCGATGCTGGACACGGACTGGCCGTGGGAGCTCGGGCTCGAGCCGGCGAAGAGTAACTACGCTCGCTACAACCTCACCGCGATCGCGCGCGACGCCGCGGACTCCGTGCTGGGTCGCGTCCAGCTCGTGCGCGACCTCGCCCAGGCTCGCCGCTACGGCCTGCGCGTGCGCTTCGACTCGGAGTGCTTCCGCCACGAAGAGTGTGCCGAGGGCTCGACCTGTTCCCGCGGCAAGTGCGTCGACGCGGCGGCGAGCGGGGCGTCTCCCGCAGCCGAGGGCGGCGCCGGCGCTCCCGCCGTGCAAGACCCGCGGGTCGCCACGCAGGACGTGGAAGGCGTCGCGCTCGAGGGTTCCTCGTGCAAGGAGGGGCAGCGAGCCTGTGCGACCCAGGGCTCGCGCAAACCGCTCGCCTGTGAAGGCAGCGTCTGGCGCGCGCAGCCGGACTGCCAGGAGACCGAGCGTTGCAACACGAGCGATGGCCCCGACCGCGGCGCGTGCCAGCCGATCGCCGGCGAGTGTATGAACCGCCAGGCGAACGTGCCGTACTGCGACGGCGAGACCATGCGCGTGTGCGTCGACCTGGTCGGCTCTCAGATCCGCAGTTGCTCCGAGAACGAGCGCTGCGTGCCCGAAGGCGCAAAGGCGAAGTGCGACTGCCGGCCGGGCTTCGTGAGGGATAAGCCCGGGACGCCCTGCGCGCGCGCGAAGGAGTGCGGCCAGTCCGCGGGCGGCTGCGATCCGTTGACGTTGTGCAGCATGGTCAACGGAAAGCCCGCCTGCAGCACCTGCCCTCCCGGCTACACCGGCTCGGGTGAAAAAGGCTGTGCGCCGCTGTTGCAAAACCTCGCGCTGAGCGCCGGCACGCTCGAGCCGGCGCTGGATGAGAACGTGCTCGAGTATCGGGCGAACTTGCCGTTGCTGGCACAGACCGTCGAGCTGACGCCGACGATGCCGCCCAAGACGACCGTGACGCTGAATGGCGCCAAGCTCGCCAGCGATGGCTCCTGGACGTCGCCGATGCTCGAGCTCGGCAAGGCCACGCACGTCGAGCTGGTGTTGACCTCGGAGTTCGGCGTCAGCCGCAAGTACACGATCACGCTGGAGCGGACGGGCGAACAGCTCGACTACGTGAAGCCCACGGGCTCGGGCTCGTACGATCAGTTCGGCTCGGCGATCGACATCTCTGGAGACACGATGCTGGTCGGCGCGTGGTTTCAAGACGCAGGCGCGACCATCAACGGCGCCGCGTACGTGTACAGCCGCGACGGCGACAAGTGGAAGCGAACGGCAGAGCTTCGAGCCGGCGACCTGATGGACTACGACTACTTCGGTACGTCCCTGGACCTCGACGGCGACACGATCGTGGTCGGAGCGATCAAGGAAGGCCTGTTCGACGCCAACACCGGGCCGTCGAAGTTGGGTAACGCGTACGTGTTCACGCGCAGCGCCGGCAAGTGGACGCAGACGCAGGAATTGAGCGGAGCGCCGCAGGATCGATCGGACCTGTTCGGCGCGATGGTGGTGCTGTCCGGCGACCGGCTCGTCGTCGGCGCGCCGTGGGAGTCGACGACGCAGCCGCACTCGGGCGCGGTCTACGTGTACCAGCGCGACGCCTCGGGGAAGTTCAACGAGGTGCAGAAGATCAAGTCGACCAAGCCGACTGCGAACGCGCGCTTCGGCTGGAACATCGCGCTCGACGGGGAGCGGATGGTGGTCGGTGCACCCGACGACCCGCCGCCGCACAATCGCCCCGGTGCCGCAGAGGTGTTCGCGCTCCGCGACGGCAGCTGGAAGAGCTCGCAGTTCTTGCAGCCGACGATGCTGGGGGGCGCAGCCAACTTCGGCTTCGCGGTGGCCGTGCGTGGCGACCGCGTGGCGATCAGCGCCCCGCGCAGCTCGGCCTTTCCAGGGTCTCCGACTCCGACCGAGCCCGGCGAGGTCTACGTCTTCGGCCCGGACGGCGAGGGGTGGAAGCAGACCGCCGTCTTGCACGCGCCCCACCCGCGCAACACCGATTGGTTCGGGCTTTCGATGCTGCTCACGGACGCAGGCCTGATCATCGGCGCGCCCGGGGATACCAGCGGCGCACACGGCCTCGCCGCGGACCCCAAGCGGACCGACGCTGCCTTCTCGGGTGCAGTCCACATGTTTGCTCCGACCGCAGATGGCTGGACCGAGACGGCGTTCTTCAAGGGCGAGAACACGGACATCAACGACTGGTTCGGCTACGCGCTGGCGACCGACGGGCAATCGCTCATGGTCAGTGCACTGTTCGAGAACGCGATGAGCAGCGGACTGACCACCGGCGGGGTGTACGTGTTTCACTAGTCGCGGAATTCGCCAACCGCGTAGAAAAGCTGTGAACACGCTGCTCGAGGACTCCAAACGTCCGCAAAGGCGCGTACGTTTGCGCGCATGAGCACCAAGACATTTCACGGCAGCTGTCAGTGCAAAGCGGTCAAGTTCGAAGCGGACATCGACCTGGCTCAGGGCACGTCCAAGTGCAACTGCACCAGCTGCTGGAAGCGGCGCTGGTGGAGCGTCCGGGCCAAGACCGACAACTTCCGCCCGCTGAGCGGCGAGGACAAGCTGGATGCGGCGCGCGGGTTCTGTAGCGGCTGCGGCATCATCCCCTACCGCAAGGTCGAAGCGGCCGAGTGGAACGACGGAGCGTACGTGGCGATCAACGTCGCCGCGCTGGACGACCTCGCACCGCAAGAGCTGATGGCCGCACCAGTACAATTGTGCGACGGCCGGAACGACGACTGGTTTCACAAGCCGGAGTTCTCGGCGCATCTGTGACGCTGGTCCCCATCGGGGAACGGGAGCCGCCGCGCAGCGCCGGCGACCGATAATCATCGGAAGGGTTGACTGACGCCGCCTGCCGGCGGAACAACAGTGGCTGGGCATGTCTTTCGCTCGGCGCGTGCATCGCTACGTCGCATTGCTGGCGCTCGCCGCTGTCGGCTGCGGGTCCGATGCGTCGCCGAAGCGAACGGAGCGCTCTCAGCCCCGTGAGGAGAAGGTCTGCACGTTCCCGCAGGGGCCGACCGCCCTAGAGGCCGTGTGCGGTTGCACGCGCGTGGAGGGCGACCTGGCGATCGAGCTCGGGTCGAGCGGTGATCTGGCTTGCCTCGCAACGCTGCGTGAAGTCACGGGGCTGCTG
This sequence comes from Polyangiales bacterium, assembly GCA_035274465.1. Lineage (GTDB taxonomy): Bacteria > Myxococcota_A > Polyangia > Polyangiales > JAFGIB01 > JADGRF01. Next base: position 14,396 of record DATEOF010000297.1, read on the forward strand.
GCCCTCGGCTCGCGCATGAGCAGCTCGATATCGAGCCTGCACGGGCTCGGCGAGTTGCGCCGCGTAGGAACGCTGCAGCTCTCCGGCCTGGCCGTGGCCGACCTGTCGGGTTTGGCGAACCTGCAGAGCGCGGACGAGCTCGAGCTGAGCGCCCTGCCACTCATCGTAGATCTGCGCGGCCTCGAGCGGGTCCGCTGGACCCAGCTCACGCTACAAAACCTCGCCGAGCTGCGCAGCCTCGAGGGCCTGCGCGTGCCCGAGACGATCGCCGCGCTCACGCTGAGCGACGATCCGAAGCTCGAGAGCCTCGAGGCGCTGCGGCCGATGCGCGCTGCGGAGTCGGTGCTCCTCACGAAGCTCGCCGCGCTGGCGACGCTGGACGGCATGTCGGCGGAGATCGATCGCCTCCAGGTCGCGCAGTGCGACAGCCTCGTCGACCTGCGGGGCTTGACCGCGGGGATCCGCAGCTTCGTGCTGGAGAACAACGCGCAGCTACGCGCGCTGGATGGTTTCGCCGGCCTTCTGATGCGACCCGGCGCTGCGACCGGCCCCGAGGTGCGCATCGAAAACCAGCCCGAGCTCGAGAGCCTCGAAGGACTGTTCGCTGCCGAGCAGCAAGCCATCGCCCGACTGCACCTGATGGGCCTGCCGAAGATCGAGAGCGTCGACCTGCGCTCCGCGAGCCAGCTCGGCGCGCTGGTCGTCCGCAGCTGCAACGCGCTGCGCGAGATCCGTGGCGTCGAGTCGATCGAGGAGATGGCTCAGCTCCACCTCACCGGCTTGCCGGCGATGAGCCGCTTGCCCGCGTTCGACGCGCTGCGCAGCGTGGGTGACTTCGAGCTGATCGAGCTCAGGCAGATCGGCGATCTCGCGCCGCTGGCGAAGCTGACCATGGCGAAGGCCATGTCGCTCAACATGCTCGACTCGCTCTCGAGCCTGCACGGCTTCGAGCGGCTCGAGAGCGTCGGCCGCTTGTTGCTGGAAGATCTCCACGCGCTCGAGAACCTCGATGGACTGCGCAGCCTGCGCAGCGCCGAGACGCTCTGGATCCAGGACACCGACAAGCTCGAGAACCTGCGAGGCCTCGCGCTCCAGAGCGTGACCGAGCTCGCGGTGCGCTACGACGACAAGCTGAGCTCGCTCGACGGCCTCGACACCCTGGCCGAGATCGGCACGCTCGACTTCAGCGCAAACCCCGAGCTCGTCTCGATCCGAGCCGTCAGAAACCTTCGCCAGGCGACACGCATCTTCGCCCGCGCCAACGGCAAGCTCCCGCAATGCGAGCTCGATCAGCTCGTCACGCGCCTGCCATCGGGCACCGCGCACGAGTTCAGCGACAACGGCCCGGCAGGCGCTTGTCCGCCCTGAGGGCAGTACACCGCCTGGACATCCGGCTCGGAGCACGAGCCATCACACTGCAGCGACGCGCACTGTGCCGCTTGCTCGCATGCCGCTCCGAGCGGCAGGCGCGCCACACACGTGCCGAGCTGAGCTTGCCCAAAGTTGCTGCAGGCATCCTTGGCCCGGCAGTTGTCGTCGGTGAGGCAACTCTGACCGTTCGCTCGCTTCGGCGTGCAGCGCCACTCGCCGATCAGGCCGTCTTGCGGTAGGCAGGCGAGATCGTCGGCGGACCGGCAGGTCGCGAGGGCCGCGGCGATGAGCGCGGGATCGCTGGTGAAGCCTCCGGTTGGATTGCAGCGCTCATCCTTGCCGCGCGTCCCGCGAAACATGCCGCGGAGGCCTTCGGTGCTCGCGGCCCACGCGGCGGCGGATGGATCACAACGCGCCACGCGCCGAGCGAGATCCGCGAGCGCGCGCTCGGCTACCACGGGATCGAAGCCGCTCTCGGGTCGCATCGCGATCTGGTCGAGGTACACTTCCGCTTCGCAGGCTTCCGCCAGCTCGCGTTCGCAGCGCTCGCGGCTGCGCAGCTCCGAGTCGCAGCAGCGCTGCTCGCCGTCGCACTGGATGGCCGCGATTCGGCTGCACCAGCCGCCGCTCGGAGCGGCTGGTGCTTCGCCGGCGTCTTGTGGGACGAGGTCGTGAGATACAGCGCAAGACGCGAACAGCGCAAGAAGTGTCGCGGTGCGGACGTAACGTCTAGTCATACCGGCAACGGCCATGCGTGCCGCGAGCCGAAATTATCATTCCACGCCTACCAGACGATGATCGAGCCGCAGCGATCGTCTCCATCCGACTCGCAGTAGCGCCGTTCGGTCTGGGCTTGCTCGCAGCCCATGGCGGCATAGATCTCTACCTTGATCGCGACGTGCATGCGGCACAGGAACGGGTGGTGCGCCTTCCAACCACGCACGGTACCGGCATGGCGACGCGGGCCCAGCTCTTCGTTGATCACTTCTCCCGCGTCGTAATTCAGGTGAAACGCCACGTTGGCTAGCTTGGCGTACGTGCCGGGAGTCATGAACTTGGTGAAGACGATCTTCTGCACGCCGGTCATCAGCGCCTGTACCGTCGCGTGACCAGCTTCGTGCGCCAGGGCGTCGTATTCCGGCAGGGGGAGGCCGGCGGTCAGGACGTCGAGGATGCGGTGCACATCGCCCCCGTCGAACCACGTCGAGGGCAGCACACCGAGCGTGCCGTGTGAAAAGTCGAACGCAGCCTGGGCCGCCTCCGGTAGCTGCAGGATCGCGGACTTGAGGCGCTGCGCGTCGTGCTGCTCGGCGTACCACGCGATGAAGTCGCGGATTGCGGCACCTTTGATTCGACCATGCGTGGCCACACGCCCCCCTCGCGCCCGAGACCACTGACGATATCACGGGCGGTGAATGTCGCCGTGAGCGGCAGTTAGCTTCAGAGGCCGCTACACGCAAAGGTTGGCCTCTAATGAGGCTGGCTCGTTCACGAGAGGAGTGTCCAAATGGTTGACCATGCCACGTACACACACCCTGTTTCCTGGCCTGTTCGTGTCCTTCCTTGTTTGTGCCTGCGGTAACGACAGCCCGGGCATGCAGCAGAACCCGAGCACCGCAGGCACGCCCGCCGCGGGCAGCAGCGGCGCTCCGGCAGCTGCGGGCGGCAGTGCCGCAGGAAGTACCAGCAGCGGAGGCGCCGGCACGGTCGCCACGGCCGCCGGCA
>DATEOF010000298.1:0-9301 GCA_035274465.1 Polyangiales bacterium
GGCCGCGGAAACCGCCGTCTTTGCACCTTCGACGTCGGCGTCCGCGCGTTGTAAGCGGCGCTCGGCCACGCTCAGCTGCAGGTGCGCAGCGTTGAGCGGGTTGCGAATCTCGTGCGCCAACCCGGCCGCCATCGTCCCGAGTGCGGCCAGGCGTTCGGCGCGCCGCGTGCGGATGCCGAGCTCGTGTTCATTGCTGACATCGAGGCCGATCGCGCACAGCGCCGGCGCGACGCCATCCGGCAGCGTGGTGAAGTGCCAGCGCACGCGGCACTGTCCCGAGGCGGTCACGGGCAGTGAGCCTTCGTAGCTGCCGGCGGTGCGGCCGGACAGCGCGCGCTCGTGCAGAGCGTGTACATGGGCGCGATCGGAGGCAGGCACGAACAGCTCGAGCCAGGACCGACCGATCGCCGCAGCGCGCGATACTCCTGTGAGCCGCTCGCACTTGGTATTGAACAGCTGCACGCGGCCCTGGCGATCGAACGTGGCGATCAGCGCCTCGGCTTTTTCGACGATCTCTTCGTAGCGCGCTTCGCTCAGCTCGAGGCGACGTTGCAAGTCGTCGCGCTCGAGCCGCTCCTGCTGCTGGACGCGGTCGATGTACGCCTCGCCGTAGCTCTCGAGCATGATCGCGAGCTCGAGATCCAGCAGCTTGTGCAGCGCCCGGCGTGCTTCGGCGCGCTCCGGCAGGCCCACGAGCTCGTCGAGCGACGTCCGGATCAGGTTCATCGCCCCGAACATGAAGCGTTGGGGCAGCGCGATCTGCACGTGCACGCGACCGATGCGGGCGCGGCGCTCGTAGTATGCGTCGTTCCACGGGCCCTCGAGGAGCGTCTCCAGCCAGTCGCGCAGCGCGAGCTTGTGGCGGGCGACCTGCTCCTGCCCGTGGAACACGCGATGCGCATTCGGATGCTCGGCCACGCGCGCGTAGAAATCGTCTACGATGCGGTCGAAGTGGGGGCGCGCCAGTGGCGCGAACGCCCGCAGGGCGGCTTCCTCGGCTTTGCCGAAGCGCAGGTAGAGTTTGAGCTCATCGAATACGTTCTCGGGCATGAAGCGAGCCGCGGCCAGTGAAGCGTACCAGCCCGTGGGACTGACCGAGCACGCTGCGTGCCAAGGCACCTGCGTCACGCGCTTCCCGGGAATTGCGCAAGTTTTTCGCTGGGGTCCGCTCGGGGCGCAAAAGTCGCGGCGGTGCTTGCGGTGTGGGGGCCGGCGCACTGGCCCAGCGCTTGCTGTGGGTCCGCGCATGCACGCGACCCGTTGGGTGTTGATCGCCGCGCTCGCAGGCAGTACCAGCTGTGGGCACTCGACCGCGAGTCGCCCGGCGCCCGCGGCCGCCGCCCCGCAACCCCAACCGACTCCTGCGCGCGCGCCCCTCCCGCTGCCGAAGCCTGAGGTGCCCCCGAGCATCGCGCTCGGCGATGTCATGGCCGACCACTTCCTGATCACCAGCTGGGCGCGCGACGCGGTGATCGCCGGCAGCCTCGATGCGCTGCGTGAGCCACTGACCGCGCTCGCCGACTACCGCTACGAGGGCCTCCACCCGGGAGGCTGGCTGCCGTGGCTCGCGCAGCTCCAAGCTGCTGCGCGTTTGACCTCGGACGCGGCGACGCTCGACAGCGCTGCCGTGGGTGTCGCGACCATGGCTCGCGTGTGCGGCGAGTGCCACGTGGCCAACCACGGCGGACCGAGTGTGCCCGAGCCCGCACCCGAACCGGAGGAGCAGTTCGCGGCGGACACCGTGCCCGAGCGCATGGGGCGGCACATGTGGGCCGCCGAGATGTTGTGGGAGGGACTCACGGCGCCGTCCGATGTCTCCTGGAAGGCGGGCGTGGAAGCTCTCGCGCACGCACCGGCGCAGCTCGACGCCGAGTTGCCGGCGAGCTTCGACGAACAACTCAACGAGGTGAAGGCGATCGGCCGAGACGCCGGCGAGGCCACGAGCCTGGCTCAGCGCGCGGATGTCTACGGCCTGTTGATCGCGACCTGTGCCGATTGCCACTCGCGCTGGCTCGACCACGGGCCGTGACATGGGCCGCGTCGCAGTACGTCCGCTCGCGACTTTACTGGTGGCGTGCGTGGTCGCTGCGGCCGCGCTCGGCTTCGGCGGCGAGCCGCTGCGGGCGCGCGCGTTGCTCGTGGCCGGCCTGTACCTGACGTTCGCTTTGAGCGAGATCGTGCCGCCGTTCGTGCCCACGCTGTTTCTGCTCGTGGCTGCGCCGCTGCTGCTCGGCCCGCTCTCGCCGAGCTACACGCTCGGCAAGCTGCTCGGCTGGGCCGCGGACCCGGTGCTGGCCTTGTTCGCCGGTGGCCTCGCGCTCGGGCTCGCAGCCCAGCGTCATGGCGTCGATGCCGCGTTGGCTGCCCTGCTGCTGCGAGCGGCGGGCCGCAGCCGGCGCGGCTTGTTGGCGGTGACGCTGTTGGCGGCGACGTTTTTGTCGATGTGGCTGTCGAACATCGCCGCGGCCGCGCTGCTGTTGGCGGCGCTGCAGCCCGCGCTGGGCGCGATCGAGCCCGGTTTTCGCCGCAGCTTGCTGATCGCGCTGGCGGTCGGTGCCAACCTGGGTGGCGTGACCACGCCGATCGGCTCCGGGCCGAACGCGATCGCGATCGCCGAGACGCGTGCCTTGCAGCCGATCTCGTTCGCGGAATGGATGGGCTTCGGGCTGCCGATCGCGGCCGGCATGTGCGCGCTGGCGTTCGTGTGGCTGGTGTTGCGCTACCGTGTGACGGGGCCGAACCCGCTGCAACTCGCGCCCGCTGCGGCCCTCAGCCGCCGCGGCTACGGCGTCGTCGCGCTGCTCGCGGCCGGGATCGTCGCCTGGCTGAGCGAGCCGCTGCACGGCATCGGCGCGCCCTCGATCGCGCTCGCGCTCATGCTGCTGCTGTTCGGCTCCGGTTTGCTCGGCAAGGGCGACCTCGGCGCCCTCGATTGGTCCACGCTCGGCTTGATCGCGGGCGGGCTCGTGCTCGGACGCTTGCTCGAAAACAGCGGCGTCCTCATCGCGCTCGCGCACGCGCTGCCTATCGCCGACGCGCCGCGCTGGGTGTGGCTCGGAGCCATGGTCATCGCCAGTGCCACGCTGGCGGCGCTGATGAGCAACACCGCGACGGCGGCCATGCTCATCCCACTCGGCATGCAGATCGACGGCTCACCATCGACCGCGGTGATCATCGCGGTCGCGACCTCGTTCGGCATGCCGCTGCCGATCAGCACGCCACCAAATGCGTTGATCTACGGCACCGGCGCAATCCGATCGCGAGACCTGTTGGAGATCGGTATGGGACTGATGTTGATCGGCTGCGTGGTGGTCACGCTGACCGGGGGGTGGTTCCTGGGATTGTTGGGGTTGGACTAACAGGCACGGCGTTTGCTTTTTTGGTCGCCCATGACCCAACCCATCCCCAGCGTAGCGAAGTACATGACCCACACCCCTCACACGGTGGGTGCGGATCAAACCCTGGCGCATGCGCACGTGCTGATGAACGACTACGCCGTGCGGCACCTGCCTGTGCTGCGCGGCGGTGAGTTGGTCGGCGTGTTGAGCGAGCGCGACCTGGCGCTGATCGAGCAGTTTCGGGATATCGATCCGCGTGCGACCAGGGTCGAAGAGGCCATGAGCCTGGGCGTGTACCAGGTCGCTCCCGAGACTCCGCTCGATCGAGTCGTGTCCACGATGGCGAGCAAGAAGTACGGCTCGGCGATCGTCGTGGAGAATCATCGGGTCGTGGGCATCCTCACGACAGTAGATGTGTGCTCGGTGCTGGCGACGCTGCTCCGCGGCCAGTGACGTCGCGCGGTGCGATCAAGCCGAGGAATGAACCGTCCGCGGCCACGGCGAACAGCTGGGACGACTGGGTCTCCGCCAGCAGCGCTCGCGCTTCTTCGAGGGTGGTTTCCGGCAGCACGCACACCATCAACCGGCTCATCACTTCCGACATCGCCGTCTCCCGCGGGATGCCGGCGCGCAGCAGCCGCCGCAACTCCTCCGTCGCCACGAAGCCGATCGGTCGCGCAGCCAGGTCGAGCACCGGCACGACGTCGTCGGTCGCGCCAGCCTGCAGCAACGGCTCGAGCAGTCCGAGCGTCGTGTCGGGTGCGGTGCAAGCAACTGGCACGCGCAGCAAGTCTTGCACGCGCGCGACCGCTGTCCGGGCGCGCCGATTCGTCGAGCAACAGAGGACCGGCCGGCTGTCCTGCGTGAACTCGATGTGTCTGAAATCGGGGCAACGCCCGCAGCCACCCACCGTCATCACGTCTCCGCGCACGGGACACACGAGCGTGGGAACGGGCCGGGTCTTGCCCTCCAGGTCGAGAGGATGGAAGACCACCGGCAGCTGGCGCGTTCTCATGTCGAGCCTCGATTGCAATCACTGAGCCAGCGCTTGGCAGGACGCAACGGAGGGTTCGGCCGGCGCAGGTCTTGCGACGCCACTACCTCGCTGCGCAGATTCTGCGAGCTCCGAGCGCACTTACAGGTGCGGTGGGCCGCGGCATGCGGCGTGCAGGAGCCAGAGCCGAGGGAAATCCACCATGCTTTGGACCATCACGCTGATCGCCATCGCGTCGCTGGCAGCGGCGGGCATCGCGCTGCGCGTCAACGCACTCCGCTTTGGAGTGCGCATCGGCCGGGAAGTGCAGGCGTTCTGGCCGTTGCAGCCCTCGGCTGCGGTGGTCGAACCGAGCAAACTCGATCGGTTTCCAGACCCGGTGCGCCGCTATCTGCGCAAGGCGGTCGGCAGCGGTCGGCGGCCGGTCGCGAGCGCGCACCTCACGCACGTGGGCAATTTCCGGCCCAAGCTCGACGGTGGCTGGCTACCCATCCGCGGCGAGCAATACATCCGCGCCGAGCCGCCTGCCTTCGTCTGGTGGGGGCGGGTGCGCTTGGCGCCAGGCGTGTGGATCGACGCCCGGGACCGCTTCGAGAGCGGGCGCGGCAACATGCTCGTGCTGATGGACTCGACGTTCAAACTGGCCGACAGCAGCGGCTCGAACATCGATCAGGGTGCGCTGTTGCGGCTGCTGGCGGAGTTGGTGTGGTTGCCCACGGCGTTTTGCGAGGGTCGCATAGCCTGGACAGGTCTCGACGAGCAGCGGGCCCAGGCGCGGCTACGCGTGGATGATCGCGAAGTGACTGGAGTCTTCGAGTTCGGTCCGGATGACCTGCCGGCCGGTTTTCGCGCCATGCGCTTTCGTGACCTCGGCGGCGGCAAGGCCGAGCTCACCGAGTTCTACGGCAGCATGGCCGACTATCGCGAGGTCGATGGCCTGCTCGTGCCGCATCTCCTCATTGCGCACTGGAAGCTCGGGGAGGAGTATGTGCCTTACGCGCGCTTCGAGGTGGAAAGCATCGCGTACGACGAGCCGCTGCCCGAGTGACGCACCAGAAGAAAGGTTGGCTGCCATGTCACACCTCAGCTGGAACTACTGGTCGTGGCTGACGTTGTTTTGCCTGATCTCTGCGGGCTGTGCCGCGATCGTCGCGAGCACTCCGCCGCCCGAGTACGCGAAGAACCCGAGCGCGCCGTGCAACCTCATCGGCGTCGACGCCGACTCGGCGCCCGTGCACGACAGCTTCGACTCCGCCTCACTGGTCGCGGTCTACCGCGTGCCCGAGTCTCACGCGAAGGACACCGAGCCGTTCGAGGTCAAAGCCCTGGTACACCAGTCGAGCATGGACCCGGTGCGCGGCTCGCTGGACGCCAATCCGGATGTCATCTGTCGCCCGGTACCCGACAACAACTCGCAGCCCGAGCCGTCGCACGGACCATGACCGACGCCAAGAGCCTGAAGACCAAGCTGCAGCATGAGCTCGATGCTTTGCGTACGATGCGCGAGGCTCTCGATCTGCGCGACACACTGGCCCGGGCTGAAGGCCGCGGGTCCGCCTCGCAGCTCGACCAGGAGCTCGCGCTCGCGCAGCAAGAGATCGATCGGATCAGCGATCAGTCGAGCCACGCGTTCCGCGACATCGAGCAGGCGTCGCGCGTGCGGCTTTCGCGGATCAGAGACGAGTACGAGAAGGTCCGCCGCGGTCGTTGAGCACGCCGCAGATTCTGCGCCCGGGGGACGGTCCGGCGAAAATCTTGCGGCGGTTCAGCTCCCGCGGGCCATCTGAGCGGTGAAGCGGATTGGCACGGGAGATGAAGTATGTGGAGGCATGACCATCCTGTGCGGAACCGATTTCTCCGCGGCGGCTGAGCGCGCGTTGACCGCAGCGGCCCAGCTGGCGGCGCGTACTCAAGCTCGTTTGCACCTGATGCACAGCGTCCAGTTCGAGACGGGCATGCTCGAGGGCACGCTGAAGGCGAATCACATCGAATGGGTGACCGAGCGGCTCGAGCGCCAGGCGGACCGCGCGCGCAGCCTGGGCGCCACCGTCGAGCTGCACGTGAAGAACGGCTCGCCCGACGAAGCCATGATCGCGCTCGCGGCCGAGGTCCACGCGCAGCTGATCGTGATCGGTCCACTGGGCGGACGAGCGCCGGGAACCTACCAGCTGGGCGGCCACGCCGAGCGGCTGGTCCAGCGATCGAACGTGCCCGTGTTGATCGTGCGTAGCGCGGAGGCCTTCTCGGCGTGGCTCGAGCAGAAGCGGACGCTGCGCGTGATGTTGGGCGCCGACCTCTCGCGCAGCACCGACGCCGCGATGGCGTTCGTCGACAGCTGGCGACGCATCGCGCCCTGCGATGTCACCGCGGTCCATCTGTACTGGCCGCCGCAGCAGTTCGCGCGGCTCGGGCTGGGAGGAGTGCGCAGCTATCTCGATCCCGATCCCGACGTGACCAAGACGCTGACGCGCGAGCTCACGCATCGGCTCGCGCGAGAACCCGAGTCGGTGTCCGTGTACGTCGAGCCGCACCTCGGCCGTTTGGGCGATCGCCTGGCGGACCTCGCCTCGCAGCGCGAAGCCGATCTGCTGGTGGTCGGGACGCATGCGCGCAGCACGCTCGGGCGGATCTGGGAAGGCTCGGTGTCGCACTGGGCGCTCGCGGCGGCGCGCACCTCGGTGTTGTGCGTGCCCTGTCCGAGCAAGGCGGCCGACGAGAGCGTGCCGCGCATGCGCAGCGTGTTGGTCGCCACGGACTTCTCGCCGGCAGGCAACGCTGCCGTCGGGCTGGCCTGCGGACTCGCGGAGCCAGGCGGCACGATCCACGTCGCACACGTGCTGCCCGTGCGCGCGACGGTGCCGCTAGCACCGCGCGACATCTTCTCGATCGAGCGCGCTGCCGCGAACGATCCGCGTCGTGCCGAGACCCATCACCGCCTCGCCACGCTGCTGCCGGCCGATGTTCGCGATCGCAAGGTGTGCTTCTACGCGCTCGAGTCGGACGAACGCGGGGCTGCGATCACGCAGGCGGCGCTGCGGCTCGATGCCGACGCGATCTGCCTCGGCAGGCGCGCCCGCTCGAAGCTGGCGCAGGCGCTGCTGGGTTCGGTCTCCAAGGACGTGCTGGAACACGCCGAATGTCCCGTGATCTTCGTCCAGGCTCCGCGCGAGTGAGGTGAACACCGTGTCGTACAGGTTCGCGAGGAGCTGCGGCTACGCGGCCTTGGCCGTCGTGTGGCTTGCAGCCTGTGGCGGCGCCGCCTTTCAAGACGGCGTCTACAGCGATGGCGTCACCCGCTACCGCGTGGGTGAGCTGCCGTCCGCCTGGCAACCCGTGTCAGCGGACGGCAACGACCTGGCGTTTCATCGCGCGGGGATGGGCACCATCGCCGTCAACTCGACCTGTACGGAATACGACGACGTGCCGCTGTCGGCGCTGGTCAACCACCTGTTGTTCGACACCACGCAGCGCAAGGTGTTGGTCGAGGAGACGGTTACGCTCGTTGGACGCGGCGCGCGCCACTTGCTCGTGGACGTCGAGCTGGATGGCGTGCCGGTGCAGCTGGAGCTGTACGTGCTGCGCAAAGACGGCTGCGTGTTCGATCTGAGTCACGTGCGCGCGCGCAGCGTGAGCCCTGCCGCGCGCGACACCTTCGCGACCTTCGTGCAGGGCTTCGACGTGCTGCAGGTCACACGATGAGCACCCCCGCCTCCATCCGCTGGTTACAACGAGGGCTCGAACAGCTCGGCGATGTCGCGCTGCTTGCGGGCCAGACGTTCGTGCGCGCGCTGCGCCCGCCGTACGGGCTGCGCGCGATCATCGAGCAGGTCGAGAGCATCGGGCTGCGATCGCTGTCGATCGTGCTCTTGACCGCGATCTTCTCGTCGATGGTGATGACCGTGCAGTTCGCCATCCAGCTGGCGCGCTTCGGCGCCAAGGAGTGGGTCGGCAACGTGGTGGGCGTGTCGCTGGCGCGCGAGCTGGGCCCGGTGTTGACCGCGCTGCTCGTGGGTGGCCGGGTGGGTGCAGGCATCGCCGCCGAGCTCGGATCGATGGCGGTGAGCGAGCAGCTCGACGCGGTGCGCGCGCTCGGCGCAGACCCGGTGCAACGTCTGGTGGTGCCGCGGGTGATCGCGGCCATGTTCGTGCTGCCGCTGTTGTCGACGATCGCGGTCGTGCTGGGTGTGCTGGGCGGTGCGATGATCGCGTCGTTCGACGTGGCCGTTCCGGTCTCGCACTTCTACCACGCCGCCCTGCGCTCGGTGACCATGTCCGACTTCCTGTCGGGTGTGAGCAAGACGCTGTTCTTCGGCTTCAACATCGCGATCGTGGCTTGCCAGCGCGGCATGTCGGCGCGCGGCGGCACGGTCGGGGTAGGGCGCGCCACCACGCAGACCGTGGTGATCACCTCGATCGTCACGCTGATCTCGGACTTCTTCTTGACCAAGTTCATCCTCACGTTCACGGGAGAGACCGCGTGACCGAGAACGTCATCGAGTTCGAAGCGGTGGACAAGGCCTTCGGTGACAACGTCATCTACGAAGGCCTGGACCTGCGCGTGCAGAAGGGCGAGGTGTTGACGATCCTGGGCGCGAGCGGATCGGGCAAGAGCGTGATGCTCAAGATGATGCTCGGGCTGATCGACTGGGACGCGGGCCGTGTGCGCGTGCTCGGCGCCGACATCACCGGCAAGCGCGACAGCGAGCTCTTGCCGATCCGGCGGCGGCTGGGCATGGTGTTCCAGAACGCCGCGCTGTTCGACTCGCTGACGGTGTTCGAGAATTTGGCGTACCCGCTGGTCGAGCGCGGCATCACGGATCAAGCCGTGCTCGCCGAGCGCGTGGCCAAGGCGCTGGGCATGGTCGATCTGCCCGGCACCGAGGAGATGTTGCCGGCGGATCTCTCGGGCGGCATGCGCAAGCGCGTCGGCCTGGCGAGGGCGGTGGTGCAGTCGCCCGAGGTCTTGCTG
>DATEOF010000299.1:0-24563 GCA_035274465.1 Polyangiales bacterium
CGAGCACGATGCCGTGGTTCACGGCCACGCTCACCAGTCGCGCGCTGCGTGCGACCGAGAAGCTCGTGCCCACCACCTCGACGCTGAGCTCGCCGCAGTCGATCCGCCAGCGCCGCGGCCCGCCCGGGCGCACGTCGAAACGCCCGCGACCGCGCTCGAGCCGCGCGACGAAGGCGCCGTGGCCGTTGGCGACGACCTGGAGTCGGCTCGCCTCGGCGAGCGTGATCTGCGACCCGTCGTCGAGCCGCCAGACGCTGGCGGTCGCGCCGCCGAGCACATTCGCCGGGGCGAGCGTATCCGCGGCTGCACCGCGCAGCGCCAGCGGATCCGGCCCACGAACCTGCTCGAACGCGCGCCAGCCCGCCCAACCCGCGAGGCCGAGCAGAACCGCTGCCGCCGCAGCCCACAGCGGCAGGCGCTCGCGCTTCGGCGCGGGCTGGAGCTCGCGCCAGATCCGCTGCACCATGACCTCCGGCAAGCGGTCGTCGAGCAACTGCTTGATCGGCGCGCGTAGCTTAGCCATCGAGCGCCTCCTCGATGTCGACGTGCCGGCGGATCTCGTCGTGCGCAGCGCTGATGTCGCGTTTGGCCGTGGCGAGGGAGCAGCCGCAGTACTCGGCGACCTCGTCGAGCGAGCAGCCCTCGATGTAGCGCAACGTCCAGGCGATGCGCCGGCGCGTGGGCTGCCGTGCCAGCAACTCGCTCAGCCGCCGGAGCTCGGCCAGCTGCTCCGGCCCTGCCTGCCGGCTCGCCAGCGCGTCGAGGGACGTCGCGTCGTGGCCGCGTTCGAGACCCAGCGTGCGCAGCAGCCGGCGGCGGCGGAAGCGGCGGTGCGCCTGGTGCACCGCCACGCTCATCAGCCAGCCCCGGATCACGCTGCGGTCGCGCATCTGCCGGGCGTCACGCAAGGCTTCGGCGAAGGTGTCTTGCACGACATCCTCGGCGTCGGCGCGGTTGCCCATCAGACGCAGCGACACACCCCACACCAGCTGGACGTACTTGCGATAGAACGCCTCCTGGGCCCAGCGGTCACCCGAAGCGAGGCGCTCGGCGAGCTCGGCGTCGTCGAGCGGCGGTGCGAGCGGCGTGGGCTCGGGTGCCTCGCTGAACCGATCGGGCTTTCTCGCCTTGAACGCGGGCACAGTTCCTCGAACCCCTGGGCCGCGGGCGGCTGGATTCGGCTCACAGTATGGCTCGACTTGAGCCAAAATGAGCTGCTGCTGGCCCTTCGCGAGATGCCGCGCTGGTCTTCCACCCTCCTTCTGCTGGCTTGCGCCTCGACGCTGGGCTGCGAGACCGCGACCCACACCCTGCTCCGGACGCGCTGCCCGGCGAACTCGGGAAGTCGGGAGTGTCTGGCAGGTGAGGGAGCCGCACCGGTGAAGCCCGGCGCCTCCACCACGGCGGACGCCGGCATCGCTGCCGCGGGCTGCAGCGACGAGAGCCAGTGCCAGAAGGGCGTCGAGGGCTGCATCAAAGGCGCATGTATTCCATGCGCCAAGCTGCTCGAGACGTGCAACTCGTGCCCGTCCGGCAGCGTCGCGGTCAAGTCGCTGCTCGGTGGCTGCGTGGGTTGCGAGTGTATGCCCAGCTGCCGCGAACATCGGGAATGTCCCCAGGAGAGCGCCTGCTTCGAGGGCACCTGCACGCCCTGCGCGCTCGTGTCGCCGAAGTGTCCCGCCGAGTGTCCGTGGCGATATCAACCCGAGACCGTGGTCCACAACCAGTGCAAGCTCTGCGAGTGCGCGCCGCCGAACCAGTGCAGGTCGGACGCGGAGTGCGGGACGGGCTTCAGCTGCTACGCGGGCCAACATTGCGACGACGGCTGTCGCGACCCGAGCTGCTGTCATGGCAACGTCTGCGCAGCCAAGGGCTGCAAGCCCACCGACGGGCTCAGCTGCACGCAGTTCGGCTGTGCAGCTGGAGTCTGCCGCGGCGATCCCGGGTGTGGATCGGAAACTTGCAAGTGCGATTCGTCGACCCTGAGCTGGAGCTGCGCCGGCAATTGCGACGCGAGCTGTCAATGAAACGCCGGTGCTCCGGGGCCAGAGCACCGGCGTCCTCGTCACTGCAGATCCTGCCCCGACTGCTGCGGGCAGAGCTCGGATGCCTGCCTGCACAGGTCCGGATCATTGCCGTCCGCGTAGCACTGCTTGACCTTGATCCAGCATGCATCGACATCGTTGACCGGTTTCCCTGCATCGCAGGCCGGAGGAGGCGGGACCACGATCAGCGTGTCGCACTTCTTCCGCAGCGCGTCGCACACGCTCGGGTCCGCCGCCGAGCCGTAGCACTCCTTGGCCGTCAGCTGGCAGCTCTCCCACGCGGAGCTGTGTGCCGGGGGAGCCGGCACCGGCAACGCATCGCAAAACTTGCGGATGTCGTCGCACACGCCGGGATCTTTGCTCCGTGAATAGCAGTCCTTCGCCTTGATCTGACAGCTCTCCCACTCGCTCGCGGGATCCGCAGCCGCTGGCGGCGGAGGGTTCCGGCAGAATTCGAGCAACGCGTCGCACTCGCGTAGGTCTCGCGCATAGCGATAGCAATCCTTGGCCTTGGCGAAGCAACCCTCCAGGTCGGGATCGATCGGCCCGGCACCGGCCGCACCGGACCCCACGGGGTCCTTCCCGGGCACGGGAAATCCAACGCTGCCGGCATACGCGTGCCCATCGACGGTGCCGGCGTCGGCGTACGCGGCACCCGCCGCGACCGGCTCTCCGCGAGGTGGGTGGAGAGGTTGATCGCTGCTGGCCGGGTCGACCAGCGAGCCGTAGCAGCCCGTAAACATGATCCATGCACCCATCGAGATCACCGCACGTGTCGTCATCGGTCCTCCAGTGAAGCCGCCGCTCTGCGCGGCATCGCAGACGCTGGGCCACACCGGCACCGAAACGGCTCACGCGAGGAAATGCGCTTCCGCAACTATTGGCGGCGCGATTGCGAAGGCTGCGAACAATCGATCAGCTGCGCTCACGCTGTTGACAGAGGAGGCCTCGACCGAGAATACAGGCGTGGTTGTGTCCATGAGACAGATCGAACGAATCGTCGTCGTCATGCTGCTGTGCGCGAGCGCGGCGCTGGCGAGTTGTGAGTCCGACCCGGTCGCCCCGACCGTCTACAGCCTCGAGCGTCCGGACGTGGACCGGCTGACCATCGAGAACCAAGTGCTCGCCGCGCAGGTGGGTTGGTACGCGACGCCGGCGCCGGGACAGGCTGGCGCGTTGACGGGCGCGGATCTCGGCTGGACGTTCGCACACAAGGACAAGCTCTGGGTGATGTTCGGCGACTCGTGGTGGATCGATCCCGTGAATGCCGCGTCGTTGCCGGACGATGCGTTGGGACAGATCTCGCTGACGGATTTCCCCGATGGCGCGAGCGTCGACGCGTTCGTTCAGGCGCATCCGGCGCCGAGCGGTCAACCCGCGTGGCGCGCCGCCGGGCCGACCATGGAGGTCGCACTCCGACCCTGGCGCGGCACGGGCTTCGCGCCGGTCATTTCCGAGCGCGACGGGAGGCAGCTGCCGAGTGGCATCGGCCTCGTTCCCATCAGCGCATTCTCGAATGGGCGGGATGATGCCGCCGAAGGTATGTTCGCCATCTTCTTCCACCACGAGTTCGTCGAATGCGTGGAAGGCCGCTGCAACGATGGCTTCGAGTGCGACCCAGGCCTGAGTATTTCCACGCCTGGAGCGCCGGCCGAGGCGATCACCGGCCTCCGCCCGTCCTGCATCGTCGGCAGCAGTCTGTCATGTCGACCCGGACCGGGGTTGTGTCAGGATCGATCGAGCTCGGTGTACGACGCGAGCTCGGACATGGGCCGCACGCAAGCCATCGTGGTGCGCCACGGCGTGGGCGTGACCACACCGGCACAGCCCGTCCGCTGGAAGACTCGACCCTGGGAGACGCAGCGCTTCTTCAACGCGACGTCGCGCACGGTCAGCGACTTCGATCCCGCGCGAGCGGACGGTGGCGGAAACGACTACACGCCCGCGCGCGGAAACTCGCTGCCTCGTTCGGGCGTGTTCCTCTGGGGGCGCCCGCAGTTCGGAGGCGTCGGCGCCGAGGGCCGCGACGCGCAGCTCTATCTGGCGTGGGTGCCGATGCCCCAGCCCGACGCCGATGCGCAGTTCGATTGGCGACCCCAGTACTTCACGGGTCTCGACGGCGCCGGCCAGCCCCAGTTCTCGCAACGCGAGGTCGACGCGCATCCGCTCGATCTGGACGCGTCCACGGCCGGCGAACAACCCGAAGAAGCTCGCGACTTCGTCGGGCAGATGGGCATCTCGTGGGTGCCCGGCCTGCAGCACTGGGTGATGTTCTACGGCGGTTCGGCCGCGCCGATGTTCGCGAATGCGATCTTCGGCGCCGATATCGACAAGGTCCGCGCGGATCCGCTGGGCAGTTTGTTCGTGCGCTTTGCCGAACAGCCGTGGGGACCGTGGACCGCGCCGCGAATGTTGATGGCCGCGGGTGACGCGCGCAGCGGCGCGCAGCCGATCGAGCAGTACGCGCCCGGCGGCATCCTCGCCCACGACAACTGTCGCGCCCCCGACTGCGCCCGCTACGATCCCGCGTATCTGCTCGACTGGCCGAACAACGACAACGGCACGCTGTACGGGCCGAACATCATCGATGTCTGGACTTCACAGCGCGACCCGGACACGACCGATCTCTACTGGTTCCTCTCGACGTGGAACCCGTATCAGGTCGTACTGGTGAGGACGTCGCTCTCACCCTGAGCGCGGCCGTCGAGCGCTCGTGAGGTGAAGTGATTCGCGATCCGCTGGCTGGCGAAGGCCACGAACGGAGCGACCAGCACGTCGATGGTGTAGTGCGCGTGCTGGACCAGGATCAGCGCGGCCACGGTTGCGCAGCCGGCGAAGCACACGAGGCGCAGACTCCGCGAGCGAACGCTGAGCGCACACAGAAAAGTCGTCGAGGTGTGCCCGGAAAAGAACAGATCTTTCGCCCAATTCGGGCCGTCGCCGAAGGCACGCACGATGGGATCGATCAGCAAGATCATGCCGGGCGGTGCCTCGAGCGGGATGGTGTACATCATCAGCATCCGGAAGCTGGCGAGCACCGCGTAGGCCTGGAGCGCGACGAGGAGTGCCCGCGGTTTGTACGCTAGGCTGCCCAAGGTAATCACGAGCGTGCCATAGATCAGCACGAACAGGGGTACCGAGAGGTCGGCAGCCGGCAGCGCCGCGAGCACGGGATCTACCAGCGTGACTCCGGGCCGCCGCTCGTTGAACTGCAGAAAGTGGTTGAGCGCGACCAGTGCAGCGATCAGACCCGCAAACGTGCACAAGGCGAGCAGCGCAAAGCGGCGCGAGCGGAGGGCCTCGGCCCAGGACAGCGCGGGTTCGGTCGGCATGGAATACGGCGCCGTGTCTTCGTAGCGGTAGTTCATCTCGAGCGCCATGCGGTAGTTCCCTATCGGGGAATGCGAGCAATTCCCGGTGTGTAATGAGGTCGGGGCTCGGTTGCCTAACAAGCGGGCCCAGTGTAGCAGGTGTCACTGCATGATCAGTCGAGAGACTCTTCCCGACCTGGCGGCGACCCACGGGGCGGCGGTCGCGCCTGACGAGCGGCGAATTCTCGAGCTGATCGCCACCGGCGCCGACCTGACATGCGTCCTCGATGGCATCGCGCGCTTGTTCGAAGCGGGGACGCGATCGGTGTTCGCCTCGATCACGATCATCGAGAATGGCACCACCATGCGCCCCGGCGCGGCGCCGAGCCTTCCGGCGGGCTACGGTGCCGAGATCGATGGCCTGCAGATCGGCGTCGGTGTGGGTTCGTGCGGCACCGCGGCCGCAACCAAGCAGCGCGTGGTCGTCGAAGACATCGCCACCGATCCGCTGTGGGAGGGCTGTCGATCGTTCGTCCTGCCGCTGGGCCTGCGCGCTTGCTGGTCCACGCCGATCCTCGCCACGGATGGAGAGGTGCTCGGGACATTCGGCATCTACGATGAGGTGTCGCGTGGACCCACACAGGCGCAGCTCGATCTGGCCGATCGCGCATCCCGGCTGGCTGCGATCGCGCTCGAACGCCAGCGCGGCGTGCGCCGCATTCAGCTGCTGCACGAGCAGCTCGAGGAACGAATTCGCGAGCGCACGCGACAACTGGAGTCTGCGGTCGAAGAGCTGCAGCAAGCGCGCGAGAAGGCCGAGGCCGCGAGCGCAGCCAAGAGCTACTTCCTGGCCAACATGTCGCACGAGATTCGCTCGCCGCTGACTGTGGTCCTCGGCTTCTCACAGCTGCTCGGCAAGGCCCTCGACCTCACGCCCAAGCACCGCGAGATGGTGAGCGCGATCGAAGCCAGCGGCGAACACTTGCTCACGCTGATCAACGGCGTGCTCGAGATGTCCAAGATCGAGTCCGGCCACGTGGCGCTCAACAAGACCAACTTCGAGCTGCGCGCCGTGCTCGCAGAAGTCGCGTGCATGCTGCGATTGCCTGCCGACGCGAAGGGGCTCGCCTTGAACGTGTCGGTCAGCGACGACGTGCCGCGCGTGATCGCGACCGATGCGGGCAAATTGCGTCAGGTACTGGTCAACCTCGTCGGCAACGCCATCAAGTTTACGGAGCGCGGCCACGTGATCATCCGGGTGCACGCGCGGCTCGCGCCGGAGCGCGGCGGCCGCACAGTGATCCACTTCGAGATCGAAGACACCGGCCCCGGCATCTCCGAGGACGGACAACGCGTGCTGTTCCGCCCGTTCGTACAAGTGGGCGGGAACAAACATCAACCGGGCGGCACGGGCCTCGGCCTCGCCATCAGCCAGAGCTTCGTCGACATCATGGGTGGCGAGATCTCCGTGCGCAGTCGCCTCGGCCAGGGCAGCACATTCCACTTCGAGATCCTGGCCGATGTCGCCGACGTCATCGCGCCCACCGTCGCGCCGGTGCTCGAATCGGATGCGCAGGCTCACGGCAGGCCTGCATCGATACTCCTGGTCGACGACAGTGAGATGAATCGGCGCTTGCTGCTCGAGAGCTTGCGACCCTGCGGTTTCAGCCTCAGCCAAGCAGCCAGCGGCCGCGAGTGTCTGCGCGAGTTCGAGAGCCATTGCCCGAACCTCGTGCTGATGGATCTGCGCATGCCCGAGATGGATGGCTACGAGACCATGCGACACATCCGCGCGCGGCACGGTAGCCAGTCCGTACGCATCATCGCCGTGACGGCCAGCGCGTTCGAGGAGGACGCGCCGGCGGTCGTGCAGAGCGGTGCCGACGAGCTGTTGCGCAAGCCGTTCCGCATCGACGAGCTGATGTCGGCGGTTCAGCGCCAGCTCGCCGCACTCGGTGCCGACGAGCGCGGCTTCTTTCCGAGTCCGTGATCGCGGCTCAGCGCGCGCTCGCCGCCGTCAGCTGCGTCTCGCCGGCCTTCAGCGCAAACTGTTCCTCGGGCGACAAGATCAAGCGATGGCGCCCGACCAGCGCGAAGTAAACCAGACCCGCGACGTACCACGCCAGCGCGGCGTACACGCCCTTCACGTAGGCGGGATCCTGCAGCTGGTAGTACATCGTCCAGAGCGCGCAGCCGATGGTGACCGCCGCACCGGGAATGCCGAATGGGCTGCGGTACGGCCGGACGATGTGCGGCATCTTGATGCGTAGCAGGATGAACGACAGGCCCTGGAAGGCGTACGAGATCATCGCGCCGAACACGGCCATGTTCAGCAGCATGCCGCCGATCAACGCGCCGCCGACCTCGGGCCCGCGGCTGAACCAGACGGAGAGCAGTACCACCAGGCCGATCACGCTGCCCGTGATCAAGGCCATGTGCGGCGTCTTGCGCTCGCCGTGGGTGAGCGACATGAACGGCATGTAGTAGCCGGCACGAGACAGCGAATAGATCTGACGGCTGTACGCGAAGATGATGGTGTGGAAGCTGGCTATCAACCCGACCACCGCACACAACGCCAGCAGCTTGGCCAAGCCGGCGCCATACAGCGTGCGGAAGCCATCGAGCAGCGGCTCGCCGGTGGTGCTGAGCGAGAACGAGCCGTGCAGCTGACCGGGTTCGCTGCCGCCGATGGAGGCGTTGGTGAACATGACCAGCAGCGCGAACACGATCAGCGTGATCATGCCGAGGATCAGGCCCTTGGGCATGTCCTTCTGCGGGTCGTGTGCCTCTTCGGCCGCGAGTGGCAGCTCCTCGATGCCGAGGTACAACCAGACGGCGAACGGCATGGCGGCAAACGCACCCGCGAGCCCGAACGGCAAGAACTGACCTCCGCCGTTGGGTAGCTCCAGCGCCTTGCCGTCCGGGCCGACGCCGATGTTCAAGGCCCAGCGCGTGAAGTCCACGTGCGGCAAGGCGCTGACGATGAAGATCAGCAAGACCAACAGCGCCGAGATCGTCACGACCACCGAGACCCTGAACGACAGCTCGACACCCCAGTAGTTGAGCAGCGCGAACAGCAGGTAGCTCGCGATCCACCACAGCGGCTGCAGCGCGGGCGAGGTCTCGAAGATCCCGGTCAGGTACGAGCCGATGAAGAACACGATCACGGCCGGAGTCATGATGTACTCGATGCTCTCGGCCAGCCCAGTGACGAAGCCTCCCCAGGGGCCCATGGTGCTGCGCGCGAACGAATACGCGCCGCCGGTGTGCGGCAAGGCGGGCGACATCTCGGCCAGCGAGTAGCACAAGCCCAGGTACATGACCGAGATGATGACCGTCGCGATCAGCAGCCCGCCCCACCCTGCCGACGCCAGGCCCAGGTTCCAACCGGAGAACTGGCCCGAGATCACTGCGCCGACTCCGAGCGCCCACAGCGACCAGATGCGCGCGTGTCGCTTGAGGCCGCGCTTGTCGAAGTAGTCCGCGTCGGTGCTGCGATAGGTGACGCTACCGACAGTTTTCGCATCGGGCATGCTGACCTTCCTTCGCCGCGGGGGTCTCCCGCACTTTGAGCCTGAACCTGCGCTGTTACCACCGGATGTAGCCGCGAAGTCGTGACGTTTTCGGTGACGCGCGACCTAGCCACGATCAGCCACGCCCCTCCGGCACACGTGCCCGGCACGCGAGCCGAGAAATCGGCGTCCTGCGGCTCCAGCGGCGCCCTCGCGGGCGGCAGCCTGGCCCGCGGCTTGCTCTAAGCGCCGATCATCATGCGTTTCGGAATGCACCAGTTTCTCGCCTGCCCCGAAGGTCAGGCCCCTCACCAGCGCTACCGCGAAGCCATCGAGCAAGCGGTGCACGCGGAGCTGCTCGGCTTCGAATCGGTGTGGCCGGTCGAGCAACACTTCGACCAGCGGATCTCGGCGCTGTCGTGCCCGACGCTGCTGCTGGCGGCGATCGCGGAGCGCACGCGGACCCTGCGGCTGGGCACCGGCATCGTGCAGCTCCCGCTCAGCCATCCGCTGCGCGTCGCCGAAGAGATCGCGACGCTCGACGTGCTGAGTGTGGGTCGGGTCGAGCTCGGCGTGGGCCGCGGCGGCAACCCTCTGCACTTCGCTGGATTCGGCGTGAGCGTGCACGAAGGCCGCGAGCGCCTCGAAGAAGGCTTGCAGCTGATCCGGCGCGCGTGGACCCAGGACAACTGTTGGTTCGCCGGCAAGTACTACGACGCCAAAGATCTCAGCCTGTCGCCGCGCCCGATCCAGTGGCCTCACCCACCGATCCGCGTCGCAGCCAACAGCGTCGACACCGCGAGATGGGCGGGTGCAGCCGGCTACTCGATCCTGGCCGCCACCAACATCAATCCCTTACCCCGGCTGCGGCAACTGCTCGGTGCCTACCACGAAGGCCGCGCAGCCAACGGCCACCCGCAGGCCCAACCCGACGACATCAGCCTGCTCATGCCCATGCACGTGGCCGCGAGTGACGAACAAGCGCGCAACGAGCTCGCGCCCAGCGTCGCCCGCTTCGCGACGCAAGCCGCGGGCCTGACGGCAAAGATGGCCGAGAAGTGCGCCGACGACGAAGAGCGCAAGCGTCTGATGCACCTGGTCGGCCACCTGCGGAACCTCGACGTGGGTATGGTGCAAGACAACATGGGCGTGATCGGCAGCCCAGAAACCTGCCGCTCACGGCTGCAGCAGATCCGCGTCGAGCTCAACCCGGGCCGCGTGATCGGCTGGTTCGACTTCGGCGGCTTGGTTCCGCACGCCCAGGTCCTCACGAGCATGCAACGCTTCGCGGATTACGTCTTGCCGTACGCGTGAGTCGCCCAAGAAGGGTTTTTCGATCCGTGTTGCTAGTTGATGTTTCCAGCTCCTAGTTCTCTTCGCGCTAGCGAAACGCGTCGAGGCAGAAACTGGCAACTGGAAACATGAACAGGAACTAGCAACAAGAACGCTCGGAGGCGCTCAGCGCTCCACGAACGCGCGCTCGATCGTGAACTCCGCGGGCGCGTGGCTCGAGCCTTCGCGGAACCCGCGCTGCTCGAGCATCTGCACGAGATCCTGCAGCATGTTCGGGCTGCCGCAGATCATCACGCGATCGTGCTCGGGATCCAGCTCCGACAACCCGAGATCGCGGCACAGCTTTCCGCTGTCCAGCAGGTCCGTCAGCCGCCCCTCGTTCTCGAACGGCTCGCGCGTGACGGTCGGGTAGTAGTGCAGCTGGTTCTTCACCTGCTCGCCGATGTACTCGTGGTCGGGCAACTCGTTCTTGATGTACTCCGCGTAGCCCAGCTCGCTCGCGTAGCGCACGCCGTGCGCGATGGTCACGTGCTCGAACTGCTCGTAGGTCTCGGGGTCACGGATGATGCTCATGAACGGCGCGAGGCCGGTGCCCGTGCTGAGCATGAACAGGCGCTTGCCGGGTCGCACGTTGTTGGTGACGAGCGTGCCGGTCGTGCGGCGGTTCACCAGGATCTGGTCGCCGGCCTTGAGGTGCTGCAGGCGCGAGGTCAGGGGACCGTTCGGCACCTTGATGCTGTAGAACTCGAGGTGATCCTCGTAGTTGGCGCTGGCGATGCTGTAGGCGCGCATGAGCGGGCGCCCGTCCACCGGCAGGCCGATCATCAGGAAGTGGCCGTTCTTGAAGCGCAGGCCGCGGTCGCGAGTGGTGCGGAAGCTGAAGAGGCTGTCGTTCCAGTGGCGCACGCTCAGCACGGTCTCGTGATGCATGTTGCTCATGAACTGGGATATAGCGGGGCTTGCCTCTTCGGTAAAATGGGATATTCTGCAATGGCTAATCGGCAAAAACGATATGCGCTACACCCTGCGTCAGCTCGAGGTCTTCCTGGCGGTCGCCCGCAGCCAAAGCGTCAGCCGCGCGGCCGAGGAGCTGGCCATGTCGCAATCCGCGGTGAGCAGCGCGCTGGCCGATCTGGAAGGCCAGTTCGACATCCAGCTCTTCGATCGCATCGGCAAGCGCCTGCAGCTGAGCGGGCTCGGCCGCGTGTTGCGACCGCGCGCCGAGGCCCTGCAGGCCCAGGCCAGCGGCTTCGAGCAGGCGCTGGCGAACCACAGCGACCTCGGTCTGCTGCGCGTCGGCGCGACGCTGACCATCGGCAACTACGTGACCGTGCCGCTGATGGCGAAGTTCATGCAGGAGCAGCCCGGGGCGCGCATCTCGCTCGAGGTCGCGAACACCGCGCAGATCGCGCACAAGCTCGCCAACTTCGAGATCGACGTGGGCCTGGTCGAGGGCCAGGTGCACGACGCCGACCTCGAGGCCAGCCGCTGGTGCGAGGACGAGCTGGTGGTGTTCTGCGCCCCGAATCATCCGTTCGCCAAGCGCCGCAGCCTGCGCGACGACGACCTGCGCGAAGCCCAGTGGATCGTGCGCGAGCGGGGCTCCGGCACGCGTCAGGCGTTCGATCAGGCGATGCGCGACCTGTTGCCCGAGCTCTCGATCGCGCTCGAGCTGCAGCACACCGAGGCCATCAAGAGCGCGGCCGTCGCCGGGCTCGGCGTCGGCTGCGTGTCTCGCATCTGCGTGGCCGACGAGTTCAAGCACGGGACGCTGCACGCCTGCCGCGTGCCCGAGCGCGACTTCCGCCGGCACTTCTACTTCGTGCTGCACCGGCACAAGTACCGGACGCCGGGCGTGCAGCGCTGGCTCGAGCTGTGCCGGCGCGAGTTTCGACCCTGATCAGCACTAAGAGCCGTGTAGCAGCATCAAGAGGCCGAGCGAGCTGGCGACCAGCACGATCGCGGCCAGCGCGTAGATCAACAGGTCTGCATCCTGGCGTTCCGATGCCGCTGATGGCTGCGAGCCTACAGCGGGCGGCGGCAGCGCGGCCGGCGGCTCGGGGGGCAGCTCTTCGGTCGCCGTGCGCGTTGCGGACTGGTACGGGCTGAACGGCAGGTCGGGCTCGTTGCGCAACGCATCGATCGCCACCTGCGCGGGTTCCTCGAACAAGATTCGCGTGTCGCCGAGCGAGACCTCGTCGCCGTCGCGCAGCCTGCGCGTGCGCTGCGGCAGGCCACCCACGCCGAGCACGAATTCGCCCAGGCCGCGGATCAACACGCCGTCGGGATCGTGGATCACCTCGGCGTGCTCGGGCCCGACGTCCGGCGTGTCGATCAGCAGTTGGCAGCCGGGCTTGCGACCGACCAGCGCGCGCGACGGCGCGTTGGCGATCTCCAGCACCTGGCCCGTGTGCGGGCCGCTGACGACACAGAGCCGAGGCGCGGGCAGCGCGGTCGCGCCCTGCGCATCGCGCAACAGACGGCGGGCGAGCTCGGCCGTGCGCTCCGCACTGACCGGTTCGGGCACGAACACGCCGGTGTGAAAGGACAGGACGTAGGCGCCCAGCTCGACCAAGTCCCCGTCGCGCAACCGCCTGCCGCGATCGCCGCTCAGGCGCTTGCCGTTGAGCTTGGTGCCATTGGTCGAGCCCGCGTCCACCAACTGCCAGGCGTCGCCGTGCAACTGCACCGTGGCATGGAATTCGCTGACGCTGCGGTGTGGAATCCGCACGTCTGCCGCCGGACCGCGTCCCAACACGATCCGGGTTTGTTCGAACGGAAACTCGACCTCACTGCCGGGTTTCACGCCCTCTCGTGCTCGCACCACGAAACGGACACCCATGGTCGGCTGAAAACTGAGGCGCTCGGACGTTTTGGTCAAGGAATCGTCGCAAGCGCCGGTGAAGCTGCTTCCGGTGAGCCCCGTCCTGTCGAAAACTGGACGCGGCGGAAAAGGTCTGAGACCTGTGAGAGGTAATAAACACGAGGTGACCTCCCGTATGATCAGCACCCCGGAACGACGCCAGGGCGACAACGCGCGGATCCCCTGCGCGATCCCCGTCGAGCTCACTCCCGACTCGCGCGGGCCCGGTTTTGAAGCCGACGCGGTCGATTTGAGCGCCGGTGGTCTGAGCCTACGCGCCTCTAGCCTGCCCGAGGTGGGTGCCATGTTGAACTGTCGCTTCGAGACGTTGCCCGGCGGAACGCGTATCTCGGGCCGCGGTGAAGTGGTGTGGGCGAAGTTGGACGGTGAGCGCAGCGGCGAGTTTGGACTGCGCTTCACCGAGATCGAGCCCGAAGCGCAGGCGCTGCTGGCGGAGATGATCGCCGAGCGCGTCGCGCAGGGCGGGGCACCCGCGCCGCAGAGTCCGCGGACGGCCACGCTCGAGATCCAGCACGCCGAGCAGCCGATCACCGCCAAGCTGACGCGCGCGGTGGGGCAGGATGTCGTGTTCGAGCAGCCGCTGGATGTGCTGGCGCTGGGGAGCAGCGTGGTCGCGCATGCGGACAAGGCGCTGGGGCACGGGAATATCCTGCGCGTGGATCTGCGGATGGACGGCGGGACGCCGACGCTCGCGCTGACGGTGCGGTTCAGTCAGCCTGCCGACGGGGAGACGTACGGAGAGTACGACTGGGGCGAGGCGGAGTCGGCGGGGGATAGCGTGCCGGCGCCTGCGGAGGAGAAGGCGGTGGGGATGCCGGAGTTGGCGGCTGCGCTTTCGCCGCATACGACGACGATTGGCTATCCGCGGCCGGTGGCGGGGGTGCATGGCAGGACGGTGGCGGGGTATGCGCTGCCGGTGCCCGTGTCGGCTCCGGCAGAAATGCTGGGCGAAGAGGCACGTGCTCGCGCGGAGGAAGGCGCGGACTCGGACTCCGACGAGGATGACGACGAGGATGACGACGACGACAGGGACGAAGACGAGGTCAGGGACTCGGACAGCGATTCGGACGAAGACACGGACGAGGACAGTGACTCGGACGAAGGTGACGATGAGGTTGCGGCTGCCGCTGCTGCGGACCAGGACCAGGGACCTTGGACTGGGGACCGAGACACCGAGCCTGATGTGCTCGCGGACATTCCTCGCGCGCCCGAGCAGCTCGGCCTCCTGCACGTAGCCGACGCTCCTCGCCCCTCCGTGCCCCGACCCGTGCCCGTCATGGTCCGAAAGCCCGAGGACTTCCCACCTCCGCGCAACTACGAGTTCCGCGACGACGCGGCTTCGGTCGAGGAATACGACGCGGTCATGGCAGACGGTGGCGAGGAGTCTGCCGCCGGGACCTACGACCGACTGGAGCTCCGGACCTCTCGGCCTTCGGCGCCTGGCGACATCTGGGCCGACGAGGATGCCGACGAGGACTGGTCGCAGCGCGAGTCGGGAACGCCGGCCTGGTCGCAATCGACGCCGGACGGCGTGTGGGCGCCAGGCGGCTCGCGGCCGAGCTGGACGAGCTCGTCACAGAGCTCGCTGAACAGCGCCGCCCCGAACACCGCGCTGGTGCGGTTTCTGCGAATCTTCGCCGGGCTGTGGGAGACGGTTCAGCCGCCGCTGGACGCGCTCAAGCGCAGCGCCTCGCGCGCGCAGCAGGTGGTGCTTCCGGGCTTGCGCAAGCGCCTGGTGGGATCGCCGATCGTGAAGTCGACGTTGCGCGGTGTGGGCCAGCGGCCGCGGCGCAATGTCGGGCTACCGACGGTCGAGCACATCCCGAGGTGGTCGCGCGGCTTCGGCCGGTTGTCGTTGCTGGCGGTGCTGATGCTCGCCTGCGGGTACCTGTTCGTCTACGCGCTGACGCCCGCCGCTCCGAGCGACGAGATCGTCACGCATCGCCCGGTGCAACTGGAAGAAGAGACCTCCGAGAACGCGGCGACCGATCCCGCGGCCACGCCGCTGGAAGCTGCAGACGAGAGCGCACAGCCGATCGCGCAGAACGGCCGCAACCAGATGGCCGGGCCCAACGCGCGGCCCAAGCAGGCGCCAGCCGCCCCGCAGGCCGAGCTTCTCGCCACCAGCTTCGGCGCCAAGCAAGTGCCCAATGGCCAGCGCTTCCTGCTGCGCATGAGCGACCCGATCAAGACGCTACACGGCAAGGCAGACGCGCGCGGCTTCATCGTGCAGGTCCCCGCCAGCCGCGCCATCGACCGCGCCGCACCGATCGCCGCGGCCAACAAGGCAGTCGCAAAGGCCACGATCCTGAACAAGGGCACCCACGCCGAGCTCAACATCCGCTTCGCCGAAGGCAGAAGCCCCGCCTACCGCGTCAGCGCGCAGCAAGCGGGGCTCGAGGTGTTGATCGGTCAGTGACGGTTATTGCCGGGGGAACGTCGCCGTTCCCCCGCCCCACCCCTTCACGGGATCGCTCCGCTCGCTATTCGTCTTCTTTGCTGACGACCACGTAGCGCGAACCAGCCTTGGGGTTGTCCACGCGCATCAGGACCTTGCCGTCCTTCGCCGCAGCTGCGACGTCGGCAGGCTTCTCGACCGGCTTGCGATCGGCTTCGACGATGATGTCGCCGCGCGAGAGGCCCGCGCGATCCGCGGCCGAACTGGCGCGCACGCCGGCGACGACCACCTTGCCCGGGCCCTTGTACGAGAGCTCTTGCGCGATCTGAGGCGTGAGCTGCTGCAGATTCAGGCCGAGACCGCCGCCCTGCACTGCGCCCGCCTGGCCTTGGTCGCCGTCGTCGTCATCGTCCGCCTCGGCGCGCAGGTTCGCCGGACGCTCGGCGGTGCTCAGCGGCACGCTCAGCAGCTTGTCGTCGCGACGCACCGCCAGCATGATCTTGGTGTTGGGAGACTTGAGCAACACCGTGCGCTGCACGTCGTGGCTGTCACCCATGGTCTCGTTGTCGATCTTCTCGATCACGTCGCCCGGCTTGAGGCCCGCCTTGTCGGCAGGCGCCTTCGGCACGACGCTCGCCACCAGGGCTCCGTGCGTATCGGAGCGGCCGAGGCTCTTGGCCAGGTCCTGCGTGATCGGCTGGAGCGACACGCCGATCCAGGCGCGGCTGACCTTGCCCTTGCTCTGCAGCTGCTCGCCGACGTTGCGCGCGAGGTTCGACGGGATGGCGAAGCCGATGCCCGAGCCGCCGATGATCACCGTGTTGATGCCGAGCACGTGGCCCTGCAGATTCACCAGCGGCCCTCCGGAATTCCCGGGATTGATGCTGGCGTCGGTCTGCAAGTAATCCTCGATCTCGGTGGCCTGAATGCTGCGGCCCTTGGCGCTGAGTACGCCCGCGGTCAGCGTGTAGTCGAGGCCGAACGGCGCACCGATCGCGAGCACCCATTCGCCCACGCGCGCCTTGCTCGAATCGGCGAAGGTCGCGGCCGGCAGGTTCTTGGCGTCGATCTTCACCACGGCCAGGTCGACCGCGGGATCGGTACCGACGACCTTGGCTTTGAAGCTGCGGCCATCCTGCAGCACGACCTCGATGCGCGTGGCGTGTTCGACCACGTGGTTGTTGGTCAAGATCGCGCCGTCGGTGCTGAAGATCACGCCCGAGCCCGAGCCCTTGACGGAGTTCCGCGGGTTGTCACCGCGCGGACCACCGAAGAAGCGGAAGACGTCAGGCATCTCTTGCTTGGCTTCGACCTTGATGGTGACGACGGAAGGCGAGACGCGCTCGGCCACTTCGGCGAACGCATCCGACAGCTGATTCGCGCGGTTCACCGCCTCGGTGTTGATGGGCGTGGCCGCGGCGACCACTGGCGCGGCGTTCCCGGGGGCGGCACCCGCGTAGGAATAGGTGACGAAGCCGGCCAAAGCGGTCCAGCCGGCGAAGGCGGCCGCCATGGGCCAGGATTTCTTGACTGGTCTGGTCGGAGAGGGGCTCGAAGACATGGGCTCATTCCTTCTGGCGCTGACACCCTGGCGCCTTCTCCCTGAACGTCCGGCTGCCGGGGTTCATTTCACGCCTAGCCAAAGTCGTACCAAGTCGCCGCAATCACGGATGCGCCCCGCAGCCGCATATAAGGCGCGGTAGTTTGGCGTGCATTCCGTCTTTCCAGCCGAGGAACAGCCGAAACCACGCGCAGCAGAACGGCTACACGTGTGGTTGGACAGGTTGGCGCACCCCTGGCTGCGCAATGTCGTTCTGTCCTTCGCGGTGCTGCTGGTCGCCCCGAGCATTTTTTCGGGTTTCTCGCTGGACGACTACATCCTGCTGTACCAGATGGATGCCCCAGCTGGGGAATGGGCCGGCAGCGCCCCGTTCGACCTGTTCCGCTGGATGAATCCCGAGCACGACCGGCGGCTAATCGACGGCGGCGGCATGCCCTGGTGGACCTACGAAGAGGCGCGGCTCGGCTTCATGCGGCCGATCAGCTCGCTCACGCACACCTTCGATCACGTGCTGTTCGGCAAGAGCGCGGTCTTCGCCCACGTGCACAGCGTGCTGTGGTTCGCGCTGCTGCTCGTGGTGGCCGCGCGGGCCTACGCGACGTTGATCGAGGATCGCTGGGTGGTCGGCGTGGCCACGGCGATGTTCGCGCTCGACAGCGCGCACGGCTCGGCGGTGGGTTGGATCTCGAATCGCAACGCGGCCATCGCAGCTTCGTTCGGGATCATGACCCTCCTGTGTCACCACGGGTTTCGCAACGGACGCGGCATTACGTCGGGAGTCCTCGGGTGCGCGTGCTTCGCGCTGAGCCTGTGCTCCGGAGAGCTCGCGCTCGGTGTGCCCGCTTTTTTGTTCGCGTACGCAGTGTGCCTGGATCGCGGATCGGTGCGCGCGCGAGTGCTCTCGCTCGTGCCGTACGCGGTGCTGGCGATGATCTGGGCGTATGCGCGCAGCGCGCTCGGCTACGGCAGCTACGGCCTGGGCGCATACGTCGATCCGGTGCACGAGCCGCGGGCGTTCCTTTCGGTGTTGCCCACGCGCTTTTTGATCCTGCTCTCCAGCCAGTTCTCGCGCGCCAACTCGGATCTCTTCGACCTCGCGCCGGCGTTTCGCCCGCTCTTGCTGGCCTGGGGGGTGGCGATGGCCGTGGCGCTCTGCTGGTTCCTCCTGCCGAGCCTGCGACGCCAGCGCGCCGCGCGCTTCTGGACGCTCGGCGCGGTGCTCGCCATCTTGCCGCTGACGGCGACATTGCCGAACGACCGGCTGCTGACGCTGGTCGGCTTCGGTCTGATGCCGGCGCTCGCATACGCCATGCGTGCGAGCTTTCAGGCGCTGCGCATCCAGCCGCGAGACCTGACCGCCAGGCTGCGTTCGGGGGCCGCCGCGCTCGTGACCCTCGTGCACCTGGTGCTCGATCCGCTGCTGCTGCCGCTGGTCGCGCTCATGCCCGCGTACGCGGCCAGCCTGGCCGAAGCCAGCGACGCATCCTTGCCCGCCGACGCCAGCCTGACGCAACGCACCCTGATCGTCGCTGCCGTGCCGGACTCCCTGATGCTCAGCTATCTGCACGTGATGCGGGCGCAAAGTGGTAAGCCCCGCCCCGAGCGGCTGTACTGGCTGGCCGCGACGAGCACAGCGACCAGCTTCGAGCGCCGAGCGCCGAACGTGCTACGCGTACGCGTCGCGGACGGCCTGGTCGATCCGCGCTCGGAAGCGCGGAGCCCGCGCTTCGCCCTACAGCGGGGCCAAAAGGTGGTGCTGAGCGAGTTGACCGTGGAGGTGCTAGAACTGACGTCTGACGGCCGTCCCGCAGTTTGCGACTTCGTGTTCACCCAACCGCTGGAGTCGCCGAGTTACGTCTGGCGCGTCTGGCGCGATGGGCGCATGCAGGACTTCACCCCGCCTTCGCTGGGCCAGCTCCTCGAGGTCCCCAGTGGTTGACCGGCTTGCCGCTCACGGCGGCGAGGGGCGGATCTGCTGCGCCGGCCGAGAAGTAGTTGTCTCGCAGGTGCGCGCGCACACGCATGGCCGCCGAAAGCCGCGCGTTGACGCTGATGGCTGCGCAGCCCGGCGCGCTCGGAACACCGCGCGACACTTCGCCTAAACATCGATTAAACTCGCTTAACTCCACGAGTCGGCGACTGCGCACCCGCCACACTCCCGTTGACACACTTCGATACTGGCTGCTAGCAACGACCGTTGGGAAGCGCAAATGAGGCAATCGACGTGAAGAAACAACCCGCCGACTGGCCTGAAGATGGGCCGGTCGATCTGACTGTACACGATTTGCCGCACGGCTCTTCCACCACCGAATGGTGGTACACGAACGGTCACTGCGTAGTCGAAGGTGGACGCCGCTTCTCGTACTTCGCGGCGTTCTTTCGCAAAGTTCAAGGTTATCACCCCACGACGCACGCTCCACGCTACGCGCACTCGGTGACATGGGCCATCCATGATGTCGACGGCAAACGCTCGACATTTGCATCGCGCGTCGATCCCTCGGCGGCACAGGAAGGCCTGCGGCGTCTGAAGTCCGGCATGGGTGCTCGCGATGACCGCCTGAATCGCGCGCTCAGCGAGATCCTGGAACAGGGCATCGTGCCCAAGCCCGACCTCGTGTTCGACGGCCGCGCGTCTGTGAGCCAGCACGCGCTGGAGCTCGAGTTTGCGAACGACACGTTCAAGAAGAATCGTGACGGTTCGTATGCGCTCAAGCTGGTCGACAAGAAGCGCGGGCTCGGCTGCGAGCTCAAGCTGGAGCCGAAGAAGCCGCCGATTCGCCACGGCCACAACGGTGTCGTGCGCGGCTCGGAAGACGAGTCGATGTTCTACTACTTCATCCCGCGCTGCGAGGTCACCGGCAGCATCACGCACAAGGGCGTGACGCACGCGCTGACACAAGGCCAGGGCTGGTACGACCACGAGTTCGGCGTCGGCATCGTCGACGACCCGAACATCGAGGCCGAAATGCGCATGCCCGCGGCGGAGCGCCAGCAGTTTCAGCTGGAGCGCCGCGCGCGCTGGGACGCGCGTCAGGTGGGCTGGAACTGGATCTCGGCCCAGCTCGACGACGGCACGGACCTGACGTTCTACCCCGAGCAGTACGTGTACAGCGGCGAGAGCGCCGGCGATCACGCGCTCACCATCGGCCCGCACGGCGAGGTCGAGCGCTGGGAAGGCGTGAGCTTCGAACCGCTCGAGTGGTGGCAGAGCTCGCAGACCTTCGTGGAGTACCCGATCCGCTGGCGCCTGCAGATACCGGGCGCAGGCATCGACCTGGACGTCACCGCGGCGTTCAAGGACCAGGAAGTGATGACGCTGATCGCGAAGAACTCGTTCTACGAGGGTCGCGTCGACGTCAAGGGCACCCGTAAGGGCAAGCCGATCAGCGGCCTCGGTTTCGTCGAGCGCAGCGGCCTGGGCCTGACCGAAGACCTCGATGGCTTCTTCGAGCAAGTCGGCAAGCTCGTCCGCAAGTCGGTCTCGGAGCTCGTGCCCAAGCAGCCGACGTACGCCCAGGCGGCGTATCTGCTCACGACTGCGGATAAAGAGCATTACATGGAGGGCGTAGACGTCGAGCAATACGCCCGCGCGCACCTGCACCCGATCCGCGAAATCGTGGATCGCGGCGGCAAGGGCTGGCGCTCCTACGCCATGAATACCTGCATCGACGTGGTCGGCGGCGACTCGCGCGACTTCGTCGAGTGGATCGCGGTGCCGGAGCTGATGCAGACCGGTTCGCTGATCGTCGACGACGTCGAGGACAAGTCCACCGTCCGGCGAGGCGGTCCCGCGGCGCACATGATCTACGGCGAGCCGCAGGCCATCAACTCGGGCACGGCGGCGTTCTTCATCGGCGCTCCCGTGCTGCGCAACGGCCGCCTGTCCGAGCACCAGCTGGTCCAGCTGTACGAGATTTACTTCGACGGCCTGCGGGCGGGCCATGCCGGCCAAGCGCTGGATCTCGACGGCTTCTACCCGCTGCTGACCCGCGCGGTGGACGGCGGAGATGCGCCTTCGCTGCTCGAGAGCCGCGTCCTGGGCGTCCACAGGCTCAAGACGGGCGCTCCAGCCGGCTGCCTGGCCCGCATCGGGGCCATTGCCGGGGGCGGCACGCCGCAGCAGATAGAGGCGCTGGGCCGCTTCTTCGAGGACGTGGGCCTCGCCTTCCAGATCGTCGACGACGTGCTCAACCTGCGCGGCTTCAAGGGCGACTGGAAGTCGACCGGCGAGGACGTGATGCAGGGCAAGATCACGCTGCCGATTGCGACCGGCATGACCTGCCTGAACGCCAGCGGCCGCAAGTGGCTGCACGACACACTGCGCTCGAAGCCTCAAGATCCCGAGATCGTCTCGCGCGTGGTCGACACCCTCGAGGAGTGCGGCGCGCTCGAGAAGAACGCGCAGCAGGCGCGGGCCCTGGTCGAACGCGGTTGGGAACGCATCCAACCGCTCGTCGAGGATTCGATCGCCAAGATGATGTTGCGTGCCTTCGGTTGGTACGTGATCGAGCGCCACTACTGAGCGAGCGCGGTGGCGCGCTGCTTCGCGCCATTCTTTCGACCGGGTGTTGCCATGTCAGAACAGCGGGGTCTGTCGATGTCTGTCGTGTGGAGTATCCTGTCCTCGATGCCGAGGCTGCTGATCCGTTCTGATCCGGTCGACTACTACCAGTACCTCGGCGACGACGTGGTCGAGGGCACGAGCGAGAGCTTCCGCAACCCGAACAAGCCCTTGTGGTTGAACCTCGGGTACTGGAAGGACGCGCACAAGTACGTGGATGCGGCCAGCGGGATGGCGCGGCTGCTCGGCGATGCCGCGCAGCTCGGGCCGAACGACCGCCAGCTCGACGTCGGCTTTGGGTTCGCGGAGCAGGACTTCCTGTGGCTCACCGAGTACAAGGTGCCGCACATCACGGGCCTGAACATCACGCCGATGCAGGTCGAGCGCTCGCGCCAGCGCGCGGCGGATCGCAACCTGTCGGAGCGACTGGATCTGCAGGTCGGCTCGGCGACCCAGATGCCGTTCGAACCCGCGAGCTTCACCAAGGTCACCGCGCTCGAGTGCGCGCACCACTTTCCGACGCGCGAGAAGTTCTTCCGCGAGGCGTTCCGCGTGCTCAAGCCGGGCGGTCGGCTGGGCCTGTGCGACGGCGTGCCGCAGCCGGGCCAACCGCTCAACCTGTGGACGCGCATGGTGCTGCGGCGCTGGGCGTCGCCGGTCGAGAACTACTACGACCGTAACGTCTACGCCGACAAGCTGCGCGCGATCGGCTTCGTGAACGTGCAGATTCGCTCGATCGGCGACTTCGTCTTCCCGATGACGCTGCGCTACTCGGACCTGCGCAACCGCGGTAAGACGCAGGACGAGGTCCACGTGGACCTGAAGCCGGAAGAGATCCAGGCCGGGCTCAAGGAGTGGTCCAAGCTCGGTCTGACCGATTACCTGCTCGTGACAGCAGACAAGCCCGCGTGATGCTCGCTTGACGCGGCCTACACGCGAAAGTATCTGAGCCGCATGGAGAACCTCCGAGGTCGGGTCGCGATCGTGACGGGTGCTTCGCGCGGCATCGGCGTGTACATCGCGCGCGCGCTGGCCGCCGAGGGCATGCAGCTCGTGCTGTCCGCCCGCACTCTGGAGCCGATAGAGGCGCTGGCCGCGGAGCTCTCGGCGAACGGGGCGCGCGTGATCGCGATCCGCGCCGACGTGTCGAAGGCCGAGGACCGCAGCATGCTCTTGCAGCGTACGGCGGCGGAGCTGGGCCCGATCGACGTGCTGGTCAACAACGCGGCGCTCGAGGCGAACGAAAACTTCGTGGCCTTCGCGCGCACGCTGATCGAGCAGATGGTGCAGGTCGACCTGATCGCCCCGATGCTGCTGACCCACGAGCTCCTGCCCTCGCTGCTCGAGCGCAAGACCGGCCACATCATCAACATCGCCTCATTGGCGGGCAAGAGCGCCACGCCGTACAACGTGCCCTACTCTGCTGCCAAGGGCGGCTTGGTGCTGTTCAGCCACAGCCTGCGCGCCGAGCTGCGCGGCACCGGCGTCGGCTGTTCGGTGATCGTGCCGGGCTTCATCTCGGAGACCGGGATGTACG
Organism: Polyangiales bacterium; assembly: GCA_035274465.1. Classification (GTDB taxonomy): domain Bacteria; phylum Myxococcota_A; class Polyangia; order Polyangiales; family JAFGIB01; genus JADGRF01. The sequence goes on from DATEOF010000299.1 coordinate 23,103, forward strand.
CGGAGAAGGAGCGCGAGCACGGCGTCAGCGTCACGCCGCTGGTGGGGACCTCGAAGCCCGAATCCGTCGGACGCGCGGTGGTGCGCGCACTCAAGAAGGACGGCCTGGAGGAGATCGTGGCCCCGGGGCCGATGCGCCTGTTGCAGGCCTTCAACCAGGTGTTTCCCGAGACCTTCGCCTGGCTGGTCACGCGCGTGGGCGCGATGGAGCCGTTTCGTAAAGTCGCTGAATCCACTCGACCCGAACCACCCTGAGGTTGTGTCACATGCCGGACGACCTACACCTTGGTTCCCCAGTACTCGAGCGCGACGAACAGCTGCCTCAGGTTGCGCGCCATCCCGCGCCCTGGCTGCTGCAAGCGTCCGCGTACGTGCTCGCGGTGCGCATGCCGGACGACCTGCTGGATCGCGAGTCGTTCGCGCCGCCCAGCCTCGCGGGCAAGCGCTGCGGCAACATCTCGTACGTCCTGTACGTCGACTACAGCGCGGCCAACTGCGGGCCTTACCAGGAGCTGATCGTCGCGCCCGCGGTCTACGACTTCGGCGAGGGTCGCTACCCGAGCATCACGCGCATCTACGTCGAGACCTACGACAGCGTGGTGAACGGCCGGCTCAACTGGGGCATCCCCAAGGACCGCGCCGACTTCCAGCGCGAAGCAGCGGGCAAGAGCGACCACATCCGCGTCTCGCGCGACGGACACGTGTTCGCGGACATGCGCTTCCAGAGCTTCGGTCTGACCCTGCCCGTCACGAGCTGGCTCTTGCCGGCGGGGTTGCGCACGCTCATGCAACACTGGCAGGGCAAGAGCTATCGCTACACGATCAGCGCCAAGGGCAGCATGCGCATGGCCAAGCTCGTGGAGTGGAAGTTCGACACCAAGTACTTCCCCGACCTCGCGCGCGGGAAGGTGCTCGCGGCGGCGTACTTCCCGACGTTCGAGATGACCTTCCCGGTCGCGGGCGTGACGCAGGGACTCGTGTAGCTACTCGAAGCGCGCGTTCCAGGCGACCTTGGCCGCGCCCGCGAACGGCTGGCCGGCCATCAGCTTGCGGCTGACTGCGACCACGCACTCGGCCAGGGCCGGCGCGGCACCGCGCACCTGCAGGTTTCGCACCCGACCGACGTCGTCGATCATCAGCTCGATCTGCGTGCTGAGAGCACCGGCGGGACCGAGGTCCATGTAGCACTGGCGCATTTGCGGGCTGATGCGGTCGATCGCACGCGCGGCCTGGGCCGTGGTCAGCGAGCCGTGCACCACGATGGAGTCATTGCGCACGTTGCCGGACGCGGGGCGGCGTGCAGCTGACGGCTGCGGCACGGGCGTCTCGCTGAAGGCGACGACGTTCGGCGTGCGCCAGACCGGCTCGAGGCGCACGATGCGCGGCGCGCCGGGGACCACGTGCTCGACCTGCTTCGAAGGCAGCTCCACGCGGATCGAATCCAGCGGGTCGGGTGTCGGCG
>DATEOF010000300.1:0-20599 GCA_035274465.1 Polyangiales bacterium
AACGACGGCACGCGCGGCCGGCCGTGCTCGAGGTCGAACCGCGGATACGACAGCACCACGCGCTCGCTGGCCGCGCCCACCGCCAGCCGCAGCAGCAAGCGCTCGCGCGCGATGCGCTCGGCAGTGGTCAGCGGCCCGGGCGCGAGCCCTCGGCGCACGCGGTCCGGCAGCAGCGGATCCTCGCCGATGCGAGCCGGGAACACCTTCTCGGCCAGACCCACCACGAACACGCGCGCGAAGCTGCGGCCGCGCAGCTCATCGAGCGATGCCACGTACACCTGCCCCGCTTCACTGCCCTTGGTCGGTACGATCAGGCTGCGCAGCTGCGGCGAGAGCAGCCGGCGCACGTCCTCGCGCGTCACCGGCCCGACTGGAGCGAGCGGCGCCAGGTCGAGGAGCGTCTGGCAGATTGCGTCGGGCTCATCCAGCGCGAGCAGCGCCAGAGACTCGAGTGCAGGCAGCCACTCGCGCCACGCCGCCGAGCGCGGCAACGCCTCGAGCGCGTCGAGCAGCGGCATGGCGAACTGTTCGAGGGCCTGCAGCTGGGCGCGCTCGCGCGAGAGGCGCTCGCGCCGCGGGTCGTCCGCTTCCAGCGTCGCCGCGTGATCCTCGAGGATCCGTCCCAGACCGTGCAGGCGCCGCGTCCAGCGCGCGCGGCCGCCCACCACCGCGGCGTCGACCAGCAGCCGCTCCCAGCGCTGTGGACTGGCGAGCTCGGGTTCCGCCGCCGCGCGCGGCATGACACCGAGCGACAGGTACTCGGCGAAGCGGCGCGCCGACAGACCGTCGCTCGCGCAATCGAGCAGCGCGTTGAAGGCGCGGCCTTCCGGAGCAGGCCGGCGCACGCCGTCGGCGAAGTACGCCGGGATGCGCGCCCGGCGCAGGGCCTCCTCGAGCACGGCCCGGTAGCTCTCGACCGCGCGCACGCCGATCGCCATGCGGTCGAACGGCACGCCGCTCTCGGCTGCAGCCAGGATCGCGCGCGCAACCTCCACGCACTCGCGACTCTCGCCCGGCGACGAAGCGAACCGCACACTCGGATCATCGGCATCGCCGGTCGCAGCGCCGCTGCCAGCTGAAGGCTCGCCGAACAGGCCGCGCTGCAGGCGGCCGAGCGCGCTCGCGGGCTCGGGGTCGAGTCGAGACTCGATGGCGCGCCCGCCCAGCGCGGCCTGGTACGCCGCGCGCGCGCCGGCATCTCCCAGCGGCAAGGTCACGCACACGCTCGGCGCGCGATCGGCCAGCGCCACGGCAAAGTTTGCCTCGGCGACGTGCAACAACGGTATATCGAGCAGTAGCAGCGCCTGACCCAGCCATTCACCCGCGCCCGCACGGACGCGCTCGGTCGCGGCTTCGAGCACGCGCGCGCGATCGGCCAGCTTCGCCTGCTCGAGCCCCTCGATGTAGGCAGCCAAGATCCGCGCCAGGTCGGGGTCGCGAGCTTCGAGCGCGGCGACCGAGACGGCCGCGAGGCGCAGCTCTTCCAGGCTCGACGCCAGCGCGTGGACGAAGCCGGGCCGGCGCCGCAACGCCGCGAAACGACCCAGGCGCTCGCTCGCGGCCAAACCGTGCACCGCGCGCGCGCACAGCGCCTCGAGCCCCAGCCGACGCACGGGGCTCTGACCTGCACGGGCCAGCACCGGCAACGCCAGCTCGAGCGCGAGCACATCGAGCGTGCGCCGCCGCCAGCCGAAGCACGCACCTTCGGGCGGGAGTACGTGCGCCATCAACGCCGTCGCCGCGCCCAACGTCGGCGCGACGATCAAACCAGGCCGTGCGCGGTCCCACGCACACAGGAATGCCCCAGCCGCCTGCAGGCGCAGCTCGGCGCTCGCGGAGGTCAGCAACAATGGCGAATTGTCGGGGGTCGAGTCGATCCGCGGAGGTTACACGCCACTTGCGACTGCGTCATGCGATGTCGTGGCGAGCGCTTTCTGTCGCGTGGGGCCATAATGCAATTCCAGAGCGCCCCAGCGCTCCCCAATGGAGCGCCAGCGCGCCCGGGTTTTGCATTACGGGTGGCATATGGCAAACCCACATCACCAGCACCAACGTCCGCGAACACCACGGCGAATACGCGTGCCCAGCCAGCGTGCGCAGGGACTCGATCCCGAGTTCACCGCGGTGCCGCACGCCCCGCCGACCGACATCGACCTGGTCGGCGATGAGCCTGGCCAGTCGCTGGCCCCGGAAGATCTCGGCAATCACTACCTGAGCGAAGCCGTCGAGCAAGGTGATCTCGGCGAGCACTTCGCACCGGAGCTGGAGCTGATTTTCGAAGCGGAGGAGAGCGCCGAGGCCAGCGTCGATGTCGATCTCGAGGTCTGGGAGCCCGAGCCGCTACTGCCCAGCCGCTCGCTCGACCTCCATTCCCCGAGCATCCGCGAGAACTCGTTGCTCGACCGCGAGGGTGGCGAGCCCGGTGAGACCTACTCTCCTCGCGTCGACAGCGAGGACACCGGACGTCACGCGCGCAGCACGCCGCGCGAGGCCCTCGGTGCGCAGGTGCGGGGCGCGCCTGCAGCTGACAGCGGCAAGCGTCGCGCTCACAGGCTCCAGTCGGCGGCCCGCGCTTCGCTGCGCAGCGCAGCCGGCAAGCTGCGGGGCATGGCGGCGCAGCTCGGCCGCGCGCGTCAGCGAAAGACGTAGATCGCGCCGCTGTTCGACGCGCTGCTGCTGCTGGTAGCGTCGATGCCGCGCGCCGCGCTGTCCTCGAGGTTGGCGCTGATCACCAGCGTCTCTCCGTCCAGCGCCAGCGCGTAGCCGAACGCGTCGCCCTGGCCGGTGTTGTGCGGCTTGATGAACGCAGACTGCACCCAGCCGCTCGGCGTGGGCGAGTAGAGGTACGCGGCACCCGACAAGCTCGCATCCGTGCGCGCGGGGTCGGCGCCCACGCCGCGGGCGCCGCTCGCATCCCCCGAGGCACCGATCAGCAGCGCGCTGTCGGTGAGCACCACGTCCATGCCGAAGCAATCGGTCTCGCGCGAGATCGGCGCGTGCAAGCGCGCGCTCTGGCGCCAGCGGTCGCCGTCGAGGTCGAACACGTAGACTTCGCCCGGCGAGGTCACCACGGTCGTGAAGAACGGCGCCGTGCTCGGCGCGCCGACGACCACGCGATCGCCGTGCACCGCCACCGCAAAGCCGAAGTTGGCCTCGGACGCGAGCGTCGTCGGCTGCAAGAACTGCTGGGAGCTCCACGTACCGTTCTTGCGGGCGAAGATCTCCGCGCTGCCGGTGCGCGACGCCGGTCGATTGTCGTCCGGTGCGCCCACCACGAGCCGATCGCCGTCGAGGTCCAGGTTCGAGCCGAAGAAGGCGTTCGCGCCCGGCATGCTGGACTTGACCACCTGGCGCTCGACCCACATCGAGCCGACGCGCTCGTAGATGTACACCGCACCGGAGTGGTTCGCCGATGTCGACTCCCAGGGCGCGCCGATCGCCAGCGTGTCTCCATCGAGCGCGACTCCGGCACCGAACAGATCGGCGCCCTGCGGGTTGCTCGCGGCCAGGCGCTGCGTCTGCGCCCACACGCCGTTGTTGCGCACGTACACGTACGCCGCTCCGGTGCGCGTGGCCGTGATGCCGGTCTCGAAGATGCTCTCGTGGATCGCGCCCACCACGATCGTGTCGCCGTCGAGGTCCGCACGCACGCCGAAGAAGTCGTTCGGCTTGGTGTCGCTCGCCTTCAGGTACGCCTGCTGCTTCCAGCTGCCGCCGTCGCGCACGAACACGTAGGCCGCCCCGCTGTCGGCCGCACGACTGTTGTTCTGGTCGCCGTTGACGCCGGTGGCGTCGCTGTCCTCGAACCACGCCGTCGACAGCAGCGTGTCGCCCGAGATGTCCACCCAGAAGCCGAATTGATCGGTCGCGTCGGCGTTGCTGGCCTTGATGTAAGACTCCTGCGTGCCGCTACGCTCGAGCGTGATCCGATAGTCGCTGCTGACGCCGGATGCCGACGTCACCGTGAGATCCACGCGCGTCTCGCCGAGCATGAGCACGGGCGTGGTCCAGCTGCCAGCTGCATCCGGCGCCGCACCGTTCAGCGTCAGCTTGCTGCCGGCGGGAACCGACGGAGTGAACGTCACGCGCTGCACCAGCAGCGGCACGTGCACGCGATACGCGAACGTGTCGCGCGCCAGCGCAGGCTCGAGCTTGCCCTCGCTGAGCGACAGATCTTGCAGCAACGGCGCACAGCCCTGCTCGCCGCTGCCCGCATAGCCGGCAGGACAGGCGCTACAGCTGGGCTTGCCGCCGGTCATCACGCAGCGCGTCAGCGAGTCGCAGCCTCCGGCGTTCGAGCCGCACTCGCTGGGGCGGGCGCAGCGGAGGCTGCTCGGGTCCTTGACGTAGCCGGGGCTGCAATCACAGCGCGCCTTCGAGCCGTCCGAGAAGCAGCGCTCGTTCACGGCGCACGCACGCTCCACGGACGCGATCAGGTCCTGGCACACGCGCATGACCTCGCCCTCGCAGTAGGGCACGTTGGGCATGCGGCTTTGACAATCGCTCGCCACCGGCTGACAGCTGCCGAGGCCGGGACCGTCGCTCGAGTCGCAGCGCTCGCTCTCGAGGCAATCCGGCGCGGCCACCCAACTGCCACCTTCGCAGTGCAGCGGTGTCCGCGAGCCGCGGTCGGCGCAGGCGCGCTTGCCCTCCTGGCACTGGCCGCCCACGGCGGCGACGCCGTCCGTCGCGTCGGTCGCATCCGTCTCGGTCGACTTGGGCGGCTCGCCGATCTCGGTTGCGGGCATGGTCTCGAGGCTCGATGCGTCGACGCAGGCTCCATCCACGCACGTGGAGCCGTCCTCGCAGAGCGGGATGCGACGCAGACAGGACCCGTCGAAATACACCCGAATGCCGTGGCGCCGCGCCTGCGCCAGCGTGCGCAGCGCCTGAGAGCGCGCGACCACCGCGCCCTGCCCGTCGCGTGCGGTGGCCGTCAGGTTGTAGCGCTTGTTCTCGCTCTGTTGCGGCTCGAGCTTTATCTCCCACGGCCAATCGCCGCCGACCGGTTCGGGCTTCAGGGTCTGGTGCAGCACGGTCTCCCAGGCCGTCGCCCGCTGATTTACTGCGCCCGTCAGCTCGGCTTCGACCACGACTTCCACGCTCACGGTGTTCCCGCGGACCTTGCGATCGCCGTCGATCGAGACCAGCAGGGGCACCGGCCGGTCGACCGGAGACGTGCAGGCGGCAAGCGCCCAACTCGTGAGAACGGCGAGTGAAACGGCCGCCCACCCCAAGCCGAACCCTGTGCTCGCGCGACCCATCACTGCGGGCCCATCACTAGTCCACGTCGGCTCTGCGGACAAGCCCCGGCGATTCCACGGCCGCTCCCACGCGCGCTCCCACGCGAGGCCTCCAAGTTGACCCTTGTCGAGAGACGCCGCCGCGCCCGGCCCGCCGGGCGGCGCAATGCAAACCGATACGCAACAGGAGACGACCATGACCGCGACCGCACAGCCCACCGCCACCGCCCGCCCCGCCCCCGTGCCACGCAACGGCATCGATACGCCGACGATCTTCGCCACCATCGGCGCGGTCGCGCAGCAGCCGGAGCTGGCGAAATTCCAGTTCCGGGCGACCACGCGCTGGGTCCACGGCACGCACTGCCGCACCACCCTCGACAGCTTCACCGGCGCGGGCGGCGAGCACACGCACGTCCAGGAGTTCACGCTGGACGCGGATCACCCCGCCGTACTTGCGGGTCCCGACAAGGGCCCCACGCCGGTCGAGATCGTGCTGCAGGCGCTCGGCAGCTGTCTGGTCGCGGGCATCGCGAGCGTCGCAGCGGCGCGCCGCGTCGACCTGCGCGAGGTCACGGCGAAGATCGAAGGCCACATCGATCTGCGCGGCGTGCTCGGCATCGGTAACGAGGTACGCAACGGCTACGAGTCGATCCGCGTCAGCTTCGACGTCAAGGGCGATGCGCCCGCGGAGAAGCTTCGCGGGCTGGTCGAGCAATCGCGCAAACGTTCGGCGGTCTACGACATCATCACCAACGCGGTGCCCGTCGAGATCGTGATTCAGGCCGACTGATTCCAAGTTCGCGAGTCCGCCCATGCATACACACGACGTCATCGTCATCGGCGCGGGTCAGGCCGGACTCGCGATCAGTCACTGCCTGGGCCGCCGCGGCATCGATCACGTGGTGCTCGAACGCGGCCGGATCGGCGAGCGCTGGCGCTCCGAGCGCTGGGATTCGCTGCGGTTGCTCACACCCAACTGGCAGTCGAGGTTGCCCGGACGCATCTATCGCGGTGCGCAGCCGGACGGCTTCATGTCGACGGGAGAGCTGCTCTCGCTGCTCGAGGCCTATGCGGCCGACAGCGGCGCGCCGATCCGGCCGCAGACACAGGTCTCGCGCGTGGAGCCGAACGGCATCGGCTACCACGTGGTCACCGACCGCGGGTCGTTCCAGGCTGCAAACGTGGTCCTGGCCACGGGTTACTCCGACCGGCCCGCGCCTCCGACGGCGGCGCGCGGGCTCGCAGGCTCGATCGAGCAGCTCGCGCCCTCGAGCTACAAGAACCCCTCGCAACTCGCGCCAGGCGGGGTGCTGGTGGTCGGCGCCTCGGCGTCGGGCGTGCAGATCGCCGACGAGCTCGCGCGCAGCGGGCGCGAGGTCACGCTCGCGGTCGGGCGCCACACGCGCATGCCGCGGCGCTACCGCGGGGCAGACATGATGTGGTGGCTCGAGTGCATCGGCGCGCTGGACGAAACCGCCGATCAGGTGCGCGATCTGACCGCGTCGCGCCGCCAGCCATCGCTGCAGCTGATCGGCAGCGACCCGCCGCGCGATCTCGACCTGGGTACGCTCGTACGGCGCGACGTACGCATCTGCGGGCGCGTCACGGACGCGTCGCAGAGCCGCGTGTGGTTCGCCGACGATCTCACGGCTTCGGTGCAGCGCGCCGACGAGAAGCTCACGCGCTTGCTCCAGCGCATCGATCGCTTGATCGGCCAGAAGCTGCGCTCGCCGGCCGAGCGGCCCGCACCGATCGTCACAAAGCCCAGCCCGCGCAGCCTCGACTTGAACGCCGAGCGCATCTCGAGCGTGATCTGGGCGACTGGCTTCCGGCGCGACTACGGATTTCTGCGGGTGCCGGTGCTGGACCCGCGCGGCGAGATCGTGCACGCCCGCGGCATCACGCGGGCCGCGGGCCTGTACGTGCTGGGCCTGCAGTTCCAGCACACGCGCAAGTCCAGCTTCATCGACGGCGTCGGGCTCGACGCCGAATACATCGCGCGCGACATCGCCGCGCGCCTGGGCGTCCGAGAGAGTTTCGCAGCTTGAAGGGATGGTGTCTCGTGAATGAACATGACTATGACTTCGTGATCGTCGGCGCGCGCTGCGCCGGAGCCGCAACCGCACGTTTGTTGGCGCACAGTGGCGCGCGCGTCCTGCTGGTGGACCGGGGCGCGCTGGGGGCCGACACACTGTCCACCTCATACTTGATGCGGGGCGCGGTGCTGCAGCTGTCGCGCTGGGGTCTACTCCCGCAGCTGATAGCGGCGGGCACACCGCCAGTGCGAGCGACTTACTTTCACTACGCCAGCCAGTCCATGAAGATCCCCATCCGTCCGTCGCAAGGCGTCGACGCGCTGTACGCGCCGCGGCGCACGCTGCTCGATCCGATGCTGGTGAGGGCGGCCGAAGCGGCCGGCGTGGAGACGCGCTTCGGGGCGCGCGTCGACGGCTTGCTGCGAGACGACGACGGTCGGGTGCGCGGCGTGGAGCTGGTGATCGGCCACCGCCGAGCCGTGCGCGTGAGCGCGGGCATGGTGATCGGCGCGGACGGCCTGTGGTCGTCCGTCGCCCGCTGGGTGAAGGCGGGCACCTACCGGCATGGCAAGCACGGCGCGGCCTGCCTCTACGGCTACTTCGAAGGCCTGGGCCTGGATGCTTACCACTGGCACTACGCGGATGGGGTCGGCGCCGGCGTCGCGCCGACCGATGGAGGCCTGTACACGGTGTTCGCGGGCGGACCGCGCGAGCTCGTGCCGGATCGGGACGGCGATCGCTTCGGCTGCATGCTGCGCATCGTGCGCAAGCTCTCGTCCCAGCTCGCCGCGCAGCTCGCGGCTGCACGCCGCGAGGGTGCCATGCGCATGTTCCCGGGCAGGCCGGGCGTGAGCCGCGTACCGTATGGGCCCGGCTGGGCGCTGGTCGGTGACGCGGGCTACTTCCGCGATCCCAACACGGCACACGGCATCAGCGATGCGCTGCGCGACGCCGAGCTCCTGGCGAACGCGCTCACCCAGGGCAGAGAGGCAGCGCTAGAGCACTATCAGCACACGCGCGACGCCGCGACCGAACGCCTGATGTACGCGTCCGACGAGCTGGCCGGCGGCGGCTGGGACGAAGCGCGGCTCGACGTGCTGCTGCGCGAGGCGAGCGAAGGCATGCGCGAAGGGGCGCGGGTGATCGACTCGTTCGCTCGCGCGTCTCAGCCCGCGGCGTCGAACCTCGTCGCACTCCACCAGCGCTCGGCAGGCACGCCGTTTTCGCGGTTGGAGACGCGCACCGACTCGATGTCGGGGCTGGAGTAGATGCAGCACATCCGGCTGCCGTCGAACGACAGGTACGCGGCGATGTGGCGGATGCGCAGCCGGTCCTCGCAACTCGCGGACTCGGCTGCCTTCTGCTGGACGAACTCGAGCGTGACGCTCGGCGACATCGCCCGCTGGGCGACCACGATCGAATAACCGGGCTTCATCGGCTCATCGCGCTGGACGATGACGCCCGCGGCCCACAGGTGCGAGACCGGCAACTCCGCCGTGCGCTGCGTCTTGCGTACGGACTCGGCATCCGGCGCCTCGTACAGACACACCATGTGCTTGCGATCGCTCGAGAGGAACGAGCGCAGCGGCTTCACGCGGTGGGTGGTGAGGCAGAAGGCCGCCCCCTGCTCCATCGCCTGCACCTCGGCGTACTCGCGCGGCGTCTCGAAGAAACGTTCGACCATCACCAACGTCATCGCAGATTCTCCTCGAACTGGTGGCGCGCGCGCTCAGCGTACACCGACAGCTTGGCCGATGGATCGGCCTCGAGCGCGGCGCGCGACTGTCCGTAGCCTTCCGCGTCCCCGAGCGCACGTTGCGCGCGGGCGAGCTCGATCAGCGACAGCACGACGTCGCTCGGCCGCTCGAGAAGCCGTGCGATATCGAGCGCTTGCTGGGCATACTCGCGCGCCGGGGCGTGGCGCTCGCGCCGGTTGAGCAGGGCCGCCGCGCGGCTCAGGCCGTAGGCCATGCGGTGCTTGGCGTCGGCCACGCGCAGCTCGTGCAGCGCCTGCTCCAGCGCAACCTCGGCGTCCTGGCCGATCGCCAGCCGCACCAGCGCGACCAACACGTGTGCGTTCGGCCCCTCGCTACCCTCGCGAATCTTGTCCGCCAGCTGCTCGGCCTCGAGCGCCAGCTGCAGGGCGAGCTCGAGCTTCCCGGAATCGAGGTTGAGCTGCACGCGGTGGGTCAGCGCCTGTATTTCGGCGTACGGGTGCGCGCTCCGATGCGCGACCACCTGCGCCTCTTCGAGCAGCAGGTCACTGCGTTCGGTCTCGCCCCGGTGCCAGAGCAAGAGGCCGTCCGCGAGAATCAGCGCGGGCGACGTGTAGCGCAGCGGCTTGGCGCGCGCCTTGGCCTCGCTGAGCATCGCCTCGGCCTGCCCGAGATCGCGCTCGATCAAGACCAGGCAGTTCGCCGCCTCGGCCAGCCCCTCGATGTGCTCGGATTCTTGGCCGCTGCGCGCCACTTGCTCGGCCTTGAGCATCTGGCGGCGCGCCTCCTCCCACTTGCCGGTCTCCCAGCGCACGTAGCTCAGCATGTTGAAGCCCAGACGCGCGTGCTCGACCGCGCCGCGCTCGAGCGCCGTCTCCGCCAGCTCGTTCACCGTCCGACAAAACTCCTCGGCGTCCTCGGGCCGCTTCGACCACAGCTGCACCTCGAGTAGCTCGAGCATGCTGCAGCTGCGCTCGGGCTCGCTCAGCTCGCGCGCGTGCCGCAGGCCCTTGCGCGCCAGCACCGCGGCGTTCTCGTGCGCGAACAGCTTCAGGCAGCGCTTGCCCGCGGCGGTGTAGGCGCTGGCGGCCAGCGCGTGCCCGCCGCCCAGATCCGCGTGGCGCGCGATCAACGCGACGCTCTCCTCGTCGTACTGGCCGCGGCTCTGCTCCTGCAGCTTGCGCAGCGCCTCGGCCGCGCGGTGGTGCATCAGCGTGCGGCGCGGCTGCGACAGATCGCTGTAGATCACGCCGCGCACGATCTCGTGCGAGAATACGTAGCCCTGACCGGGCTCGAGCCGCAGCAGCGCGTGCCGCTCGAGCGTCTCGAGGCCGTCCAGCTGCTGCTCGGGGCTGAGGCTCGACAGTGCAGCCAACAGCTGCGTGTCGATCGCGGAGCCCAGCACCGCGCCCCAGCGCAGCACGTCGCCGGCCTCTGCGGGCAGGTGCGCGACGCGATCGCGCACGGCATCTGCCACCGTGCGCGCGCGCTCGGCGCTGCCACCGGCGCGCGCCAGCTCCAGCGCGAACAGCGGGTTGCCCGCGCTGTGAGCGAACAGCCGCGACATGTCGAGGTTGGGATCGACCTGCGCCACCAGCTTGCGCGTGTCCGCCTCGGCCAGGCGCGCCAGCATGATCTCGCGCAGCTCGAGGTCACGGCGCAAGCTGCGCAGCACGCGCACGACTGCCACCTGATCGTTGAGCTCGGCCTCGCGCGCGGCCAGCACGAACAACACGGGCTGCTCGCGTTGCATGCGCGCGGTGTAGTGCAGCAACTCGGCAGAGCCCTCGTCCAGCCAGTGCACGTCGTCGAGCACCACCAGCACCGGCGCGTGCGCCGCGCACAGGCCCGTGAGCACGCCCGAGACGCTGGAGAACAGGGCCTCACGCGAGGCGGCCGGCACTTCGGGACGCTCGAGCTCGGGCGCACCCTGCTTGCGCAACGCATCGATCCACGGGCCGTACGGCCGCCCGGTCTCCCCCTCGAACGCCGCGCCGTCGAGCACGGCACAGCCGCGCGCGCGGGCCTGGGATTGAAACTCCTCGAGCAGGCGCGACTTGCCGATGCCGGGTTCCCCGGTCAGCAACACCAGCTGCGCACGTCGCTTGCGCATCACCTGGGCCAGGATCTCGTTCAGCTCTGCCTGCTCGCTCGCGCGGCCGATCAAAGGCAGCACGGCGGAGCCGCCGCGCAGCGCCGGCGACTGATAATCATCGGGCGCAGGCGCAGGCGCGGGCTCCGCCGGACGCGCTGCGGGTGCGGGCGCGGGTACGCTCTCGGTCGAGGGTGCGGGGCTCGCGCGCAGCGACTGCCAGCCTGCGACCAACTGTGCTTCCTTGGCCGGGTCGAGCTCGCTGAACACGCGCCGGGCGGTCTGGAACTGCCGCTTGGCCTCGTCCAGCTGACCCAAGGCGAGCGACAACCGCATGCCCGACAGGCGGGCCTGCGCGCTCATCGGGTCGACGCCGATCCAGGCGCGCGCGTGGGGCAGCGCGCGCTCGGGCGTGCCTTCGAGGCGCCGCACCAGCTCGTGCAGCGCGCTCGCGTGCAGGCGGCGCGTCTGCTCGCGTTCGGCGACGAGCCACGCCTGATAGCCGTCGAAGTCGGGCAAATCCAGGCCTTCCAGCACCTCGCCGTGGCAGCGTGCGCACCAGCTCTCGAGCAGCTCGGTGGGCAGGCGCTCGAGCTTGTCGCTACCCAGCGCGGCGCGCATGTCGAGCACGTCGATCGACGCGCCCTGCAGCTCCAACGCGACGCGCTCGTTGTCCGCGTGCAGGCGCGTCACGTGGTCGTCGTCGACCTGTTTGCGCAGCTTGCTCAGGCTCCAGCGCAGCGCGCCGCGCGGGTCATCGGTCACGTCCCAGAGCAGACCACACAGCGCCTCACGGCGATGCGCGCGACCCGTCAACGCCAGATAGGCCAGCAGCGCACGCGTCTTCTTGGACGGCGGTTGCGCCAGCGATTTGCCGGCGCGCCGCACGTCCAGACCGCCCAACATGCGCAACTCGAGCTCGGGTTCGGACATCTTGCGCTAGAACCTAACACGTAGTGACGCACGTTTCAGTCGCGCGGGGTGCGTGCACGCAAAAACCAGGTGCTAGAGGGCAACCACACGCTGCCATCGTTGCGTTGATGGCGCGCGAGCATCCGACCCAATTCGGTGCGAATTGCCGGCGCGGCCAGCTGACCCCGCTCCCCCGCCTCGCGAAGGACATAACCCGCGGGGCCTACCAGCATTTGATAGTCGATGGCCTCGGTCAGCGTGTTACCCACGCACAATTCCGCGTCTTGCTGCACGATGCGCACGTCCTCGAAACCCGCCGCTTGCAAGATGCGCTCATCGGTCTCGCGATCGCCCATCGAGAACGGACCGGGGCCACAACTCTGCGCCTGCTCGCCGGGAGGTGGCAGGTGATACAACGCGACATCCTCCGCGAGCTTCCAGCAGGGATTGTCCGCAACGCCGCGCCAGCAGATCAGCCCCAGCTCCCCGCCGGGCACCAGCGCGCGCTTGATCGCACGCAGCGCGCGCACGGGACTCGCGCAGAACATGATGCCGAAGCGCGAGACGGCCACGTCGAAGGCATGCGGCGGGAGCTCCACATCGTCGATGTCGGCCACCCAGTACTCGACATTGTTCACGCCCGCGATCTCGCGCTCGCGCTCGGCAATCTCGATGAAGGCGCTGGTGCAATCCACCCCCAACACGCTGCCCAGTGGGCCCACGCGATCGGCGAGCTCGATCGAGGTCTCACCGAAGCCGCAAGCCACGTCGAGCACGCGCTGGCCGCGGCGGATCGACATGCGCGGATAGGCGAGATCGCTGTGGATGGCGCCGTTGCCCGAGAGCAGGTGGCGGAAGCGCAGCCACTTCGGGGTCAGGACATCGTTCCAGCACTCGATGAAAGGGGCGTTGGGCTGGGGGCTCGGCACGGCGGACATGACTCTTCTCCTCTGGGTTGTCCGTGGCGGGTGCCACGGGATGAAGAGAAGCTGGAATGCGGGCGTGGAAGCACCCGTGGAAGCCGGCGTGGGATTCGAGACGGGGTTGTAAGTCATTACGGTTACTACGGTTTCTCGACCATCCCAGGTCCAAATCCCCGTCTTGATCCGCGTCCTTGTCCCCCGTCCTCGTCACCGTCCTCGTCCTCATCGCCGTCCTCGTCCTCACCTCGGTCCTCGTCCACGCCGACTGGGACGGGGATGAAGATGGCGACGAGGACTACGACAAAGACGGGAGATGAAGATGGGGATGAGGATGCGCGACGAGGATTCCGCGACGAGGACGCGGACTGCCTAGACCACCAGGCTTTGCATCAATTCGATCAGCGCTCGCGTGTTCTTCCGCGCGTCGAACAGCCGCAGCATGCGCTCCCGTGCCGCCTCGCCCATGCGCGCACGCAACGCGGCGTCCTCCACCAGGCGATCGAGGGCGCGGAAGACCGATTCCTCGTCGATCTCCGCCCGCCGCTTGCCGAGCGGCCCGTGGATCTCCACCGGCGCTAAAAACCCCGTCTCGCCCTCCGCGACCATGTCGTGGATCGCCCCCACGTTCGTCGACACGCAGGGCAATCCCGTGGCTTGCGCCTCGATGATCGCCCACGGCGAGCAATCCGCGCGCGTCGGGAGCGCGAACACGTCGCAGGTTTGCGCGAGCTTCACCAACCCCGGAGAGTTGGGGGTCAGATCGTAGTACTTGATCACGCCCGCAGCATCCGGCACCTGCCGTTCGCGCAGCGCCATGTGGATCTCGACGTCGCGGCGGTGCGGCGTGCGGGCCAGCCAGCGCAGCAGGATGTCGCCGCCCTTGCGCTGGAAGTCGCCGCTGACGAAGAGGATGCGAAATTTCCCGTCCTGCACGCGCCGCGCGGGATCAGGCCGCCAGAGCGAGACGTCGAGACCCGCGTGGATGACCTCGATCTTCGCGGGGTCCACGCCGTAGTCGTCCACGAACGACTGTTTCACCCAGTCGGACCACGCCAGCAGCTTGCTCGCGGCGCGAAAGGTGGCCTTGGTCCAGATCAGCTTGATCCGCTCGACCGCCTTGCCGCGCTGGGGCTGCGGGTAGCCCGGCATGCGATCGAAGTTCGCAGGCGTGGCGTCGGTCGAGATGATGGTCGGCACCTGCTTCATGAACGACAGGCTGAACAACGCGATGGACTGCGAGTGGATCAGCGCCGCATCGCAGCCGCGCTGCGAGCGGCAGGCGTGGAGCGCGCTCGCCGCACGCGCGCTCGCCACCAGCGCCAGGTTGCTGCGGATGATCGGCGTCATCTGCCAGATGTCGTCGGCCGCCAGCTCCACGGGCAAGAACGCGGCCTCGATGTCGCTCCGATCGCCGAACGCGCGTGCGAGGTTCTGCCGGTAGGTGGCGTTCCCGACGTTGTTCTCGATGGCGAAGGCGAAGCGCTTCATCCGCACGCAAGTTTACCTTGCGCGACGCATACAGTGCCTGACCAGATTGTCAGGCGGCGGCCTGGTGGAGCACGTGCCGGTAGACGCGCTCGGTCTCGCGCGTCATGCGACTCGCCTGGAACTCCTCCTCGACGCGCGTGCGGCCGTACTCGCCCATGGCGAGGCGCAGCTGCGGCTCGCGGATCAGGCGCGCCATGTTGGCCGCGAACTGTTCGATGTCGTGCGGTCGAGACAACAACCCCGATCGGCCGTGCTCCACAGCCTCGGGTACGCCTCCGCTGTACAAGCCCAACACGGGCTTGCGCATGGCGAGTGCCTCGAGGAACACGTTGGCGAACGGCTCTTCGAAGGTCGGCATGGCGTAGGCGTCCGCGGCCGCGAAGACGCGCGGCAGGTCTGGACGAAAGCCCGTGAACATCACGTTGTCGAGCACGCGCAGCTCCGACGCCAACTCGCGCAGGCTCGCGATCGTCACGCGGTTGGCCGCGGGCGCCGAGGCGTCTTCGTCGCCGACCATCAGCACGCGGAAGTCGTGGCCCATCTGCTTCAAGCGCGCAGCCGCGCGCACCAGATCGTGCGGGCCCTTCCAGGTGTTGAACCGGCCGCTGTACACGAACACCGGCAGCTCGCGCGGGATGCGCAGCTCTTCGCGGACCGACCCGCCGTCGAGCGACAGATCCCAGCGGCTGAGGTCGATGCCGTTGTGCACGCAGTGCATCTTGTTCGGCGAGAGTCCGAGCGTGGCCGCGGATTGGATCACGAAGTCCGACACGCCGATCAAGGCATCCGCGTTCCTCATCGCCAGCTTCGCGAGCGGGCTGACCCACTCGCCCATCTTGGCGTGCATGTGCATGACCAGCCGCGCGCCGCCCAGCCGCGAGACCAGCACCGCGGCGACCGCGTCGCGCACGCGGTCCAGGCTGTGCACCACGTCGATGCCTTGCCGCCGCACGTACTTCACCAGACCGACCAGGCTCCCCGCCACTGGGCCCAGAGCACGCAGCGTGCCGGTCGAGAGCGCGGCGCCCGAGCGCAGGTACACGTTGGGCGCGAACTGCGTCGGCCGCAGCTGAACACCGGGGATCGCGCGCACCTGCTTGAGGAAGCGCGACTCCTGTCCGTCCAGCTCCGGCAAGCAGGCGACGTGCGGCTCGATGTGGCTCTGATCGCAGAAGCGGATCAGCAATTCGTGGATGACCACGTCACCGCCGAAGTTCGGTGTGGCTTGCAGGAATAAGACCTTGAGCTTGTCCAAACGCCTTGCCTCGAACCGTCAAACTAACACGCTTCAATTGTGCTCTCCTGTGATCCAGTTGGCAGTTTTTTCGCTACCCCCGCTGGCGACGCCACGTAAAGCTGATGGCTATGCCGCTGGCAGTCGCCGCTCTGCTCCTGACGAGCGCCGTCATCGCCTGGCCGATGTACTCGCACGAGGGTGTCTACTACCTGGACAACCCTTCCCACATCGCCGAGGTGATCAGCCTCGCCCAGGCCGGCGCAACCGGCTGGTCAGACATCGCCATCTGTGGCTTTCCGCTGGCCGCGCTGCACTCGCCCCTGTGGTATGGCCTGCTGGCCTGGATCGCGCGGCTCGGGGTCCCGGCCGAAATCCCGTACCTGGCTTTGTTAGGCGTCAGCTTCGTGCTGCCCGCGCTTGCCGTGTTGTACGTGATGCAGCGGCGCATGCCGCTGTGGGCGGCGTTCGCACTGGCTTACGGCTTGCTCGTGTTCCGCGGCGCCGCGATCGGCTCGATGGCAGCCTTCGGCGGCATGTTCACGTTCTACATCGCCTGCGCCGCGCTGATCCTGCTGGCCGATCGCCTGGCTCGACCCGAGCGCGGTTGGCTCGACGTGGCGGCGATCGCCGGGCTGACGGGCATGGTGGGCATCTCGCACACGTACGTGACAGTGGGCGTGGTCGGGCTCGCGTTGGTGCACGCCGGATTCGTGATCAGATCCGGCCGCGGCTGGCCGCGCGTGCTGCTGCACGACGCCCTCGCCTTCGCGCTCGGCGGCCTGGCCGCGGCGCGCTACGTGCTGGTCGCGATGGCCAGTGGCGCCTCGTCGTTCGCCGGCACCGAGAACCTCGACGCGGCCAGCGTGATGCGCCGCCTGATCGCCGGCTACGGCGTGGTGCCGAGCGCCACGACGGCACTCGGGCGATTGCTCGAGCACAAGACGCTCTACACCGACAGCCTGCTGCAGATCGCGCTGATGGGCCTGGGCGTCCTGGCCGCGCGCAGGTCGTTTCGCGAGCGGACGCGCGATCGCTTCGCCGCCGTCGGTCTGGTGCTGGCGGGGCTGCTGCTGGTGTTGCTCCTCGTGGTGCTGCCCGGCAGCACGCTGCGCATCCTCGGCCCGCAGAGCTTTCGGCTGACCTACGTCGCGAAGCTCGGGCTGGTGTTCGCTGCCGCGCCGCTGATGGCTGCGGTCGCGCGCCGCTGGCCGCTGCGCCCGCGCGGCTTCGCCTTGGCCTGTGCATTGTGCGTGGCGTCGGGCTTCTGGTGGCAGCGCAGCGTGACGCAGGTCCTGCCCGACGCCGGCGAGGTGCGCGAGCTCGAGGCGTTTTGGTCACACATGCGCGACCTGGTCCAACCGGGTTGGGGCCGCGTCTACGTACAAGACACGTTCGACACGCCGGGCACCGGCACGCTGTTCGCGTCGCACGCCACGGCGCTGACCGCAGCCCGCACCGGCGTCACGCAGCTCGGCGCGCACTACGGCGTCATGCCGTTCGCCACGCGGCCCTGGACCAACTCCGAGCGCGGCGCGCTGTTCGGCGCAGACTTCGCAGCGCCCGGAGCGCTCGACCACGTCGTCGCCGGCATGCGGCGCACGAGCTCCACGCACCTGCTCTCGGTCGATCCACACACGGCGCGCCGCGTCGCCGCGGATCCCCGCTTCCGCAGCTTGCTCGAGCATGGACCCTACGCGCTGTTCGCGCTGGACGGCGCCGCCTCGCAGCCGGTGATCGCGAGCCCGGGTGTGCAGCTGCTGAAGAGTCAGCGCCTGGCGCCCGGCCAGCTGGTCGTGCAGTACGCGTCGCCACGGCCGGCAGGCAGCTTGCAACTGCGCGAGGCGTACTCGCCCTTCTGGCAGCTCTCGCCGCGCGGGGTCGGGCGCATCGAGTCGAACGACGACGGGTTGATGTCGGTCACGGGTTTGCGCGCGGGCACGCAAGAGCTCCGGCTCCGGGTGGCACTTCCGGTCTGGCCGGCATGGATCTCCGCGCTCAGTTGGCTGTGTATCTTCGCACTGGCGCTCGCGGCCTCGCGGCGCGCCGGTTCGCAGCCCCTGGCTGCATCCGCGCTGACGCCGTGACGGCCGGCGCAGGTGTAGGCTACGATGGCAGACATGCTCGATGCCGCACCGACCCAGACGACGAGCCTGCGACCGCCGGGTCCGGGCCGCCGTTCGCCACTCGAGAGCGCGTTCGCCCAGCTGGAGTTCTTGTACGACCCACTGCGCGCGATCAGCCGCCGCTTCGACAGGTACGGTGACACGTACTGGGTCGATCAGCCGACCGGCCCGTTGTTCGTGTTCAAGCACCCCGATCACATCCGAGACGTGCTGGTCACCAACGCCGCGGCGTTCGACAAGCAACACGTGGCATTCCACCGCCTGTCGCTGGTGTTGGGCGATGCGCTGCTGACCAGCGACGGCGAGCGCTGGCGCAGGCAAAGGCGCCTCGTGCAGCCCGCGTTCGCGCGGCCGCGCCTGGCGGCGTACAGCACGGCCATGGTCGACGAGGCGCAGCGCAGCGCGCGCCGGCTCGCCGCCGGTGGCACGTTCGACATCGGGCGCGAGATGAACCGCCTGACCCTGGCGATCGTGACGCGCACGCTGTTCGGCCAGGCGCTCGAGGAAGGCGGGCGAACAGCGCGCGCGATCCTGGGGCTGAACCGCTGGTTCTCGACGCCGCCGATCTTGACCCCCTTCCAGTACAAGGCGAAGGAGCGCTTTCAAGACATCGTCGACACGCTCGACAGCGTCATCGAAGGTCTGATCACCTCGAAGCGCGCGGCGCTTGCTTCGAACCCCAACGGCAGCGACGACCTCCTGTCTGCGCTGCTGAGCGTGCGCGACGAGCAAGGCGAGCGTCTCAGCGAGCGAGAGCTGCGCGATCAACTGTTGACCTTGTACCTCGCCGGCCACGAGACCACGTCACACGCGCTGACCTGGACGCTCTACTTGCTGAGCCAACACCCCGACGTGTGCGCGACGCTACGTGCCGAACACGCGAGCGTGCTGGGCGATCGGCTGCCGACGTTCGACGACGTGCCCGCGCTCCCCTACACCGAACGCGTGCTCAAGGAGGCATTGCGCCTGTATCCACCGGCGTTCCTGGTGCCGCGCAACGCGCGCGAGGACACGACGGTGGGGCCGTATGCGGTGCCGAAAGGCAGCGAGGTCGCCGTCTGGATCTACGTGGTCCAGCGCGATCCACGCTGGTGGCCCGAGCCCGAGCGCTTCCGGCCCGAGCGCTTCGAGCCCGAGCGCGAAGCCGAGCGGCCCAAGTACGCGTACCTGCCCTTCGGGGCCGGCCAGCGCGCCTGCATCGGCCAGCTGTTCGCGATGCTCGAGGCGCAGTTGATCCTCGCCACGCTCGTGCCGCGGCTCGACTTCGCCTACGCGCGCCGGCGCCCTCCGCGCGCCAGTCGCGGCCTGACCCTCGCGCCGCGCGGTGGCATGCCGATGCGCGTGAAGGCGCGCTGAGCGAAGCTTCAGCGTTCGTGAGAGAGCGCTGCGCCCAGGCCGAGAGATGCGCCGATGAAGAGGCCGGAGAACTGGTCGACCACGGGGTCGTCGGCGTGGAAGGTCGGGCCTGCCGCGTAGCCGAGGTCGAGCCCGAGTCTGGCCAGCCATGTCGCGCTGATCTGCAGCGCCACGCTGAGGTCGAGCGCGAGATCTCCCGAGAGCGCGACCGTGTCCAGGATCTCCACGTCGCTGGACGCCGTGCTGTTCGTGAACGTCGCGCCGAGCGCTGCGCGGATTCCCGCCGCGAAGGTCCAGGCAGCGTGCCGGGTCTGCAGCACGTCGACGCCCGCGTACGCGTGGAGCAGCCGATAGTCGATCTGCCCGAGCCCGACGGAGTGCACGCCGAACGTCGCGAGGGCGCCGCCGCGCAGGCGCCGCCAGTGGAGCCCCACCTCGGCCCCGAACAGCGCCGTGCCACGCCCTGGAGTGAGGTGCATCGCAGGCCCGGCCTCGACTGCCCACACCGGCCGAGGCGAGCTCGCGACCGAAGTGGTTGCCTGGACGGCAGGCAGAGGTGCTGCGGGAGCAGACCCGGGAGTGTTCGCGGCCTGCTGCTCCTCGGCGGTGGCGGGGCGGTCGTCGGCATCGTCTTCGCTCGACGTTGCAGCCTCGGGCTGCGCGCTCGACTCGGCTGTGCCCGCGCGAAACAGCTCGGCCAGAGCCAGCGCCAGCGTGCGGTTCCACAGCGAGGCGGGCACATCGTCGAGCCGCAGACGTGCAGTCAACGCTGGACGCCCGCCAGCCGGATGGCTGCGCCGGAGCTCGAGCTCGCCGCTCTCAGCTGCGGGGCAGGCGCGCTCGATCCAGAGCGCCGGTGCCCGCTCCGCGCACGCGGGATCGCCGAGGACGACCCGCTCCGACGATAGCTCGAGCCGCAACAGCTCCAGCAGCTCGCCCTGGATGGTGGGCGCGCAGCCGCGCGCGACCAGGCAGATCTCTTCGGCTGAGCCTGGCTGCGCCGAAGCCGACGTCGCGAGCAGCGCCAACGCCAAGCAGCACACCCAGAGTGAGTCGCACTTCACGGACGCGCCCAGCGCTCGACATCGGGCGTGCGGCGGCCCTGCGGGTACGCTCGCTGATAGGACCGAGCCGCGGCTCGCGCGAGTTCGAACTGCCCGGCACGCGCGCGGGCTTCGACCAGGCGGGCGGAAGCATCTTCACGCAATCCCGCGGGGAGCTTGGCCTCGAGCGCGGCGGTGAGGTCTTCGGCCGCGCGCGCAGGTTGGTGGGGCAGGCGCATCCGGGCCAAGGTCAGGCCAGCCAGCGCAGCGTGTACCGAACCGGGCGCCTCCGCGCGGACGCGCTCGAGCAGCGCCTCGGCCTCCGCCAGGCGATCGGCGCGCCGTGCTCGATCAGCTTCGCGCAAGAGCTGCGCCGCGATCCCTGCAGCGGAAGGCTGCGAAGCTCGCGAGGAGGGTCGGGACACGTCCTG
>DATEOF010000301.1:0-47992 GCA_035274465.1 Polyangiales bacterium
GATGCCCATGGACGCAGCGACCCGACCGCGCGACGCAGGCAGCGTGGATGCAGACATGGACGCGGGTACCGGTGGCACGACTCCCGGCTGGAAGCTCGCGTGGAGTGACGAGTTCGACGGACCGAAAGGCACCAAGCTCGATCCGACTCGCTGGGTCTACGAAACCGGAGGCAGCGGTTGGGGCAACAACCAGCTGGAATACGACACCGACCGCGCCGAGAATGCTGCGCTCGACGGAAACGGCGAGTTGACGATCACCGCGATCAAGGAGAACTACATGGGCAAGAGCTACACCTCGGTGCGGCTCAAGACCCAGGGTAAGTTCGAGCACCTGTACGGCCGCTACGAGATCCGGATGAAGCTCCCGTTCGGCCAGGGCATCTGGCCGGCGTTTTGGATGATGGGCGCAGACCCGAACAACGTCGGTTGGCCGACGCGCGGCGAGATCGACATCATGGAAAACATCGGCCGCGAGCCGGACACCATTCACGGCACGCTGCACGGACCCGGCTACTCGGGTGGCAACGGCATCGGTGCACCCTCGAAGCTTACGATGGGCCAGCGCTTCGCGGACGCCTACCACGTGTTCGCCGTCGAATGGGAGAAGGAAGTCGTGCGCTGGTACGTCGACGGCAAGCTTTATCAAACCCGAACGCCCGCGGACCTGCCGAAAGGATCGAAGTGGGTCTACGACCACCCGTTCTTCGTCCTGTTGAACCTTGCGGTCGGTGGCCAGTGGCCTGGAAATCCGGACTCCACCAGTACGTTCCCGCAGACGATGAAGGTCGACTACGTGCGCGTGTACGATCGCGAATAGGAGCGGTTCGCAGGAACACGATCTCGTTGCCCGCCTAGGTCGCAACCGCGCTCGCGGTCACGCGGAAGGCCGCGCCTGGAGGCAGTCCCGGCTCACGCGACTTGCGCGGCACCTTCCACGCGCAGGCCGATCAACCGATACACCATCACCTCTTGGTCGCGACCCTTCACCTTGATCTTGCGCAAGGGCTCGGCGTGAACGTGTTCCTCCACCTGTCTGTAGAGGTCTTCGGACAAGACGATGTCGCACTGCAGCTCCTTGGTCATGCCTTCGAGGCGCGAGGCGAGGTTCACGGCGTCGCCGATGACCGTGTACTCCATGCGCTCCGAGTGCCCCATGTTGCCTGCGACCACCTGGCCCGAGTGCAGGCCGATGCCGGTGCGGACCTCGGGCAGGCCCCGCTGCTTGAAGTGCTCGTTGATCTTGTCCAGGCGCGAGCGCATCTCGAGTGCTGCTTTGATGGCGTTGAGCGGATCGTTCGGCTCCGGCACGGGCGCGCCGAACACGGCCATGATCGCGTCGCCGATGAACTTGTCGACCACGCCGTGGTGATGCATGACACTCTCGACCATGCCGCTGAAGTACTCGTTCAGGAAGTCGAGTAGCGCGCGCGGGTCCATGTTCTCACTGATGCTGGTGAAAGATCGGATGTCCGAGAACAACACGGTGACCGGAACCAGCTCACCGCCCAGGTTTATGTTGCCCTTCAGCAAGTGGTCGGCGACTTGGCGAGTCACGTAGCGTCCGAACGTCTCGCGCAACCGGTCGCGCTCCTCGAGCCCGCGGACCATGTCGTTGAAGTGGATGGCCAGGCTCTCGAGCTCGTCGCCGGTGTGAATCACCGGGGCGCTCACGTATGTGCCGTGCTTCACGCGCTCGGCTGCGTCCGAGATGCCCTTCACGGTACTGCCGAGACGCCCGGCAAACCGCAGCGCCAAGCCGAGCACGACGAGCAGCACCGCACCGAGCGCCGCGAGATGTAGCAACAGCCCGCGGCGCTTCTCCTCGTGAAGCTGGGTGACGTCCCGGGATGCTGTCGCTTCCACGACCAGCCCCGGGCGCTGCAGCGCATTTGGCTTGAAAGTTTTTACGGCGAAGAGTTTGTGGCCTTCTTGCTCGATCACCGTCTCATCGCTCTCGGCCTTGAGTCGAGGTGCGGGATGATCGGACGTCGCGGCGAGCAGCTGGCCGTTCACGCTGATCGCCAAGTCCGCATTGAGCTTGCCTTCGAGGTACTCGAGATAGCGGCTCGTGATGGGCGTGAGGACGGCGATCGCGCCGACCTGTGGCCCTTCGAGGTGCACGGGTGCGGCACTCACGAGCGCGTAGGTGGGCTTCCCGTCGAGTTGGATGGAGATGAGCCCCGCGAGCGGCTTGTCCGCGAGCAGCTCGGCAAACGCGGGGCTGGTATCTGGCGCGAGCGACGCGAGGTTTCCGCGCTCGGGATTGCCCCGTGCCAGCACCACGCCTTCCGCATCCGCGGCCGCGATCAGCCGGTGCTTGTAGACCTCCGCGAGCCGATCGACGAACCGCTGTGCTCGTTCCCGATCTTTCTCGGCGAGCGCCTTCTGAAAACGCGGCGTCAGATCGGCAAACGTCAGAGCCAGCCGCGAATTGCGCTGATACTCCTCGAGCTCACCTTCGAAACGCCTGTTCGCCGCGTCGACTCGCCGTTCGACTTGCTCGAGCAGCTGCCGCCTGGACGCGTTCGACTGGAGAATGGCCCCGAGCGCGGCTGGTGCCACGCACACCAGTACGAGCGCGATCAGTTTTTTCCGCACCGTCGTCATGCGCTGTAGACCTCGTGACCTTCAAGGGTACACTTCGGTCGATAGCTTCAGGCATTTCTCGCATGCACCACAGCGAGCCGCTCGCGCGCGAACTCGCTCAGGGCTTTTTCGCCGGAGCTGGTGCCGGCGGCTCTGGTGCTGGTGGGGGCGGCGGCGCTGCAACACCGACCTCCGCGGTTGCAGTGCCCACACTCAGCGCCGCGACCTGCCCCTGCCGGGCGTAATCGATCGCTTCGCCGAGCACCCGCGCGGCTTCCTGCGGCGCGTGGAAGCCCATGCTGTTTTCCGCTGCGATGAAGTCCAGGCGCCACTGCGCCTTGCGCTGGAACTCGAGCGCGGCTGCGAGTGCCGTGGCATCGGCGCCGCGCTTCTTCGCCGCCACGATGCCGGTGATCAGGTCGTCGATCGCGTGGCCTCCGCGCTGCATCAGCTCGTAGTTGCGGCTCTGGATCGCGTCGACTCTGCCCCGGAGCTCGTCTTCGCCGAAGCGGTGGCAGCTTTGGCAGGCTCGGTTGATGTTCAGCAGCGGGCTTCGAACCCAGTGGTCGCTGACCTTGGTCGCGCCTTCGCGCGCGTAGGGCATGTGGCAGTCGGCGCAGGCCACGCCGCTACGGGCGTGGACGCCCTGGTTCCAGAGCTCGAACTCGGGGTGCTGAGCTTTCAGAATATGCGCACCGGTTTCGGCGTGCGCGTAGTCGTAGAACGTCTCGCCGTCTTCGAACTTGGTCTCGTTCCAGAACTGTTCGATCTCCTGGACCTTCAAGCCTTTGCCCCAGGGGAACGTCAGCGGGATCTTGGACGAGCAGTAGTATTCGACGTGACACTGGCCGCACACGAACGAACGCATCTCGACACGCGTGGCATCCACGTTGGGATCGTAGGGGCGCTCGCGCTTGCCTTCACGCCACAACGTGATCGAGGAGAATACGGGTGTAGGCGCTTGCGATTCTGCAAAGGCGCGGATGCCCTTGACGAAGCCGGGGCGCGTGACCCGCAGCGACATGGTGTTCGGGTCGTGGCAATCGACGCAGCTCACCGGATGGGCGTGGCCGGACTCGTGGAGTTGTTTGTTGAGATCCTGATAGCTGACCTTATAGGTGCCCTCGAAGCCTGCCATCGCGTCGCCGTTTCCGAGCTTGCGGTAGAGCGGCATGATCGAGGCGTGGCAGTGTAGGCACGAGCCGGTTTGCGGCTTGGTGAGACGCTGCGTCGCTTCCTGGTCGGCCAGCATGTACGCGTGGCCGCGCCGATCGCGGTAGTCGATCGAGAACGCGTAGCCCAGGAACATGCGCTTGAGCCACGGGTCGCGCGCGATCTTTTCTTCGGGCATCGATTCGCTGCCGCCGTGGCCGCCGAATCGCGTCTTGGTGAGAATCGCGGTCCGCTGGTAGCCGTCGTATTGCAGCGGCCAGTTGCGACCCCACTTGGCCGGATCGGTGTCGTCCTCACCGACCTCGACCACTCGCACGTATGGATTGCGTTGCTCCACCTTCTTTTGGAAGATGTTGGTGAGCAGTGCCGCCGCAGCCGCAGCAGCAGCTGCGACGACCAGCGTGAGCAGGATGTAGGCCCCGCGACTTCGCATGGTTCATTCCTTCGCTTTCGTGTTGACGCTCACGCTGGGATAACGCAATGGGCCCCCCAATGCGGCGCGGGTGCCGTGACCCACGGTGGCGTGGCAATGCACGCACTCGAGCGCTCCGTTGGGCCCGGTCGATCCCGCGCTGTCGTGTACGAGCTCGCCGTGGCAGTACTCGCAGTTTTCCTGCAAGATCTCGCGACCCTTGGGGTGCACGGTGATCGGCTCCGCGAAGGTCTGCGCCGTGAACTCTTTGCTGTGCCGGTAGCCGTTCTCGGCCTTCGCGAAGTACTTGCCGAAGAAGTCGTGCGGCAGGTGGCAGTCGACGCAGACCGCGACCGCGTGGTGGCTCGACTTCTGCCACGCGTCGTACTGGGTCTGCATGATGTGGCAGTTCACGCACGCCTTCGGGTCGGTGCTGAGATACGACAAGCCTTCGGCGTAGCGGAAGGTGTAGCCCCCGATGCCTGCGGCTAAGCCGAGGGCCACTGCCAGCGCCACCAGCCATCCGCCGGCGATGCTCACACGCTTCGTAAAGCGGTCGGCTTTGGGATCCGGTGAATTCATGGCGCGGATGCCGCGCACCCTAACATGGGTTCGTCAGCGATTCACGTTCACGACGAAGCGGCCCCGGACCTTGCCGTCCATGAGCTTCTGGGCAGCGCCGATGGTGTCTGCCAGGCCGATCTCGGTCGCGATCACCTCGAGCGCCCGCGCGTCCAGGTCGCGTGCGAGGCGCTGCCACGCCGTGAGTCGCCGCGCTTTGGGCGCCATCACGCTGTCGATGCCGAGCAGCGTGACGCCGCGCAGGATGAACGGCGCGACCGACGCCGGGAAGTCCATGCCTTGCGCGAGCCCGCACGCGGCCACGGATCCGCCGTAGCGCGTCTGCGCGCAGGCGTTGACGAGCGTGTGGCTCCCAACCGAGTCCACCACGCCGGCCCAACGTTCCTTCTGCATTGGCTTGCCCGCGGCGCTCAGCTCGGCGCGCTCGATCACGCCGCTCGCACCGAGTTGTTTGAGGTAGTCCGCCTCGCTCGGCTTGCCGGTCGCGGCGACCGGACGAAAGCCGGCCTTGGCCAGCAACGCGATCGCGATGCTCCCGACGCCGCCGGTCGCGCCCGTCACCAGGATCTCGCCCTGGTCCGGCGTCACGCCCTGCGAAACCAGCGCTTCCACGCACAGGCTCGCGGTGTACCCGGCCGTGCCGATCACCATCGCCTGCCGGCTGTTGAACGCGGACGGTAGCGGCACCAGCCAGTCGCCCTTCAAGCGCGCCTTCTGGGCAAGGCCGCCCCAGTGCGTTTCACCGACGCCCCAGCCATTCAAGACCACGCGGTCGCCGGCCTTCCACTCCGCGTGGCTGCTTTGCCGCACCACGCCCGCGAGGTCGATGCCGGGCACCATCGGGAACTTGCGCACGACCGGCGCGCGTCCAGTGAGCGCCAGCGCGTCTTTGTAGTTCAGCGTGGAGTACTCGACGTCGATGCTGACGTCCCCCTCGGGCAGCGATGATTCCTCGAGCTGGCCCAGCTCTACGCTCTGTCCAGCTTCGGCCTTGGCGACGACGATTGCAGCGAACATGGATACCTTCCGTTGAGACAACGGGCCGCACGCTAGCACCGGCTGCGGGCCCGCAGGATGAATACCGCGACCGCTGGCCTCGGGCGGCAAATTGTTGGCCTTCATCGAACCTACCGGGCCCCGCAGCGCTCTGGAAGCCTGGTTCGGCGAGGCAACACACCCATGGACATGAACAGCATGCTGATCGTCAGCGTCGACGATCACATCAGCGAGCCCCCCGATATGTACGATCGGCAATTGTCCGGCGCCGATCTGGCGAGCGCGCCCAAGCTTCGGACCGCGAAGGACGGCACCGACTACTGGGAGTACCAGGGCATGAAGATGCCGTCGGTCGGGCTCAACGCCGTCGTCGGCCGGCCGCTCGAGGAGTACGGCATGGAGCCGACCTCGTTCGAGCAGTTGCGCAAGGGCGTCTACGACGTGCACGCGCGCATCGATGACATGAACGTCAACGGCATCGCCGCGTCGCTCAACTTCGGCACCGCAGTCGGCTTCGACGGCGGCCGGTTTCACAAGGCGCCCGACAAGCAAAAGGCGCTCGTGCACCTGCGCGCGTACAACGACTGGCACATCGACGAGTGGTGCGGCGCCTATCCGGGTCGCTTCATTCCGTGTGCGCTCCTGCCGACGTGGGACATGGCTGCCACGCTCGAGGAGATCGCGCGCGTCGCGCGGAAGGGTTGCACCGCGGTCTCACTCAACGAGAACCCGACCAAGCAGGATCTACCGAGCATACACAACGCGTACTGGGATCCGATGTGGAAGGCCATCGCGGATCACGACGTCACCATGTGCCTGCACATCGGCGCAGGCAACCCGGTGCCGCACGCGTCGCTGGAGACGCCGATCGAGGCGTGGATCTACACCATGCCGATGGCGAGCGCGGTGGGAGCGGCCGATTGGCTGCACCTCTCGGCGCTGCAACGCTACCCGAGCCTCAAGATCGCGATGTCGGAGTGCGGTCTGGGCTGGATCCCGTACTTCATGGAGCGCGCCGACTTCAGCCATTCGCGCCACGAGGCCTGGACTCACAACGGCTTCAACGGCCGCAAACCCAGTGAGGTGTTCCGCAAGCACTTCATGGTTTGCTTCATCGAGGATGCGTTCGGGCTCCGCAACCTGGATGCGGTGAACGAAGACATGGTCGCCTACGAGTGCGACTACCCGCACTCCGATACGCTGTGGCCCGAGGTGCCGGAGCGGCTGTGGCGGACCGTCAAGCACCTGACGGCGAAGCAGATCGACAAGGTGACGCACGGCAATGCCATGCGTTACTTCAACTTCGATCCCTTCAAGCACCACGAGCGCGCAGACCTGACCGTCGGCGCGCTGCGCGCGAAGGCGGCTGCGGACAAGGTCGACGTCACGCCGCGTTCCAGCGGCGGCGCCAGGCCCGTGGTCGATGGCGACCCGAATCGTCGCGTCACCTCCGGAGATCTGATGCGCATGTTCACGCATCACGCGCAGGCGGGCGAGCGATGAGCGAGATCGAGTACACCTACGCCCACGCGGCGATCCTGGTGTCGAACATCGAGCGCTCGGCGCAGTTCTACGAGCGCGCGGTCGGCTGGAAGCGCGAGTTCGGCGGGAGCTACGACGACGCCCTGGGCCACGCCAACGGCTACGGCGGCCCGGGCCGCATCTTGATGGGCAAGCTGGGCGGCGTGCCGCTCGAGCTCGTGGAGATGCAGGTGGCGCTCGAACGCAAGGCGCGGCCGCGGCACTTCGGCATCTTCATGTGTTCGGTGATGGTGTGCGACCTGGAACCGGTGCGCAAAAACCTCCAGGCGCAGGACATCCCCATCACACGTGAGCTGGACGTCGGTCGGAGCCGCTTGCTCGTGGTGACCGATCCGGACGGGCAGGAGATCGGCATCATCGGGCTGCAGAGATGAGCCGGCCTTCGCAGAAGATCGGCTTCGTCGGCGTCGGGCGCATGGGCTCGGCGATGCTGAAGTGCGTGCTCGACGCGGGCTACGGCGCGACCTTGTACGATCCATCCGAGCAGGCCACGGCGCCGTTCGTGGCTGCGCTGCCCGATCGCGTTCGCCTGGCGCGCACGCCGCGCGAAGCGGCGCAAGACGCGGATGTGATCGAGGTGGTGGTCAACACCAACGAGCAGCTGCTGGAAGCCTGCCTGGGCGCGGAAGGCGTGTTCGCGGGCGCGCCGTCCGACAGCGTCGTGCTCGTCCACTCCACCGTGTCGCACGATACGTTGAAGCGCCTGGCCGCGGCCGCCGCGGAGCGCTGGGTGCACATGCTGGACGCGATGGTGAGCGGCGCGCGCGGTCACCTGAGCGTGGGCAACCTGGCGGTGATGGTCGGCGGCAACGCCGAGGCGTTCGCGCGAGCCAGGCCGGTGATGGAGACGTACGGCGGCCTGGTGCTGCACCTGGGCCCGCAAGGCGCAGGTCTCGACGCCAAGCTCGCGATCAACCTGCTGCGCTACGTGTGCATGGCGGCGGGCCAGGAGGCCACGCGGCTCGCCGAGAGCACGGGCATCGGCTCGGCGATGGCGCAGCTGGTCGCCCACACCGAGGCCAATCGCTACGTGGGCAACCTGGCGCGGTTACGCGCGATGGAAGACATCCCTGCGTCGCAACGCGAGAAGGACGCGGTGCTCGCGCAGAAAGATCTGCGAGCGGCGATCGCGCGTGGCGCAGAGCTCGGCGTGCAGCTGCCGAGCGCAGAGCTGGCGGTGAGCTTGATGCACCGCCTTTGGGGAGTTTAGTCGTTGCAGCTATCAGCGGCGGATAGGCATGGCCTCCGGCGGCAAGTAGTTGGCCACGCACGAACCTACACGTCAGAGCACGGAGCTCATAGGTTGCGAATGCGTAGCTAGCTGGAGAACGGTCAAGGTGAATACTCAGCATCGTACAACACTGTTCGCGGGCCTCGTGCTTGCGTCCATTTTGAGCGCGTCGGTTCAAACGGCCTCCGCGGACGACAAAGCCGTCCTGGGTTACTGGAAGCACGTCGACGAAGACAGCGGCAAGACGCTCAGCATCTTCAAGCTCTTCGAGTACCAGGGAAAGCTGGTCGGCAAGATCGTCAAGACGTTTCCGAAAGAGGGTAAGCCGGCCCAGTCGGTCTGCACCGAGTGTGCGGGCAGGCAGAAGGACAAGCCGGTGGTGGGGCTGATCTTCTTCTGGGACTTCGTGCACGAAGAGGGCAGCACCACGAAGTGGACCGACGGCAAGATCCTCAACCCCGAAGACGGCAAGACCTACAACGCCGAAGCCGAGCTGTCCGCGGACGGCAAGACGCTCAAGGTGTTTGGCTACATCCGCCTGTTGTTCAAGGTCGGCGGCACGAGCAACTGGCAAAGGCCCACGCCCGCCGAGCTGCAGGGTGTTCAGTCATGAGTCGAGTCATCGCGATCGTTAGTTTCGTCCTCGCGGCTGCTGCGGGTTGTGCGGATCCCGGCGTCACTTACGTCCAGCCTGTCGCTGGTGCGGGCGGCATGAGTGCGCCGAAGCCGCCCATGCCGGCTCCCGGGGGAGCTGGGTCGATGTCGCCCACGCCTTCGCCGGCAGGTACCGGCTCGTCGATGTCACCGGTGATGATGGCCGGCGCACCTGCCGCGGGCGCGCCTGCTGCCGGGACATCGGCTGCTGGATCTTCTGCCGCCGGATCTTCTGCCGCTGGATCGTCCGCGGCCGGATCTCCGGCAGCTGGCTCTCCCGCCACAGCAGGGTCGAGCGCGATGGCGGGCGCGATGGCGACTGCAGGTGCCGGCGGTGGTGCTGCCGGCGCGCCGGGGTCAGCCACGCCGGGTCCGTGTCCGTCGGGATTCATGTGCACCGATCTCGGCTCACTCGGGTTCTCTGCGACGGACGGCCACGGCAACGCAGTCCAAGCGAGCTGCGGCAACGGAGCCCCGACCGACTGCAACGATGCTGATCCCAAGGCTTCGTGCAAGGAGTTCACCAACCCGATCTGCGCGCACGTGGACATCGGCGGCAGTGAGATTGTGTCCTGCGGACAGATTTGTACGCCTTGAGCGATGAGGGTTCCATGAGAAGTCGTTGTTTGATGGTCGTGGTGGTGGTCTCGCTGATCAGCGGCAAAGCGGCCGCAAGCAACGAGCTCAACGGGCTGTTCGATGCGCGATCCATGGGCATGGGAGGAACGGGGGTGGCGTTCCTCGACTCTGCCGGCGCGATTCCCACCAACCCCGCGCTGCTGGATCAGATCGGCAAGCTCACGCTCACACTCAACGGGTTCCTGTTCATCAGCCAGCCTGAGGCGCCGTACCGCATCACGCACAGCAATCCGGACGGCACGACCTACGACAACTGGGAGACGATCCGATCCGACACCATATACGCGCCGCTCTTCTTCGTCGGAGGTGCGTATCGCCTACACGAGCGCATCGTGGTCGGCGCGGGCTTCTATCCGATCATCGGCCAGGGCACGCAGGCGAGCTATAAGCCCGCGCCCGAGCTGAAACCGGAGCTCGAGGTCACCAACGACTTGGCTGCGGGGTTGATCGAGCTGGGAAATGCCGTGTCGGTAAAGGTGACGGACACGTTCGCACTGGCCGCGATGTGGCGCATCACGTACCTGACGCAAAAGCTCAAGACGCCCTTGCCGGGTCGGGCGCTGGGCGGACTGGTCTTCGACAAGAATGGGAACCCGGTCTACGGCGATGTCGAAGTCAGCGGGGTGAACTTCGGCGGCTTTCAGCTGGGGCTGCTCTGGAAAGCGTCGAAGAACGTCCGCCTCGGCTTCAGCTATCGCAACAAGGTCGTCGTGAAGGGCGAGGGGACCACGACCAGCACGAACCCGATCGATGGATCGGCGATCGAGCTCGAGACCGAGCAACCGTTCGCGAACCCGCACGCGTTTCGCGCCGGCATCGCGGTGTCGGCCATGGACGACAAGTTCTTGTTCACGACGGACGTCAAGTACCTCATGTACGAAGAGTCCTGGAAGACGCTCGACGTCACGACGGTTCGCGACGGCAAGTCCATGACGACGTCGACGCCCCTCAACTGGAAGGATGCCTTCAACGTTCACCTGGGCAGCGAATACCAGGTGACCGACGGTTTTCGAGCCCGTCTCGGCTACATCATGTCGACCACGGCCACGCCCGAGGACTACGCCAAGGCGTTTACCGCGCCGCCCGGCGTCGCGCACTGTTGGACTGCAGGCATCGGGCTCAAGGTCCTCGACCAGCTGGATGTCGACCTTGCCGGCTCGTACATCACCCTGAGGACGCAGATCTACTACGCGACCCCGGATAACGCCGGAGCCGGCATCTACGCTTCGCATACGGGCGAGTTGTCGCTGTCTGCCACCTACCACAACTGAGGTTCGCCGCATGACTGTGTACTACGACCCGTACGACTTCGAGATCGACACCAACCCGTATCCGGTCTGGAGGCGGATGCGGGAAGAGCGCCCGCTGTATTACAACGAGAAGTACGACTTCTTCGCCCTGAGTCGGTTCGACGACGTCGAGCGCTGCTCCAAGGACTGGCGCCGCTACAGCTCGGCGAAGGGCACGCTGCTCGAACTGATCAAGAGCGGCATGCAGATCCCGCCCGGCTCGATCATCTTCGAGGATCCTCCCCAGCACGATCTGCACCGCGGCTTGCTGACCAACATCTTCTCCCCGCGCAAGATCGCGGAGCTCGAGCCCAAGGTCCGCGAGTATTGCGCTCGCAGCCTCGATCCGCTGGTCGGCACCGGCGGCTTCGACTTCATCGCCGACCTGGGCGCGCAAGTCCCGATGTGGACGATCGGCAGCCTGCTCGGCATCCCGGAGTCGGATCAGGTCGCGATCCGCGATCAGATCGACGACGGGCTGCGCTTGACCGAGGGCGCGCCGCCACCGCCTGACATGCGCGAGCGCCTGATCACGAACCGTAACCAGGTGTTCGGCGAGTACATCGACTGGCGAGCCAAGAATCCCTCCGACGACGTGATGACCGAGCTCCTGCGCGCCGAGTTCGAGGACGTCGACGGCACGCGGCGCAGGTTGAGCCGCGCCGAGGTGCTCGGCTACATCGGCCTGCTCGCTGCGGCCGGCAACGAGACGACCACGCGCCTGATCGGCTGGACCGGCAAGGTCCTGGCCGAGCATCCCGAGCAGCGGCGCGAGCTGGTGAAAGACCCGAGCCTGATCACGCGCGCGATCGAGGAGCTGCTGCGCTACGAGTCGCCGTCGCCGGTGCAAGCGCGCTACGTCACCGAGGACGTCGAGCACTACGGCAAGAAGGTGGCCGCTGGCAGCGTCATGCTGCTGCTGACGGCGTCGGCGAACCGGGACGAGCGTCGCTTCGCAGATCCAGATCGCTTCGACATCCACCGCCGGGCCGGGCAACACATGGCCTTCGGCTTCGGCGTTCACTTCTGCCTCGGCGCCGCGCTGGCGCGCCTCGAAGGCCGGATCGCGCTCGAGGAGGTGCTCAAGCGCTTCCCCGAGTGGGAGGTCGATTGGACGCGCGCCGTTCAGGCTCGCACGTCCACCGTGCGCGGTTGGACCACGCTGCCGGTGAAGACACCGTGAGCACTGACCAGGAGAGATGACATGTCATTGTTCGATCCGTTTGGCTATCGTGGCAAACGCGCCCTGGTCGTGGGCGGAGCCACCGGGATGGGCGCCGGCGTGGCCGAAGTCGTTCGCGACGCGGGCGCCGAAGTCGTCGTCATGGACCGCGCCAAGATCACCCTGACGGGTGTCAAGACGATCTCGCTCGACCTCGCCGAGAAGGGTTCGATCGACACTGCGCTCAAGGAGTGCGGCGGCCGCGTCGACGCGCTGTTCAGCTGCGCCGGCGTGGCCGATGGCACGCTCGGCATCGAGCGCATCAACTTCATCGGTCACCGCTACATGATCGACCGCATGTTCGCCCTGGGCATGTTGCCGGCGGGCTCGGCGATCGGCTTCATCTCGTCGGCCGCAGGCATGGGCTGGGAGGCGCAGCTGCCGTTGCTGCAGGAGTTCCTGAAGATCGACGACTTCGACGCCGCCACGGCCTGGGTCAAGCAACGCAACAAGGCCGACTACATGTGGAGCAAGCAGGCGATCTGCGCGTACGTGGCGCAGATGGCCTTGCCGTTCCTGAAGCGCGGTGTGCGCATCAACGCCACCCTGCCGGGCCCGACCGATACTCCGCTGGCTCAGGCCAACAAGGATCGCTGGCTGGGCTTCGGTGCCGACTACCGCAAGGAGGCGAACGTCGCGGTCTCCACGAGCATCGAGCAGGCGCGGCCGCTGGTCTTCCTGTGCAGCGACGCCGCAGCAGCCATCAGCGGCGTGACGGTCATCACCGACGTGGGCTACACCAGCTCCGCGATCGCCGAGTCGTTTCCTTCTGCGAAGATGACCATCAATTTCCTGCGCGGCGTGGCCGGCGGCGGAGCAGCTGCGCCGCAACCCGAGCGCAGCAAGGCGGTCGCGATCTCGGTGAAGCCCGAGAGCCGCATGCTGATCGATGGCGAGCTGGTCCGCGCGGACAACGGCGCCACGTTCGACAACCTGAACCCCGCGACCGAAGAGAAGATCGGCGAGGTCGCCGACGCCTCGCGCAACGAGATGCAGCGCGCCATCGCCGCAGCCCGGCGTGCGTTCGACCAGACCGACTGGTCCACGAACCGCGCGCTTCGCAAGCACTGCCTGGAGCAACTGCAAAGGGCGCTGGAAGCCGAGCGCGAGGAGCTGCGCGAGCAGCTGATCCTCGAGGCTGGCTGTCCGCGCATGAGTACGAACCGGCAGCAGCTCGAGGTGCCGCTGGCGACCGCGTTGCCCTACCCGATCGAGTTGATGGACAAATTCGTGTGGGAGACCGAGATGCCCGACGGCAAGGGCAGCAGCGGCGAGCCCAACACGCGTCGCATCTGGAAGGAAGCCGTGGGCGTGGTCGGCGCGATCGTGCCCTGGAACTTCCCGTTCGAGGTGACGATCAACAAGCTCGCGCAAGCGCTCGCGACCGGCAACACGCTGGTCATCAAGCCGGCGCCCGACACGCCGTGGAACGCCACGCTGCTGGGGCGATTGATCGCCGAGAAGACCGACATCCCGAAGGGCGTCGTGAACATCGTCACCTCCTCGGATCACCTGCTGGGCGAGACGCTCACGCTCTCGCCGCTGGTGGACATGATCTCGTTCACTGGCTCGACTGCCGTGGGCCAGCGCATCATGGAGAAGGGCGCGGCCACGCTCAAGCGCACGTTCCTCGAGCTCGGAGGCAAATCGGCGAACATCGTGCTCGACGACGCGAACTTCGACAGCGCGCTGCTCGGCGGCCTCGCGGTGTGCTTCCACGCCGGTCAGGGCTGCGGAATCCCCACGCGCATGCTGGTGCCGCGCTCGCGCTACAAGGAGGCCGTGGAGCGCCTGGTGGCCGTGTTCAAGATGGCACCCTACGGCGATCCGCAGCGACACGACGTGATGATGGGGCCGGTGGTCTCGGCCAAGCAACGCGATCGCGTGCTCGGTTTGATCGACAAGGGCATCTCCGAGGGCGCGAAGCTCGCGTTCGGCGGCGGACGGCCCAAGCAGTTTCCAAAGGGCTACTACGTCGAACCGACGCTCTTCATCGACGTCGACAACCAGATGACCATCGCGCGCGAGGAGATCTTCGGCCCGGTGTTGGTGGTCATCCCCTTCGAGGACGACGACGATGCCGTCCGCATCGCCAACGACAGCCGCTACGGGCTGGCAGGCGCGGTGAGCTCCGGCTCACTCGAGCGCGCGCAGAAGGTCGCGCGCCGCATCCGGGCCGGCATGGTCTCGGTCAACAGCGGTGCACCGCACGGCGTCGACATGCCGTTCGGCGGCTACAAGCACAGCGGCATCGGGCGCCAGAACGGCGTGGCAGGCTTCGAGCAATACCTCGAGACCAAGTCCGTCGCGTGGCCCAAAGCGTGAGATTGCAGACGTTGGCGATCTCGTCAGATCCCGCTCGAGATCGCCAACGTCGCGGCCGGGGAGAACGTCATGAGCAACGTTGCTGAGGAGCTGTCAGAACCAGTGATCATCGGCGTCGAGGCCTACACCTCCGAGGCGTACGCCCGTGCCGAACGCGACCGGTTGTGGAGAAAGGTCTGGCAGCAGGTCGGCCGGATCGAAGAGCTGCCCGAGGTCGGAAGCTTTCTGACCTACGACATCCTGGATGACTCGATCGTGGTGGTGCGCACGGCA
Source organism: Polyangiales bacterium (assembly GCA_035274465.1). Classification (GTDB taxonomy): domain Bacteria; phylum Myxococcota_A; class Polyangia; order Polyangiales; family JAFGIB01; genus JADGRF01. The sequence goes on from DATEOF010000301.1 coordinate 14,925, forward strand.
GAGCACGAGTTCCGCGCGTACTACAACGTCTGCTCGCATCGCGGCCGCCGACTGGTCGACACGCCCTGCGGGGCGAAGAACGCCTGTGGCAAGCGCAAGCTGTTCGTGTGCGGCTTCCACGGCTGGCGCTACGACTTGCACGGCGAGTGCACGCACATGCCGGAGGAGCCCGACTGGAAGGGCAGGCTGCCGCTGGCAGATGCGCGACTGGTCGAGGTCAAGGTCGACACCTGGGCGGGCTGGATCTGGATCAACCTGGATCCTCACAGCGAACCACTGCGGGACTACCTCGAGAATGCCGTGAGCATGCTCGAGCCCTTCCAGCTGCAAAACATGCGCTACCGCTGGCGGCGCTGGCTGGTCTTCGATTGCAACTGGAAGGTCGCGATGGAGGCCTTCGCCGAGACCTACCACATCGCGGGCACGCACCCGGAGTTCATGCGGTTCGGTGACTTTCGCGGTTGGTCTCGGGCGCAAGGCAAGCACAGCAACATCGGCTACGAGGCGCCGAAGGGCCTGGACGAGAACAAGGCCAAGCTGCGCATCGGTGCCGGCGCCGATCCGCGCCTCTCCACGGCAGAGATGCAGCTCTACACCTGGGAGCACGCGAACACCAATACCACGCAGACGCTCGTCGACGCTGCGCTGCGGCTGGCGAAGGAGCTGCCGGAAGGCACGCCCGCGGAGAAAGTGCTCAAACACTGGCTCGACTCGGCGCGGCGCACCGACGCTGCGCGCGGCGTGATCTGGCCGACCATCGATCCCGTGCACGTCGGCAAGAGCGGGACCGCCTGGCAGATCTTTCCGAACTTCCAGATCGGTCACGGCTTGAACAACGCGTTGTGCTACAGCGCGCGGCCTTACGGCTACGACCCCGACAAGTGCATCTTCGAGGTCGCGGTGTACGAGCTCTTCCCGCAGGGACAAGAGCCCAAGACCGAGTGGATCCACACGCCCGCGGACGATCCCGCGTGGCGCAGCGTGTTGCCGCAGGACTTCTCGAACATGGCTGCGGTGCAGCAGGGCATGAAGTGCGGCGGCTTCCGCGGCACCAAACCCAATCCGCACCGCGAGCGCAGCATCATCAACCTCCACCGCAACCTGGCCAGGTACATGGGCACGGGCGCACCGCGGGAGCTCACGTGAGCGAGCTGCGCTTCGACGATCGCGTCGCGGTGGTAACCGGCGGTGGCCGCGGGCTCGGCCGCGCGTACGCGCTGCTGCTCGCGTCGAGGGGCGCGAAGGTGATCGTCAACGATCCGGGCGCGAGCCTGGTCGGGGAGGGCGCCGACGCCGACCCGGCGCAACAGGTGGTGCGAGAGATCGAGGCCGCGGGAGGCGAAGCCGTCGCCTGCACCGAGTCGGTCGCGACGGCAGCCGGCGGCCAGGCGATCATCCAGGCTGCGCTCGATCGCTACGGTCGCTTCGACATCCTGATCCACAATGCCGGCAACGTGCGCCGCGGGTCGCTCAAGGAGATGACCCACGCGGACTTCGACGCCGTGTTGGACGTGCACCTGCGCGGAGCCTTCCACGTCGTGCGCCCCGCATTCCCGGTGATGTGTCAGGCCGGCTATGGGCGCGTGGTGCTGACCTCATCGATCGGAGGCCTGTACGGCAACCAGCGCGTGGTCAACTACTGCGTGTCGAAGGCCGGCTTGATCGGCCTGTCCAACGTGGTCGCGCTCGAGGGCGCCGCCGAGGGCGTGAAGTGCAACGTGATCGTGCCCGCGGCCGTGACCCGGATGGCCGAGGGTCTCGACACCTCTGCGTATCCGCCCATGGACCCCGAGCTGGTCGCGCCGACAGTCGGCTGGCTCGCCCACGAATCCTGCTCGATCAGCGGCGAGATGTTGATCGCCCTCGCGGGCCGCGTGGCGCGCGCCTTCATCGCAGAGACTCCCGGCGTCTACCAACCCGCGTGGACGATCGAGGACGTGGGCGAACGCCTCGCAGCCATCCGTGACACCGCGTCGCCGCTGATCTTCCCGCCGCTGCCCTCCGGCCACGTCGAGCACCTGAAGTACAGCTTCGGCCTGGCGAAGAAAGCCCGTTGAGTTGACGCCGCGCGTGGGACCTGGGAGCGTCTGGGCATGCAGCCAGACAACACTGCCGTGCGGGTCGCCCTGTGGCGGGCGCTGCACGTGGAAGTCGATCCTCCGCCGCACGTGCTCGAAGACACGGTCGGCTTGAAGCTGGCGGCCCCCGAAGAAGGCTGGCGCCAGCGTCCGGACATGAGCCCGTTCACGCGGCCGTTCCGCGCGTCGATCGTGGCTCGCGCGCGCTTCATCGAGGACCTCGTCGCGGAGCGATCCGTCCGCGGCGTCTCACAGTACGTGATCCTCGGGGCGGGCCTGGACACCTTCGCGCAGCGTCGCACCGAGCTCGCCTCGCGCATGCAGGTGTTCGAGATCGATCAACCGAGCACGCAGGCGTGGAAGCGGCAGCGCCTGGTCGAGCTCGGCTACGGCATTCCCTCGTATCTGCACCTCGTCCCGGTCGACTTCGAGGCGGGCGACGGCTGGTGGGCGAAGTTGAACGGTTCGGGCTTCGACGCCGCTCGGCCTGCGGTCGTGGCATCCACCGGTGTCAGCATGTACCTGACCAAAGAAGCGATCATGGAGACGCTGCGCCAGATCGCCGCGCTCGCCGCGGGCTCGACGTTCGCCATGTCGTTCATGCTGCCGATCGAGATGGCAGACCCCGAGATGCGCTTCGGCATCGAACGGGCGATAGAGGGAGCGCGGGCGAGCGGCACACCGTTCATCAGCTTCTTCACGCCGGACGAAATGCTGGCCCTGGCACGCGACGCAGGCTTCAACACGGTCGAGCACGTCTCGGCAGCCGCGCTCTCCGAGCGCTACTTCTCCGGCAGGACGGATGGCATGCGGCTGCCCAACAATTCCGAAGAACTGTTGGTCGCGAGCACGTAGGGTTCACATCGGCCCGTCGATGAACGCGCAGAACCCGGCGATGCAGCTGAACGGCAGCTCATTGCCCATGGGCGGGCAGCAGTCCGCGTCGGTCACGCAGCGCTCATCCCGCTTCGCGCACTCCATCTTGCGCGGCGAGCAGCTTCCCACCGGGTCGGTCAGCTCCTGCGCCTTCTCGATGTAGCAAAAGCCGCCGCAGCAATCGATGCCGCTGGTGCAGCTGTCGCCGTCCTTGCGACACGGATCGAGGGCCGCGAACGCGCGGTGGTTGCCCGTGCCTGCTTCCTGGCCCGACAGATAAAACGCGGGAAAGCTCGGGTCGGTCTTGTAGCTGCCATCGGCGGCGATGTCGATCGCCGCGCCCCAGAGTTGCCGCTGCAAGCCGCGATTGCCGTAGTGGCGCACCGAATCGAAGAACACCCAGAAGTAGCCGCCTGCAGCCACTGGCGACATGGTCGGATAGTATGCATGGCCCGTATCCTCGGCGCCGAACGGCAAGTACGTGCGCTTCTGCGCCACGTCCTCGGGCGTGTTGTAGCCCATGGCCTTGGCCAACGGCGTGACGGTCTTGGTGGCGACGTCGATGATCGACAGCTCGGAGAATGGCGCGAAGCCTGCGCCGCCCGGAGCAACCGAGATGTCCGATTGCACGCCCACGCCGCCGCCGGTGAAGTCGCCGTCGTCCGTGCGCGCGAACACCACGCCGTCGTTGTCCGGCAGCATGAAGGGCCACGCGGGACGAATAGCGCCCGGGGGTTCCTTGTAGAGCTCGGTGTACTGGCTCGCGGTGTGCGTCTTGGTGTCGTACTTGGTGATCGCGATGCCGTGCGCGGTGTCGATCGCGTAGTCGTTGAACACGAGCGCGGTGCCGTCCGGCGAGAAGTTCGGCATCAGCACGCCCTTCGGAATGCCGGTGCTTTGCAGGCGCTGGCCGTTCTTCGTGTCGAGCAACGCCGCGTCGGCCGTGCCGCCGCCGCCTCCGAAGAACACGGTGCGCGCCACGTCGATCACCGTGGACATGCTCAGGAATGCCGAGCCGTCCGGGTACAACGCGCCGAAGGCTCCGCTCTGTCCGGCCATCTTCGGCATCGGCGCCGCTGCGTTGGCCGTGAGCTCGTAGGCATAGGCGCCGGCGGCGACCGACTGTGAGAGCAAGAGCGACCCGTCTGCGGACAGAGAGTGACAACCGTTGCAGTCGGCTTGTCCGAACAGCTCGGCCTTACCGCCGGCCGGAATGCGAACCACGATGCCGTTCAGCGCGCCTCCCCCACCAGGAAATCCGCCGCCGGGAAATCCGCCGCCGGGGAAGCCTGGGATCCCACCTATCATGCCGGGCGCGCCTCCAGGCGTGGTCAGGTTCGAGCGGTAGGTGTTGTAGAAGATCGAGCCCTTGATCGCAGCTTGAGCGATCTGGATCCGTGAGGGTGCGGGTCCAGTCACGGTGCCTTGGCCGATCACCGAGAGCTCGACCATGTAGATGTCGTCTTTGCCCGTGCTGCGCGTGCCGGCCTTGTCCCAGACTTCTTGCGGCAGCGTGACTTGACCGGGAGCCGAAGGCTTCAAACAACCCCAGTACTCGAAGATCTTGCTCTTGATGTGGACGTACACGGCATCCGCGGGCGGGCCGTCCCACATCAGCTCGGGCGCGAGCATGCCGCGCGGGAACACCGTGCCGGCATACGGATACAACCACTTCAACATGCCGGGTGAACCGCTACCGGCCTTTAGCTTCTGGGCATCGGCGGCCGAGAGCCCAGCTGGATTGTTGGCGCCGCAGTCGTCGATGGCGAGGGGCTCGCGCGACAGCTTGGTGTTCGGCGTGCCTGTCGGCATCGGCATGCCGGTTGCACCCGATGCAGGCGCGCCCGAGATGGGCACCGTGGTGACTCCCGGGTTGTCACCGAACCCGCTCGCGCCGCTCGGAGCGACAGGCCCCGAGGCGCCTGCCGTGCCGGTCGGTCGCGTCGCTCCACTGGTCTCACGGCCCGGACCTTCGGTGGCGGAGCAGCCGCCCGCGGCCAGTAATTGGCAGCCGCCGGCCACTAAATAACAGAGAGTGAGAGCCGGAGCGATCGAGCTTCTACGCATGCACGGCCATGTCGATCGCGCGGCGTTTTTATCAGTGCGCGTCTACGTTTGATCCACGCTCCCGCCTGCCGCCCTCAGCGGCCCTTCCATTGCGGCCGGCGCTTCTCCGCGAACGCACGCGGGCCCTCCTGCGCGTCCTCGCTGCAGTACGCGGCCTCGGACGCATGCCTCGCCGCCCGGAGAGCAGCCGAGCGACTCATCTCGGTCGAGAGCATCACCATCTCGCGCGCTGCGCGCACCGAGAGCGGCGCACCTTGCAAGATCTCCGAGGCCAGCTCGAGCGCTGCGTGCGTCAGCTGCTCGGGCTTCGCCAGACGGTTGACCAGGCCGACCTCGTAGGCACGCTGCGCGCTGATCGGCCGTCCGGTGAGGACGAGCTCCATCATGATCCTTTGCGGGATCATGTGGATGAGCGGTGCCGCCCACGGCGAGCTGCGGCCGACCTTCACCTCGGTGATGGCGAACGCGGCGTCGGTGCTCGCGACGCACAGATCACAGGCCTGTGCGATCAGGAATCCGCCGGCGAAGGCCACGCCGTTGACTGCGGCGATGGTCGGCTTCGTGAGCTCGATCGTGTCGCCCGGCACAGGGAACATGTCGCGCGGAGGCACCTGCATGCGAGTCTCGGTCATCTCCTTGAGGTCGCCGCCCGCGCAGAAGGCCTTGTCGCCTGCGCCCGTGAGGATCGCGACGCGCAAGGCCGGGTCGCGCTCGAAGCGTTCCCACGCCGCGAACAAGCCGGCGCGGATCTCCTTGCCGAGCGCGTTGCGCGCCTCGGGTCGATTCAGCGTGATGATCGCGATCCCATCCTCGCGCGCATCGAACAGCACGGCGTCGCTCATCAAAAACCTCGCTGTCGAATGGTGTGCGCCGCGCGCTCGAGCTCTGCGCGGAAATCCGGGTGCGCGATGGCGATCATGCGGCGGCTGCGCTCCGCGAGGGTCTGGCCCTTGAGCTCGGCGGCGCCGAACTCGGTGACGACCACGTCGACGTCGTTGCGCGCGGTCGTGACCGGGCCGGAGAGCTGCACGGTGATGCGGCTGGCCTTGCCGCCCTTCGCAGTCGCGGGCAACGCCACGACGGCGTGGCCGCCCGGTGAACGACTGCCCGCGCGCACGAAGTCCGTTTGTCCGCCCGTTCCACCGACGTACTGCGAGCCGCTCTGCTCGGCGTTTACTTGCCCCGTCAGATCGACCTCGACCGCCGAGTTGATGGTGACCAGGTTCGGCAGCCGCGACAGCACGCCGGCATCGTGCGTATACAGCGAGCTGCGCACGCCGATCTGCTCGTTGCAGTGCGCGAAGTCGTAGAGGCGCTTCGTGCCGATCAGCGCGGTCGTGACTGACACACCGACGTCGAAGGGCTTCGAGGCATTGGTGATCACGCCCGCCTCGACCAGATCGACGAACGAGTCGCCGAGCATGCCCGAGTGAATGCCGAGGTCGCGCCGATCGTGGAGCAGGCGCAGGATCGCATCGGGCACCGCGCCGATGCCCACCTGCAGCACGGCCTCGTCGTCGATGTAGTCGGCCACGATCCGCGCGATCGCCTGATCGTTGTCGCCGATCTCCGCCGGCATGAGCTCGACCGGCGTGCGCGTGACGTGCACCGCGCAGTCGATGCGCGAGGCCGGCAGCACCACGTCGCCGTGCGTAAACGGCACGCGCTCGTTCACCTCGGCGATCACGACCCTGGCCTTGGCGACGGCCGCATGCATGAAGTCGTTGATCAGCCCGAAGCTGTGGTTGCCGTCGGCGTTCGGCGGGCTGACCTGCACGAAGGCGACGTCGCAGCCGATCAGCCCTTGTTGGATCAGCGGTCCGACCTGACTGACATGACACGGCACGATGCCGAGCCGGTGCGCCGCGGTGAGCGAGCGCAGCGCGCCGATCGCGCCCATGCTCGACAGGTCGAGCTTTTCCGCTGCCGCGACGTCGAGCACACCCGAGAAGCTGGTGGCTGCGAATGCCGACAAGCCGCCGATGGCCTCGGACTGCGCGATCAGCGCCTCGACCAGCGTGGTCGGTTCGCCGCAGGCCTGGCTCCAGACGATGCGGTCTCTCGGGCGCAAGAACCGAGCGAGATCCAGGCCCGCCGCGTCGGTGTGGTGAGTCATCGGCGCGTCGCCAGTTGCAACAGCGCCCGCGCGCGTGCCAGGTGCGGGCGATCGAGCATCGCGCCCTTGTGGCCGATCGTGCCCGCGCCTGGGTGGGCCTCGAACAGCGCGACGATCTCGCGTGCGGCTGCCAGCTCCTCCGCGCTCGGGGTGAACGCGGCGTTGATCACGTCGACCTGCGCCGGGTGGATCGCCAGCATGCCGCGAAAGCCCGCGCGCCTCACTTGCTCCGCGCGTCTGCGCAGCCCCGCTTCGTCGCGGAAGTCGCCGTGGATGGTCTCGATCGCGGCCACGCCGGCGGCCGCGGCGCCGAGCAGGCACAAGCTGCGTGCGAGCTCGTAGGTGAAGGCGTAGCTGCCGTCCGGGTTCCTGTTCTCGCTCGCGCCGATCGCGTCCGCGAGATCCTCGGCGCCCCAGGTCATCGCGACCATGCGTGGCGCGCCCGCGTAGTCGCCGGTGGTGAACATGCCTTCGGCCGTCTCGGTCACGAGCACGATCACCTCGGTCGCTCCGCGCTCGCTGCCCGCCGCGACTTCCAGCGCCGACAGGTAGTGGTCGAGCACCTCGACATCGGCGCGGCCGCGCGCCTTGGGCAGCATGATGCCGCCCGGCCGTGCGGGCATCACCGCGGCGAGATCCGAGAGCGCGTGGGACTTCTGCAGCGGATTGATGCGCACCCAGAGCCGCGAGCGTTCCGCGGCGTGCGCCTGCAGGAATTCCGAGACCATCGCGCGCGCCGCGGGTTTGGCCTGTTCCGCGACGGCGTCTTCGAGGTCGAAGATCACGATGTCGGCCGGGCTCGCCGTGGCCTTTTCCAGCTTGCGTTCGCTGTCGCCCGGAGCGAACAGCCAGGAGCGTGCGTGAGAGGTTTTCATCAGTACGACTTGGGTAGCTCGAGGACCTTCTCGGCGATGAAGTTCAGGATCATGTGCGGGCTGACGGGTGCGGTCCTCGGGATCAGCACTTCGCGCAGCAACCGCTCGACGTGATATTCCTGGGCGTAGCCCATGCCACCCAGCGTCAGCACCGCGGTGTGGCAAGCTTCGAAGGCGAATTCGCCGGCCAGGTACTTGGCCGTGTTGGCTTCGACGCCGCAGTCGAGGCCCTTGTCGAACAAGGTCGCGGCCTTCATCACCATCAGGTTCGCAGCCTCGAGCTGCGCCCAGCACTTCGCCAGTGGATGCGCTATGCCCTGGTTCATGCCGATCGGCCGGTTGAACACGATGCGCTCGCGCGCGTAGCGGGCTGCGCGCGCCACGGCGGCGCGACCGATGCCCACGGCTTCGGCTGCGACCAACACGCGCTCCGGATTCAGGCCGTGCAGCAGGATCTTGAAGCCATCGCCCTCGGCGCCGATGCGGTCTTGCTCCGGGACGAACAAGTCCTGGATGAACAGCATGTTCGAGTCGACCGCGTGGCGGCCCATCTTGTGGATCAGGCGCACCTCGATCTTGGATCGATCCAGGTCGGTGTAGAACAGCGACAGCCCGTGGGTCTTCTTCTCGACCTTGTCGAGCGGCGTGGTGCGCGCCAGCAGCAGCATCTTGTTCGAGACCTGCGCCGTGGAGATCCAGATCTTGTCGCCGTTGACGCGGTAGCCGCCCTCGCAGCGCTCGGCGCGGGTGGTGATCTCGGTGGTGTTCAAGCCGGCGTTGGGCTCGGTGACCGCAAAGCACACGCGGTCCTTGCCGCTGATCACCGGCGGCAGGATGCGCTGCTTCTGGGCCGGCGTGCCGAACAGCACCACGGGCTGCACGCTGAACACGGGGATGTGCACACTCGAGGCGCCGCTCATCCCCGCGCCGGACTCGGCGATCGCCTGCATCATGACGGCCGCCTCGGTGATGCCCAGCCCCGTGCCCCCGTACTCCTGCGGCATGGCGACGCCCAGCCAGCCGCCCTCGACCAAGGACTGGACGAAATCGTGGGGAAAGACCTCGGTGCGATCGCGCTCCAGCCAGTACTCGTCCGGAAATCGGGAGCAGAGCTTGAGGATGGCGTCCCGGATATTCTGCTGTTCTGGGGAGAGGGAGAAATCCATGCGCGAAGTGAAGCCCACAGCTGCGGGAATTGCGAGCCCTGCGGGGTTCGTGCTCTACTATACACCACTGTTGATGATTTGTGGAAGGAGCACGCCATGCAAAGCCCCGTGAAAGGCAGTGGTCCCTTGGCCGGCCTGCGGGTGGTCGACCTGACAGCGATGGTCATGGGCCCGTACTGCACCCAGATCCTGGCTGACATGGGTGCGGACGTGATCAAGGTGGAGCCGCCCGAGGGCGACACCACGCGCTACATCTCGGTGGGACCGCCCGGCATGAGCGGCGTCTTCGTCAACATCAACCGCGGCAAGCGCAGCGTGGTGCTCGACTTGCGCTCGGCACCAGGCAAGGTGGCGCTGCGCTCGCTGATCAAGGACGCCGACGTGTTCATCCACTCCATGCGAGCCAAGGCGATCGCCAAGCTGGGCTTCGCCTACGCGGAGGTCGCCGCGATCAATCCGGCGATCATCTACACCAACTGCTACGGCTACAGCCGCCGCGGCCCGGACGCCGATCAACCCGCCTACGACGACACCATCCAGGCCGAGTGCGGGCTGCCGGCGCTGCAGCAGCTGCTGACCGGTGAAGCGAGCTTCGTGGGCAGCGTCATCGCGGACAAGATCACGGGCATGACGGCCGTCTACGCCACGATGATGGCGCTGTACCATCGAGAGCGGACGGGCCAGGGACAGGAAGTGGAGGTCTCGATGTTCGAGACCATGGCCTCGTTCATGCTCGTCGAGCACGCCAACGGCGCACTGTTCACGCCCGCGCGCGGCCCCGCCCACTATCCGCGCGCGGTCGCGCCCAACCGCCGGCCCTATCGCACCAGTGACGGCTACATCTCCGCGCTGGTGTACAACGACAAGCAATGGGCCGCGTTCGTCGAGGCCGTGCGGCCGCCCTGGGCGAGTGACGAGCTCGCCACCGTCGAGCAGCGCGCGCCACAGATCGACCGGGTGTACGGCCTACTCGCGGGCACATTCCTCGAGCGCTCGACGCAAGAATGGTTGGACTTGCTGCGAACGCTCCACATTCCGGCAGCGCCCCTGCGCACGCCCGACGAATTGTTCGAGCATCCGCAGCTCAACGCGGTCGGCTTCTTCGAGACCGTCGAGACGCCCGATGGACCGGTGCGGTTCCCCGGTGTGCCGACCTGGTTCTCGCGTACCCCGGGCCGCGTCGCGGGTCCCGCGCCGGAGCTGGGTGCAAACACGCGAGAGATCTTGGAGGAGGTGACCGGAGTGTAGAATTCGGGCCATGGGTGGCGTGGCCGAACATAATTCTCGGCGCGGTAGGTACATGGCATGCCATGCGATCATCCGCCGCGATAGGTGTGCTCCTCTGCACCTGTATTTGTGTTGCGTGTACGGCTGACGAGCGCGCTCCGTCGTCGATCATGACGAGTGGTGGGGCCGGCGCGATGCCCCCCGTGGCAGGTCAATCAGCTTCGCCTTCGCCGGCCGGCAGTGGAGCGGCAGGCGCGACGTCCAGCGGGGCGGGCGCGGGAGGACGCACGGGGACTTCTGGGGCTGGTGCTCCTTCGGGCGGCATGGGCGGCATGCCAGCAGCTGGTAGCGGCGGTGCAGCCGGCGCAGCTGTAGGCGGCGCGGGCGGCGCGGGTGGAACGGCCGGCGTGCCGGCAGCTGGCAGCGGCGGAAGCGCCGGTGCGCCAGCCAGTGGTGGCACCTGCGATCGCGCGTGCTTGTTGCAGGTCATGCAGCAGTATCTCGATGCGGTCCTCGCGCACGACCCGAGCAAGCTCGAGTTCTCCGCCTCGTTGAAGATGACTGACAACGGCGTGACCGCGAAGCCCGGGGATGGCATCTGGAAGACTGCGAGCTCGCTGGCCAGCGGAGCGCGCCTCGACTTCGCCGATCCCGTGACCAAGAACGTCGGTACGCAGTGCCTGCTCAACGAGGGCAGCATGCCGGTGATGTACGAGGTGCGCCTGAAGTACGACGCCGGCGAGATCACAGAGCTGGAGACGATGACCGTGCGTAGAGCCGATGCCGCCAACGGCTTCTTCGATCCGATGAACCTCAAGCCCCAGCCGGTGTGGGCGCAGACGCCCGATCCGAGCAAGCGCATGACGCGAGACCAGTTGAAGGCGCTGCAGGAACAGTACCTCGACTACCTGGAGGGCAAAAAGAGCGGCAGCCAGGTGGCGTTCGACGCCAACTGCGCGCGCTACGAAAACGGCGTGGCCACCGCGACGGGAACGGCCTCGTTTCAGTTCCAGAGCTGGGCCTTCGAAGTCACGCGTCGAGTGCTGATCATCGACGAAGAGGCGCAGATCACCTTCGGCATGTTCCCGTTCCAGCAGAGCGCGGACGCATTGGTCGTGGGTGAAGCGTTCAAGATGCTCGACGGCAAGATCATGATGATTCAGGCCATCATGGCCTACATGCCTTCCAAGGCCTGGCAGTAAGGACTCCGCCATGAAAAAGTCAGTGTGTGTGTGGTCAGCAGCCTGCTTGCTGATCGTCTCCGGCTGCGACTCGAGTGAAGAACGCCCCACGAAGTCTCCCGAGCGCTCGCACAAGGACGCGCCAGCAGCCGAGATGGGTGCAGCCGGCAGCGTCGCGCCCGTCGCCGAGACCAAAGACGAGAAGCTCCTCTGGAAGACGGACGAGTTCGAGCTCGGAGCCGGGCAGGAGCGCTACCTCTGCTTCTCCAAGACGCTGCAGGAAGACGCGGTGATCGCCGGCTACAGCAGCAAGGCGCAGCCGTTCGTCCACCACCTGATCTTCTCGCGCCTGCGATCGCCCGAGCCGGAGGGCTTTTCCGAGTGCGACGTGGCCTTCCGCAGCAACTGGGACACCCTCTACATCACCGGAGCCGGCTCGACCGAGCTGAAGTTCCCGAGCGACGCGGGCCACAAGCTGCCCAAGGGCACGCAGCTGCTGGTGCAGATGCACCTGTTCAACATGAAGGATACCTCGGCCAAGGGAACGCTCTCGATCGAGCTACACCGCTCGAATGCGCAAAACCCGCGCCCCGTGAACACCTACGTGTTCGGAACCCCGATGGTCAAGCTGCCTCCGGGCAAGACCACCGAGATCGAGGGCGACTGCACGATGCGCCAACCCGTCCAGCTCATCGCCGGCTTCCCCCACATGCACCTGCTCGGCCAGCGCCAGAGCTTCGAGATCGTATCGGCCACTGGCGAAACCCGCGAAGTCTTCAAGCGTGACCCCTTCAACTTCGACAGCCAGCGCATCGAAAACGTCGACGTCACGCTGGCCGCCGGAGATCGCACGAGAGTCACCTGCGCGTTCAACAACACCACCACCCAAGAGGTTGGCTACGGCGAAAGCACCAACAACGAGATGTGTTACTTCATAGGCTTCACGATCGATCGCCTCGGCATGGGCAGCTGCCTCTCAGCGCTGCCGCCGGGCAGCTTCAGGTGAGCGGCACGTGGGAGCGCTGAAAGGACCTGTTGTGAGAATTGCATTGACACTCATCACGATACTGAGCGCGAGCACATTGATAGCCTGCGGTGACGACGACAATGACACGCACGACGACGCGGGCGTCGCCGGCAAAGGAGGTAAGGGCGGCACATCGGGCACAGCAGGTCGAGGTGGAGCAGGTTCGGCGGCCCCGATCGCCGGCTCACCATCGACCTCGGTCAAGTGCGGCTCGATGACCTGCGAAGCCTCACCGATCACGATGGGCTTCATCACACCCTGCTGCGCCGACGAAGCCACCAGCACCTGCGGCACCTCCATCATGGGCAACGCCTGCTCCAAGCAATCCGAGGGCGACCCGCGCTGTCCAAGCATCCAGGCCATGGGCCTATTCACCATCCCGAGCTGCTGCACCCCAGGAAACATGTGCGGAATCGACGCCTCGATGTTCGGCTTCGGCGGCTGCACCGACCTCGCGAGCGCAGCCATGCTATCGCAAATGATGGGCAGCGGCGGCGACATCCCCGCCCCGCGCGCGTGCGACGGCCCCGCAGACGCGGGCATCTAGTCTAGAGACGAGCGAGCGCAAGCCGTGCTGAAGTCACGAGTTGATGGCCCGGCTTCGCGCTCACGCTCGAACAACCCCTGCAGCGCCCAGTTGTAATCCATCGCCTCGCCACCCCAGTGACAGTCTCCGGTGCGGTGGATGCGTCGAGCGGTCGCAGGAGGCAACCCCGTCTGCTCCTCCAGCTCGCAGCGCCCCGCTGAGGCCTCATCGCGCAGGACAGCCTCCTCCACGTGAATCGTCACCAACTGCCGGTCCGGCCCCGCCACATCGGTCGCGCCATGCGTGAGAAAGCACTCTGCGACGAGCCCAAGCGCATCGGCATTCCGCGCGCCGTAGCCATCCAGCGCACGATCGGGCCGACCTAACGATTCACCTGAATCGCGCTCCACCTCCCGCACCACATCCGCGGCTGCCTGAAGCGCCTTCATGAACGCGACCCCCTGCTCGGGAGCAAGTCGAGCCTTGATCACCACCTCTCCAGTCTCATCCACGTAGCACTGCAAGTATCGCGCCGCGTAGCGCTCATTGCCTTCTTCGAGCTCCTTGCCGCACTCGGCTCGCCGATACAGACGCACCACCTTCTCGACATGCGACACAGTCCCAGCCTCGGCGATCGAAAGCCGCATCCCCTCATTCTCAGGCGTAGCGATCCGAGTGATCGCGCGAACCTTGCAATAGCTCAACACACCCCGCCGCATGGCATCCGCCACTCGAGGCAACCCCTCGAGCGCCCGCGCCACCCGAACCTTCTCCCGCGCGGCGACCAACCCGATCCCACAGCGCCAACTCAACCAGTGAGCACACGAAGCCAGCCCAATCCCCACGTGTCCACCGCGGCGTTCAAACTCCGCCAGCAGCACCAGGAAGCGGTACTCCCCGGCACTGAAATGCCCCATGAGCGTAGTCAGCTCACGCTCAATCAATTCATCGCTCAATGTCGCAGCATCATTCGACATGACACTATTATGCGACCTGAACTAGCGCTGCGTAATGCAAATGTCTTTGCGTAATCCGAGTTGCCAACTCGCGCGCAGCCATCAGCGGCATAGCACAGAAGCATGGGTGGGCGCCGGGCAGGTCTGCGCTCGCGTCGGTAGATGCTGAGACCAGGCGCTCCACTTGGATAGCTGGATCGCGATTCACGTGAAGAGCTCATGCTCCCGACCGCGGTCGCATCGCCAATCATCCGGCGGCGAGCAGCGGCGCAGTCCCGAGTGCGAGCAAGCGCCGCGCGAAGCACATGTCATCAAGAAGCCCAAGCGAGACCCCATCTGCAAATCCTGGTGCAGCTGCCAGCGGCATCCGGAAAGCGCCCGCGAGAATCCGCGTAGCTTCCAGGGGGCTGGGGCCCCGGCCCCAGTGAGGCGCGAAGCGCCGTGGCCTCTTGGCGCGAGCGCCGGTCGCAACCTCCTATCGCAGTTCCAGTCGATGAGCCCCAGCGAGCGTCGCGAACCCACCCCTCGGTAGCCCTGCTCGACGATCCGCAATCGCGCGCGAGCGCGGGCGCGTGGGTAAGCGCGGGCGCTGCCCGCGGCCGCGTTGGAGCGTGCGGGGCTCGGCCAAGCTCCCGGGATAGTTGGTGGAGAACCGGGCTTGCGAGTCACCCGAGATGCTCACGCACCCGCCAACCGCCGCGCCGCCAACTCCCTTAGGGCCCCCTTCTTCACCTTGTTGGACCCCGTCACCTCGACATCCGCCGCCTCCAAGAACAACACCCGCCGCGGCACCTTGTAACTCGACAGCCTCTTCGACACGAACGCCCGCACGTCCCCTTCCTCCAGCGCGCTCCCGTCCGTCACCACGCAAGCCACCACGATCTCCCCCAACGTATCGTGCGGCACCCCTACGGTCGCAGCGATCTTCACCCCCGGACAGTCCGCGAGCACCGCGTCGATCTCCAGCGGCGAAACGTTCGCGCCGCCGGTCTTGATGATGTCATTCAACCGGCCCTGCCAGTGCAGCCGTCCCTGCTCATCCACGAACCCGCTGTCGCCCGTGCGAAAGAACCCCTCCTCATCGAACGTCTCCTCCACCGCCACGCGCAGATACCCCAGCATCAGCGTCGGCCCCTTGACAGCGATCTCCCCAACCTCCCCGCGCTGCAGCAACCTCCCACTCAGCGGATCGACAACCTTCACGGTATTCCCCGCCAGCGGCACCCCATGATTCCCTTGCGTGACCTCTGCAGGCGTCCCGCTCGGATGCGCGGTACTAAGCGTAAACGTCTCCGTGTTCCCATACGCCGACACCGGCTCTTGCCAGTCAGACCTCACGCTAGGATGCTTCCGCAACGGCGACGCTTCGCCCACATACTGGAGCGAGCTCAAGTCAACCTCGCGATACCCCGGCTCTTCAACCAGCCGCGCCCACTGATGCGGCCACGCGATCGGCAAACTCACGCGCTCAGCCTGCATCAGCCGCAAACTCTCCCCAGGCGTGAAGAGCCGCTGCAACACCAGGCACCCACCCGCGGCGAACGTCGCACCCAGAGCCATGCAGAAGTTCCCGGACCAGAAGAACCCGTTTGCAGTCCACGTCCTCACATCCGAATCCACGCCGAAGATCCTTCGCCACCTCCAGCACTGGATCGCCGCAGCGCGGTGAGAGTGCACGATCGCCTTGGGTTTCGCGGTCGACCCCGACGAGAAGAACACCAAGCCTCGATCGGTGGGCGCGACCTCCGCAGCGATCGCATCGATCAAGCCAGCCGGCGCGAGCTCCCCGCCCAGCACCTCCGACCACGGCTCGAAGCGGGCGGCATCCCCGATGCACACCGCCCGCCGCAGAAACGGCAATCGCGGCGACAACTCCACCAGCTCCGTCGCAAAATCCCGCTCGAAGATCAACACCGACACATCCCCAAGCCGCAGCTGGTACTCGAGCTCGGCGCTCTTCGCGAACGTGCTCATCGCGACGCAGGTCCCGCCGGCCAGCGCGATGCCGAACACCGCGCTCACCCACTCCGGACGATTGCTCGCCAGCAGCCCCACGCGCGTCTCCTTGGTCACGCCGCGCGCGATCAACGCGCGAGCCAGCGTCTGTGCTTCCTCCCAGACCTGCGCGTACGTGCGGCGAACCACCGGCCCGTCCGCCGGATGAAACACCAGCGCCTCCCGCTCCGCATACTTCGAACACACCTCGCGCAAGAACCCGCCCAGCGTGAGCGCGCCCAGCGCTTCATCGGCCAGCGGCATCCCTCGAATCGTGGAATCCATCATCACCTCGCTGCTCGAGCGTGCATGCGCGCCCGCACCTCCGGATCGAGCGGCTCCACCCCCGGCTCCAGCTGCGCGTCAAACGTCTTGAATACCTTCGCCAGCAGGTCGTAACAACCCACGGCGAATACCAGGTCCATCAGCTGCAGCGTACCGAAGTGCGCCGCGAGTCGGTTCCACGTGTCTTCCTCAATGCGCGCGCCGTGGTGCAGCTCGTCGACGGCACGCACCAGATCCGCATCGATCGGATCCCACCCGGAAGCCTCCGGCCCGCGCTGCACGCGCTCGATCTCGGCGTCGCTCAACCCCGCGTTGCGCGCCATCACCACGTGCTGCACGAACTCGTACTCCGAGCACCGCAGCCAGCTGATGCGCAAGATCAGCAGCTCGCGCACGCGCTTCGACAGGCTGCTCGTCATCGCCACGTGCTCGTTGAACGTCAGGAACGCCTTGGCGAGCGCCGGATAGCGCAAGATGATCCCGAGTCCGTGCGTGCCGCGCGCGCCGCCGTCGGGATCCTGGTAGTGCGACATGACGAAGTCGCGCGCACTCGGGAAGGCGCTGGCTGCCTCGTGGGTCGAGCGATCCCACTCGGGCGGAAGCAGCGGTGAAACGCGGATCGAGATGCTCACGCCCCGCGATCATCCATCGAAGCACCAAAGGCAGTAGTGCCAGCCGCGGCCAAAGTGTTTGCCGCGAGGGGCGCCCAGACGTTTGTTGAACATCAGTGTCGTCTATCTGGATTAGAACGGACGTGGTTGCAGATGCTCCTTTCGTCCACGCAGCAAGCCATCGCCGACTCCGTGCGTGAGTTCGCCCGCGAGCGGATTCGCCCGCACGTCCAGCGTTTCGAGGCGGCGGGTTGCTACCCTCGCGAGTTGTTTCGTGAGCTCGCGCAGCTCGGGCTGATGGCGATGACCGCGCCCGAGGCGCACGGCGGCGCAGGCGCCGACTATGTGTCCTATGCCGTCGCGCTGATGGAGATCGCGGCTGCGGACGGAGCCTTGTCCACGATCATCTCGATCCAGAACAGCTTGATCGTCTCCGGGCTGCTCAAGGATGGCTCGCGCGAGCAGCAAGAGCGCTTCCTGCCCGCGCTCACCAGCGGCCGGATGATCGGCGCGTTCGCGCTCAGCGAGGCGGACGCCGGCTCGGACGCAGCGGCACTTCGCACGGGCGCGACTCGGATCGAGGGCGGGTACGTCCTCAACGGCAGCAAGCAGTTCATCAGCTCGGGCAAGATCGCGGGCCTGTGCATCGTGTTCGCCGTGACCGATCCAGCCGCAGGCAAGAAGGGCATGTCTGCGTTCCTCGTGCCGACCGATCGATCCGGCTACGTGGTCGACAAGGTCGAGCACAAGCTCGGGCAGTCGGCGTCGGATACCTGCAGCCTCAGCTTCCACGACCTTCGGCTCGAGCGCGCGCTCCTGCTCGGCGCCGAAGGGCAGGGCTATCGCATCGCGCTGTCCAACCTCGAAGCCGGACGCATCGGCATCGCCGCGCAATCGGTCGGAATGGCGCAGGCCGCGCTCGCCGTGGCCGTGGCATACGCCAAGGAGCGGCGATCGATGGATAAGGCCATCATCGAGCATCAGGCGGTCGGCTTTCGCCTGGCCGATCTCGCCGCTCGCCTGGAGGCCGCGCGCCAGCTCGTGCTGCACGCCGCGAGCCTCAAGGACTCGGGCGCGCCGTGCCTCAAGGAGGCGTCGATGGCCAAGCTCGTGGCCTCCGAGACGGCGGAGTCGGTGTGCTCGGGCGCGATCCAGACGTTGGGCGGCTACGGGTACCTGGAAGAGTTCGGCTTGGCCAAGATCTATCGCGATGTTCGCGTCTGTCAGATCTACGAGGGCACCTCGGACATTCAACGCATGGTCATCGCTCGAGCGTTGTGAGGAACGAAGCATGTCATCCGATCCAATTGTGATCAGCGCCTACGCTCGCACGCCGATGGGCGGCTTTCAGGGCGCACTCGCGTCGCTCAAGGCGACCGAGCTCGGGGCCGCGGCCATCGAGGCTGCGGTGCGGCGCTCCGGGATCTCGGGCGAGGCGATCGAGCGCATCTACATGGGTTGCGTGCTCCCCGCAGGCCTCGGCCAGGCGCCCGCGCGGCAGGCGGCGCTCGGAGCCGGGTTGCCGCGTTCGGTGCAGGCCACGACCGTGAACAAGATGTGCGGCTCGGGCATGCAGGCCGCGATCCTCGCTCACGAAGCGCTGGCTGCGCGCGCCGCGGACGTGATCGTCGCGGGCGGCATGGAGTCGATGTCCAACGCGCCCTACTTGCTCGCCAAACACCGCGCGGGTGCACGCATCGGCCACGACGCGGTCAAGGATTCGATGTACCTCGACGGCCTCGAGGACGCGTATCAGTCGGGCACGCTGATGGGCGTATTTGCCGAGCAAGCCGCGCGCCGCTACGAGTTTTCGCGCGAAGACCAGGATGCCTACGCGGTCGCGAGCCTGACTCGCGCGAACGAGGCCATCGCCAGCGGCGCGTTCGCGGACGAGGTGGTGCCCGTCGGCAGCGCGCGGGTCGCGATCGACGAACAGCCGGGCAAGGCGCGAATCGACAAGATCCCGAGCCTGCGGCCCGCGTTCCAGAAGGACGGCACGGTCACCGCCGCGAACTCGAGCTCGATCTCGGACGGCGCCGCTGCGCTCGTGATGACCCGCGCGAGCGTGGCCGAAAAGCTCGGACTGCCGGCGCTCGCGCGCGTGTGCGCGACTGCCTGCCACGCGCACGAGCCGGACCTCTTCACGACCGCGCCGGTGCCCGCGATGAAGAAGGCGCTGGACAAGGCTGGGTGGTCGGTCTCCGACGTCGACCTGTTCGAGGTCAACGAAGCGTTCGCCGTGGTCGCGATGATCGCCATGCGCGAGCTCGCGATCCCACACGCCAAGCTGAACGTTCACGGCGGCGCGTGTGCGCTCGGCCATCCGATCGGCGCTTCGGGTGCGCGCATCCTGGTGACGCTGCTCGCTGCGTTGAGGCGCCGCGGTGGCGGGCGCGGCGTCGCAGGCATCTGCCTCGGCGGCGGTGAGGCGACCGCGCTGGCGTTGGAGCTGATGGCATGAGCGTGGCGATCGTCACGGGTGCCAGCAGTGGGATCGGGCTCCGCTGTGCGGCTGTGCTGGCGGACGCCGGCATGCACGTGCTGGGCGTGGGCCGCGACGAAGCCAAGCTGGCGGAGCTGCGGCAACGGGATCGCATCGCCACGCTGGCCGTGGACATCACCGCTGATCCTGCGCCGAAGCAGATCGTGGATGCGGCGCTGTCACGCTTCGGCCGCGTCGACTATCTGATCAACAACGCCGGCATCGGCAGCCCCAAGCCGCTGCACGAGACCGACGACGCCGCGCTCGACTACTTCCTCGGCGTGATGTTGCGGGCGCCGTTCCGCCTGGCTCGCGAGGCCATCGTGCACATGCGGCCAGGCTCGGCGATCATCAACGTTACCTCCACGTTCGCGCTGGTGGGCGGCTTGCGCGGGGGTGCGTACTCGGCAGCCAAGGGCGGCATGACGTCGCTCACGATGCACATCGCCTGCCAGTACGGAGCGAAGGGCATCCGCTGCAACGCGGTCGCGCCGGGCGTGATCCCCACGCCGATGACGCAGCACCGCCTGGACGACGAGAAGTTTCGCAAGCTGAACCTCGAGATGACGCCTTGCGATCGCATGGGCACGGTCGACGATATCGCAGCCACGGTGGCGTTCCTGTGCTCACCGGGCGGCAGCTTCATCAACGGACAGACCATCGTGGTGGACGGCGGCTGGAGCTCGACGAAGTACCTGTCCGACTTTGCGCTGACTTCGAAGTGGGTGGAGCATGACTGACGCATTCATCGTCGACGCCGTGCGGATAGCCGGCGGGCGCCGCAAGGGCCGGCTCTCGCAGGTGCATGCCGTCGATCTGGGAGCGATGAGCCTCGACGCCCTGCTGGCCCGGACCGACTTCGATCCGGCCGCCGTCGAGGACGTCATCCTCGGTTGTGTCACCCAGGCCGGCGAGCAAAGCCAGCACGTGGGACGCAACTGCGTATTGGCTTCCAAGCTGCCGCAGTCGGTACCGGCGGTGACGATCGATCGCCAGTGCGGTTCGTCGCAGCAGTCGATGCACTTCGCCGCGCAGGCCGTCATGTCGGGCATGCAAGACCTGGTGATCGCCGCCGGCGTGGAGAGCATGACGCGCGTGCCGATGAACTCGGCCGTGATCGGCGCGAACCCGCTCTCGCCCGCCGAGCGCCAACGCTTCGGAGTGGACGGCTTCAGCCAGTTCGTGGGCGCCGAGATGATCGCGAAGAAGTGGGGCTTCTCGCGAGAGAGCCTGGATCGCTTCGCCTACGAGAGCCACCGGCGCGCGGCCGCGGCGATCGAAGCCGACGCCTTCGCCGACGAGATCGCGCCCGTGCGCGTGACTTCGGAGGTGCTGCACGATCGCGATGAAGGCGTGCGCGTAGACTGCTCGCTCGCGGGACTCGCGAAGCTCGAGCCGATCACACCGGGCGGCGTGCTCACGGCGGGCAACTCGAGCCAGATGTGCGACGGCAGCGCCGCGGTGCTGGTGGCCAGCGAACGAGCTATCAAGACCCACGGCTTCCAGCCGCTCGCGCGCGTCGTGAACCTGACGGTGACCGCGGGTGATCCGGTGATCATGCTGGAGGAGCCGCTGTACGCCACGCCCAGGGCCCTGGCGCGCGCCGGGCTCAGGCTGTCCGACATCGATCTGTTCGAGGTGAACGAAGCGTTCGCGTCGGTCGCGCTCGCCTGGCTCACGCACCTGGCGGTCGATCCGGCGAAGGTCAACGTGAACGGCGGCGCCATCGCGCTCGGGCATCCGCTCGGTGCGACCGGTGCCAAGCTGATGGCCACGCTCGTGCACGCGCTGCGCAGGCGCAAGAAGAAGTACGGGTTGCAGACCATGTGTGAGGGCGGCGGCATCGCCAACGTCACGATCATCGAGGCGCTGTAGGTCGTGGACTTCACCTGGAACGAAGAGCAGCTGAGGTTTCGAGCGACCGTCCGAGCGTTCCTCGCCGCGAATCTCCCGGCAGATTGGGAGAGCCTGGCACATGGCCCCGGTTCCGAGGCGCAGACACGGTTCTCCAGGGAGTTTTGCGCGAAGCTGTCGCGCGCCGGCCTGCTCGTCCCGCACTGGCCCGCGCGTTGGGGTGGTCGCGATGCCGACGCGTGGACTGCGTTCATCCTCGCCGAAGAGATGTGGGCCGTGGGCGAGCCGCGCGGCGGCCAGTACATGAACGTGAACTGGATCGGGCCCACGCTCATGCGCTTCGGAAGCCCGGAGCAGCAGGAGCGCTACGTCCCTGCGATGGCACGCGGCGAAACCCTGTGGTGCCAGGGCTTCTCCGAGCCCGAGTCGGGTTCGGATCTGGCCTCGCTGCGTACCCAGGCCGAGCGGCATGGCGGCCTCTATCGCATCAATGGTCAGAAGATCTGGACCTCGTACGCGGGCGCGGCGGACACCTGCTATCTGCTCGCGCGCACCGGACAGGGCAAGAACGGCATCTCGATCTTCCTGGTACCGATGGCTACGCCTGGCATCACCGTGCGCGACATCCCGAGCATCATCGGCGACGGCGACATCCACGAAGTCTTCTTCGACGACGTCGAGGTTCCCGAGACTGCGCGGCTGGGTGCGGAGGGCGACGCCTGGAACATCGTGCGCGCTGCGCTGTCGCTCGAGCGCGTCGGTATTCCGAGGTTCGTGCTGGCCACGCGCATGCTCGAGCGTGCGGTCGCGGCGTTGAAGCAGGCGGATCGCCTGGATCCCGGCGCGCACGTACGCGCAGCGCGGGCGCGCGCGGCATGTGAGGTCGCGCGACTGTACAGCTATCAGATCGTCGACCAGCGCTGTCGCGGCGTGGCGACCGGACCGGAGGCGAGCGCCGCGCGCGTGGCGACCGTGAGCTGCGAGCGGCTGGTGGCCGAGTTCGTGGTCGAGCACTGTCCGGAGGCGCTGGCCGGCGGTGATCCGATGCTGATCGCGCATCACCAGCGCGCCATCGTGGCCGGCATCGCCTCGGGCGCGGCCGAGATCCAGCTCAACCTGGTCGCGACCGACCTGCTCAAACTGCCGAGGGAGCCGCGCTGATGGACTTCACGCTCACTGCCGATCAAGCGTCGCTCGCGGCCGCGCTCGATGGTCTCGCCGCACAATTTCAAGCCAAGCCGATCGAGTTTCGCGGCTTCGCGCTGGTCAGCGAAGTACTCGAGCGACGACTGGCCGAGGCCGAGTTCTTCGACATCGCGGCGACCCCGGGACTCGGCCCCGTCGCCGCGGCCCTGAGCGTCGAACGCCTGGCGCGCCTGCCGTACTCGGCCGAAGTCGCGCTCTCGATGCTCGTGCGACCGCACGTGATGGGCGGGCGGCTCCCGCGGCCGCTGGCTTTCGTCGCGCGCGGTCGACCCGGCCGCTTCGTCGCAGGTGCGAAGAGCGTCTTGATCGCAGACGGTGACGAGCTCGGCGTGGCCGAGCTGTCGAGCGCCGACGTCCAGCCGGTCGAGTCCATCTACGCCTACCCCATGGGCAAGCTGACTCGCATCGTCGAGGCCACGCGGCTCTCTGCCAGTGAAGCCGCCGAGGCTCGCAAGTGGTTGCGCATCGCGCTCGCAGCCGAAGCTGCCGGACTGATCCAGGCCGCGATCGACTCCACGGTCGAACACCTGACTATGCGCAAACAGTTCGGTCGGCCCCTGGGCAGCTTCCAGGCCTTGCGCCATCGCATGGCCGAGTGCGCAGTGCTCGCCGGCGGCGTCAAGCTGCTGGCGCTGAAGGCCGCGTCCACTGCGACCGAGAGCGACGCCGCCCTGGCGGCGTTCCACGCGCAGGAGAGCGGCAGCCGCATCGCGTACGACCTCCACCAGTTTCTGGGCGCGATGGGCATGACGCTCGAACACCCGCTCCACCTCTGGACCTACCGCTTGAAGCTCCTGCTCTCCGAGCTCGGCGGGCAGTGCGCGCAGGCGCACGCGGTTGTGCAGCATTGCTTCGCCTGATCACGCGCCCTTGCGCCCGAACTCCGGTGCGCGCTTGCTCTGCAGCGCGTCGATCGCTTCGCGATGATCGGCCGAGCGTACGCTGACGGCTTCGTAGGCGATGCCTGTGTCCATGATCGCGTGGGCGATGCGCTTCAGCTCGAGGTTGATGGTGACCTTCGTCCAGCGGATGGCGTTCGTGGAACCGCGCAGCAGGCGCTGGCAGAATGCATCGACTCGCGCGTCGAGCTCCGCGGCCGGTACGCAGTGGTTGATCAGGCCGATCTGTTCGGCCCTGGACGCCGGCACGAGGTCTCCCGTGAGCAGGTATTCCTTCGCACGAGCAAAGCCGATGCGCTGCGGCCACACCAGCGCGCCACCGTCGCCCGCGACCAGTCCCACGTTGACGTGCGGATCGCCGATCTTCGCGCTGTCCGCGGCGAACACCACGTCGCACAGCAACGCGATGGTCGCACCGAGGCCGACCGCGTGGCCGTTGAGCTTGCAGATCAGAGGCTTCTCGAGGTCGAGGATGGCGTAGACGATGCGCTTCGCGCGCTGCACGTCGGCATCGAAGCGCTCCGGGTGTGCAGCCGTGGCGGCGATGTACGCGAAGTCTCCGCCGGCCGAGAAGGCGCGGCCTGCGCCGGTCAGCACCAACACGTCGGAGTCCGCGTCGTCGGCCACGAAGGCGAGCACCTCGACCAGGTCTTTGTGCATCTGCTCGTCGAAGCCGTTGAGGGCGTCCGGGCGGTTCAGCGTGATCGTCAGCAGGCGGCCCTGGCGCGCCAGCGCGATGGTCTCGAAGCTCGGTAGGGTCATGGGCAATGCTCGATGCGTGTGAGCGCGGCTGGGAGGCCCCCGGCGATCTCGATCAGGACGCGCGCTCGTTTCAGGAGGTGATGCGGCTGGGCCTCGTCGCTGAAGCCGATGCCGCCGTGGATCTGAATGTTCTTGCCGCCGTTGGCGAGCGCTGCGGAACCCGCGACCCAGAACGCGCTTTCGACCTGCAGCACGGCGTCGTCGCGCTCGTCGTCGACGGCCACCGCCGCGAAGGCGACCTGATCGGCGGCGCAGCGCGCGGCCAGGGCCATGTCGGCGCACTGGTGCTTGACCGCCTGGAAGCTGCCGATCGGGCGGCCGAATTGCTCGCGCTGCCTCGCGTACTCGACGGCCATCTCCAGCGCTGCGCGCGCGATTCCCGCGAGCGCAGCTGCGTCGATCAAGCGCAGGCGCAGGACCTCGGGCGCGCTGGCTTCGGCCAAGGCACGGCCAGGCTGGTCGACTTCGAGCAGGCGGCTCGACCAGAGCTGCGAGTCGACCAACCGCGAAGCGCCAGGGAGCTCGAACAGCGTTACGCTCGACGCGGCGCGCACCAGCAACAGATCCGCGCTCGAGTCCTCGACGTAGACGACTTGGCCTCCGCGTCGATAACCAGCCGCGACGCGCGGGCTGGCCGCCGACTGCACACGCTTGGCCGCGGCCTGCAAGTGCGTCGCCGCGATAGTTGACAACACTGAGGGTGCCACGACTCGCCGCCCCAGCTCGAACACGATCAGTGCTTCCTCCGTGGCACCGAGGCCACTGCCGCCTTCGTGCTCGGGGGTCGAGATCGCGAACACACCCAGCTCACTCAATGCCGACCATGCTCGCGCACCTTCCTCGTGCTCCTTTTGCAACCGTGACAGCGGCAGGATGGATATCAGCGACTTCCCGATCGAGTTCGCGAAGGCGACTTGTTCGGAATTGGGATGATAGTGATCAGACATTGGACTGACGGTTGTTAGTTCACGCTACCTCATCGCTCGTGCTCTGTGAACTGTTATGGACGAACGAAGGTTGATCGAAGGCAGATCGGTTCGTTGGAACGAGGCGCGCGCACGAGCAGCGTACGGTGAAGGGTTTTGGGTTCGGCACACTCTGGGCGATGCCCTGCGGTGCGCGGCGGAGCGCACGCCGCAGCGGGCGCTGATCGTCGACGGCGAGGTACGTGTCGATTGCGGCACGCTCCATCGCCAAGCCACGATGCTCGCGTGCGGCCTGCTGGAGCGAGCCGCGCCCGGCAGCGTCGTGTCGTTCATGCTGCCGAACTGGCACGAGGCGGCCATCATCTACCTCGCCGCGCACCTGGCCGGCATGATCGCCAACCCGATTCTGCCATCACTGCGCGATCGCGACCTGAGCTTCGTACTCAGGGATCTATCGAGCCGGTTCGTGTTCATCCCCGAGCGCTTTCGGGGCCACGACTACGCGGCGATGCTGCAGCGCGTGGCGGCTGCCGCCGAGGTCGTGGTCGTCAGGGGCGAAGCGGGCAGACACACCCCGTACGCATCCCTCTTTGCCAGCGATGCGACGCACCAACTCCCCACCGTCGATCCCGATGCCGCGCGGCTCGTGCTGTACACGTCGGGCACCACCGGGACACCCAAGGGCGTGTTGCACAGTCAGAACACGATCCACGCCTTGATCCAGCAGATCGGTCGCTTCTGGCACGTGGAGCAGGGCGACACGTTCCTGGTGCCATCTCCGATCAGCCACATCGGTGGCTCGATCTACGCCTTCGAGTGTCCGTTGCTCCTGGGCACGACCGCGGTGCTGATGGAAACCTGGGATGCGGACGCGGCCCTGCAGCTCATCGAGCAAGAGCGTTGCACGCACATGGCCGGCGCGACGCCGTTCCTGCAGCAGCTGCTGACGGCGGCACAGCGCGCCGAAACGCGTCTGCACGGGCTGCGCGTCTTCGTGTGCGGAGGCGCGTCGGTGCCGCCCTCGCTCATCCGCAACGCGTCGGCCCACTTCGACCGGACGATCTTCACGCGCGTCTACGGCTCGACCGAGGTTCCCGTGACGACGGTCGGCGTGCCGGAGCGACGAGACCTCGCGCATGCGGCAGGCACGGACGGTCGCCGGGGCTTCGCCGACGTGCGGCTCGTCGACGGTGAGATCCGCGCACGCGGGCCGCAGATGTTGATCGGCTACGTCCACGCCGAAGACGAGGCGGCCGTATTCGACGACGACGGTTACTACCGGACTGGCGACCTCGGGCGCTGGGCAGACAGCCACTACCTGGTCGTATCTGGACGGACCAAGGACGTCATCATTCGCAAGGGCGAGAACATCTCACCCAAGGAAGTGGAAGACGCGCTGGTCGAGCATCCCAACATCGCGGAGGTCGCGATCGTGGGCCTGCCCGATGAAGAACGGGGAGAGCTGGCATGTGCCGCGATCGTGCCGAAGCGTCGCCCCGGTCCAGACGTGGCCGAGCTGCGCGCCTTTCTGAAGACGCTGGGCATCGCGTCGTTCAAGATCCCCGAACAAGTCGTCGTGTTGGATCGCCTGCCCAAGAACGATGCCGGCAAGGTCCTGAAGCACGAGCTGCGCGTGTTATGCCGCTGACGTTTCGCCAGCAAGCCCGCGCCTGGCTCGCGGCCAACGTGCCGAAGTCGGCTCCGCCCGCCGACGGACCTGCGTCGCGCGAATACGCGCTCGCCTGGCAACGCACGCAGGCGCGCGGCGGCTGGGCAGGGATCGCCTGGCCGCGCGAGCTGGGTGGTCGCGGCGCGAGCGTGCTCGAGCAGATCGTGTGGTTCGAGGAGTACGTCCGGGCCGGTGCACCGAGCCCGCTCGATCCGACCTTCGTCGGCCTCAACCACGCTGGCCCCACGCTGGTCGCCTGCGGTACGGCGGATCAGAAAGCCTTTCACCTGCCGAGGATCGTGAACGGCGACGTGATCTGGTGCCAGGGCTTCTCGGAGCCGGGCGCTGGCTCGGACCTGGGCGCGCTCAGGACGCGCGGGCGCGTCGAGGGCAACGAGCTCGTCGTGGAAGGCCACAAGATCTGGTCCAGCTTCGCCGACATCGCGGACTATCAGGAGCTCCTGGTCCGGACGGACGCCAGCGCCAAGACGTCGGCTTCACTGACGTGGGTGATCTGTCCCATGCACTCCGAAGGCATCAGCGTGCGGCCCATTCGGACGATCGCCGGCGTCCACAAGTTCTGCGAGGTGTTCTACGAAGGCGTGAGGATCCCGCTATCGAACGTCGTCGGCGGCGTCAACAACGGCTGGGCCACGGCGATGTCGACCCTGGCCTTCGAGCGCGGGACCTCCAGCCTGGCCTTGTTGCTCTCGCTCTTGCACAAGGTCGAGTGGCTGCTGGCGGAGTGTCCCCCGGACCGCGCGCACATGCGAGCGCGCATCGGGCAGCTGCGCGCCGAAGGTGCGGCCATCCGCGCGATGACCTATCGCCTCGCGCTCGACTCGGCCGAGTCCACGCCGGGCTCGAGCGGGTCGCTCGTGCGCCTGGCCTTCGCCGAATACGCGCAGCGCGTCAACGCCGCTGCCGTCGACCTTCTCGGCATCGACGCGCCCGAAGTAGGGCACGACTACCTCGACGCCTTCTCGGAGACGATAGCCGGCGGCACGTCGGAGATTCAACGCAACATCATCGGGGAACGCGTGCTCGGTCTGCCGCGCGGTCCACGTTGACGCGCGCGTTACCCACGAGCGGCTCACGCCGTAGAGAATTGTGGGTACGCATCGGTGTTAGTACCGATGTATTAGAACGCGGGGAATCTATGACAAAACGACTCATGACAATGATGGCTATTGCAGGAATCGCTTCGGCCTTTGCATCACAGATCGCATCTGCAGCATCCGTACGCCAGACCGTGTTGCGTTTCTCAACGATGTACGCCGTGGATGGACCGTTCGTGGGTGAAGAAAACCCCATTCGCGATATCCCGGGCGACGGCTTGCCCTGGGCAATTCGCAACGCCGAAGGGTCATTGCTCAGCGACGGAACGCTGACCATCTCGGTGCATGGGCTCGTGTTCACGAGGGACCCTGAGGTTCCGCCCGAGCTGCGCGGCATCAATGACGAGGACCACTTCCGTGGCATCGTCAGCTGTCTAACCGAGGAAGGCGACAACGTCGGCATGTCCCATGTCGCAACCGTCGGCTTTCCGGCGACACGTGGCGGCGATGCGTTCATCAGCCAGCGCTTGAAGCTGCCCAATCCGTGCGTTGCGCCGATCATCTTCGTCGCGGCGGGCGACGAAGACGACTGGCTGGCGGTCACCGGCGTCGAGAACTAGAAGTGCTCCTGGCGGAACTCCAGGCCGAGCTCCGCACAGATCGCCTTGATCTTGCGCGCGAGGCCAGGCGGCCCGCAGAAGTAGACCGCGACCGGGTGTGGTGCGTGCTCGCGGGCGATCGCTCGCAGCTCGGCCTTGTAGTCGGGGTGGCCCATGCGCGTGCGGCTCTTGAGGCCGGTGATCAGGTCGCGGCGGCCTTGCTCGTGGGCGAGCTCGCGCGCGAGGTTGATGATCGCGGCGGCCGCGTCGTGGCGACCGCGTGTCATGTGGATGCGGATGTCCAGGCGACCGGCATCGCCCCGTCGCTCGATGTCGGCGAGCAGCGTTCGAAACCACTCGAACGAGCGCTGGTCGCGGTTGATCCAGAAGAAGTGGAGCTTCTCGAGGGTGTGAGGTCCGCGCAGTGCGATGCTCTCGAGCACACTCGCGAACGGGGTGGCTCCGATGCCGGCGCCGATCAGCACGGCGTAGCGCGTCTGTAGGATGTGCGTGCAAGGCGCGCCGTACGGGCCATCGAGCTCGACGCGCAGGGGCTCTGCTCGGCCCGTGCGGCCGCTGGCGATGAGCTTGTGCAGGGCCCCGGTCCAGTTGCCGAGGTTGCGTACGTGGAGCGACAGGTGTTGCCGCTCCGGCGCGCTGCTGATCGTGAACGGATGCCACTCGTACTTCGCGATCTCGGGCACGCGCGCGAACACGTAGTCGGTGGGTTGGTGCTGGAAGTCCGGCGGCCGCGCGAGCGAGAGGTGCGTGACTGCAGAGGGCAGGGCGGCTGCGGCGACCGCGTGCGTCGCGTGCGTGCGGCGCGCGATGCGTAGCGCGCGGTCCAGCGCGAACACCAGGCACGGCACGAGCACCCAGGAAAGGACGCTCAGCGAGTGCGCGAGCAGCAGCGGGAAGAAGGCCAGGTACAACAGGTGCGTGAGGTGAAAGAGCTCGAAGTTGCGCCGGCGCACGACGCTCACCGCACAACCGAACATCAGCAGCAGGCATGACAACAACGCGGCACCGCTACGCCCCGCGTGCATCTCGAGGACCGTACGGAACGGGTTTCGCTCCATTGCCGGGTCGGCGTTCCACAGGTGCGCGACCGTGTGCAACAGCGCGAAGCCGAGCACCGCCCAGCCGAGCAAGCGGTGGAACGCGATGGCATCGTCGACGGGCAGCGCGCGCAAGCGCCGCGCGCGGCGAATCCAGGTGAGCGTGAGGCGCAGCACGGGCAAGAGCATGAGAGCGCAGTTGAGCTTCAGGCACGCGCCGGCACCGCGCGCGAGCGAGAGGCCGAGCGACGCTCCAGCTGCCGCGTACGTCTCGACCGCGCGCGCGAACAACACGCCGTTGAGCAGCAGCCAGGTTGCGAGGATCGCCAGCGCGCCGGCGGAGTTCTCCAGCTGGTGCACCAGCGTTCGAAGCTGCGTGCGCGCACGCGGCAGCCAGGTCGCGGGTTGGGAGCGCCGCATGTACTCGCGCACGCGATCGTCGGGAGCGAGCCAGATCAGTCCGCTCTGGCTGATGTGTTCGAGCACCGAGGCGTGCTTGGACACGGCCTCCTCGAATTCGCGGAAGCTGATGCGGCCGTCGCGGTCGCTGTCGACGCTGGTCAGCAACAGGTCGGCCAGCCGGCTGACCTCGGTGAGCGGTGCATCGAGCGAATCCTCGCTCAAGCCGAGGGCGATCATGTGCTCGAGCTCGCCGCGGTCGAGCGCGTCGTCGCCATCCAGATCGTGGATGCGGAAGGCCAGCAGCAGGCGCTCGGGCGCCGTGCCGAACAGCAGCGTGCGCACGCTGCCCAGAAAGTCCTCGCGGTCGATCAGCCCGTCGTTGTCCTTGTCGAGCACACACAGGATGCGCTGGGTCAGGTACTCGCTCTCGAGGTCGAGCGCGCTGCCCAGCTCGCGTACGTCGATGTTGCTATCGCGCCCCGACAAGCGTTCGAAGCAGCGCTCGAGCACGCTGGCGATCCGCCGATCGAGCTTGCGGACCTCCGGCTCCAGTTGTGCGAGCGATCTCCGGGCCTCCATCTACGAAGACTAGGCTGGGAAGGGCGCGGGGGTAGTTACCTGCCTCACAGCGAGCGCATTCAAGATACCGACTGCCAGCAACTCTTGACCACGACTGCGAGCGCGGCCACGGTCGCGACCGCCAGCACGCCCTGTCGCGTGCGACCAGCCGCCAACCAGCCACGTGTGGGCAAGCTGAGGAGCATGCCCAGCGCGCAGCCCGGCAAGAGCGCCGCGCCATCCCAGAGTTGCTTCGCGCCGAAGTGACCGGCCCAGTGCAGACCCGCGATCGACATGCAGCTGCCTGCGGCGAAGTACGCGTTCAACGAAGCGCGCAGCCGCGGCGCCTGGGCGTCTTGATAGACGAGCGCCATGGGTGGCCCGCCGATCGACGTGAGCGTCCCCATCAGGCCGGACACGAAGCCCGCTCCGCAGAAGCTCGCCGCCGTGAGCGGCAAGCGCAGACCGGACAGGCTGAGCCCCACCGCAAACAACACGATGACCCCGAACACTGTGTTCAGGTCCGCGCCTCCCAGTTGCTTGGCGACTACTCCGGCCAAGATCACGCCAGGTATTCGACCGAGCAGCGCCAGACCGATGCCGTTGCGGTCGATGCTGCTGCGCTCGTACAGCGCCGTCGTGAGCGACAACACTGCGGAGCTCACCATGATCGCGCCAGGCACGAACGACGGAGCTACCAGCGCGACCAGCGGAGCTGACAAGAGCGCGTAGCCGAAGCCTACGGTCGCTTGAACCCACGCGCCGAACGTCACTGCCGAGAGCGCGAA
The DNA here is from genome assembly GCA_035274465.1 of Polyangiales bacterium. Taxonomy (GTDB): domain Bacteria; phylum Myxococcota_A; class Polyangia; order Polyangiales; family JAFGIB01; genus JADGRF01. The sequence continues at coordinate 46,172 of DATEOF010000301.1, forward strand.
CGTGAATGCGAGCCAGTCGGTATGCATGATGAAGTCGCGCAGCATTTGTTCCGTTTATGACGCGTATCTAAGCGCTTGCTTGGCCCGCGGCGCATTTTGCTGAGACGACGCACGAGGTTTAGTCGGTTCTGTCACTAGCGTGTGAGGTTTGTTGATTGGCGTGCTCTGCGCCGTAGAGAAATGTGAGCGAAGGTTGATCTAGTGGTTGAAGCGTGCATGCTTCGTACATGCGTCGGTTATCTGTTTTCCTGGTTCAGGCGTATTGCGGGTTCGTCGGCTGCGGTGGTGAGACGGCCACCACGGCACCCAACGGAGATCCCTCGCTCACTGCGCCGCAAGGTACTGCAACTGCAGGCATGTCGTCGTCTCCGCCGGCCACCGCAACTACGGGTGGCACGGGGGGGATGAGCACGTCTGCCGCAACCGCGGGCACCGGCACCGCGCAAGCAGGCATGATGTCCACGACTACGAAGCCTGCAGCCAACAGCGGCAGCGGTGGCTCGGCGCCATCGCAGACTGCTGGCACGAGTGGTGGTGACGTCATGACTCAAGCCGGGACTGGTGGTTCCACGACCAAGCCCGAAACTCCGCCAGCGGATTGTCCTGCCAGCATGGAGAAGAATCCGATGGGTGCCGATCCATGTACCGCGCCGATGCGGCCCGGCGAAGATCGCAAGTGCATGTTCAGCTTCATGGGCCAGATGAAGAAGGTCTACTTCTACGCGCCCCCGAGCTACAACCCGTGCGCTCCGGCCGCGCTGATCCTCGACTGCCACGGTGCGAGTGAATCGGCCGAGGTGCACATCGGTACCGAACGTTTCTCCGCAGACGCTCCACTCGGGTACGGATCGTCGTGGCGGCGCGCGGTGCAGGGCGACAATGCCATCGTCGTCACACCAGAGGGCAACGGGCTCCGCTGGAGTGCCACGAGCGACCCGCCTTACCTGAACACGGTCGCCGACATGGTCGAGAAGATCGCGAAGGTCGATCCCGAGAAGGTCTACATCACCGGCATCTCGATGGGCGGCATGGTTACCGTCGCCACCGGTTGTAAGGACACCAAGCGCTGGCGCGGCATGGCGCCGGTCGCGATGTTGTCCAACCCGTGCAACGCGATCGAGCGTCCGATCCCGCACATTGCGTTCCATGCGATGACCGATCAGCTGACGTCGTACGCCGACGATCAGATGCTGGCCACGAAGATGGCGACGCTCAACGGCTGCGAGATGACCCCGACCACCATCAACTACGGTGGCCCGATGTCCTCGACCGACCCTTGGGCCTGCTTCGAGACCAAGTACGGCATCGGCTCGCCGGATGCCAAGGACCCATACAACATTCCACTCTCTGCGTGTCCCGCGGATCGAGAGGTATCGAGCTGCAAGGTTTGGAAGGGCTGCAAGGAAGGCGTCGAGGTGCGGTTCTGCACCGTCGCCGCGCAAGGGCAACAACTCGGCGGACACCTGCTGTACCGCAACAACACGAGCCTCGCGCTCGGCCCGGTCGCGTGGAACTTCTTCAAGAGTTTCTGGAAGTGATCGCGGGACCTCGCTGACCATCCCAAGAATGGGTGTTACCCCCGAGGCGTTCTTTCGTGACCCCCCGGGGGCGCGCTCACCCACGTAGGGTGTGATGGGAACGTGTTCTCGCCGCATCCTCCTGGTTTGCGTGCTCATCGCCGCGTGCTCACCGGCGGACGATGCTGGGCGAGTCACCAGCCCCGACACTGCGCCGACAGGCGCGGGCGGCCGCGGATCCGCAGCTGGCAGCGTCAGCAGCGCTGCAGGCCGCGCGGCGCCGGCGGGGGTTGCGGGCAACGTG
>DATEOF010000302.1:0-5225 GCA_035274465.1 Polyangiales bacterium
GGCCGACCAGATCGCTGCCGGCGAGGTGGTGGAGCGACCGGCGAGCGTGGTCAAGGAGCTGGTCGAGAACGCGATCGATGCGGGCGCGACCCGGATCAGCGTCGAGATCCGCGACGGCGGCCAGGGTTCAATCCGAGTGGCGGACGATGGTTGTGGCATGTCGCCGAGAGATGCCGAGCTGTGCGTACAACGCCACGCGACTAGCAAGATCCGGTCGCGCGACGATCTGTTCTCGATCGCCACCCTCGGTTTTCGTGGCGAAGCGCTGCCGTCGATCGCGTCAGTCTCGCGCTTCAACTTGCTGACCCGGCCTCGCGACGCGGACGCAGGCACGCGGATCCAGGTCGACGGTGGCCAGCGCGGACCGGCAAGCGAGGTCGGTTGTGCGCCCGGAACGCTGATCGAGGTCTCCGACCTGTTCTACAACGTGCCCGCGCGGCTGAAGTTCCTGAAGTCGAAGCCCACGGAGAGCGCACACGTCGCCGCGATCTGTCTGCGCATCGCACTCGGCTATCCCGAGGTCGCGCTCACGCTCACTCGCGATGGCCGCGTGAGCCAGGAGTTTGCGCGCACCGAGCATGCGCACGATCGCGTGGCTGCGGCCTTTCCCGACGAGACGCTGCGCCGTTACGAAGCCGAGTTCGAAGGCGTGCGTATGAGCGCGTCGCTCGGCGCACCCGAGCGCGCGCGTTCCGGCTCTGCCAACCTCCACGTCCTGGTGAACAATCGCGCAGTCCGCGACATGGCCCTGGCGCGCTGTGTGGCCTACGCCTACGGTAGTGTGCTGCCGCCCGGACGCTTCCCGGTCGGTGCGCTGTTCCTGGAGCTGGATCCGCACGAGCTCGACGTGAACGTGCACCCGCAAAAGCTCGAGGTCCGTTTCGCGCGTGGGCGGGCGCTGTACGACGCGCTGACCCGCAGCCTGGCGCGCAAGCTGGGTACCTCGGCCTGGAGCGGCCCAGCCGCGCGAGGGGCCAACTACTGGCAATCACGCCTGCAGCCATCGGCGGCGAGCGCGAGCTGGTCGGAGCCGGGCGTGGCGGTGCCGATCGACCTCGAGGGTCCGCCGCCTGCGGCTGCAGCGGAATCGGCCGTCGATCCCTGGGGCCTCGACGGCAGCGCGACGAGCACGGCGCCCGAGCCCGACCGCGTCGCAGAGCCGCTCCTCGGAGCGCGTGGCTTCTTCTCCGCGCTGCGACCGCTCGCTCAATCGCGCCGCATGTTCCTGATCTGCGAAGGCGAGACGGGTCTCTACGTGCTGGATCAACACGCCGCGGACGAGCGCGTGCGCTTCGACCAGCTGCGGCGCGCCTACCGCGAGCGAAGCGTCAAGGTGCAGCGCTTGCTCTTCCCCGAGCGCGTCGAGTGCAGCGAGCTCGACGCTGTGCTGATCGAGCGCAGCCAGGAACAACTCGCGCCGCTGGGCCTGGAGTGCACCCGCCTCGGTCCGACCACGATCGCAGTCGCCGCGGTGCCGGCGCTGCTCTACCGTGCGTCCCCTGCCCGCTTGATCCGCGACCTCCTCGCGGAGCTGAACCGCTCCGGCGAACGCGCCTTCGCAGACGCGATCGACATGGCGCTCGCCACCATGGCCTGCCACGGCGCGATCCGCGCCGGGGACCCGTTGTCGCCGGAGGAGATCTCGGCCCTGCTGCGCGCACTCGACGAGGTCCAGGACTTCCAGGGACACTGCCCCCACGGTCGGCCCGTCGTCTGCACGCTGGCGTGGGGCGAGCTCGAACGACGACTCGGACGCTGAACATGCCCCGCGACACCAGGATCGTCGTCGTGTCGGGGCCCACCGGCGCCGGCAAGACCCGCATCGCCATCGAGCTCGCGAAGAAGCTCGGCGGCGAGCTCGTCGGTGCCGACAGCGTGCAGGTCTATCGCGGGTTCGACATCGGCTCCTCGAAGCCGACGGCGGCAGAGCTGGCTGGACTGCCGCACCACTTGATCGACGTGCGCGAGGCGGACGACCCGCTCGACGCCGCGCACTACGCCGAGCTCGCAGATGCCGCGATCGCAGACATCGGGGGGCGCGGGCGGCTCCCGATCGTCGTCGGAGGCACGGGTCTGTGGTTGCGCGCGCTGCTGCGCGGCCTGGTCGAGCTGCCCGCGGTGGACGGCGCGCTGCGCGCGGAGCTCGAAGCGGAGTGGGATCGCGAGGGTGCAGCTGCGATGCACCGGCGCCTCGAGGAGCTCGATCCGATCAGCGCGCGGAACATCCACGTGAACGACAAGTTGCGCGTGGTGCGGGCGCTGGAAGTCCAGCGGCAGACCGGCAGGCCGCTGGGCCTGCTGCGCCAGGAGCACGCGCTCGGGGCGCCGCGGTACCAGGACTTCAGCGTGATCATCGACATCGATCGCACGCAGCTCGCGCAGCGAGTGCAGGCGAGGACGCGCGCCATGCTCGAAGCCGGGCTGGTGGAGGAGGTGCGCGGTATCGTCGCACGGTCTGGCGCCGAGGTCCGTGCCTTGCAGTCGGTGGGCTACAAGCAGGCCCTCCACCACGTGATCGACGGGGTGAGCCTCGAAGAGACCGAGTTTCGGATCAACCAGGCGACGCTGGTGTACGCGCGGAGACAGCGGACGTGGTGGCGGAACGAGCCCGGGGTCGCGATGAGGGTCCCGCCCGAAGCCGTTGGGATCCAGGACGCCGTGCTGAGGTTTCTGGGGCAGTAAGGGCTACCGCCGCCATCAGCTGCCGCAATCATGCCCCGACCATCGCAGGCCATGCCTGCAACGCATCGGAAATCAAAACCTGACGCAAACCAGCCAGCGGCTACTCCCCACGGGCCGCATGCGATCCGTCAACTGACCCGCGCCAGTGTAACTCGCGTTGCTCAGACAACGACAGAACGCTACCGTTTTCGGGGACGGGGGTTATCACGAAGACACCAACGGCACGGGGGACACATGACAACGACAGTGGAGCAACTGCTCGCGCACAAACCGCACAACGTCTGGTCGGTCGATCCGGAAGCGACGGTGGAAGAAGCGGTATCGCTCTTCGGCACCCATGAGATCGGCGCTGTACTCGTATGCAACGAACGCGGCCTGATCGGAGTCATCACCGAACGCGACTGCATACGCAAACTCTTGTGGCAAGGACGCGCGACGCTCGCATCGCGCGTGCGCGACGTCATGCGCTCGGACGTCAGCCCGGTAGCGCCTCACGACACCATCGAACATTGCATGGCGCTCATGAACGACCACCGCACTCGACACTTGCCGGTCGTGAACCATGGCAGCGTGCTGGGCGTGATCAGCATGGGTGACGTGATCCACGCACTGCTGGGTGACAGAGATTCCTTGATCGAATCGCTCGAGAGCTACATCAGCGGCTCGCCGAGCGTGCGGCCACCAGCACACTGACCGAACAGTCGACTCCAGTTTACCGGCGGCGCGAGTGAGCGAGCTCATACCCGGTAGGGGCCGGGCAACGCACACTCGTGCCGTTCTATCCTCGGAGGACGACATGAGCTCGACGCACTACGCACGCGTATGGCTGGGCCTGACGGTTGCGCTTCTCGGCGCGAACACCGCGGCAGCACACGACAAGGCGTGTGACACATCACCGCTGACAGGCACGTGGACACTCAACGTGACGCCGCAGCCACATCCCGACGTCGAGGTGATTCCACCACCATTTACGTCCCTCATCGTCTTCGAAACCGGCGGCACGCTGACCGAGACCGATACCGCACTCCATCCAACCGCGGCGCTTCCGCTCTTCCCGGAGTTCGGCCCGCTGAGCTCGAGCGACGGCCTCGGAGCGTGGGTTTCGGATGGCGGCACCCGCTACCACGGCCAGTTCGTCAAAAACCTGTTCGACGCCTCCGGCCAACACTTCGGATATCTGATCGTCCGCATCGCGATCACCCTCCGCGGCCAGAATCGGCTGGATGCGAGGTCTGTCAGCGACTTCGTGCGCGGAACGGATCTGGATGCCGAGCCGTTCTTCAGCAACGGGGTTGCGCTCGTGACCGCCACGCGATTGCGCGCGGACTAGCAGAGATGTCGTCAACGGGTTTTGGCCCCGGTATGCTGGCAAACCGTGGGACTTGGCCCAGCACCCCGTCGAGCTCCGACAGCGCGCGCTCGAACGACTCCGGAGCTTCTTGTTCGGTGGCGTGGTGTTGACCGCGCTCACGATCGGCGTGTTCAAGCTGATCAAACTCGACATCGCCGAGTTTTACATGAGGAACATCGTGGTCGCAGGGGTCGCCGCGACTCCAGTCGTGGCGGCCGGCCTCGAGCGGGCGCGGGCTCAGCGGGCCGAGCGGCTGGCGCCCGCACTCGCGCGCATCTTCTCCCCTCTCGCCCTCGCGACGCTGCTCGCCTACGCGATCGCAATCGTGGGCACGCGCAACAACCCCTATCAGGATCGCGAGTCGCTCGCCCTGCTGTACGCAATGCTGCTCGCGACGGCGCTACTCGTCACGTGGATGCTGCTCCAGAGCGATCGCTCGAACCCGAAGCGAGGTTTGATGCTACTGGCGTGCGCAATCGCGGGCCTATCGGTCGCGGTGGACGGCCTGGCGCTCTCGGCGATCATCTACCGCTTCGCGTCCTTCGGCACGTCGCCGAACCGAGTCGCGGTGCTGGGTGGCAACCTGCTGCTCTTCGGCTACCTGAGTGGGTTGACGATCGCGCTCGTCCGCGCAGCTCGCAGCGACGGTGACGCGCAGCTGCCGCAGCGCTGGATCGCGGACTGCATCCCGTTGTTCGGCGCCTGGTCGGCACTGTGGGTGTTCGTGTTGCCGGCCTTGTTCCAGTTTCGCTGAGCTGGCTTCACTCGCTGAGCACCTCGGACCGCGTGATCTGCTGGCCCTTCGCGATTCGCACTTGCAGTGTCTTGCTCATCGCGAACTCGGGGTTGATCAGGCGCACGGCGTGTTCGCCCGGCGCCAGGCTAATGGCGCGCTGTGGCGTGTAGCCGACCATCTGACCGTCGATGTACACCTGGGACCATGGCAGGCTGTTGATTCGCAAGATGCCCCCGTGACGGGGATTGGACGCCAAGCTGTTCGCCTTGGCTGCGGCTGCGGCTTCACGCTCTGCCTTCGCCAACGCCTTTTTCTCGCGCGCGGCTTCGCGCTTGGCATCCGCGGCTTCGCGCCGGGCATCCGCGGCCTCACGCTTGGCTTGCAGCGCCTCGGCGCGCCGCTCGCGCGCGGCTTCGCGCCGGGCATCCGCGGCCTCACGCTTGGCTTGCAGCGCCT
>DATEOF010000303.1:0-52319 GCA_035274465.1 Polyangiales bacterium
CTGATCAGCTACCTGCGCCCGATGGGCGGAAGGCAAGGCGATCCCAGCCCCGGGAAGCTCACGTTGCGCGTGCACGGCGAAGTCGCCGCGCCGTTCGAGCTCGACTTCGCGGCGCTCTTGCGCATGCCGCAGGTCGATCAGACATGTGACGTCCATTGCGTGACCAAGTGGACGATCCTCGATAGCCACTGGCGCGGCGTGCGCGTCTCCGAGCTGATCGCGCGCGCCCAACCCAAGCCCTCGGCGCGCTACGTGATCTTCGAAGCCGCCTACGGCTATACCAGCAACGTGCCGCTGGCCGAGGCGCAGAAGCCCAACGTGCTGGTCGCGCACCAGTACGAACGGCGCCCGCTGCCGATCCAGCACGGCGCCCCACTGCGCGCACTGGTGCCGGACCTGTACTTCTGGAAGAGCGCCAAGTGGCTGACCGGGATCCGCTTGAGCGAGCGCGACGAGCCGGGCTACTGGGAAGTGCGCGGATATCACAACCATGCCGATCCCTGGCGAGAAGAACGCAATGGCTGATGGCGAAACCTCCCCGCCGCCGCGAGCGGCCGGCCAGCGCAGCCTGCCGCTGCGAGCTGCGTTGCGCGCGCTGCACCGCGACGCCGGCTACCTCGCGGTCGGCCTGACCGTCGTGTATGCGCTCTCCGGGTTGGCGGTGAACCACATCGCCGACTGGGATCCGAGCTTCGACAACTACGAGCACACGCACCAGCTACACGGGCCGCTGGCCGGCGACGATGCGACCATCGCCCGCGAGGTCCTGACGCAGCTGCGCATCCGCGAGACGCCGCGCGACGTCTATCGATCGACCGACGATCAGCTCGACATCACGTTCGACAAGCGCACGCTGCACGTCACTCCGAGCAGCGGCCAGGTGCTCGAGCAGGGGCAACACGAGCGGTTCTTCCTGCGCGCAGCCAACTACTTGCACTTGAACCGCGGCAAGAAGGCCTGGACCTACGTCGCCGACACCTACGCGGCCGCGCTGCTGTTCCTGGCGCTGTCGGGCATGTTCATGATCAAAGGCAAGAAGGGCCTGCTCGGGCGCGGCTTCGTGCTCGTGACCCTGGGCGCCGCAGTGCCGGTGCTGTACGTGCTACTGAGCTAAGTCCTCCGCCCGAGTCGCTTGCGCTTGTCGTGCGTGCTGGGCCGCGAAGGCCTGCCCTCGCCCGGCACCGAGTGCAACCGGCGCAGCGGCTCGACGATGGCGCCGCACTGCGCGCAGGTCGGCTTCTTGGCGATCAACGCGTTCAGCGGACCGATCGCGGCGATGATGATCATCAGGCACGGGATCAGGATGAACCCGTCCGCGAGGATCACCGGCGCGCCGAACAACGCCACGCTGAGCGTGCCGAAGTAGGCGTAGCGGACTTTGCGCCAGTGCGGCCAGGGCTGCACGGTTTGAACATCCATCCGGCAGCGTGGACAGTGCCCGGTCTTTTCCTTCGTGGCTCGGAGCGTCATGCGCGGAGGTGGTTCTTTGTGCTTAGGCTCGAACCAGCCCCTCCGCAAGGCGGTTAATAGCCGGCGGCGGTACGCCGCCGGCCCCACCGACTGGCGACACGAGGTTCGCTTCGCTCATTCCCGCGCGAACTAACTCTTCAAGTCAGTGGACCAGATCACCCACACCACACACACCAGCGAGATCACCAGCACGAGCGCGCCGATCGGCACCAGGAAGACGGCCACGCCCGGGTCCCCCTCGTAGGTCACGACGCCGCCCAGAAAAAAACCGCCCGGGATGAGGACGGTGGCCCAGCGCAACGCGTGCGACGCCCGCAGCAGCAGGGCCTGGCCGGGGTCGCGCAGCGCGCGCAGGCTGGCGACGAAGCCCAGGTGAACCAGCGACAGGCCCACGCCGTGCGCGTGCGCGAGGGTCCACATCAGCCGGCGTGTCTCCTGGCCCACCCCCAGGTAGGCGCTGCTCTTGAAGGCGTGCAGGCCCTCGAGCGCGATACCCAGCACGACGAACAACGACAGGCCGAGCCAGCCGAAGCGCAGGTGTGTGCGGATCAGCGGCGGGCTTTGTGGGGTTTCTCGCGCGACGTCCTCTGTCATGGTCACTCCAGCAACAACACCGGGCGCTGATCGCGCGACGGCAACAGGCGCGCCACCCACGCCGCCGTCCGCTGCTGCTCCGCGCCTGGCGGAGCGCTCGCGCTGCCGCCAACATTCAACCGCTTGCCGAGCTCGGCAACGTGCGCAGCCACCGGCGGCCGCTTGTTGGGCGGTTGCACGAAGTCGTAGTCCAGCTTGCTCGCGTCCACGCCCGGCAAGCTGCGCAGCGAACGCTCCGCGATGTAGCGCACCGCGTCGTACGGATCGTCCATCAGCACGCCCAGCAGCGCCGGCAGATCGGCGCGCGGCGATGCGGCCAGGGCCGGCTCCCAGCCTGCGGCCCAGGCGATCAACGCGCGTTGGCCTGCGTCGCCACTCAGCGCGAGTAGCCAGGCAGCGTCGACGTTCGCTTGATCCTCGGACAGCTCGGGCGGCGTGATCCCGTAGCGCGCCTGCAGCTGCTGGGCAGCCCAACCCAGGCTGCGATCCAGGTGACAGCCGTTGCAGGCGTTCGGCCGGCCGGACTCGACCGTGACGCGCGCGTCGGGTGCGTCGATGCGGTGGCTGCGCATGGCCTTGAGCAGACCGTAACTGGTGTTGGGCATGTGACAGTTGTAACAACGGCTGCCCGAAGAATTCTCGGCGTGGAACGTGTGTTGTGTCACACGCCCGCGGAACTTCTCGTGGCACTGCAGGCAGGCCTGATCGCCGTCCATGCCTGCGCGCAGCTGATCGTTCGCCCACTCGGCGTTCGGACGCGGATCGTCGGCCGGCTTGTGCATGGTGTGGCAGGACAAACAGGACAGCTCGCCGCGGGTGTAACACGTACTGTCGATCATTCCGCTGAATTCGCGGCCCGAGACGCGCGCCATCCCGTCGCGCCAGAACTGGCCGTCTGCGTACGAGCGGTGGTTCTTGAGCACGAAGGCCACGCGCGTGTCCTCGCTCGCGCGCGAGGGCTGCATCAGCCACATCGACTCGGTCGGATCCTTGCCGGGTCGATAGGCGAAGCCGTGATCGTTCCAGGTGCGCGTGGACTCCTGGCCGCGGTGCTGCCAGAGCGCGTGGCACTGGCTGCAGATCTCCGAGGCGCGCCGGTGATCGAGCTTGCCCGGGTGCACGATGCCGGGATCGGAGCGGATGCCGAGGCGCTGCTTGTAGCGCGCGAGCGGCGACGCATTGGCTTGCACGTGCTCTCGGCCCGGACCGTGGCAGGCCTCACAGGCGATGCCAAACTCGGCGACCGCGGTGTCGTAGTGACCCTGCGCGTCCGCGCGCGGCTTGCCTTGCGTGGTGTGGCAAGCGATGCAGCTCGAGTTCCAGCGCCCGATCTCGGTCGGGCGCGCGTCGCCGGGCGGCTCGAGGAACATCGACGAGCGCGGCACCCAGCGCCGATCCTGCTTCAGGTACCCGAACGGCAGCTGCCCGAGCGCGCGCTCATCGCCGGTCTCGTACCAGTACACCTGCATGTGGTGTGAACCAGTTACCAAACTGATCGGACGCCGCTCGCTCTGCTCGCCGGAGCGGTACGCAGGCAAGTCGACGAAGAAGCGATCCTTGTCGCGCAGCACGCGGTGGCCGTCGAGCACGCGCGCGTCGAACTCGCCGAACACGCTGCTCGGCGTGGCGACCTGCGTCATCGTGCGGTGGTACGAGCTCGACCACGTCTCGTACTGGCCGGGATGACAGCTGCGGCACTCGGCCGACGAGACGTAGCCATCCTCCACGACCGCGCGCGGGCGATTGCGCTCGGCCTCGTCGCGCGCGCGGCTGGCTGCAGCGGCCTGCAGGCCGGCAGCCACGGTCAACGCCAGCACGCCGAGCGCGACACCCACGCCCGTCGCGCGCTGCCGTGGCTTCCGATCCTCACTCATGCGACGGCAGCGACCGTAGCGCTACCGCCCGCACCGGGACAAGCCGGGGCGGGCGGCTGGCAGGATTTGCTGTTCCCGGATCGGGATTTCGCCGCTATGGGCTGCGCTATTGCTGCTTCGCGCGGCGCAGATACGCGGGAATGTCGAGCACCGCTTCGTCCATCATCGCAGCCGGGCCGAAGGCGCGTGCGGTCTGGACCTCGGGCATCGTCGACGGACGCGACGGCGACTCGAACGGTGCACGCGATTGCCGCGCGACCACGGTGCGCGGAGCGGGGGCCTGCGCTTGTTGCCGCGGGGTCAAGCCGGGCGGCGGCGGTGGCATCGCCTGGGTGCTCGGCGCCCCCGTGCCGCGCGCCAGCGCTTGTTGCGCCGCGTTGCGCGCCAGCTGCGAATGACCCGTCACGTGGCCCTGATGGCCGGCGTGTTGGTGGCGGGTGGTGGTCGCAGGCGTGGACAGCAGCATCTCCTCTGCCTGGTTGTCGAAGCCGGTCGCGATCACGGTGACCTTGACCACGTCTTCCATGTTCGCGTCGGTGACCAGGCCGAAGATGATGTTGGCGTCCTCGTGCGCCGCCTCTTGCACCATGCTGGCAGCCTCGCGCACTTCCTTGAGCTTGACGTCGGGCCCGGCCGTGAAGTTGATCAAGATGCCGGTCGCACCCGCGATCGAGATGTCGTCGAGCAGAGGCGAGTTGATCGCCACGTCGGCGGCCTCGAGCGCGCGGTTCACGCCGCGGCCGTAGCCAGTGCCCATCAGCGCCTTGCCGGTGCAGCTCATGATCGTGCGCACGTCGGCGAAGTCCACGTTGATCACGCCCGAGCGCACGATCAAGTCGCTGATGCCGCGCACGGCCTGGAGCAGCACGTCGTCTGCGCGCCGGAAGGCTTCGAGCATCGACATGTCGTCATCGGCGACCGTCAGCAGCTTCTCGTTCGGGATCGTGATGATCGTGTCGACCGACTGGCGCAGCTCGTCGAGACCCGCGAGCGCGTTCTTCATGCGCCGCCGGCCCTCGAACTGAAACGGCTTCGTAACCACGCCGACGGTCAGCGCGCCCTGATCGCGCGCGATCTGCGCGATGATCGGCGCGGCGCCGGTGCCGGTGCCGCCGCCCATGCCCGCGGTGACGAACACCATGTCGGCGCCCGACAACGCCTCGGCGATGCGCTGCACGTCCTCGAGCGCAGCTTTGCGCCCCACGTCCGGCGTGGCACCTGCGCCCAGACCGCGCGTCAGGTTGATGCCGAGTTGAATCCGACCGGGCGCGGCGTTGCTCGCCAGAGCTTGCGTGTCGGTGTTGGCTGCGAAGAACTCGACGCCGTCGAGTCCACTGTGGATCATCGTGTTGATGGCGTTACCGCCGGCACCACCGACGCCCACGACTTTGATCTTCGCCTGTAGCTCTGCGTCGTCCGCGAAATCGATCGAGATACCCATCGCCTGCCTCCCTAACGCCCGTCTCCGTGTGTTGTCGAATCCCTTCGCGGCGAGACGCCCCCCGCCGCTCCGGCCAAGCACAATTCGCTGCTGTTAGAACACTTCGCGAAACCAATCGCCGAGTCTGCTGCGCATCGTGACGCCATTGGTCTTGTGGTGGTGGTGGAGCTGCCGCACCGCACCGCGCGAGCGCTCCGCATTCATGTGTTCGGCGCCGTACTTCACCAACCCGACCGCGGTGGCGTACGCCGGACTCTTCACGACGTCCGCCAGGCCTCCCACGCCGATCGGCGTGGCACGGCGCGCGGGCAAGCCGATGATCTGTTCAGCCAGCTCGGGCATGCCGTCGAGCAAGGTCGAGCCGCCGCACAGCACGAGGCCGGACGCGAGCATGTCGATGTAACCCGTCTCCTTGAGCACGTGGTGCACGGCCTGGAAGATCTCTTCCACGCGCGGCTCCACGATCTGCACCAGGATATCGCGCGGCAAGATGCGCGGCTGACGCCCGCCCACCGAAGGCACTTCGATCGTCTCTTCCGGATCGATCAGGCTGGCCGCAGCGCAGCCGTACTTCATCTTGATGCGTTCGGCCTCGGCCATCGGCGTGCGCAGGCCCTGCGCGATGTCGCTGGTGAGGTTCAGGCCGCCGATCGGGATCACGCTGGTGTGCACCGCGGCGCCGTCGACGAAGACGATGATGTCGGTCGTGCCACCGCCGATGTCGATCAGCGCCACACCGATCTCGCGCTCGTCCTCGGTCAGGACCGCGTGCGAGCTGGCGAGCGGCTCGAGGACGACCTCGGCCACGTGCAGGTTGCAGCGCTCTGCGCACTTGATGATGTTCTGGACGCTGGCAGTCGCGGCCGTCACAAGGTGCACGCGCGCCTCGAGGCGCACGCCGCTCATGCCTACCGGCTTGGTGATGCCGTCCTGGTCGTCGACGATGAACTGCTGCGGCAAGACGTGCAGCACCTGCCGATCGCCGGGCAACGGGATCGCCTTGCTCTGTTCGAGCACGCGCGCCACGTCGTCCTCCGCCACCTCACGTTCGGTGATGGCAGCGACGCCTTCCTTGTTCAACCCTCGTACGTGGCTGCCCGCGATCCCGGCATAGACGGAGTGGATCTGACACCCCGCCATGGTCTCGGCTTGATCGATGGCTGCGCGGATCGCTTGCACCGTTGATTCGATGTTGACGACCACGCCCTTCTTGAGGCCTTTGCTCGGCACGGACCCTATGCCGATGATGTCGATGCCATCGTCCATCTGCTCACCCACGATGGCGCAGACTTTGGTCGTTCCCAGGTCCAGTCCCGCGATCAACTGACTTTCGGCCATGACTTTGTGTTCCCTAAGAGGAGGAGCCCTGCATCGAGAGATACAGGGGTGCCTGGGGACGACCAAAAAAGTTGCGAAATTTTTTCGACTCCCGCAGGGGGGTGCCGGGCTGGAGGCTCTAGATCGGGTTTGAGCGCGAACGACGCGCGATCCGTCGTTCGGCGCGACGGATCTCGGGCTGCAAAACCAGTCTTTTTTGCGTGGATCACGGCTGCACACGCATGGACCGATCTCTGACTACACCCTGCGCACTGCGCATGCATTCAGGTCTACAAGATCCACCAGCCGATGCGATGACGGTGTTCGCGCTGGCCTTGTTGACGGCGTAGAGCAGCAGCTGAGGGCTGCGTAACGTCACGCCGATGACCACCGCATCCGAGAGCTCGAGCTGCATGCCCAGGCCGAGCTCCACGCTGAGGCGCGAGCTAGTGCCGATGGTCGTGAACGTGTTGGCCGCTGAGACACTCGCGCGGTGCACCGCGCCGAACAACGTCACCGATTGCTGGAGCGCGTTGTAGCCGCCGATCAGCGAAACGCCCAGGCGCATGCGCTGCGACACTTGATGGCCGATCCCCGCGCCAAACGCGTGCTGGGTCTCGACGACCGAAGCTGCGATCTGCCACTCCGAGCCGTCGCTGCGCGTCCCCGCGTTCAGCGACTCGCGCGGCACGTAGTTCTGCGAGCGTGGCACGAAGTAGCCGAGTCCGAGCGACACAGGTCCGGGTTGGTCGAACGCCTCGCGGGCATCGTGTCGTGAGATCGACGCCCGCGAGTGCTTGTCAGTATCGTGGTGCAATTTACTACAGCGTTTCACGGATTCATGAACGGATCGTTCGCGAAGCGCATGTATGCGGCCAGCGACTCTGGCGATGAGTTGATCTGCCAGGCGCGCTCCTTCTTCACGTCGAACCAGACCACCGCCTTGATCATTGGGAAGTCGCTGCGTAGAGTCGGGATCATCGCGTCGATCCAGGCGGCCTTGTCGCCTCCGTTTTCGTCCGATGCCATCTCGCCGATCACAATCGGCTTGCCCTTGGTTGCGAGCACGGGGTAGATGCGGGCGAATACGTCGTGAAAGCTCTGCCACTGGAAGCCGCTGCCCGCGCCCCAGTTGTAGCCGTCGACTCCCGTCCAATCGACGTAGTCATCGCCGGGGTAATAGTCGAGCGTTTGTTTGTTGCCGCCGGTCACGTCCGTGACGTTTGGGCACCAGGCCCAGACCACGTTGGTCGCACCGGCGGCTTCGAACAAGTCGTGGATGTGTCGATAGGCATCGACGTAGAGCTTCGCGTCGTTGCCGCTCCAGGCTTCATCGCCGTTCATCTCGGCCGCGAAGTCGAGGAAAAACTTCTTGCCGAGTCCGGCAGCGCCGCTCGCGCGCGCCTTGATCGTGGAGTCCAAGCTGCCGTCGGCGATCTTTTTGAAGTCGATCCCCGCGGGTTCCCAGTTGACGAGAGGGATCTTTCCGGCGGCCAAATCGCTCGCGGCGACCTTGGTCCAGTCGTCGTTCCAGGCGAAGTAAGTGAGGTGGACCGCGGGCTTGCGGCCGATGCGCGTCTCGGTTTGAGCTACGGTGCCATCGCCGTAGTACTCGCCCAGCAGCGCACCTCGAGCGGGTACGAGGATGGCGGAATCGGAAGGCGCACTCGCTCCGCCGCTCCCAGCTGCCGAACCAGCGCTGGCTCCAGAGCCTGCGCCGGCCGTGGCACGAGTGCCGGCGGCACCGCCGGCGCCCGCGACCACCGATCGACCGGCTGCGCCGCGGCCCCCGCTTCCAGCTGTGGGCGCGGATCCCGCGCTTCCAGCGGTCGGCGCGGATGCCGCTCTGCCTGCACCCGTCGGGACGCTGGGCATCGTTCCAGCGGCGCCGGCCGTCGACGCCCCCGCAGCGCCGGCTTTGCTTGGTTCACGCGCTTCCAAGGCCGACTCCGGGCTGCAGGCGGCGAACAGCAGGAGCAGGACAGCGAGCGCGAGCGCCGGAAATGGAGAGATATCGGGAGTGGGCTGCGTCTTCATCGAGGGGCTCGCTCGATCTAGTGGAGCGCGCCGGCCGAAATCGTTTCCAAAAAGGGTGCGGCCGCCAATACGCGATCGCCGCGCAGTCTGCGACGCGGCGAGCGCGTTGCTGAGCCGTAGGCCCCTCACCGCGTGCGCGCGTGCTCATCGAGCGAGCCGCCTACACCCTCTGGTGCACCGCTCCGCGATCGTGCTGGGCCCACGTTGGCTGAGATTCCTCGTCGCTGAGATCTGCGTGTTCAGCAGCCGGGCGACGGACGACGAGGTCAGATCGATGATCGAAGCCGCACGCTCGCACACCAACCCGGGCACGCAGATCTACCTCGTAGGTCAGCCGCAATACGAAGCCGGACACAAGTGCACACTGGCAGGCAACGGCGGTGCAAAGTGGACTGACGACGAGGCCAAGAAGATCACAGCCGACGCGAGCGTGAACCAAGATCTGACGTACCTCGGGCAGTTCAAACTCGACAGCACCAAAGGCGAAGTGATGAGCGACAGCTGCCACGCCACGCCGACAGGCGAGGATGTTTTGGGCAAGCAAGCGATGGCATTCTTCGGTGGTTGACGCGATCGCGCTCGGATGGCGGCACGAGATCACGGAGCCGCTGCGCTATCGAGCCATGCCCTAAACCTTTGCTGCGCGTAGGCTCTGAGTTCGACGCAGCGGCTGGGCGGACGGCGTTTGCTCGGCGGCCTCGACCCGGTTGCGGCCGCCGCTCTTGGCTGCATACATGGCGCGGTCGGCGCGATCGACCAGGTGATCGATCGACTCGCCCGAGATCAGCTGCGCGACTCCGAAGCTCGCGGTCACGGGGATCGGCGTGCCCTTCGCGGTCTGCACCGTGGCCGCCTCGAGATCGCGCCGCGCGCGCTCGGCGACCAGCAGCGCTCCCTGAAGCGGCGTGGATGGCAGCGCGAGCACGAACTCTTCACCACCCCAGCGCGCCACCACGTCGCACGAGCGTACGGCCTTGGGCAACATGCCTCCGACGAACGCCAGCACGGCGTCGCCGCTGGCGTGACCGTGGCGATCGTTGATCTGCTTGAAGTGATCCACATCCAGGATGATGCAGCTCAGCGGATCGTTGTAGCGATCCGCGCGGCGCAGCTCGCGCGTCGCCCACTCCAGGAACGCGCGCCGGTTGAGCAAGCCGGTCAGCATGTCCGTCGTCGCCGTCAGCCGCGACTCCTCGACCAGCGTGGCCATCTTCAGTGCGCCGCCCAGCTCGCGTGCGATGGTCTTGACCAACAGCGGATCGGCGTGGTGCGCGGGCGCGCGCGGCGCGATGGCGATGGTTCCGAGCTCGCCATCGCCGAAGAGGATCCGCTCGCAAATCGCCGGAGGCCCTTCGGCGTCTGCGACGGCGTCATCGTCCTCGACGATCGCGGCCGGCATCGGCTTCTCGAGCCCGAGCGCCTCGTACGCTTCCGCCAGCGCCTGCTCGCGCGAGCGCGGGTTGACATGGATCCCCAAACGCAGAGGGGTGTCGCGGATTATCGCCATCCAGCGATACGTCGTGACTTGCGCGAGGAACTGCGAGAGCAGATCGACCAGACGATCGAACGACTCGGTCGCGCCCAGGCTGCGCACCTCCGCAGCGACCACCGAGTCGAACAGCGCGGCGTCCAGGTGCGCCGCGATGCGCTCGCGCACGTCCAGGCCTTCGGCCGAGCTCTGCACGAAGAAGTCGTTGTCGGCTTCCTTGGGCTGCTCGGCGGCGCGGCGGATCGCCTTGCGCAGCGCGCGCACCAGCTCGCCCATGCGCCCCTTGACCACATAGGCCCAGGCACCGGCTTGCTCTGCCCAGAAGCGATTCCGCTGTCCCCCGAGGCCGCGCAATATCACGGGCACGTGTGAGGTGCTGCTCTCCGCCTTGAGCAGTCGACACAACTGAACGCCCGAGATGCTCGGCATGGAGAGGTCGGCCACGACCGCTGCCAGCGGACCGTCCTGCAGCGCGGCTATCGCACCCTCCGCGCCGTCGCGACACTCGACCACCGTGAAGCCCTGGAGATGCAAGCGCTCCGCCAGCGTACGCCGCGCGTCATCCTCTGGATCGATCAACAGCACGCGCGTAGAGGTCACGCTCTCATAACGGACATGTGGACCCCAAACTTGAGCAAACGCGAACGTGTCCTTGTTTGGACGAGGCAGTCTGCCACAGGCCTAAAACAGCCGGTGTATGCAGCTCACCGCTGCAGGCGCTTCGCCGGGTACCTGTGCGAGTGCGGTGGTACGCTGCGCTCGATTCCTGCAGCACCCACATTCATCGAAAGTGAGGCCGACCATGGAATACGTTCCCCCGAATCAGAAGGGATCGAAAGTCTCGTTTCGCTCTCGCTACGGCAACTTCATCGGTGGCGACTGGAAGGAGCCCGTCAAAGGCCAGTACTTCGAGGACATCTCGCCGGTGACCGGCCGTCCATTCTGCGAAGTCGCGCGCTCGACTGCAGAGGACATCGATCAAGCACTGAACGCAGCGCATGCAGCCAAGGGCGCCTGGAACGCGACGTCTCCCGCCGAGCGCGCGGTGATCTTGAACAAGATCGCCGATCGACTCGAACAGAACCTCGAGGTGCTGGCGGTGGCCGAGTGTTGGGAGAACGGCAAGCCCGTACGCGAGACCCTGGCGGCAGACCTACCGCTGGCGGTCGATCACTTCCGCTACTTCGCGGGCTGCATCCGTGCGCAGGAAGGTGGCATCAGTCAACTCGATGAAAACACCGTGGCCTATCACCTGCACGAGCCGCTCGGCGTGGTCGGTCAGATCATCCCGTGGAACTTCCCGATCCTGATGGCGACGTGGAAGCTCGCGCCTGCGCTCGCCGCAGGCAACTGCGTGGTGCTCAAGCCGGCGGAACAAACGCCTACCACGATCTTGCTCGTGGCCGAGCTGATCGCCGACTTGCTGCCCGCAGGTGTGCTCAACGTGGTCAATGGCTTCGGCGTCGAAGCCGGCAAGCCGCTGGCGTCGAGCCCGCGCATCGCCAAGATCGCCTTCACGGGCGAGACCACGACGGGGCGACTGATATTGCAATATGCCTCGGACAACCTGATCCCCGCCACGCTCGAGCTCGGCGGCAAGTCACCCAATATCTTCTTCGAGGACGTGCTGGCCCAGAAAGACGACTTCCTCGACAAGGCACTCGAAGGCTTCACCATGTTCGCGCTGAACCAGGGCGAGGTCTGCACCTGTCCGTCGCGCGCGCTGGTGCAGGAGAAGATCCACGGGCAGTTCATGGAGCTGGCGATCGAGCGCACGCGCAAGCACGCGGTGGTGGGCAACCCGCTCGACACCAAGACCACGGTCGGCGCGCAGGCCTCGCGCGATCAGCTCGAGAAGACCCTGAGCTACATCGACATCGGCAAGAAGGAAGGCGCCAAGGTTCTGCTCGGCGGCGAGCAGCTGAAGCTCTCTGGAGAGCTGTCGGGCGGCTACTACATCGCGCCGACCATCTTCGCCGGGCACAACAGGCAGCGCATCTTCCAGGAGGAGATCTTCGGCCCGGTGGTCTCGACCACGTCGTTCAAGGACTACGACGACGCGATCTCGATCGCGAACGACACGCTCTACGGCCTCGGCGCGGGCGTCTGGACGCGCAGCGGCAACATCGCGTTCCGCGCAGGGCGCGCGCTCAAGGCCGGACGCGTATGGACCAACTGCTATCACCTGTATCCGGCGCACGCTGCGTTCGGCGGCTACAAGCAATCCGGCATCGGGCGCGAGAACCATCGCATGATGTTGGATCACTACCAGCAGACCAAGAACTTGCTGGTCAGCTACGATCCGAAACCACTCGGCTTCTTCTGAGCGAGGTGCGCCATGGCCATCGCGCGCGTGTCGGTCACCGAAGAAGCTCGGCAGTTGATAGTCGAGCTGCAGAGCGAGCACGGGCCGTTGATGTTCCATCAATCGGGCGGCTGCTGCGACGGCAGCGCACCCATGTGCTTCCCGCTGGGCGAATTTCGCGTCGGCGAGCAAGACGTGCTGCTGGGTGAGATCGAAGGCTGCCCGTTCTACATGAGCGCGCCGCAATTCGAGTACTGGCAGCACACCCATTTGGTGATCGACCAGGTGCCGGGTCGCGGCGCGGGCTTCTCGCTCGAAGCTCCGCGCGGCGTCCGCTTCCTGACGCGCTCGCGGCTGTTCACCGACGAGGAATCGGTGCAGCTGGCGAAGGAGCAGGCACCCGCGCGCGGTGTCGCAGCGGTGCGTTGATCGGCAGGCCGGCTGCGGAAAAAAGCCGCAGCTGGTTGGCCAGGAGCTGACGTAGCATGGCCACATGGCCAGCCCGCGTCCGAAGAGCGCGTACGTGCTGCACGGCTCCGAGCGCCGTGTGCCCGTGCGCGCGCTCAGTCGCGGCCCGGACGGCAGCGCGCTGCTGGCTCGACTCGAGCCGTCCGGCGCGCTGATCGAGCTACGCCACGCCACGGTGGCGAGCACGGATCCGGCACGCTGGCGGCGGATCGATCAGTGGGCGCAGGTGTACGCGCTCCTGCCCCAGCCGGGCTTTCGCCGGCTCGAAGCGCGCGAGGAGATCGAGGGCTGTCCAGTATTCGTCCTCGGCGACTACTCGGCGCGCGTGCTGCGCACGCAGCTGGCTCCGGGCGTGATCGCCGACGCCGACGCCTGGCCGCTGTTCGGCGCGCTCGCCCGCGCACTCGAGAGCGCGCACCAACTCGGCTACGTGCACGGCGCGATCGGCCCGAGCGCGGTCACGCTGCGCGAGGACGGCGCACCACAGCTCGACTTCGCGTGGCTCGACGTCGGCGGACACGACAGCGAAGTCGACCGTTTGTGCCGCGCGCCCGAAGCCGAGCTGGACGCGGCCTCGGACGTGTACTCGTTCGGCGCCCTGCTCAGGCTCGCGCTGCGCGGACCGGCAGCCATCAGCGGCACGATCAGTCGCTTCGACCCGCTGATCGGTGAGCTCACGCGACCCGATCCCGAGTCGCGACCGCGCATGGCCGAGGTGTGTCGGGCATGGGACGCGCTCGCGCCAGCGCGTGCACCCGGCATGGCGCTGCAACCCACGCTGCTGAGCTTCCCGCCCGAGTCGTCGCCGACGCAGCGCATCGTGACGCGCGAGCTCGCGCCGGGCCAGCGCCTCGGCCGCTTCGAGCTTCTGCGCAAGATCGGCGAAGGCGGGATGGGCGAGGTGTACCGCGCGATCGATCGCGCCTCGGGCCAGGAGGCCGCGCTCAAGCTGCTGCGCGACGACGCCGGCAACGATGCAGCCAGACGCCGGCGCTTTCGCAAGGAGGCGCGCATCCTCCAGGAGGTCGACCACCCCAACGTGGCCAAGCTGATCGAGTGGAACCGCGACGGCGCCCTCGACTTCATCGCGCTCGAGTTCATCGACGGCGGCGACCTGATGGAGCTGCTCGAGCAGCGCGGTGGACGGCTGCCCGAGCGCGAGGCGCTGTCCATGATGGCGGACGTCTGCCAGGGCCTGCGGGAGGCCCACGCGCGCGGCATCGTGCACCGCGACATCAAGCCGCAGAACGTGATGATCGCGCGGCCTCAGGCCGGCCACGCGCCCGACGCGCCGCTCGTCATTAAGCTCTGCGACTTCGGCATCGCCCGCATGCTCGAGGGCCAGACCGGCACGCTGGCGTTCACCGAGGAGACCACGCTGCTCGGCACGCCCGACTTCATGGCGCCCGAGCAGGCAGCCGGCGGCAGCATCACCCCGGCGACGGACGTCTACGCGCTCGGGGTGACGTTGTTCTTGCTGATCTCCGGCCGGCTGCCGTTCCCTGCGAGTGAAACAGTGGCCAAGCTGGTGGCCCACGCCTCGCAGGTCGCGCCCCCACTCGCCGGTGTGGCGCCGGACACCAGCGACGCGACCTGCGCGCTGGTAGCGCGCATGCTCGACAAGGACGCCAGCCAGCGCTTCGTCGACGCGGGGGCCTTGCTCGAGGCGATCCAGCGCATCCTGCACGGGGCCGCCGGCAGCGCGGCGCTGCACCCGCAGCTACCAGCTGCGGACCCCGAGCGCCTGGTCAGGATCGCATTCGAGTGGGACCTGCGCGCGCAGCCCGAGGCGCTGTGGCCCTACGTGTCCAACACCGACCGCATGAACCGCGCGGTCGGCCTGCCGCCGACGCTCTTCGCGCGTACGGCCGACAGCGGCGAGCTGCGCGGGCGCAACCGCGTGCTGGGCGTGGAGCTCGACTGGCGCGAGCACCCGTTCGAATGGATCGAGAGCAAGCGTTGGGCCATCCTGCGCGTGTTCCAGGGCGGCATGATGAGCTGGTACACGGTCGCGCTGGAGCTGACGCGCAAGTCGGAGGGCGGGACGCTGCTGCGCTACAGCATGACCTCCGAGCCGCGCAACATGGTCGCTCGCTGGCTGCTCGACTTCGAGCTGCGCGTCAAGCAACGCGCCGCGCTCGCGCGCCTGTTCGAGCGCATCGACGCCCATGCCTGTGAGCACGGCGAACGCGTGCCCGGCCGCGATCCGTTCGAGACCCCCAGGCCGCTCGACGCCGCGCAACGGCTGGCGCTGGATCGCGGCCTCGCCAAGCTCCGCGAGGAGGGCGTGCCGGGCGAGGTGATCGAAGCGCTCGCCGCTTTCTGCGAGCTCTCCGGCGATCAGCAGGTGGCGCAATTGCGGCCGCTCGCGTTCGCGCGCGCACACGGCCTGGATCCCGAGCTCGTCGTCGACGCCTGCTTGCGCGCCGCGCACTGCGGACTGTTCACCTTGCTCTGGGAGGTGCTGTGTCCGCTGTGCCGCGTGCCGGCCGACTTCGCGGATTCACTTCGAGCACTCGCCGAGCACGGCCACTGCCCGAGCTGCAACCAGGACTTCGCGCTCGACTTCGCGCAATCGCTCGAGCTGGTGTTCCGGGTCGCGCCCGACGTGCGCAAGAGCGAGCTGCGCACCTATTGCGTGGGGGGACCGGCCTTCGCGCCGCACGTCGTCGCTCAGCTGCGGCTGCAACCCGGCGAGCGTCTGGCGCTCGAGCTCGTGCTGGGGCACGGCTCGTACAAGGTCCGCAGCCCTCAGCTGCCGTACGCCTTTCCGCTGCAGATCTCCGGCTCCGCGCACTCGCACCGCAGCAGCCTGCGCTTCACAGCGGCCGCGCCCTCGCCGGCGCGCATCGCCCTCGCCGCTGGCGGCCAGTGGCTCGAGGTCGAAAACGCGCTGGAGCGAGAGCTCGTGGTGCGCGTCGAGCGCGCCGCTCCACGCGAGGACGCGCTCACCGCGGCACGCGCGGCCTGCCTCGCCAGCTTCCGCAAGTTGTTCCCGGGCGAGGTCCTGGCCAGCGGCCGGCTCGTGGCGGTCGGCCGGACTGCGTTCCTGCTGGCCGCGGTGCACGGGCAGCGACGCCTCATCCAGGAGCTCGGCGATGCCCGCGCCTTCGAGCTGCTCCTGGAACGCCTGCACGAGATCGACGACGCGGTCGCCGCCGAGGGCGGCGCAGTGGTGAAGACGGCCTCGGGCTCCACGCTCTGCGCCTTCGACGACGCGGCGAGCGCCTGCCGTGCTGCGCTCGCGCTGCACTACCGCTTGCAAGCGGACGACACTGTGCGATTGGTAGTGCACCAGGGCAGCGCGGTCACCGCGACCATCGATGGGCGACTCGACTACTTCGGCCAGAGCGTGGAGAGCGCGCTGGATCTCCTGGCTCATGCGCCGAGCAGACGCATCCTGCTCTCCAGTGTGATCGCGGACGACCCAGGCGTGATGGCCGAGCTGACCGATGCCGGTCACCAACTCAACTTGCTGGACTTCGAGGACGAGAGTGGCTGGGGAGTTGCAGTCGCGCCGCGCGAACGCGACGGCTAAACTCGCCGTAATGCGACATTCGACCGTCATCTTCGATCTGGGCGGGGTTCTGATCGACTGGAACCCGCGCTACCTGTACCGCAAGCGCTTCGCTGGCGACGAGGCAGCCATGGAGCACTTCCTGACGCACGTCTGCACGCCCGAGTGGAACGTGCAGCAAGACGCGGGACGCAGCTTCGCCGAAGCCTTCGCGGTCCTGTCCACGGCGCACCCGACCCAGCGCGCGCACATAGAGGCCTGGCTGTCCGGCTTCGACGACATGATGTCCGGCCCGATCAGCGGCACGGTCGAGATCCTCGCCGAGCTGCGCCAGCGCGGGACCCCTCTCTACGCGCTCAGCAACTGGTCCGCCGAGACCTTCCCCTACGCGCAGAGGCGCTTCGAGTTCCTCGGCTGGTTCCGTGATATCGCCATTTCGGGTGCGCTCAAGCTCAGCAAACCGGACCCACGTTTCTACCAACATTTATTGAATAAACATGGTCTGAGCGCCGAGCACACCATCTTCATCGACGACGCCCCACACAATATTGCCGCAGCCTCGGCGCTGTCGCTGCACGCGCTCCACTTCACCACTCCCGAGGTCCTGCGCCGAGACCTGGTCGCGCTCGGCATGCTATGAACCGCGCCGAAGTATGCGACGAGCCCTCATCGATCTGCGCACGAGCGAGCACACTGCGCTGCGCATAGTCCCGAGTTTCCTGATGCTCGCGGCCTGCGCGGTCGGCTGTTCAGCTTACGACGAGGGCTTGTTGACGGGCACGCGCGGCAAGCTTGCAGCTGCTGGCGGCGCGGCCGAAGCCCCACGCGGACCGAGTGCGAGCCAGGTCTCCGCAACCACGCCTGCAGCTGATGGCGGCGCAGCCCGTTGCGCCGCCGACGCCGGCGAAGACTACTGCGCTGCGTTGCCCGCCCTACCCGACCTGCCGTTGATCGACGGCCAGCTCGAGTGCGGGCTTCGCCTGTCCCCGATGGTTGCGCTCAACTGGCACGGCAGCCTCGAGCCACCCGGCAAGACCGCGAGCTACGCCGCCGCCTGGCGCAACGACGGCTTGTATCTCTACGTCGAGGTACACGGCGATGCGATCGTCCCGCACCCCGCCGAGCAACCGATCTTCTGCGGCGACGCGATCGAGCTCTACGTCGACGCCGACGCTCGCAACGACGACGCCGGCAGCTACGACGCCACCGGAACCATGCAGTTCGTGATCGCCGCGCCGGGCGGCGAAGGCGCCGCGATCGAGACCGCCAAGTTCATCCAGGGCGTCAAGCAAGGCCCGTGGATCTCGAAGGCGCTACGCACGACCCGCCTGCCCGACGGCTACAGCGTGGAAGCCTTCATCGGCGCTGCGGACATCGGACTGTGGGAGTGGACGCCCAGCGCGCGCGTCGGCTTCAGCGTGAGCGTCGACGTCTCCGGACCCCGCGACATCGTCGTTGCCAACGGCTGCAACAGCCGCGCGGGTCAATACTTGTTGCGCGTGGGCGAGCCGCGGGCCCAGTGCCCCGGTGAGCCCTGGTGTGATGCCAACTTGTTCTGCCGCGCCGAGCTGCGTCAGTAGATCTTGCAGTAGTCGGGCACACCCGGTGGAAACGCAGTCTTCCAGGGCGACTCCGTGAAGCCCCAGGGGTGGTCCTTCATGAACTGCCAGCCCGCCTTCTGCAGATCGGCCGGCGCCGCGCAGTGACCGCCGCCGTGGTTGCAGTTGACCACGAAGCTGCCGTGGCCCTTGGCGTTCATGTCGAGCGTGGCGCTGGTCTGCGAGAAGGTCACGATGACCATGTCGCTCGAGCCACCGTGCATCGTGAAGATCGCGGGCGAGTGTTTGTCCTGCCAGGGTTGCGGGCTGACGACGCCGCCCGAGTTCGGCACGGCCGCCGCGATGTAGCTGGAGCGCATCTGCGCCATGCAGCCCGATTGCAGACCACCGGCGCTGCAGCCCGTGGTGTAGATGCGACGCGAGTCGATGCCGTGGTTCTTCGCCGCGCAGGCTGCGATCTGATCGGCGGCGTTGAAGTCCGCCTTGGAGTGGGCAGCAGTGCCGGAACAGTCTCCGCCCATGCCCGAGGAGCTCTTGCCGTTGAAGGCCGCGGTGATGCCGCCGTTGGCGATGATCTCGGCGTTGCCCGGGAAGCGCGCGCCCTCGGCCGCGCTGCTGCCGGTGCCGTGCCAGTAGAACAACAGGGGCCCGCCTTTGCCCTTCTCGCCGACGGCGATCTGGATGCTGCCGTGTCCAGCGACCATGATGATCCCGTTCTTGAACTCCGGGCAGTCGCCCATGATCGCGGGCAACGTCGGCATCGGACCGGTCGCCACCGGGATGGTCATACCGCCCATCGGCGCGGGTCCGCCGGCTGCACCGGTCGGAGGCGGCATCGTGGGCGCAGGCATGCCTGCGGCTCCGACGGGCGGCGGTGCGATCGGCGCGCCCGCGGCGCCGCCAGGCAGAACAGCCGGACCACCCGCGACACCGGGCAGCACCACTGCGGGTGAACCTGCCGCTCCCCTCGCGGGGGCGCCGGCACTTCCAGGTGTGATGGGTCCGCCGGGCAGCGTCGGCCCCACCGGAGCAACGCCCAGGCCACCAGCAGTCGGCGCGCCCATCTTCGCATTGGTGGCGCTGCTATCAGTGGGCGAGCAGCCGCCCATGAGTAGGACCGCCGCTGCAACACCACAGATAGAATTCCTCACCATCGCTGCCTCCAAGTCCGCCGGTGGTCATTTTCGTACACTGTTTGGCCCACCCCGCAAGCGCCCATTTGGCGCTGGCTCATATGTGCGAATTTTTTGGCGCCTCATGCCGCTGGAATGTCCCAACCGCCGAGTCCGATGGCCCCTTCGGTGAGTGGGACAGACGGAAAGCCATGGGGCGCCGCGCATGACACGCGGCGCCCCATGGCTTTTCTCTCTTCGCTACTGATCGCCTGCGGGCGTCACTGCGGCCCGTCAGGGTTCTCGGGCGGCGGCGGATTGCTCGGCGGGGGATTGCTCGGCGGATCGTCCGGTCGGCCGTCACATGCGGGTCCGCCCTGACTCCCGTCGAACACGATGCGATACGCCTCGCCACTGTCCGCGCCCACGACACCGCGTTGATCGTGATCGACGATCACCGAGCATACCGACTCGCTGGCGTTGCCGCTTCCATCCACGACGCGCACGCCGAGCTTGTAGACGCGGCCGTTCTTCGGGCCCTGACGCTCGGCGCGCACGGACACGCGCTTGCAATCGGCGCTGAGCACGATGTCGGGCGAGTGATGTCCATCGCCGATGTCGTCCTCGGGCTCGTCGCTGCTGGCCCAGATGAACTCGCCCTTGAGCGCACCGTCACAGGCGTCCTGCACGGTCACGCAATCCTCGATCGCGATCTCGCGCAGCTTGTGGTTCGGTGGCCAGAGCTGGACCGTGTGCGTCTCGATCTCGGGCGGCGTGCTGTCGGTCACTTCGATCTCGGTCGTGCACAGCGTCGCGCCACTCGCGTCCTGCACCTCGACCTCGTGCGTGCCCGGCGTGTAGGGCCCAGGATCGGCGATGCGCAGATCCGTCGGGTCGCAAACTTCACCCTCCGGACTCGCGACTGGCAGCGGCAAATCGGCCTGCTCCGAACACTCGACCTTGATCGGCTCTGGACAGATCCACTTGTCTCCCTCGGACACGCT
This sequence comes from Polyangiales bacterium, assembly GCA_035274465.1. Lineage (GTDB taxonomy): Bacteria > Myxococcota_A > Polyangia > Polyangiales > JAFGIB01 > JADGRF01. Next base: position 20,188 of record DATEOF010000303.1, read on the forward strand.
CGGGTCCGCGCACACGGCGATGAGCGCCGCCGGTGTGCCCTCTGCTTCAGGTGCTTGTTGATCCTGACATGCGGCGAGCCAGATCACGATCGCGATCCAGCTAGCCAATGTACGGGTTTGGATACTTCTCATGCCCCCAAGGTGGAGAGAGCCCCGTGCACGGTTGAAAAGAATTGCAGCTCGCAGCGGCAAAGAGAACGCTGCTGTGCGAGGCTTCGCCCCTGCAGCTACAAGCTGCGCAGGAAGCCGAGCATGGCGTCGTTGACTGCCTGCGGCTTCTCTTGCTGCACCCAGTGCCCTGCACCCGGGATCAAGATCTTGCCGCGTAGATCCGCGTACCAGCGATCCATCCGCTCGAGCAAGTTGACGCCGGGGATGAAGCTCAGCACCGGATCGTGCTCGCCGGCGATGAACAGCGCGGGTTGTTCGATCTTGGCTTCGGAGAGCTCGGGCAGGAGCGCGAAGTCGCGCTGCTGGTTGCGGTAGCGGTTCAAAGGCCCGCGAAAGCCGCTGTTCTTGAACTGACTCACGTAGTAGTCGAGGTCGGCTTGCGTCAACCAGTCGGGCAGCGGATCGGGGTCGATCAACCCATCCAGGAACTTTGCGTCCGCGTCCTTGTCGGCACGCGCCATGCCGATCACGCCCGAAGCGTTGTAGTAGACCTTGCTCAAGGTCGCCGGAATGTCTGCTTCGAGCTCCGCCTCGGCCACGCCGGGGGTCTGGAAGTACAGCTGATAGAAGAAGCGATCCTTGTAGACCTCTCGATACACATCGAGCGCGGGGCGCTTGCCGCGACCGAGGTACGGGACGCTCATGCCGATGACCGCGCGGACGCGCGCGCGGTGGCGGATGGCCGTGGTCCAGACGATGGGCGCACCCCAGTCGTGACCGATCAGGATCGCGCTGTCCGCGCCGGCCAGCGCGTCGATCACCCCCAGCACGTCGTCGGTCAGCTCGACCATGTCGTAGGCCTCGATGGCCTGCGGCTTGTCGCTGCCGCCGTAGCCGCGGACGTCGAGCGCGGCCACCCGATACCCCGCGGCGACCAGCGGATCGAACTGATGCCGCCAGGAGTACCAGGACTCCGGCCAGCCGTGCACCAGCACGCACAGCGGCCCGCGCCCTTCCAGCATCACGCGCAACCGCAGGCCGCGCGTCTCGACCATCTTGAAGGTTCGTTGCTGCACCGTTCAGGCCGCACTCTACCTCAACCGTCGCGCCGTTGCTCGTCCAGCCGCTCCGACGCCGGTGACGGCCCCTCGAGCCGATGAGCATTCTTGCCCGTAGCCACGCGAGAATCAGCGAGCGCGGTTCAGTCATGGCGGATCGCGAAGGACGCGGCGTCGCGGTCGGCCGCGGAGCCCGAAGACAGGGTGAATCCCCTTTCGAGGCGCTCCGCGGGCGAGCGCGGCGTCGCGAACGAGCGAGGCGCCGTGACTGAATCGCGCTCGCTGATTTACAGTCCCCCTGCCATGTCGCTCCCGCGCACCACGCTGCTGTACCTCGCGCTCGGACTCGCCGCCGGCGCCTGCTTCGAAGGTCCCAAGAAGTCCGAGCCCACACCGCCTCCAGCCGCGTCCGACCAGACCGAGAAGCCGCCGCCATCAGCTGCAGACCTCAACGCGCTCGCCGGTCCGGTGCTGCCCAAGCATCGCAGCGCTGCGCCGGGTACCGCCGCGGTGCTTCCGCGCCTCGCACCCAATGCCAATACGCCGGAGACGCGCACCGACAACGCGCGCACTCCCACGCCGCCCGAGCTCAAGGCTCCACCGCCGAGCCCCAGCACGCCCAAGCCGACCGCAGCCGAGCTCGATCCGCGCGCGCTGATCGGTCCCGTCCTGCCCAAGGGCAAACCCGCTCCGAAGCCAGCCCAGCCGCAGGCGCCCACGGTGCCGGAGACCGAGCGCGTGAACCTCGACGCGCTGGCCGCACCGGTGCTGCCCAACTCGCCCGCAGCCAAGCAGCCAAAGCCCGTGTTGCCCAAGCTGGATCAAGTCGAGCGTGACGCGCTCTCGATGCCCGACCTGCCGCCGCCGAGCATGAACGAGGACGCGAAGGTGCCTGGCGCCAAGCTGGCTCCGCAGCCATCCGCTGCAGCCGCCGCCAACCCCGCGGCGCAGCAACAGCAGCCGCAGGGCACGCCCGCCGCCTACTTGATCACGGCCAAAGGTGTCGGCGCGCTGCGCGTCGGTTCCCGGTTTAGCGGCTCGCCGGGCTTCGAGAACCGCTACACCACCACGTTCTACGGCGACGCCCAACCGCTCGAAGGCTTCACGCTCGACGAGCCGCCGCTCTTCGTGGCCGTGAACAACGGGCCCTTCGTCAGCTGGGGCCGCTCACATCCGGGCCAGACGCCGCCCTACCCGATCCGCCAGCGCGCGATGGCGCTCGCGCGCAGCGGCAAGCTGCGCGTCGGTATGCTGGTGGTGACCGATCCGACACCCAAGACCGAACGCGGCGTGGGCGTCGGTGATGACTACGTCGTATTCGCCAGGGCTTACCCCAAAGCTGGCCAGCCGACGACGTACCCCGGCCTGTGGGAGGAGCCGAGCTGTGTGATCACCCAGAAGTCGCTCTGGTTCTTCTTCGATCGCTGCGACAGCCCGGCGCACGCCAAACTGATCCGCATCGCGATCCGCGCGCGTTGAGCGTACGCTGCCGTCGGAGGACAGCATGGACAAGACGATCTTCCTGGCGTCGGGACTGCGCACTCCCTTCACTCGCGTCGACGGTGGGCTGGCAGGGCGAGACGCGATCGGCTTGAGCGTGCCGGTATTGCGCGCACTGGCGGAGCGCGCCTCGGGTCGCATCGATGCGGCACAGTGGGGCAGCGTGATCCCCAGCCTCGGTTACAGCAACCTGGCCCGCGAAGCCTGGCTCGAAGCCCGGCTGGATCCGACCGTGCCCACGTCGACCGTGGTCATGCAGTGTTCGACCAGCATGATGGCGGCCTTCAACCTGGCCGGACAGATCGCGCGCGGTGCAGGTGAGCTGGCGCTGGCCGGTGGCGCCGAGAGCATGACGCACGTGCAGGTCGGCCTGACGCAAGCGCTGTCCGACTGGCTGCGACGCTTGACGCAGGCGCGCGACTGGAAGCAACGCGCAGAGCTGGTGCGGAGCGTGCCCACGCACGACGTCCGCCTGCACCTGCAGTCGATCAAGAATCGCGCGACCGGCAAGAGCATGGGCGAGCACTCGGAAGAGACCGCGCGCAGCTGGGAGATCGAGCGCGCGGATCAAGATCGCGTGGCGCTCCAGAGCCACCAGCACGCGGTGGCTGCTCAGGCGCGCGGCTTCTTCGACGACTTGATCGTGCCTCTCGACGGCGTGACGAGCGACGCCTTCCCGCGCAAGAACAGCTCGCTCGAGGCGCTGGCGAAGCTGCCGCCAGCCTTTCCGGACGCCGCCGGCAAGGGCACCGAGACGGCGGGCAACTCGTCGCCGCTGACCGATGGCGCGGCGGGCATCTGGGTCGCGAGCGAGGCGGGCCTCTCGCGCTTGCCTGCGAACACACCGCGCGCGCGGCTGGTCGACTTCGAGGTCGGCGCGGTCGACATCTTCAGCGAAGGCCTGTTGATGGCACCGGCATACAGCATTCCGCGACTGCTCGCGCGCAACAACCTGCGCTACGCCAACGTCGCGCTGTGGGAGATCCACGAAGCGTTTGCGTCGCAGATCCTCTACCAGCTGAAGGCGCTCGAATCGCCCAACTTCCTGCGCAACAAGGCCAAGGTCGACTTCGACTTCGGCAGCATCCCGCGCGAGCGCATCAACCCCAACGGCGGCAGCATCGCGCTCGGCCACCCGTTCGGAGCGACCGGCGCGCGCATCTTGAGCCAGGCGGTCAAGGAGTTGGCAGCGATGCCGAGCGGCTCGTACGGCCTCGTCAGCATCTGCGCCGACGGCGGCGTCGGAACCGTGGCGTTGTTGCAAGCTTGACCGGCTAACTTCCGCCGCGCGGGATCGCGGGCAGCCACTCCCACTCGGTCGGCCGGCCGTCGCGGTTGTCCTGCAGCTCGACGCCGGCCGCTCCGAGCTCGGCGCGGATGGCGTCCGCGCGCTTGAAGTCGCGAGCCTCGCGGGCGCGCTGGCGCTCGGCGATCAAATTGTCGATGTCCGCGTCGCTGAGGGCGGCGGATGCCGGGCGCAGGTTGAGCTCTTCGGGCTTGAGATCGAGCAAGCGCAAGCCCAGCGCGAGCTCGCCGATCGCGACCAGGCGCAGGACCACGTCGGGATCGAGGTTCGACTCCTGAACCGTCTGACTCAACACGGCCAGCAGCTGCGCGCTGTTCAGATCGGCCGACATCGCCTCGTCGAAGCGCGTCAACACGGCGTGGGCCGCAGCGTCGAAGCCGCTGGATAGCACGCTGATCGCGTACTCGAACGAGCCCCCGCGCGTGTAGCGGGCGTCCTCGAACACGTGCCACCAGGCCGGCGTGCCCGCGCGCTCGCGCAACACCTGGATGCGCCGGATCAGGCGCGAGAAGCCCGCCTTGGCTGCGCGCAGACCCTCGGCGGAGAACTCCACCTGCGAGCGGTAGTGCGTCATGAGCAGGAAGTAGCGGTAGACCAGCGGGTGCAGGCCCCACTCTTCCAGCGTCTGCAGCCGGATGAAGTCGCCGCTCGACTTGGACATCTTCATGTTCTCGAGCAGCAAGAACTCGTTGTGCAGCCAGTAGCGGATGCCGCCGTCGCCGCCGCGCAGGTAGCCCTGGTTCTGCGCGATCTCGTTGCAGTGGTGCACCTGACGGTGATCGATGCCGCCGGTGTGGATGTCGAAGCGCTCGCCCAGGTACTTCATGCTCATCACCGAGCACTCGAGGTGCCAGCCGGGCGCACCCATGCCCCACGGGCTGTCCCACTCCATCAGGCGCTGCTTGTCCTTCGGCGAGCAGCGCCAGACCGCGAAGTCCGATGGATTGCGCTTGCCCTGCGTGTCGACGCGCCGGCCCTCGTCCAGGCCGGCGAGGTCGAGCAGCGCGAGCCGCCCGTAGTCCGGCACGCGGCTGGTGTCGAAGTACAGGCCATCGGGCAGCGTGTACACGTAGCCGCCCTCCTCCAGCTGGCGCGCGTACGCGATCATCTCCTGGATGTGCTCGGTGGCCTTGGGCTGCACCGCAGGTTCTTGCACTTGCAACTTGCGGAGCTGCTGCTGGAAGTCCTCGGTGTAGTGCCGCGTGATGTCCCAGACGCTGCGCCCGGCCTTCTTGGCCGCGGTCTCGACCTTGTCGTCGCCCACGTCGGCGTCGGAGGTCAGGTGACCGACGTCGGTGATGTTGATCACGTGCAGCACGTCGAAGCCCTTGCACTGCAACGCGCGGCGCAGCGTGTCGGCGAACACGTACGCGCGCAGGTTGCCGATGTGGGCATAGTTGTAGACGGTCAGACCGCAGGTGTAGACGCGCGCACGACCGGCCACGAGCGGCTCGAACGCCTCCAGTTGCCGGCCCAGGCTATTGAAGAGTCGCAGCTGTGCTTTCAAAATCGATGCCATGACGCCGGGGGAGCTTATCAGCTCCGGACGCGTCCGCGGCTGGAAACAGGTGGCAATTCGCTGGAATGCCGGTGACTTCCCGCACCGGCCGCGCCCCGAGGGCGTCCGCCGCCATCAGCTGCAGGCGCCATCGTTCCTGCAGCCATCAGCTGCAGGAACACAGGAACGAGCGGCAGGCGCCTCGAATTGAACCCGAGGCGCCAGGGACCGGCACCGGAAACTACCCGAAATGCGCCAGTTTTTTCGCAGGCGGGGAAAGCATGCGACACATCGCTCGCAGCGACCCGCAATGCCGCCTTATGGGTGATATTACACAACAATTTCAATGACTTAGACTCCAATTTAAGGATCAATTTCGGACACTCATAGCGCCAGATGGGACCGACAATTTCGCTGGATACGAGTACTCGCCTGGGTCGAGACTGGGCTATGTGTTGTCTGAGGTGCTTGCCTATCCGTGCCACGGGTGTCGGCGCGTAGTGGCTCATTCGCATGCAGCAGCCTGAGACCGACGTATTGATCGTGGGCGCCGGACCTGCGGGCTGCGCGGCAGGCATCGAGCTGCGTCGGGCGGGCTTCGCGGTCTCGGTGCTCGACGCGGCGCGCTTTCCCCGCGACAAGGTCTGCGGCGACGCGGTCTCGAACGACGGCATGCGCGAGATCGACGCGCTCGGCGCGGGCGGCGCAGTACGCGGTGGACCGCACGCGCTGGTGCAGCGCGCTGCCGCGGTGTTTCCGGACGGCACGCGCATCACGCGCAGCTACGGCGACCCCGGGTACATCGTGCCGCGTTATCACCTCGACGACTGCCTGCGCCACGCGCTCGAGGCGAGCGGTGCGAGGGTGGTACAGGACTGCCGCGTCGCGGAGCTGATCAAGCAGGACGAGCGCTTCGTCGGCGCGATCGCGGGCGGCGAGTTCTGGCCGGCGAAGCTGGTCATCGCCGCGGACGGCTACGGCTCGATCGGCCTGCGCGCGCTGGGCCTCAGCCCTCCGCGCGGCGACAAGCTCGCGATCTCGTGCACCGCGTACTTTCGCGGCGTCACCTTCCCCGAGGGCGAAGACACATCGGACCACTACTTCGAAGCCGAGCTGCCCTACGGCTACGGCTGGATCTTCCCCGCAGTGGATGGCGTGTCGAACGTGGGCGTCTACATCCGCGCCGACGCCTACGCCGCAGGCGGCCGAAAGCTCGGCGAGCTACTCGACAGCTTCAAGGCGCGCCACGCCGATCGACTGGGCCAGGCCGAGTCGCTCGGCAAACCACGCAGCTGGTCGCTGCCGCTGGCGCCGCGAAGCCTGCCGCTGTCAGCTGCAGGCTTGTTGCTGGCGGGCGACGCCGCCGGCTTCGTGGATCCGTTGTCGGGCGAGGGCATCTGGCAAGCGCTGTACAGCGGTCGCGTGGCCGGCCAGGTCGCGGCCGACGCATTGCGTGCGGGCCGATTGCACGCCGGGCTGCAGCGCGAGTACCAAGCCGCCTGTCAACGAGCCATCCTGCGCCCGTCGCTACGCAAGGCCTGGGTCCAGTCGGCGATGGACGTGGTGATGGCACGCGGCTGGTATCGAAACCCGCTGGTCGTCGGAGCGCTGCGCTGGGGCTACGAGCGCAAGGCGCTCGAGATGACCAAGATCTAACAGGCCGAGTGTCGCACCGGCCGCGGGATCTCCATCACCCGGTGCACGTGCGTCAGCAGCGCGTCTGGCAGGAACGGCTTGTGCAGGAAGTCGGCGTCGCGATTGAGCAGCCCGGTCTCCTCCAGCTCCCCCGACTCGTCGCCCGACAGGAACAACAGCCGCAGCTCTGGATCGCGCTCCAGCAGCTGCCGGGCCAGCTGCCAGCCAGACATGCCGGGCATGTGCATGTCGGTCACGACCAGATCGAAGCTGGCCTGGCTGCTGTCGAGGAGCTTCAGCGCACTCTCGCCATCCGGCGCAGACACCACGCGGTAGCCGCCCGCCTCGAGCGTGCGCACCACCATGCGGCGCACCGAGTCGTCGTCGTCCACCACCAGCACCTGCCTGCTGCCATTGGCTGCAGGCGGCGGGCGCAGCTCGCTGATGTAGCGTAGCGGCGGCACCGGCTCGGCCTCACAGCGAGGCAACAGCAGCTTGAAGCACGAGCCCGCGCCCAGCTGACTGGTGACCTCGATCACCCCGTGCCACTGCTGCACGATGGCGTAGACGTTGGCCAGGCCCAGGCCGGTACCGCTCTCGCTCGGCTTGGTGGTGAAGAACGGCTCGAACAGCCGCGTGCGCACCTCGTCGTTCATGCCTGTCCCGGTGTCCGACACGCTCAACAGCACCAGATCCTCGGCGGGCGCCACGCGAATGATGATGGTGCCGCCGTGCGGCATGGCGTCGCTCGCGTTCTGACACAGGTTCATCAGCACGCGCTCGATCTGGCTCAGGTCCGCCAGCGTGGCCAACGGCTCCGGGGTGAGATCCACCACGATGCTCACGTCGTGGCGCACCAACCTTCGCAACATCGGCAGCAAGTCGCGCACGGCTTCGGCCAGCACGATGCGGCGCGCCGGAGGCGGTGCGGTACGCCCTCGCGACAGACCCAGCAGCTGGCGCGTGAGATCCGCGCCGCGTCGCGCCGCGTTTTGAATGTCATCCAGATCCTCGGGACAGGACTCGCCCTGCGCGGCCAGCTGGCTCAAGCTGCTGGCGGCGTATTGGATCGTGGCCAGGATGTTGTTGAAGTCGTGCGCGATGCCTCCCGCCAGCCGACCAATGGCCTCCATCTTCTGCGACTGCTGCAGGTTCTGCTGCAACTGCTCGCGCTCGCGCAGCGAGCTACCGAGCTCGAGCGCCAGCGAGACCTGCAGGGCAAGCGCCGAGAGCAGCGTGGCGTCCTCGCTGCGGAAGCTGCCCTCCAGCTCGGGCCGGTCGAGGTACAGCACGCCCACCGCCTGTTCGTGCAACACGAGCGCGGCCGCAATGCAGGTGCGATGCGCGCCCTGCCGCTCACCGTCGTCCGCCTCGCCCAGCTGCAGCTGACCGGTGGCGTACACCTGCTCGACCAGCGCGCGGTCGTAGCTGGGGTGCGTCCCGAGATCGCCTGCAGCGCGCCGGCGCCCTGACGCCAACACCAACCGCGCCGCGGACTCCGAGCGCATGAACAGCAACGCGCGTTCTGCACCCAACGCCTCCAGGAGCTCGTCCAGGATCAGTCGTGCCTGACGCTCCGGCCCGAGCTCGCGGCTGTTCGCCTGGCTGATGCGCAACAGCACGTCCAGATTGCGCCCCGAGCTCGGCGGCTCGACCTCGGGACGCGATGCCGCAACGGACAGATCGCCCAGCTCGAACTCCTCGCAGATGAAGCGCAACCGGCTGACCTGGCCGTACTGCTGCGCCCAGAGCGCGGCGATGCGCGCCACGTCGCGTGCGGCCGATTCCTTGCCCTCGGCGCGCAGTATGTGCGCACGCAGGCGGGCCGCGGCGTAGCTCGCCCAGACACAACCGTACTGCTCCGCCACTCGCTCGGCGCGCGCCACGAGCTCTTGCGCCTGCGCCGAATCGCCAGCGAACCAGCGCTGCGCGGCCCGGATCACCAGGCTGTGCGAGGTCATGCTGGGCAAGCGCGAGCAGGCCTCGATGTCGTTGCAGGCGCGCTCGAGCTTGGGCAGGAGCGCGGCGCGCGCTGCAGGATCGGCGCGCAGACACTGATGCACGCGCGCGTGCGCCACGTGCTGGTAGTACGGCGCGACCGGCAGGTGCACCTGGCGCGGGTTCTGACCCAGCGCCTCGAACTCCGCCACCAGCGCCTCGAACGCTGCGCCGAGGTCACCCGTCTCGGTAAAGCGCTGTACGCGCGTCTGATAGGAGAGCAGGTGGAAGTAGCCATCGCGCTGCAGCGGGGCACGCTGCACGAAGCGCAAGCTGCGCTCGAGGCCGCGGATCTCGCGCTCGCGCCCGAGCGCGAGGCGGATGCTGACGGCGGCATCCTCGATCAGCGCGAACACCGCGGGCGCCCGGCCGTTCTGTCGCACGCGCTCGATCGCGCGCTCGGTCCAGGCCAACGCGACCTCGGGCCGCCCGCGCGAGACCTCGAGGCCGTACATCGCAAAACACACGTGACACAACTCGCCGAGCTCCATCCACTGCCCGCGCTCCTCGACGCACAGGCGCGCATGGCGCTCCGACTCCTCGAAGTCGCCGCGCCAGCCGGTGATGGCGTGCTGCACCTCGTGCACCAGCGTCTGCGCGATCGGGTCGCCGAGCTCGCGCGCCATGCGTTCGGCGCGTGTCAGACGAGCGCGTGACTGCTGCGTCGCGCCCAGCGTGGCGAAGAAGAACGCCATCATCAGCTCGGCGTGCACCACGGCACGACAGGGCCCGAGCCGCTGGGAGCTGCGAGACATCGAGAGCAGGCTGCCCATCACGCTGAGCGGCTGTCCGCTCTCGACGCCGATGCGATAGCACTCGGCATACAGCTGGCACAGGGCCTGCGCTTGCGGATCGGAGCTGGGCGCGCTGCCGAGCATGCGCAGCGGCCTGACGCGCTGCGTGATCGCGCTGCGGAGCGACCCCAACGCCCAGCGCCCTGCCGTGAGCAAGAACGAACCGAGGTCGTCGCCAGGAAAGCTGCGGCCCGAATCGGCGAGCGCCGCCTCGAGCGTCTCGCGACACGCGGCGGCGTTCGACTCGAAGTGGTGGATCCAGGCGATGCGGCCGCGCACGTGCGCACGCTCCGCGGCGGTGCGGGCGCAGGCCAGGGCACGCTCGAAATACGCCAGGCTCTGCTGCATGTCGCCAGTGCGCAGGTGCGTCTCTGCCAGCTGCACGTAGAGTTGGCGGCCAGGATCGATGCCGGCCAGCCGTGCGGCGCGTTCGGCCGGCTTCAGGAACGACAACGCCAGCGCGTCGTCGCAAGCCTCGAGCGCACGGCGAGCCGCGCGCCGGTTGGTCTCGAATACCCGCAGCGGATCGCGCTCGATCACGCCCGATGCGTGGTGGCGCGCGAGGTCGTACTCGTAGTCCGCGCCCTGACCACCGAGCGCGGACAGGGCCTCGGCCACCCGCTGGTGCAGGCCGCGCCGCGTATCTTCGGACAGGTCAGCGAGCAGCGCCTCCCAGACCGTGTCGTGGACGAAGCCATACTCGCCGTACAGGTCGCTCTCGAGCAGGTGCGCCGCCTGGCTGCGCCCGAGCGTTGCCGCGAGCTCGTGGCTCTCGAGCCCCGTCACCCGCGCCAGCAGGCGCAGGTCGATGTGATCGCGCATGACCGCGGCCGCGCGCAGTACCTGCAGCGTGCCCTCGTCGAGCTGCGCCAGGCGACGTTCGATCAAGGCTTGCGACGAGGCCGGCAGGCGCATGCGCTGCACCTGACCCGCATCGAGCTGCCAACTGCCGGCGACCGGCTTCAAGTAGCCGCGCTCGAGCATCGACCGCAACAGCTCGAGCACGCTGAGCGGCGTGCCGTCGCTGAGCTGCTGCAGCTGCTCGACCAGCTCGGCCGGCGGCCGCTCGATGCCCAGAGACTCGGCGATTACCTGGCTGGCGTCGTCCACGGTGAGCGAGCCGAGGCGCACGGTCTCGACGAACTCCTGCCCGAGCGGCGCATGAAAGCGCTCGAGCAAGTCGCGGCTCTCGGCGTCGTCGCGCGCGCCGCAGGCGAACACGTGACCCTGCGGGCACAGCCGCGACGCGACCCGCGACAACACCAGGCGACTGCTGGCGTCGAGCCAGTGAACATCGTCGAGCACCACGAGCGAGCGTCCGCCCACCTCGAGGTACTTGGCGAGGAAGTCCGCCATGCCGGCCACGAACACCTGCTGCGCGTCGCCTTCGGCGATCGCGACTGGCGCGTCGCGGAAGAGATCGGCCATGCGCGGTGACAGCAGGCGTGCGTGTGACGCCATCGGGCCTGCCGCTTCGCGCAGGCGGTCCTCGATCTGCTCGCGGCGGGCGGCGTCGAGCGCTGCCAGAGCCGACAGATGTCCATCCAGCAGCCGCTTGAGCGCGGAGAACGGGGCCCAGTCGCGGTTGCGGCAGCGCACGGACAAGACCTGGACGCCCTGTGCGGCCACGCTGTCGGCGAAGGCCCCGAGCAGGCGACTCTTGCCGCTGCCAGCTGCGCCCAGCACGCCGACGACCGCACCCGACTGGCTGTGGAGCGCGCGCTGCCAGCAGCGCTGCAGCTGCCGCAGCTCCGCGCGCGCGCGGCGCGGGGCCGCAGCGTGAAGCGGCGCGAAGTACGACTCCTGCGACTGCGCTCGCGGCGTGGAGCTGGAGAGCTCGAGCGTGTAGTCACCGCTCTGATCCAGCGCAGGATATACCTCGCTGTTGGGCCCGCGACCCAACTCCTCGAGCGGTGTGACCTCTGGTATCCGCAGCAGCATCGGCCCCTGCCGACACATACCACAGAGGCAGCGCTATTTGTTCATGACGACTTACGTTCTGACATCTGTCACAAAAGACACAACGCTATGTGTTCTACTTGCAATACCGCCATAGCTCGCGACAAGCATAGACACTCGAGCCATCGCAGGATGTACGACAAGCTCAAGCGGCTCGCCGCGCTTCAGCGCAAATTTCATTGCACAGGCACGCGAACACCTCGCCCGCCTGATCGATCGCACCGAGCATAAGCGCCGGATCTGCGCCGGCCTCCACCAGTTCATCGATCTCACTGAAGCCAGCGGCGGCATGGTGCCGGTCTGTTTCCAGATGATTGTCGATCGCGGACACCTGGCTGCGCTCGTATCCGCTCTTAGCCAAGGCGTCTAGCCAGGCATCTCCCACATGCACGGAGAAGTACTCGGCCCACTGCAGATACGCCACAAAACAGAGCGGTTCTTCCTGGATGAAGCGGGCCTGCAGATCGACAAGCGCGCGCACCGCGGGCGCCGGTCGGATGCCGGCGACGGCCCTGGACGGCAAGCGCGCCAGATCGGCGATCGCCCAGCGATCGTGGCCCTGCTCCTCGCCCGCCTTGCGTCGAAAGTACTTGGCCAGGCGGCGATGCCCGAGCTGCTCGCAGCGGACGGCGGCGATCCCGAGGTGCAGCTGCGTGTTCTGCAGCAGGTAACGCAAGCTCTCGAGGTACAGCGCCATGGCGCGCGGTGTCAGCTCGCCGCGCCGGGCGATCTCGGCCAATTGCGTCTTGGTGCCGAGCTCCGCGGCGTACAGCTCGATGGCCTGCTTCATACGTTGGGCGAGCGACATGCTGGGCTCCTGTGTTCGAACCGCGTGGAGTTAGAGGAAGCAGGCGGCATTCCGCGGGAAGCCGCCTGCTCATCGAGTCAAACCGTGGCCAGTGCAAATTTCTTCTTCATCGCGCGTCCTCCTTTGGGCTTTCTGGGGCTTACACGAGGAGGCGCCGAACCCGCGAAGCGCGTGGTGAACGCGGCCTCGGACGCCGGGTCGAGGAACTTGGTGTAGCGAACGAGCGGACCGTAGCGTTCGCTCAGCTGGTGGCCCGTGACGTGAAAGCGCAGCTCGGACAGGCCGCGCGACATCGGCAAGTTCGCCGGCGAAGTCTCGGCGACGACGCGCTGGACGCCGTGTGCAGCGAGTGGCTCGAGCAGACATTCTCGGCCGAAACGCCGCGTCAGCGACGGCCGCTGGTACGCCGGAGATACAGCGAAGATACGTACGTAGTAGCTGCTCCAGTCGTCGGGAGCGCCGATGATCGCGCCGACCGTTTCACCGTCGTGACGAAGCTCGATCAGATCACAGGCATTGCCCAGGTACCAGCTCTTGGTCTGCGCCAAGTTAGCAGTCAGTTGTGTCCCCAAGCCTTCTTCGGTGAGAGTCGGAAACTCGCGTCGCAGAAAGCTGCGGATGCGATCGAGGCAGCCGCTCGTGGCTTCGACACCATCGCGCGTCAACACGAGCGGCAAGTGCCGGGAGAGATCTAGTTTCCAAAATGTTTCGCTGAGCGGACGAGCCGCGCCCGGGCGCGGAAAGGTGCTGCTCTCTTCGACGAGGTCCGGGAACGAGTCGCAGAGCTGCGACACGGTCGAAGTCGTCGCTCGGTAGCAAACCGGCATTCGACGAGTCCAATCTGCCACCATCTGAGGACTACTTATCAGCCCGGCGGCGTTGCTGTTGGAAACTTACAACGCTTCCGGCCGTAGTAAAGTTTTTTCTCGTGCATGAAACGAACAACTGTGTGTCACGCCACATCGGCGCGCGATTTTTAGCTGTAACGTTGGTGATTTCATCCCGGATGGGCTGCGGGAGATGTCGGGGTCGCGCGGCACATTCTCCTGCCTGCCAGCCAGCGGCCTACGGTCCCGAGGTCAGGTCGAACTCGATCACACGCACGACCTGATTCGAGGAGCGATCCCAACGAGCCGGCTACTCACGCAATTTTGCCTCAGCCCGTGCGAAGCGTTTGCCCCGCTTCCGATCGACTAGCCATAACCGGGGGGCCTCTGCAGCTTGCGCCCAGGCGTTGCGCCTGCGTGCGACCTCGTCCGGCAGGTCCAGCAGCGGACGGCTGCGGCGATGCACGCGCCGTGTGTCTGCCTTTCGCAGCTACGGCGCGAAGCGGCGGCGTCGCAGGAGCGTGAGCAAGCAGAGCCCCAGCAGGAACCAGCCGGGCCCGTGGCGTGCACCGATTGCGCGGCAGCTGCAGCCCGCCGCCGCGCGCTGCACGCTCTCGCCGCCGTCGGCGTCAGCGAGCGGCATGGCGCCTCGACTCTCGGGGTCGAAGCCGGGCGGTCGCTGCTGTGAGGACACGCCGCCCGGACGCCGGCAGCCGCTGCAGTCGTCGCAGACCTCGCCGGGATCGATCACGCCGTCGCCGCAGCGCGCGGGCCTGCAGTCGCTGCGGCACGCGCCAGGGGCGCTGTCGCTGTTGCGTGCACCGTCGTCGCAATCCTCGCCTTGGTCGACCACGCCGTCACCGCAGTGCGCCGACTGACAGTTCTCGCGGCAGCTGTCTGCCGTGGTGTCGCTGTTGCGCGCGCCGTCGTCGCAGGCTTCGCCGCTGTCGATCACGCCGTTGCCGCAGCGCGCGGACTGACAATCCTCGCGACAGGCGCCCGCGTTGCCGTTGCGCTTGCCGTCGTCGCAGCCCTCGCGACGATCGCGTACGCCGTCGCCACAGCGCGCCCGCGTGCAGTTCTTGCGGCAGGCGTCCGGCGCGCTGTCGCTGTTGCGTGCGCCATCGTCACACTCCTCGCCGGGATCGCGCACGCCGTCGCCACAGCCGCCGGTGCTGCCGCAGTCGCGACTGCAGTTGCCGCTCTGGTCGTCGCAGGCTTCGCCGCGATCGCGAACGCCGTCACCGCAGCGCGGGGCGCTGCAATTGCTGCGGCAGTGATCGGGCGAGCTGTCGCTGTTCTCGGCGCCGTCGTCGCACTCCTCGCCATCGTCCCGCTTGCCGTTGCCACAGCTGAGCTGCCAGCCCAGATCCGAGAGCATGGCCAGCGTGAAGCCGAGCTCGTGGGTGGGCACCGGCCCGGTGATCGGCTCCATCAGCTGTTGGGGACGCACCAGCGGATCGAGGTGCGAGATCGAGCTGCCCGAGGTCACCGGATTGCTCGCGAACAGCAGCGGGCGCTGCTGCACGTCGGCGCCGAGTCGTTGCGTCGGCTGGCCTGCGAGCGCAGCCTGGAGCGGCGCGCCGGCGAGCGCCTGCGCGATGCGCTGCGCGTCCGGCTTCGACACGCTCAGCATCGGCAGCGCGATCGCATCGGCCTCGACGTCCAGCGGCTGTGCCGGCGACTCGAACGGCGACGAGACGGCGACCAATGCGCCGGCAGCGCCGGCAGCCTTGGCTGCGGCGGCCGCCTGGACCGACCGGCAGCGCTGGATCTGGAACGACAGCACGGTGCCCTTCACGGCAGCGGGGTCCAGCCCATCGCACGCCTCATCTCCGACAGCGACGAGCGCGCCGGCGGTGGGCACCAGCGCCGTGTTCTGTCCGAAGCTCGTGTCGCTGACCATGCCGCTGAAGGCTGCGATCGGCGGGGTGAGCGCCAGGCTCGGCACGCCGCGATCGAACTGATCGCCTACCAGGCTCTTGGCTTGCGCTCCGTCCCAGACCACGCGCCGGACGTGCGCGGACGACTCGCGGCGCTGCGCGTCGGTGAGTGCGGGCCAGGTCTGGTCGTAGTCCAGATCGCGAACCAGCGCGGTGAACGGATCGACTTGGTTGCCCATCATCAGCGCGCCGGTCTCGGGATCGGCAAACGACGCCAGCCCCAGTCCGTGCGCCAGCTCGTGCAGCACGGTCTCGACGAAGTCGACCGCCTCGCCGCGCTGCCCATCGAAGCCGTAGTAGAAGCCGCCCGAGCCGCGCAGACACGGCCCATCGAGATCGCTGTTCAGGTCCATGTGGATCTCGGGCTCGACCGGATCCAGATCCTCGCCGGCCAGACGGTTGGCCAGCGCGCTCGGGTAATAGTACTCGGGGTTCGCGCCGCCCTTGCTGATGCCCGAAAACAGCGCCACAGCAGCCGCCGCGCCGAGCACGCTGGTGGCGCCAGCGCACGGCAACGGCTCGAACACCACGTCGACCGCGATCGGCACGGCGCTATCCAGCCGCTCACCCCACTGACGCGCGGCGTATTCGAGCGCCAGCCGGCGCTGCTCGGCCAAAGTCGTCCCCGCATTGCCACCGACCGGCGTGACCGGCGTCGTATCAGACATCCCGGCGCCCGACACGTGCACGACCACGTCGGTACGCGCGGCTGCCGCGGCAGGCAGCAACGCAAACACCGTCCACAACGAGGCGGCGCGGGCGAGCATCTAAAACCCGGACTGCGGGCGATCGAGACAGGCGCGCCGCGCGACACCAGCGTCGGTACGCGACACCACCGCCACGTGCTGGAAGCGACCCTGCAACGAAATCTTTCGCACACCGCGACCCATCCGCTCCACCTGCAGATCGCGCGCTGAACGCGACAAGCGTTGCTGCATGAAGGCCACGTCCGCCGGACGCGCCTCTTGCTCGGCGGGCCTGGGTGCGGGCACCTCGGCGCAGCCCCAGAGCGCGCAAGCCACCCACCAACCCATCAGGCCGCGCATTCCAACCCCCATTCCACGTCCCTCCCGACCCGCTGCATCGTAGTCGGCACAGCACGCCTGACAAGCTGCAAATCCAGCCGTCAGCCACCGCCGCTCGCGACGGAACTGCAGCCATCAGCTGCGCGTCGTTACCACCGCGCGATCCCCGCAGCCCTCAGCGGCAGGCACTCTTCTTCGTCACGCACCTGTTTTGGGCTGTTCAAACCGGCACCGACGGCCAGGTCGCCTGCGCGACGTGCCACTTCCACGCGGGCGCGGACAACCGCCTGCTCAACACAGAAAGGCTTCGACCGCTTCAAAGGCAAGGTCACTGTACGAAGTGTCACTCCGGTGGAGAGCTCTCCGACGCGACGGTCAGCTTCGCGGCAAACAAGGGCCTCATCAACGAAGACGACGGCGTTCAAGGCTTCCACAACATCGGCGTCCGTCCGACAGCCGAAGACCTCGGCCGAGCAAGCCTGGGTCCCGCAGCCGCCTCCTTCTCGGTCAGCGGCAACGCCAGCGAGCGAGGCGCCTTCAAAACCCCGGGCCTACGCAACGTAAAGCTCACCGCCCGTACTTCCACAACGGCGGCAAAGCCACGCTGGCCGAAGTCGTCACCTTCTACAACAACGCCGGCGACTTCCAAAACCCAGAGCTCGCCGACCGCATCCAACCCATCTCGCTCGACGCCGGCGATCAAGCAGCGATCGTCGACTTCTTGACCAATGGCCTGACCGACTGCCGCGTGGAAAAACAACGCGCGACCGTTCGATCACCCCGCCTTGGTCGTGCCGAACGGAGCAAGCTTGCCCGCAGTCGGCGCGAACGGAACAGGCAGTTGCCCGTGACGTAGCACGCCCCTTTCACCCAAGTGTGTGCGCTTCGAAGAGTCGCGACTCGAGCCGCACACTTGGGTGGCTGGAAGCGCATTGTTCGTCGAGATGGGTTGCCACTCGTACGTGGTCGTTCTACGCCCACCGGAGGCGACCTTCGTCACCTCGATCTCCCAGTGATCGAACATGAATCCGCCTTCCTGGGTTTCGAAGCTGACCGTCAGCGAGACTTGACGCCCCGTCTTGGTCGTGTGCAGCCGCCGCACGTTCCACGCGGTTGACACGGCTCGCTTCCAGTTCTGCATATACGCGCTGCGCTCTGCAGCCGTCCAGGTCTGGCCCGCCGCATCTCTAAAGAAGAACTGGATCTTCATGAACAGCGACAGTTCGTAGTTGCCATCGCTGAGCTCGTACACCGAGGTCATAGGAACTGGTGCGCTTGTCCGAACCAGGCTTGATGTCCTCCTCGGTGGCAAGCAGCCTGCCGCGCACGACCGGGATCGTCCGCGGCGGCGGCAGCAGCGCCGGCCTCGGGGGCATCGCGATGGTGATCGAGGGCGTGTACCGCGTCAGGGGTTCGAGCTTACGCCAGCTCTTGGGTCCCAGCATGCCATCGGGAGTCAGACCGTGTTTGCCCTGCCAGCCGGCGATCGCACGTACCAGATCCTCTTCGCCCGGGGAGCGGTCCTGGAATCCGAGTTGCTCTGCGACTTGAGTGAACACTTTGTCCCAGCCGAGTGTCGCGCTGAAGATTCGGTGTCCGCGAACCGCTCGAGCTAGTCGCATTCCCCCTCCATTCCGCGCGACATTAGTCACCGAGACTGTCGGACGCAATGGACCACTGCCGCCGCCGTCCGCGGCTGCATGAGCAAGGCACGACGGCGAAGTCGCTCTCGGTTTGGGTACTACGATTCGTGCAGTTCGTCGGGATGTCGAGCGGCACGCGGGCCGCAATCTCGCGCAGCAGCATCGTCAATCCCCGCGTCATGCATGGCGCGTCGCTCGTCAGGTATTCGCGCTTGCCAGCAACCGCGCGGGCGGGCGAGGAGCCCCATCCGCGTCGGCTGGTCTGCGCGAATGGCTCGTTCGTGTCTGCGATCTGTGATCCCAACTGCGCAAGCACGCTTGACCGATCATCGCCAGTGCACGAGCGCGCGCCGAAACGCACATCTGACCGTCAACTCCCTCTGTGAGCGGCCGAAGCACCGTGGTAGACGGCCGGAACGCGCAAGGGGCGGGACGCATGTGCAGCGTGAACAGTTTCAATCTCTCTATCTTTACCTTGGCTTCACTGCTGCTGGCCGCTGGCGGTGCGTGCGACGATGCCAGGTGCCCCATGGGCACTACGCAAGTCGAGGAACGTTGCGTCCGTAACGAGCTCCTGGGCCCAGGGGTCTTGAGTGGTGCGGGTGGAGACAACTCGAGCACCCGTACGGACTCGCAGCTCGCGGCCGGCACCGGCATCACTGGCATCGGAGGCACTCCTGCCTCGGCGAGCGACGCTGCACAGATTGGAACTGCGGGGCAAAGCTCCGTTCCGCCGGTGGGCGGCGTGGGCGGACAATTTTCGATGGCTCCGGGAACTGCTGGTGCACCACAAAGCCAACCCGCTGCTGGTGTGAGCGGCAGCGGCGGGCTCGCGAGTGAATGTGCCGCCGGTCAAACCTCGTGTGACGGCGCGCGGGTTCGTCAGTGTGGTGCAGATGGTTCGTGGATGACCGGAGCAACCTGCCCGTACGTATGCATGGACGGCGTATGCACCGGGGAGTGCATGCCGGGCTCCACACAGTGCAATGAACAGTTCGCACAACTCTGCGGCGTCGACGGGCGCTGGACGCCAGGTACGCAGTGCCCATTGGTTTGTTCCGACGGAGCGTGCGCGGGTACCTGTGCTCCGAATGCCAAGCAGTGCAACGGAACCAAAACGCAGCTCTGTGGTGCGGACGGCTCGTGGACCTCGATGGAAGCCTGCCCCTTCGTTTGCGACAAAGGCACGTGTACAGGTGAATGTCGTCCGAACGAAACACGCTGTTCGGATCTCGTCCCGGAGACCTGCGACGCCACAGGCAACTGGCAGCCGAGCCCGAAATGCCCTTACCTCTGCGACGCGGGACGCTGCACCGGCTCGTGCAAGCCAAACGAAACGCGCTGCACGGGTCTCGTACCAGAAACCTGCGACATGACCGGTAACTGGAAGCAGGGCACGAGATGCCAATACCTCTGCGACGCCGGCCGTTGCACCGGTTCCTGCTCGCCGACCGACGCACCCCGCTGCTCAGGCCTAGTTCCAGAAACCTGCGACATGAGCGGCAACTGGAAGCAAGGCACGAGATGCCAATACGTGTGCACCGCGGGGCGCTGCACAGGCAACTGCTCGCCGACCGACGCACCCCGTTGCTCAGGACTGATTCTAGAAACCTGCGACACGAGCGGCAACTGGAAGCAGGGCACGAAATGCCAATACGTCTGCGACGGCGGGCGCTGCAGCGGTGAGTGCAAGCCGGGCACGCTGTATTGCTCCGGCAAGGCCCCACAGAAGTGTGACGATCGCGGCAACTGGGCCTCGAATGGTCCCGCGTGTTCTTACCAGTGCACGAACGGTGCGTGTACGGGAGAATGCAACCCGGGCGAAACGTTCAATCAGCCGTGCAACGGTACGAAAAAGAAAATCTGCGAGAGTGGTCGCATTGTCGAGCGCGTTGTGCCCGGTGAGTGCAACGCGTGCTCCCCGGGCCAAGGTGGCTGTGAGGTCCAGCGTGCCGCGGATGGCTCGACCGACGTCTGCTGGGGATGCACCCGAGCAGCTGCGGCCGATGATAGACTCGCAGCGCTCACCTGCGATGCGGACGGCAACAAGAAGTACGTTGCCTACTGTTCCGTAGGCGCGACGTGCCCGAATGGCTCGCCAAACGGCATATGCAACGCCGGAAAGTGCTCCACCGAGATATGCCCGCAATGAGCAGCCTCCACCACGCCACTGCGACGGCGATGGTCTGCCACGCTGCGACGAGAGGGAGTGTTTAGAGATCGCAGTCGGACCTGTCAGTTGTTACACGCGCCCGCGCTGATCCAATCCGTGATGCGCTTCAGCTGGTCGTCGGTGATCTCATCGGCACCCACGGGCATTCCCGCACCACAGGTGGTCGTGTCGGCGCGGAGTTTTTGGACGAGCAGGCTGCCTTTGGGGTCGCGGGCGATCACGCGGGGCTTGCCTGCGCACATCGTGCTGTCGGAGTTCTTGCCGACGAGTTGCATGTAGGCGATCTGCGCGGTGCTGAGGTTCAGATTTCCGACCAGCGCTAGACCCGCGGCGTCGGTGCGGCCATGGCACACGGGTCCGCTGCAGTTGTTGGTCTTGTCGGCGAAGATACTCTGGTAGATGGCCGCGAAACTCTCGGTGCCGCAGCCAGCCCCACCGCTCGCGCCAGCCGCTGCGCCACCCGCACCCGCTGCCATGCTCATGCCCGCGGCGCCGCTCGCGCCCGCAGCACTCATGCCGGCCGCACCGCTACCCGCTGCCGCGTTGGTGCCAGCAGCCGCACCGCTCGCGCCCGCGGCACTCATACCTGCCGCACCGCTCGTCCCAGCGGCGCTCATGCCTGCAACTGCACTCATGCCTGCAACTGCACTCATGCCCGCGACGCCACTCGCGCCAGCTCCACCACCCGCACCTGCGCCGACGACTGGATCACCGGGCGACGTCTCCGTGCCACCGCACCCTGCCACTGCTATCGAAATCGCAAGAGCGAACCACAGTACGACACTCAACCTGCGCCTCATAAGCGAGCCTCTACCTCATCGGTCATCGCAGCGATCGATTTCAACACCACGCGTCGCTCAAGACATCAGAGCGCGAACGCATAGAGCTGGTTGTTCGAAGCGAAGTAGATCCGGCCCTTCGCGGCGATCGGAGTTTGCCACTTGCTCGCCGCCGTGACTGCATCTCCAGCGGCTCCGCCGTCGAAGACCGCGGCGCCAGTCTCGCCATTCAGGCCGATCAACTTCGTACCAGCGACGTACCAGATGATGCTCTCGCTCATACCGTCCGTCGTCGTCACCATCGGAGAGCCCGTGCTCGTGGCGCCTCCGCACCAGGCGGTGGAAATCGCCGGCGGTGAAGCAGCGCTGATCTTCAATGCGGTGATCGCACCCGCACCGCTTGGGCACATCGTGCCGCGAGCGCGCGCCGCCACGAAGGTACCGGTGGGCGTGGTGTACGCGACAGGCGCTTGGATGATCTGGTCGCCCGAGAACTTGGTGATGGCGACTCCGCTGCCCACTCCACCCAAGTTGTCGCGGTTGGCAAGAAACGCAGATCCATCTTTGCCGAGCGCGATCGCGAGATTCGACGGCGTCGCACCCGGCACGCTGAACAGCACGACGCCGGAACCACCGACGTCCAAGTCGGAGCTGTCGAGCGCCGCCCAGTTTTGAGGCGCGAAGAAGTCCTTGTTGTCCGTCGAGAACTTCAGATCCGGCGGCAGGCGAACGATCGACTCGCCGTCGCCAAACATGCCCGGACTCGAAAACGAGGGCAACGAAGCCGAGGGGCGAGCCATCGTATTGCCGGTAGCCGCCCAGATTGACTTGCCATCAGACGCCACGCCACTGGGTGCCCAGATGCCGCCAGCAACGGCACGCGTCGCCCAGCCGATCGGCGCCTTGGGGTTGGCGATGGGCACGCCCACGACCCAGCCGTGGTATTCGCCGCAGTCGCCGAAGTGCCCGCCGTACGGCACGTACACCGTTCCGTTGAGGATCGTGAGCGCACCACGCTGATTGTGCGCCGGGTGAGCGAAGGCCAGGCTGCCAGACATGGCCGTGCCGGCATCGACCGGCCAACCAGCCTTCGTGGCACCGTCATCGACGGACAGCGCAAAGATCTGGTGCTTGTTGCTCACCATCGCGTTCAGGAACAGCGTGCGAGACGCTGCGTCGACCACGGGTGTGCCGGTGATTCCGAGTGGCGAGATGTTGCCGAGCGGGCAGCCACCGGGGCCACCACCGGCCGCACTCGTGGCGCCGAGCATCTTCTTCCAGACCATCGCGCCGGTCATCGCGTCGAAGGCGGAGACTTCGTTCTGCTCGGTTGCGACGATCACCACATCTTTGCCACCAGCCGCGCCCTCGACGTAGAGCGGCTGCGCGAACGTGGGGCCGGACATCGTCGCCATGAACATGGGGTCGCGCTTGATCTTCGCAGCAGCCGCGCGAGTGAACGTCGGCTGGATGGACATGCCATCGCGGCTGGCATTCGTGTGATGCTCCAAGACCGAGGTCGTGCCCCCGCCCGCGGGCGGCGCACCGGTCCCTGCCATCGGAGTCGAACCCGTGCCTGCCATGGGTGTTCCGGCGCCTGCTTGCGGCGTGCCCGAACCGGCGGCGGGCGCAGCCGTGCCTGCGGTGGAGCCGCCGCGACCGCCCGTGACGGGGGTGCTGCCCGCTGTCCCGCGTGCTGGCGTGCCCGAAGTCCCGCTGCCGCCTGTCGTGCCCGAGGTTCCTGGGGCCGTGTTGCCACCGCCGCCGGGAGCTGCATTGCCAGCTCCGGTGTTCGGCGTCATCGAGGAGGCTGGCGAGTCGCTGCAGCCCAGTACCAACAAGCAGCCCAGAAGCAACTCAAGGCGCCAGCTTGCGTTGCCGCTCGCACGAACTCGGGCACGAAACATAGTGATCCTCCACACGTGGCGTACAGTGGAGAACGCGTAGCATAGGTGTACGTAGTTAGCACGAGTCCGAGTCGTGGGACCGCTTGACAGATCCCGCCACAATTGTGTTCGCATGCGAAGCGTTTCGCCTAGCTCGCAAGCGAATCGACCCAATCTGAGACACTCACGCAAACTTGGAGAGTTACGTTCGCGGGGCTGGATCAAATGTCGCCGCGGCGTTTCGATGCTCGCGCGTTCACCGTGCGAGTTTCAACGCAGCCGAACAGTCACCCGGTCCGGCCGGTGCTCGTTGTCCAGGAGCACGTACTTCGCTCGCGCGTTCTGCGTCGTCAGCTGCCCGAAGACTTCACGCAGGCGTCGCAGCTTCGGCTGGTACGGCGGCTTGCCCAGCTGCACCCTCGTCGCGTCGGCGCCGACGTAGCAGCTCAAGCTGCCATCGGCCTCGACGTGGATCTCGCTGATGGGCTCGCGGCGGCCCAGGCCTGCTGCGGTGTATTCGCGTAGCAGACCCACCGCATCGATCAGGTCGGCCGCGGCTGCGCGCTTGTCGCGTTCGATGGCGGCTGCGTCGAGGCCGGTGATCAGCGGGAGGTCTGCGGGGTCGCCCGCGCTCAGCGGCTTGAACGCCTGGCCTTCTTCGCTGATCAGGTAGAGCTGTTGGGCGGCCAGGAGCGCGATGGCGTGGCGTTCGCGCACCACGATCGCGTAGCTGCCCGGGAGGTGCCGCTCGACCGTGACCTCGGCGATCCAGGGTTCGGCTCGCAGGCGTTCGAGCGCTTGTTCTTCGTCGACCTGGAAGATGTTCTGGCCGATCGCGATGCCCGCAATGTGCTCGACTTCGGCGCGCGAGAGCTGGGCGTTGCCCTGGATGTCGATCTTCTTGGTGGCGAAGGCCGGCGCGCTGCGGACGTGGTCCCACAGCAGGTTGCCCGCGGCGTACAGGACGAGCAGGAGCGCGGCACTCAACGCGAGTTGGCCCACGCTGACGGCGAATTTCCGCAGGAAGCCGAGGCGCGGGCGCTGGTTTCGCGCCCAGCCGCGGATTCGGATCGACCACGGGACGCGCGCCGGCGGGGGCGTGGTGCGACGGTTGGACGGGCGCTGGCGGCCGGTTCCACTCGGGCGGCTGTTGCGGGTGCTGCTCATGAGCGCGATGTCAGCCATTGCCAGCTCCGCGCGCCTGGAGCAGCGAGAGTAGCTCGGGGCCGGTTTGGGTGATGTTGCCTGCGCCCAAAGTAATCACGATGTCGCCCGGCGCGAGGCGGTCGAGAACCGCCGCCGCCAGCTGCGCACGCTCGGGGACGTGGGTGACGTCGTGGTGGCCGTGGGCACGGATCGCCGCCGAGAGCTGCACGGAGTCCGCACCCGGGATGGGTTTTTCGCCCGCAGCGTAGACGTCCGTGACGAACAGGATGTCGGCCGCGTTGAAGGCGCGCGCGAGCTCACCGAACAACTGGTGGGTTCGCGTGTAGCGGTGCGGCTGGAAGGCGACGATGATGCGTCTGCCGTAGGCGCGGTGCGCAGCCTCGAGGGTGGCGATGATCTCGGCCGGGTGGTGGCCGTAGTCGTCGACGACCGTGACCCCGCCGACCTCGCCGCGGACCGTGAAGCGCCGCTGGACGCCTGCAAAGGTGGCGAGCGCGTCGCGCGTGATGGGGCGCGCGATGCCGAGCTCGTCGGCCAGCGCGATCACCGCGAGCGCGTTCTGGACGTTGTGCAGGCCGGGCATGCGTACTTCGAACTCGTCCTGGGCCTGGCCGCGGTGCACGAGCCTGAACTTGCTGGCCAGCCCGACGCTGCGGACGTCCTTGGCGCTGTAGTCGGCCTGCTTGGACAGGCCGTAGCTGGTGGTGCGCTTCTCGAAGCGCGGCAGGATGTGTTGCACCTCGGGGTGGTCGAGGCAGGCGATCACCAGGCCGTAGAACGGGATCTTGTTGGCGAAGGTGACGAAGGCGTCCTTCAGCGCGTCGAGGCTGCGGTAGTAGTCGAGGTGCTCGGGGTCGATGTTGGTGATCACCGCGATCACCGGCGCGAGGTGCAGGAACGACCCGTCCGATTCATCCGCCTCGGCGACCAGGAACTCGCCATGGCCGCGCGCGGCACCCGAGCCCAGGACGTTGAGCTTGCCGCCGATGATCACCGTGGGGTCGAGCTGGGCCGCTCGCAGCACCGTGGCGGCGAGCGACGTGGTGGTGGTCTTGCCGTGCGAGCCGGCGATGGCGATGCCGTCTTGCAGGCGCATCAGCTCGGCCAGCATCTCGGCCCGCGGAATGACCGGGATCAGACGGCGGCGGGCTTCGGTCAGCTCGGGGTTGTCGGGCGTGACCGCGGAGGAAAACACGACCACGTCGGCGTCGCTCACGTGCTCGGCGCGGTGGCCCTTGCGGATGGTGGCGCCAAGGCCGGCGAGGCGGCGGGTGGTCTCGCCTTCGGCCAGATCGCTGCCGCTGACCGCGAAGCCGTGCGACAGCAGGACCTCGGCGATGCCACTCATGCCGATTCCGCCGATGCCCACGAAGTGAATCGAACGAATGCGCCCGCGAAACATGTCAGTGAACCTTAGCTCTCCATGCGCGCGCGCGTGAAGTTCGCGGCAACCATTCTTCACCGCGAGCGCCGAGAAGCTGGAGAAGGCGGCGTTTCACTGCCCGATCCTGGTCGCGCGCGCAGTATTTTTCGGAGTTGACAGCCCGCTCGCAAACGCGATCTTGCAGCCATCAGCTGCAACGATCGGGCGCCGCGGCAGGCCGATGTCCGCGAAATCCCACCTGACGGCGAAGCCTCGCCTGGCACGCTCTGGCACATGCCAAGCCCCGCAACCATTCGAGAATCTGCCCCCAGGAGCGGGCACGTGTCTTGCTGTTTGCGCAGTGCGGGCTGGGTCCGCGAGGAGCACAGGTATGTCGCGTTCGAGACTGGTCGTGTTTGCCGCCCTGGCGTTGTGGGTGGCCGGTTGCGCGGAAGGCTTTCCCAACGATCCCGCCGACAGCGGCGAGTTCTCGAGCGACCTGCCACGCGGTAGCGCCGCGGGCCCTGGAACGAACGACGCCGCAGGCGAAGCCGCCTCGGTGCCGTCGTCGTCTGCCGGCACAAAGGGCCAGTCCGCCGACCGCGCGAGCAGCAGCTCGGCCGAGCGCGCGATCGTCGAGGCCGACATGATCCAGCTGGCCGGCGACCGTCTCTACGCGTTGTCGCGCGTGGCCGGCCTGGCGCTCATCGACGTGAGCGACCCGGCGCAGCTGAAGCTGCTCGGCCGCTACCGCGACTTGCCCGCGACTCCATTCGAGATGTACCTGCGCGGGGACGTCGCGGTGGTGATGTTCTCGGGCTGGGGCCAGTACGCGCTCGCCGAGGACGGCAGCTACAGCTGGGAGTCGACCAGCAAGGTGGTCTCGCTCGATGTCGCCGACCCGGCTGCGATCGAGCTTCTCGGTACCTTCGACGTGCCAGGCTCGATCAGCGACTCGCGCATCGTGGGCGACGTGCTCTACGTCGCGAGCTTCGAGGACGGCTACTGCTGGCGCTGCGAGCAGAACAAGCCCACCACCAGCATCGTTTCGCTGGATGTCGCCGACCCGCACCAGATGCGCAAGGTCGATCAGCTGCGCTACGGCGACAACAACCAGAACTACTCCTGGCAGCGCAGCATCACCGTCACCGAGAAGCGCATGTACGTGGCCGGCCCGGAATACGGTCAGCAGGGCCCGATCGGCTCGACCATCCAGGTGATCGACATCTCCGATCCGCACGGCGACTTGGTCGAAGGTGCGGTGCTCGAGGCGAGCGGGCAGATCCAGAGCCGCTGGCAGATGGACGAATACGACGGCGTGCTGCGCGTGATCAGCCAGTCGCCGGCCTGGCGGACGACCGAACCGCCCAGGCTCCAGACCTTCAAGGTGGTCTCGTCGCAAGACATCCGGCCGCTGGCGCGACTCGACATCGTCGTCCCGAACCGCGAGACGCTACGCAGCGCGCGCTTCGATGGTCCGCGCGGCTACCTGATCACCGCGCTGCAGCAGGACCCGCTGTTCACGCTCGATCTCTCGAACCCGGCCGCGCCGAAGCAGCTCGGCGAGCTCGAGATGCCGGGCTTCCTCTACCACATGGAGCCGCGCGGCGATCGGCTGCTCGGCCTCGGCTTCGATCAGGGCAACAAGGCCGGCGCGATCACCGTCTCGCTGTTCGACGTCTCCGACCTGAGCGCACCCAAGATGCTGTCGCGCGTGAACTTCGGCGGCGACTGGGCGAACCTGGCCGAGGATCAGGATCGCATCCACAAGCTGTTCCGCGTGTTGCCCGACGAGGGCCTGATCTTGGTGCCGTTCTCCGGCTACGAGTACTCGTCCAAGGAGGAGTACTGCGGCGGCAAGAGCGTGGGCGGCGTGCAGCTGGTGGACTACGCGAACGACAGCCTGCAGCTGCGCGGCGCGGCGCCGGGGGCCGGCCAGGCGCGGCGCGCGCTGGTTCACCGCGAGCACTTGCTGTCGATCAGTGATCAGCGCGTCGAAGCCTTCGGCATCACCGATCGCAGCAAGCCCAAGGCGGTGGGCCAGCTGATCATGTCGAACACCGTGACCTACGCGGCGCGGCTCGACAACGAGGTGGTCGCGCGCATCACTCAGCCCAACTGGGACAGTCGCTTCATCGTGGAGCTGGTCGGCAAGCCGAACGCCGAGGACATGAACCAGCGCCTGGGAGAGCTGAACCTCGATCAGTTCTTCCCGAACACCGACAACTGCTCTCGCTGGTGGAGCCTGGAGTCGCTCCACGCCGAGGGCTCGCTCTTGTACCTGCTGTACGTCGGCTCGACCGCGAATCCGGACAAGCGCACCTCCGAGTCGCACGCCGGCGTGCTCGCGATCGACGCGTCCAACCCGAGCGAGCCGAAGCTGGCCGGACGGGCCGAATGGAGTCGCCCGGAGGTCGAGGGAAGCTGGAACACGTATTACGGCGAGTGGCAGTACGGCGGCTTCGCTTCGGGCGGCCCCTACCTGTGGCACGGTTCGCTGCTGGCGTTCCTCGAGCAGCAGGATCTCTCTCGCACGAACCAGCCCGACACGCGCGTGCGGCTGCGCGTGATGGATCTGCGCGATCCCGCGAAGATGCAGCTCAGCACACTCGATCTGGACGGCAACCAGATCTACTCGGGCTTGATCGCCGACGGCGATCGCGTCTGGACGACACACTTCGACCGCCCGACTGCGACCAGCACGAGCGCGAGGTTCTTCGCGGATAGCATCGACGTCTCGAACCCGACCGCACCCAAGCGCACGGCCTCCATCAACGTGCCGGGCAGGCTCGTGACGTACGACCGAGCGAGCGGACGCGGGGTCACCTCGCAGCTGAAGCGGGTGGTCGTCCAGGGCGTGACCGCGGAGCAGTGCTACGAGCGCTTCGCTCAAGCCGACTTCGAGTGGCCCGATCCGCGACGGGCGAGCTCGGAGACGAAAGGAACCTGCAATGGCTTCAAGGAGTCGCTGCACCTGATCGGGCTCGACGAGCGCCGCGCGGTCTTGCTCGACACGCTCGCGCTCGCCGAGGACCAGCGCGTGTCGAGCTGGAGCGCAGGCGACGGCCTCCTCTTCACGACGCTCTCACACAGCGGGTACTACAGCTTCGGCCCGACGGCCGACGTCGCGTGCTTCGACTGCGGCCGCGGCGGCAGCAGCAAGGTTCCTCCGGTGGAGTTGTTGGTGCTCGGCCTGACCGCCGATCAGTTCGACATCGGCTGGTTGAAGGTCGAGACCGACAAGCAGAGCTGGTGGGGCTTCTGGGGCACGCCGCCGGTCTACGCGCACGGGAAGAAGGCCTTGCTGGTCGGGAACGGCGATGCCGCGATCGTCGATGCCAGCGAGATCGGTACGCCCAGGGTCGAGCGCACGGTTCCGCTCATCGGCTACACGTACTCGGTACAAGTGCAAGAGGGAACGGCGCTGCTCGCGCTGGGTGAGCAGGGCATTCAGTGGATCGACCTGTAAACCCTACCCGGTGATATCCACCGGGAACTCCACCGCCCTCACACGCAGCGGCGCCCGCCGAACCTTCGGGCGCCGCGTGATGCCCGTGCGCAGCGCCGTCGGCCCTGCACCCCTGCCGCTCTCGGCTGCACCCGCACCGCCTCCACCGCTGGCCGCTGTTTGCGTCTGGTTGCTCTCGTCCGACGCCGGGCCATCGGTCGGCATGCCCAACCACGCGCACAGATCATCCACGATCGCCGCGGCCGCCTCCGGCCGCCCCAACTTGCGCGCAGCCTCGGCCATGTTCCTGCGCTGCACGTTGCCGCGCAGCAGCTCGCGCACGCGCGCAGAGAGCACCTCGGCGCTCAGCTCGTCTTCGCGGATCGCGATCGCCGCGCCCGCTTGCTCCATGGCCAGCGCGTTCAGCGCCTGGTGATCCTCGGCGGCGTGCGGGTACGGGATCAGGATCGAAGGCTTGCCGATCGCGCACAGCTCGGCCAGCGTGGTCGCGCCCGCGCGCGCGATCACCAGCGACGCGCTGGCGTAGGCGCGCGCCATGTCGTCGATGAACGGGACGACCTCGGCGCTCACGCCCAGGCCCCGGTAGCGCTTGCGCACCTCGTCGACCATGGACTCGCCGGTCTGATGCAGCACCGAAACCGCCTGGCCCGAGACGTCGGCCAGCGCCAGCGCCACCGGTACGGCTTCGTTCACGCCGCGAGCGCCCTGCGAGCCGCCGATCACCAGGATCCTGCGCGCACGCGCCTCGACCCCGGCGGGATCGTGCAGCGCGAGCTGGGCGGCCTCGACGAACGAGCGCCGCACCGGGTTACCGAACACACGCGCGCGCTCGGCGCCGAAGCGCCTCGCGGTGCCGGGGTACGTCAGGTAGGCGCGGCCGACGGTGCGCGCGAGCAAGCGGTTGGTCAGACCGACGTGGGCATTTTGCTCGAGCAGTGCGGTCGGCAGGCGCATGGCCGCCGCCGTCAGCAGCACCGGACCGGCCGCGTAGCCACCCAGGCCGAGCACCAGGTCCGGCTTCTCGGCGCGCAACAGCTGCGTCGCCTGGCCGAGCGACAGCGGCAGGAGCGACACGTTGCGCACGAGCTCCAGCGCCGAGCGCCCGAGCAGCGGCCGTACGTCGATCACCGATAGCTGTTCGCCCAGCTTCGGCAGCACGCGCTGCTCGATGCCGCGCGTCGTGCCGATGAAGCGCACCTTCACCTGTGGGTTGCGCCGCCGTAGCTCCTCGACCACCGCGATGCCCGGGAACAGATGCCCGCCGGTTCCCCCGCCCGCCACCACCACGCGCTCGATCATGACACACCTCCGGCGACCTTCGGCAGTTTGTCTCGCAGGGCTGCGGCAGGATCATGCGGCGCAAGACTGCTGCGCGCGCCGCCAGCAGCGGCATCCGAGACGGAGACTCTTGGTTTGGACACGTTCAACAAGATGCCCACCGCGACGCAGTTCATCAGCAGCGACGAACCGCCGTAGGAAATGAACGGCAACACCAGCCCCTTGGTCGGCAACAGCCCGACCGCGACGGCGAGGTTGGTGAACGCCTGCACGCCGACCAGCAGCGTCAGGCCCGTGGCCAGGTACGTGCCGTGCTCGTCCGCGGCACGGAACGCGGCACGCAGGCCTCGATAGATCAAGAACGCGAACGCAGCCGCCAGCAGCCCGAAGCCGATCAGCCCGAGCTCTTCACCGACGATGGCGCTGATGAAGTCGGTATGTGCCTCGGGCAAGAACAGGAGCTTGCGCTGGCTGTGACCGAGGCCGAGGCCGCTCACGCCACCCGAGCCGAAGCCCATCCACGCCTCCCAGAGCTGATAGCCGGCGCCCTGCCGGTGCAGCTCGGGCTCGAGGAACGTCTTCAGGCGCGCCAGCCGGTACGGCGAGTGCAGGATCAAGTGCCTGCCGACGAAGATGCCCAGCAGCACCGCACCCGCGAGGTAGGTCGTGCTCGCCCCGGCCGCGAACATCATCAGGAACGTGATCGCCACGATCATCACGCCGCTGCCGAAGTCGGGCTGCGCCATGCACAGCGCGAACAACAGCGTGGCGCCCAGCACGTGCGGCAGGAAGCCGATCTTGAAGCTGCGGATACGCGCGCCCTTGCGCGACAGCGAGTACGCCAGGCCGCACACCCAGGCGACCTTGGCGATCTCGACGGGCTGCACGTGGATCGGCCCGAGCGGGATCCAGCGCGCCGCGCCGCCCGCCTTGTGGCCGAAGCCCAGCGCGACGAACGCGAGCATCAACACCACGCCGAGCAGGAGCAAGTAGCTGCTCGACTTCAACCAGTGGTAGTCGACGCGCGCGACCAGGTGCATCAACGTCAAGCCGATGCAGGCAAAGATGCCTTGCTTGACCAGGAAGTACTGCGGGTCCTGGTGCACGCCTTGCGACGCGGTGACGCCGCTCGCGCTGTAGACCATCACCAACCCGAACGCGATCAGCCCCCAGACCAGCGCGGTCAGCCAGGGATCTGCGGAGCCGGTGATGATCGGCCAGCGTTCGATCACGGGCTCGGGCGTGCGCGAGACGCGCGCCGGCTCCGGAATGCTGGCGCGGACCGGCTCCGCGCTGCTGCGCGAGATGCGGACGTTGCCGCGCGACTTTTGCTCCGGCGCGCGCACGCGCGGCTGCGGTCCCGACACGCTGCGCCGGTGGCGCGTGTTGCGCGGTGCGGACTTCCTATCGACGCTGCGACGTTCGGACATCACGCGCCTCCTTGCAGCTCGCGCACGGCGGCCTGGAACACATCGCCGCGGTGCACGTACGATTGAAACATGTCGAAGCTCGCGCACGCCGGCGCGAGCAGCACGGCATCCCCGGGCTTCGCGAGCCGACGCGC
Organism: Polyangiales bacterium; assembly: GCA_035274465.1. GTDB lineage: Bacteria > Myxococcota_A > Polyangia > Polyangiales > JAFGIB01 > JADGRF01. The sequence goes on from DATEOF010000303.1 coordinate 51,972, forward strand.
GCGCTGCACGGCGTCCGCCATCGAGTCCGCGGACTCGATCGGGTACGGCGCGCCTGTCAGCGCGCGCTGGATGATCGGCCGCGCTTCGCCGATCAACACCACCGCGCGCCCGCAGGCCGCCAGCCGGTCGCGCATGGGCGCGTAGTCGCCGCCCTTGTCCTTGCCGCCGGCGATCAGCACGATGCGCTGGGGCGCGAGCCCGTCCAGCGCGGCCACGGTCGCTCCGACGTTGGTGGCCTTCGAGTCGTCGTAGTACGCCACGCCAGCCACGTCCGCGACGTGGACCATGCGGTGCGGCAGGCCGGCGAAGCTCGACAACACCTCGGCGATCCCCGCGCTCGGCACGCC
>DATEOF010000304.1:0-25898 GCA_035274465.1 Polyangiales bacterium
GCTACCAGCTGCAGGTTTCCCGGCCGCCGCAGCCAGCATGCCCGCGCCGCCCGGCGTAGCCCCGGCCACACCCATGCCCGCCCCGCCCGCACCCACCGCCGAGCTGCCAGCCATCACCTGCGTCCCCGGCTGCGCCCCATCCCCGCCGCAGCCGAAAGCAGCCCCGAGGCACAGCAGGCCCACGATGGAACACAGCGACGGAGAATGGCGCTTCATGGAGTGCTTTGTGGGAGCCACGAGCGCCGGCGGGTCAGGCGTTTCGTCGTCCCAGTTCAGGGTGGCGACATGCCCACCTGCGGGTTGCACCTGCTCGTGCGCACATGCCAACCTGCAGGCACTCTCGTGCCCGGGAATCAGCCTGTGGAGACGGCGCGCATCCTCGCGGTCGTCCTCAACTATCGCACCGCGGATCTCGCGATCGCTTGCTTGCGCTCGATCGCGACGCAGGTTTCGCTGTTACCCAACTTGCGCGTGGTCGTGACCGACAACGCATCGGGCGACGGCTCGGTCGATCGGCTGGCGAGCGCGATTGAGGGCGAGGGCATGTCCGCCTGGGCCGAGCTCATGCCGCTGCCGAACAACGGCGGCTACGCCTACGGCAACAACGCCGCGGTGCGCCGCGCGATGGCGGGGCCGAACCCGCCCGAATACGTGCTCCTGCTCAACCCCGACACGGTGTTGCGGCCGAATGCCATCCAGGCCTTGGTGGCATTCATGCGAGCGCATCCCGACGCGGGCATCGCGGGTAGCCGCCTGGAAGATCCGGATGGCACGCCGCAGTGCTCGGCGTTCAACTTCCCGAGCGCCTGGTCGGAGCTCGATCGAGGCTTACGTCTAGGCATCGTGGCGCGCTTGCTCGAAGACAAGCTGGTGCAGAAGCCGATCCCCGACAGCGCCTGCCGCGTCGATTGGGTGGCCGGTGCCAGCATGCTAGTGCGGCGCGAGGTCTTCGAGCACGTCGGCCTGATCGACGAGGCCTATTTCCTGTACTTCGAAGAGGTCGACTTCCTGCTGCGCGCCAAGCGCGCCGGCTTCGAGACGTACTACGTACCCGAGAGTCGCGTGATGCATCACGTCGGTGCCAGCACGGGCGTGAGCGACGAGCGCCGCGCGGCCAAGCGCGTGCCTGGCTACTGGTTCGACTCGCGTCGCCGCTACTTCTTGAAGAACCACGGGCCGCTTGGAGCGGCGGCCGCGGATGTGGCCTGGCTGTTCGGCTTCGGCCTGCATCGCTTGCGGCAGCGCATCAAGCCCAAGCCGGCCAACGACCCACCGCACGTGCTCGAAGATTTCGTGCGCAACGGCGTATGGAGGCGCGGTGTATCGATCGAACCCGCACGCACCGACTGAAGCCGCACCCAAGCGCGAGTACGTCTACGTACCGCAAGGCCCGGGCACCTGGCGCGAGCTCTGGGAGTGGGTGGTCGAGGACTGGCAGACGCACGAGCGCGACTGGACGCGCCCGGGCTTCCGCGCGGTCGCGCTCCATCGCCTCGGCAACTACCGCATGCGCATCCCGTTCGCGTTGCGCGTGCCGCTCAGTGCGGTCTACTGGTCGGCCTTTCGCTACGTGCGCAACAACTACGGCATCGAGCTGCCGTACAGCGTGAAGCTCGGCAGACGCGTGGTGATTGAGCATCAAGGCGCGATCGTGATCCACGGCGACAGCGTGATCGGCGACGGCTGCATTTTGAGGCAGGGGGTGACGCTCGGGAATCGCCGGCTGAACGAACCCTTCGATGCGCCGGTGTTGGGCGAGCGAGTGAATGTCGGCGCAGGCGCGAAGATCCTGGGCAAGGTCATCATCGGCGATGCGGCGGCGATCGGCGCCAACTCGGTCGTGCTGTGCGACGTACCTGCGGGCCGCATCGCCATCGGCATCCCGGCGAAGGTGCTCGCGCCGGACGAGTGAACTGGCGCCAAACGCCTTCGCTCGCCGTTGACCCCACTCGAGGTCCGTGTTACCCGCGGCTTTAAATGTCAAAGCTTGCGCCGGTGACCAGCTACGCGGGCGCGGACATCAGAGAGCCGGCCAGGGGCTTGGCCGGCATCGCTGAGCGTCTATCCACACGAAACAAGTGGATCGCGATCGCCTTGATCGCAGCGCTACTCGGGCTCGTCTGCCTGCGAAGCTGGGTGTTCTTGTTTTTTCCTCACTCGCACATGGATTCCGACCAAGCCGTGTTCGGGATCATGGCGAAAGACATCGCGCTAGGGCGTGCCTATCCGCTCTTCATGTACGGTCAGCGCTATATGCTGGCCATCGGTTCGTGGCTGTGCGCGCCGCTGTTTCTCGCGTTCGGGATCTCGGTCGTTACGCTCAAACTTCCAATGTTCCTCATGAACATCGCGAGTGTGGGCATGCTCTGGATCGCACTTCGCCGGGAGCTCGATCGCTGGGGCACCGCGCTTGCCATACTGCCGTTCGCCGCCTGCAGCGTCGTCGTGGCGAGTCGACTCGTCGAGCATCAGGGCGGCAACATCGAACCGATCTTCTTTCTGGTGCTCGCGTTCTTGCTGCGCGAGCGCCCACTCCTGCTCGGGCTGGTGTTGGGCATCGCATTTCTGAACCGCGAGTTTGCGCCGATCGGCTTGGTCGCCCTGGTCCTGATGGATGCGTGGGCCGGTTGCCTGCGTGCGACGTACAAGCGCTACTTGATCGCCGGCGCGGTTGCGGGGGGGGTGGCAGTGTTGGTTCGTTTCATCGCCGCTCATACTCCCTGGTACACCGGCAATCCCCCGTACGCGGGTTGGCAGGACGTGTTCGAAGGCGAAGGCATCCGCGGGTTCTTCGGCCTGCAACTTCCCATGCTGCTGAACGCCACACCGCTCGAGCTCAGAGGGAAAAACATCACCAGCAACCTCGCGGTCGGCCACGAGTGGATCTTGTACGTGGTCGGGGCTTTGGGCTTGCTGGCACTTGCAGGCGGGAGCGCACAGCCTCGACGGGACTTTCGTGGAATCTCCACGTACCTCGTGCTCGTCGGCATGGCACAGGCTGCTGCCTTCATCTTGCTCTGCCCGATCCCGCAAGACAGCATGGTCGTGCGCTACATCCTGGTTTGCCTCTGCGTCTTGATCGGAATGACCGCCTGGGCCTGGAAGCGACCCGCGCTGCGCGGCTGGGTCGCCGCGCTCGTGCTGAGCGTGAGCGCTGCGAACGCGAGCGATGCCCTTTCGCTCTCCCTCGAGTACCTGCGAGACCCACCGGTCCACGAAAATGAAACGCTCGCGCACACGCTGCGGGAGCGCGGCGTGAAGTACGCCACTGCGAATTACTGGTTGGCCTACGATGTCAGTTGGCTGACGAACGAAGCGGTGGTCATTTCGCCGCCATGGGGTGAGGCGGATCGCGTCGCGCGCTATCACTCGACCATCGAGCGGCACGCGCAGGAACACGTGTACATCAGCGAGCGCTCCTGCCCGGACGGCGTCGCCGTGCAACGCTGGCACCTCTGCAAAGGTCCGCCCCCGCGCGCTCCGTAGGCCGGTGGGTGCTAGCGCTGCGCCAGCGCCGCGGCACCGCTACGGAAGTTGTAGTAGTGCTGGAGCACGCGCCGCACGTAGCGCCGCGTCTCGGGGTAGGGCGGCACGCCGCCGTACTTGTTCACCGCGCCTTCGCCGGCGTTGTACGCCGCGACGGTCAGCATCAAGTCGCCGTTGAAGCGGTTGGCCAGCACGCGCAGGAAGCGCGTTCCGCCCAGCACGTTTTGGCGCGGGTCGAACGCATCGATCACGCCCATGTTGGCAGCCGTCGCGGGCATCAACTGCATCAGGCCCATGGCGCCGTCTTCGCTGACCACGTCCGGATAGAAGTTGCTCTCCACCTGCATGATCGCGCGGATGAAGGGCTCGGGGAGTTGGTAGAGCTTGGCGGCTTCGCGGATGTGCGCGTCGTAGCGCGTCAGGCGCTCGGGATCGACCCGGCGCTCGGTCTTCGGACCCTGCCAGCGGTGGACGTTGAGGTTGCCGGCCTGCTCGTCGCTGGTTTCCTTGTACACCTTCTGCCAGCCGCGGCTGTTGGGCTGCACGTTCGTGTAGTGCACGACGCCTTCGCGGTCGACGAAGCGGAAAATATCAGCGGACACGGGCCGCGGTAGAAACGCGAGCGAACAGGCCAACCACAACACACCGAGCGCGCGCATCGACCACCAGCTTAACCGGTCCGCCGGCCGCATGACAAATCCGCCCCCGGGGAGGCCCCGTTCCGGTGCCCAAACGGGTGTCCAGGTGCGCGCTTCTGCGCTTTGGACTATGGTCGGCAGAGTTCCATGGCGATGTCTTGCGACTACCTGGTGATCGGCGGCGGCATCGCCGGACTCACCTTCGCGCTCGAAGCAGCCCGCGACGCGGACGTGATAGTCGCGACCAAGCGGTTATTGTTCGACTCGGCCACCGCGCATGCCCAGGGCGGCATCGCCGCGGTGCTGGACCCCTCGGATTCATTCGAGAACCACGTGCATGACACGCTCTCGGCCGGGCGCGGTCTGTCGCACAACGACGTGGTCGAGATGGTGGTGCGCGACGGCCCGGACCGCGTGCGGGACCTGATCGAGCTCGGCGCAGCGTTCAGCCGCGCGGAAGGCGAAGACGCACTCGACCTGACACAAGAGGGCGGACACAGCGCCCGGCGCGTGGTGCACGCCGGCGACATCACCGGCCGCGAGGTGCAACGTGCGCTGGTCGCTGCTGCGCAGCGCAACCCGCGCATCCGCATCCTCGAGCGGCACATGGCCATCGACCTGATCGACCGCTCGAAGTTCGGCGGCCCGCGCCTGATCACCGGCGCGTACGTGTTCGATCAAGACACCGGCAACGTGCACACCATCGTGGCGCGCGCGACCGTGCTGGCCACCGGCGGTGCAGGCAAGGTCTACCTCTACACGACCAACCCGGATGTCGCGACCGGTGACGGCGTGGCCATGGCTTATCGCGCAGGCGCCGAGATCGCGAACATGGAGTTCTTCCAGTTCCATCCCACCTGCCTGTACGACCCGCGCGCCAAGAGCTTCCTGATCAGCGAAGCGCTGCGCGGCGAGGGCGGCGTGTTGCGTCACAAGGACGGAACCGCCTTCATGAGTCAGCACCACGCGCAGGCGGATCTCGCGCCGCGCGACGTGGTGGCGCGCGCCATCGACTTCGAGCTCAAGCGCACGGGCGCCGACTGCGTGTTCCTCGACATGAGCGCGCGCAAGCCCGAGTGGCTGCGCGACCGCTTCCCCAACATCCACGCCGAATGTCTGAAGTACGGCATCGATCTGTCGCACGAGCCGATCCCGGTGGTGCCGGCTGCGCACTACATGTGCGGGGGCATCGTGGTGGACGCGACCGGGCGTTCGAGCGTGCCCGGACTCTGGGCGGTCGGAGAGACCACCTGTTCCGGTCTGCACGGCGCCAATCGGCTGGCCTCGAATTCGTTGCTCGAAGGCCTGGTCTACGGGCGCCGCGCCGCGCTGGCGATCCGCGCCGAAGCGCCCGCGATGCACGCACCCGCGCCGCCCGACTGGGACTCCGGGGAGGCCGTGCAAAGCGACGAGGCGGTCGTGGTCGCGCACAACTGGGACGAGCTGCGGCGCTTCATGTGGAACTACGTCGGCATCGTGCGCTCGGACCGGCGGCTGTCGCGTGCGGCCCGGCGCATCGCCTTGCTCAAGGAAGAGATCCGCGAGTACTACTGGCGCCACAAGGTCACCTCCGATCTGCTCGAGCTGCGCAACATCGCCGACGTGGCCGAGCTGATCGTGCTATGCGCGAAGTTCCGCAAGGAGAGCCGCGGCTTGCACTACACCATCGACCATCCCGAAGCTGACGACGCGTTCCTGGGCGACACCTTGATCTGGCGCGGCTGGCAGCCGCGACTCTCCGCTCTGGGCTGAACCGCGATCCATGGCGCACGCAATCGCCATCAGCTGCGCGCAGGGCGTGATCGGTGTGCTGCTGTTGGGCGGCATCTGGCTCGGGCTGCCCGCGCGCTGGTGGCCCGTGGATCTGCTGGGCAGCGCGCTCGGCATCGGCGCCCTGTCGGCGGCGATGTTGGTGCACTCCGCGCGCCCGCAGGCGTTGCGCTGGACGCGCGCCGTGGTCTGGGCCGAGCTGATCTCCGGCACGCTCACTGTGACGTTGCTGTGCTGCAGCCTGGCGCAGCTCGTCGGTTCGTACGGCCCGGTGGGCGGAGGCGGCGCGCTCTTGATGGCCACGATCGCCGCCTTGATCCTGCCGTACCTGGTCGCGCTTCCCGCGCTGCAGTTGCACTGGCTGCGCGGGCGCTGAAGCATGAACCGCTACCTCGCGCTGTGGCTGCTGTTCACGCTGCTGGCTTCGTGCGTGGTCTACTCGCGCGCGCGCATCCCGCTGGGCCCCTTGCCCGAGCGCGACGCGCAGGCGTGGGCATACGCCTGGCTGGCTGCAGCCGCGAGCGGCGGGCCCAGGCCGGACGCCCCCGAGAGCGCGCGCCGCTATCGCGCAGCCGGTCCGATCCTGGTCAGCGCCTACGTGAAGGGTCAGCTGCGGGTCCGCTACATCGGTGACACCGATCTGGTCTCCAGCCTGACGCGCGCGGCCGAGAGCTTCGCCGGCAAGCGCGAGCTCAAGGCGGATCGCGTGTTCCGCGTGCTGGTCACGCGCGGCGAGGGCCCGCTGCTCCAGCTGCCGGGGCTGCAACTGTTCTCGCTCGTGCCGCTGCGCGATGGGCTGCTGGCGCGCGACGGCGATCACATCGCCTATCTCACGCCCGACGACCTGGTCGAACGCGAGGTCAGCGACCGCGCCGTGCGCCCGCCGGTGCCCGACCTGACCTTCGGCACCGATCTCGTGCCGCTGCTCGCCGAGCTCGGACGCATGCTGGGCGGCCATCCGCAGGTGTCGCGCGTGGTGCTCACGCCGCTGACGGCTGCAAGCCCCGAGGAGCCCATCACGCCCGAGGCCGCGCTGGCCGCGGCACGCAAACACGCCGAGTTCATCCTGCGTCACCAGTCACCCGAGGGCCGCTTCGCCTACGTCTACGACGCGCACCGCGATCGGCTGCGGGCGAGCGCGGGCTACAGCCTGACCCGTCACGCCGGCACGAGCTTCTTCCTGGCCCAGGCCGCGCGCGTGCTGGGCATGCCCGAGGCCCGCGCCGGCGCGCTGCGCGCGCTCGAGTTCCTGTCGCGCGACGCGCTGGCGAGTTGCGGGGCGCCCGAGCGCAAGTGCGCGATCTGGGGTGGCCAGGTCGAGGTCGGCGCCTCGGCGCTGGGGGCCCTGGCCAGTGCCGAGCTCTTGCGCAGCGGCGACGAGCCGCACGTGCGCGATCTCTTGCGCTCCTTGCTGGATTTTCTGCGTGCGCAGCAGCGTGCCGACGGCGAGTTGATGCACGAGTACGACCGCGGCACGGACAAGCCGATCGATATCCAGCACATGTACTACAGCGGTGAGGCCGCCCTGGCGCTCTGGGCGGGCTACGAGATCCTGGGCGACCCGCGCGACAAGACCGCGGCGCGGCGCCTGATGACACATCTGACCGGCGCTGGCTGGAGCTTCTTCGGCGCCCGCTACTTCTACGGTGAGGAGCACTGGACCTGTCAGGCGGTCGGCCGGGCCGCGCGGCACATGGATGTGTCGGACGCGCTCGACTTCTGCCTGCGCTGGGGCGGGTTCCAGCGCCGGCTCCAGTACGGCCCGGGCGAGACTCCGTGGCCGGTGAGCGGCGCGCTGGGTGTCGGCCCGCTGCTCTTGCCTCGGGTCACCCTGGCCGCGTCACGGGTCGAGGCCCTGGTACCGATCTACGGCCTGCAGCGCGCGCGCGGCCGGCGCGACGAGCCGCTAGCCCAGATGCTGGAGCGAAGTATCGGCCTTTTGCTGCGTTCGCGCTGGGATTCGCGGGAAACCCATCTATTCGCACGGCCTGTCGCAGCCATAGGCGGCATGCCCAACACGCCGGCCGAGCTCACCTCGCGCGCCGACATGGTGCAACACGCGGGCAGCGCGCTCTTGGCGTGGGCAGAGCTGCACACGCCTGCCCACTGATGCGGTGATCTGCCCGGGCAATGTGTATCACGCGGTGGCGCGGTTCGCATTGACAGGCTGGTGACCCCTAGATACAAGCCCCAGTCGGATCCGTCACTGTTTGTCCAGGAGAGAGAGCCAATGGCCGGTTATTTGTTCACTTCCGAGTCGGTTTCCGAAGGTCATCCCGACAAGATCTGCGACGCGATCTCGGATTCCGTGCTGGACGCCTGCCTGGCGCAGGACAAGCGCTCGCGCGTGGCGTGCGAGACCCTGGTGAAGACCGGTTTCGTGGTGATCGCCGGCGAGATTACAACCAGCGCACAAGTCGATTACCCGAAGCTGGTGCGCGATGCCGTGCGTGAAATCGGCTACACGGACTCGACCATGGGCTTCGACGCCGGCACCTGCGCGGTGCTGACTGCGGTCGAGCAGCAGTCGCCCGACATCTCGCAGGGCGTGACCGCCGGCGAGGGTCTGCACAAGGAACAGGGCGCCGGCGACCAGGGTCTGATGTTCGGCTTCGCGATCGACGAGACGCCCGAGCTCATGCCCATGCCGATCCAGCTCGCCCACAAGCTGGTCAAGCAGCAGGCGGCGTTGCGCAAGGCGGGCAAGCTCAGCTGGCTGCGTCCGGACGCCAAGAGCCAGGTCACCATCGAGTACGACGCGGACGGCCGCCCGGCGCGCGTGGATGCCGTGGTTCTGTCCACGCAGCACTCCGAGAACGTCAAGCACAAGCAGCTCACGGAGGCGGTGATCGAGGAGATCATCCGGCCCACGATCCCGGCCAAGCTGGTCGACAAGAAGACCAAGTTCTTCGTCAACCCGACCGGCCGCTTCGTGGTCGGCGGCCCCTACGGCGATGCCGGCCTGACCGGCCGCAAGATCATCGTCGACAGCTACGGTGGCATGGGCCGCCACGGCGGTGGCGCGTTCAGCGGCAAGGACCCGTCGAAGGTCGATCGCAGCGCCTGCTACTTCGCGCGCTACGTCGCCAAGAACATCGTGGCCGCCAAGCTGGCGCGCAAGTGCGAGGTCCAGGTGGCCTACGCGATCGGCGTCGCCAAACCGGTGGGCGTGTACGTGACCACGTTCGGTACCGGTGTCGTGGCCGATGAGCGCATCGCGGACATCGTCTCCGAGTTGTTCGACTTCCGCCCGGCCGCGCTGATCGAGACCCTGGATTTGCTCCGCCCCATCTACAAGAAGACGTCCGCGTACGGTCACTTCGGCCGCACCGAGAAGAGCTTCACCTGGGAGCAGACCGACCGCGCCCAGGAGCTGGCCGACGCGCTGCTGCCCAAGGGGCAGGGCATCAACGGCAAGGCCGGCAAGAAGGCGAAGGCCGCCAAGACGGCCGTGAAGCGCGGCGAAGTGTCCCTACGCGGGGAATGAGCCTGCCACGGGGCATGTAGGGAAACTGAGGTCGAAGGTTTCATCGCCAGTGGTCGCCGGCGCTCCGCGGCGGCGCTGACCATCGGTCGCCGGCGCTTCGCGGCGGCTCCGGAACTTTCGGCGTGCCTTCGGCCTCAAACCTTATATGCTGCCTCGACTGGCAGGCGGCGCTGCTCGTCAGTTTGAGAGAGCGTGGGGATGGAGATCCGCGTCAGCTTGGTTTTGCTCGTCGTGCTCGTGATCACGGGCTCGGCGTTGAGCGCTTCCGGGCCGCGGTCCATCGTCGATCCGGCGAACGCCGAGACGCAGACGCTCGCCCGGCTCGAAGACGCCGCCTCGTCCGGTCGCGCCGACGTCGCGCTGACGCAGCGTTTGGCCGCGACCTACCTGCGCCTGGGCGTGCCGGGGCTCGCGATCGCCGCGGTGCGCGCGGCGCCGCCCGAGGTCTCGCGCGATCCGATGCTGACGCATCGTTTGGCGCAGGCGTACGAGGCGAGCGGTCGCGTCGAGGACGCTCTGGGCACGGCCGAGCTCGCGCTGGCACGCTGTCGTTGCACGGCGCAGGACGAAGCCTGCGACCCCAACGCACACTGTTCGGCTGCCACGGTGGCCGCGCTCGAGCAACACTCGGATGCACTCACGATGTTGATGCGCTGGGGCGTGTCCGATCCGCGGCATGACACGCGTACTGGGCTGGCGTATCGCCTCGCACAACGCACTGCACGCATCGCGTCGCTCGGGCTGACCGTACAGGGCGAGTGAACGCGGCTGGCGATTGCGGGCTACTGCGAGAGTAGTTTACCGTGATCGTGTGCCGCACCACCGCGAGTACACTCGACATAAGCTCTGGTTCCCCGTGCAGCTGGAGGTCGGTGGTCAGGCTCGAATGGCCATGAACCACAACATCGGCGCGGGCGGCATGCTGGTGGTGATCGGCTCGGACCTCAGCGTGGGCCAGATCGTGCGGGTGACCTTCCGCATTCCGCCCGGCGACGTCGAGCGCCAGCTGCAGGGCACGGTGCTCCGCATCGAGCCCAACGAGGAAGACCCCGAGGGCTCCTGGCCGACCCGCGTGGCCGTGGCGTTCGACGATATCGAGCCGGAGCTCGCGCCGCTCCTGGCCGAGGCCGTGGCGCGTTACAGCAGCAGCTGAGGGCGGCAGGCGTCTGCAGCTGGTAGCGGCAGGTTCGTTCTGGCACAAGCTGGCACGCTCGAGACCGCCCCAAAGGCGCCCGAACGTGGCGCGCGCGTGGCATGTGGGTTGCACGATACAGCAGCCTACGGCGGCCACGAAAAGTCACGAAAGCCGAGCTGCCCGCGTGCGACGTACGATCGTAGATTTGGAATTCCGGGGAGGCCGCAGCATGACTTCGTTCCGTAGCCGCGCGTTGGTACTGCTTCCATTGCTCGGTGCCTGTGGCATCACCATCCCGGGCGGTTTGACTGTCGGCAGCAATGAACCGGGGGTCGGCGTTGCTGCTGGCAGCGGCGCGACGGGTGGCGGGGCGGGTGCAGGTGCCGGCGCGGCGGGTCGTGGCGGGGGAGTGGCGGGTCGCGGAGTCGCAGCCGGGGCGGCCGGCAGCATTCCGCCGCGCGGTGGCGCGGGTGGCGCAACGCCTGTCGCTGGCAGCGGCGGCCGGGGCATGAATCGAAACGATCGCGACGGCGACGGATTCGACGCGAGCACCGACTGTAACGACCTCGACCCCGGCATACATCCGGGCGCGCCGGACGTGTGCTGTGACAACAACGATACGGACTGCGACGGTGACGATGCGCCGGTCGGCATCGGCTGTAGCTGCACCCCGCAGCGCCGTCACGACCGCGATCGTGACGGTTTCTCCGATTGGGATGGCGATTGCAACGACCGGGACCCCAACTTCTTTCCCGGCAACCCCAAGGAAGCCTGTTGCGACGGGCTCGACAACGACTGCGACGGCCGCGACGATCCGCCGGGCGCGGACTGTGACTGCGCGACCGACTTCGACGGCGACGGCTGGTTCGCGGGCCCGTTCGGTCCGAAGAGCGATTGCAACGACTCGAACCCGAACATCCACCCGGGCGCGATCGAGGTCTGCGGCGACGGGCTCGACAACGACTGCGACGGCGTCTCGGACGATCGGAGCGGCTGCCAGTCGGGCGACGTGGATGGCGACGGCTATCCCGCATCGATCGACTGCAACGACTTCAGTCCGAGCGTGCATCCGGGCGCGCTCGAGTGGTGCTTCAACGGCGTCGACGAGGACTGCGACGGCGTGCCTGACATGCAGGACCCCGACTGCTTCGATGACAACGACGGCGACGGTTATCCGCGTGGCAGCGACTGCGATGACTTCGACGCCTCGGTATATCCCGGCGCGTTCGAGCCCTGCTGGGACGGACGCGACAGCAACTGCGACGGCCGCCCCGACAGCGAGGACTACGCTTGTCGCGGCAACCCGATGGAGCAAGACATCGACGGCGACGGCTGGCCGCAGGTGAAGGATTGTGACGACTGGAACTCCTCGACCTACCCGGGCGCGCCCGAGATCTGCGGCGACGGCATCGACAACGACTGCGACGGCGTGGTCGATCCGGCCCGCTTCTGCTCCGACCGCGATTGGGATCGCGACGGCTACCCGAGCGGCAAGGACTGCAACGACAACAACCCTGACGTCTTCCCCGGCAGTGCGTACGAGCGTTGCTGCGATGGCATCGACAGCGACTGCGATGGCAGCGATGCGCCGGTAGGCGGCACGTGTGTCTGCAAGACGTTCGGAGACGCGGATGGCGACGGCTTCGGCGTGGGCTTCAGCGAGCCGGGGCTAGCCGACTGCAACGACCAGGACCCCTCGGTCTTCCCCGGCGCCGGCGAGAACTGTTCTGACGGGCGAGACAACGACTGCGACGGGCGCATCGACCTCGACGACTTCGATTGCAGGACCATCGACTGAACGGTTAACGTCGCGCGGCGGGGCGCGACGTGTCAGGCTGCGCCACGATGTGCCCCGCCCAAGCCCGTGCGCTGGATGACTTGCGTTTGGTGGGGTCGTTCGGCACCAACAAGGTGATGGCCGGGGAGCTGTCGCGGCTGGTGCGTCGCGCATTCGACGACGTACGGCTGGCCGATCCGCACAAGGCCGGCGTCGGCGCGATCGTCTATCCGTTCGATGCGCGCGTGGCGCGTCTCGCCACGCTGTACCACCGCACCAGCGCGCGCGTGCTTTGGGACGTGCTCGAGACGCCGGCCCCGCGCCTGTCTCCGTTGTTCGAGGACGTGGTCAGCCTGAGCGTGGGCAGGATTGACCGCTGGCTCTGGAACGGCGCGGGCATCAGCGTCTACGCGCACGGTGTACAGGAATTCGCCGCGGGTGAGCGGCAGATCGTGGGTACGGTCAAGAACGCCTTGATCGACGCGGCCGCGCGCCAGCAGCTCGAGGTGCGGCTGAACGCCGAGGCGCCGGACGTCGTGTTCAGCGTGCGCGGCGACGAGGGTGTGCTGCGCGTCTCACTCGATCTCGCGGGCCGGCCGATGAATCAGCGAGGGTATCGGCGCGAGCGCGGGGCCGCCCCGCTGCGCGAGGATCTGGCCGCGGTGCTGCTGATGCTCGCTCGCTACGATCCGCGCCAGGACGTGCTCATCGACCCGATGGCAGGCAGCGGCACGATCGCGATCGAAGCCGCCTGCATGGCCAAAGCACTGCCCGTGTTCGTGTCCGGACGGCGCCCGGCCATCGAGCGCATCCCGGCCTTTCGCTCACTGGCGGCCGCCGGCGACAATCCACTGTTCGCCGATACCGAGCCGACCATCATTGCAAGCGATATCGATCCGCAGCTGCCCGCGGCGATCCGAGCCGGTGCCGAGACCGCAGGCGTGTCTGCGTCTGTCCGCATACTAACCAGCGATTTTCGCGATCTGTCCAAGCGGCGTCTGCGTGAACTGTCCGGGGCGGACATGCTCGAACACGGACTGATCCTGTCCAACCCGCCTTACGGCGAGCGCATGCAAGCCCGCGAACTTCAAGAACTCTACGCAGATCTCGGGCAGTTCTGTGCAAGCTTCCGCGGCTTCCGCGCGGCGTTCCTGGTCGCGAACCCGGACTTCGAAGCAGCCTTCGGCGGCAGGCCGCGGATCAAGAAACCTCTCAGCAACGGGCCTTTACGCGGGTTTTTCTACCTCTACGAGCTCTGACTGCTTTGGCAAAGGTCTTGCAGTCAACGGCGGCGTATGGATGCCCAAACACCTCTTGATGTCTCCAGCACGCAGGCCGACGCTCGGTCTGTCCTCCTCCAACACTCGACTGAAGCGGCTGCGACTCCGTCCAGCCCGCTCGGTGCGCGTGCCATCCAAGAGCTCCTGGCTAAGGAGTGGCAGCGTGCTCGCGGACAACGCGGCGCGTTCGCTGTGATCTTGCTGCGGGCGATGACCCGCGGCGAACGCGGTCAGAGTCAGCACGCGGCTGCGTTGCTGGCTGAGCTCCAGCCCAATGCCCGGGTCGGCACCTACGATCGGCACTGCTTGATCGTCATCGTTCCGCACGCCCGGCCCGAGGCCGCGATGCAGCTCGCCCGGACGCTGGCTGTCCGACTGTCCGGACGCGGACGCATCGCCTGCGGCGTCGCCATCCATCCCGAGATGGCCACCACGCCGGCGCAGCTGGTCGGTTCGGCTGAGCGCGCGGCGCGCCGGGGAACAGCGACCGACCCGGTCGTCCTGGCACCGCCCCTGCCGTACGTGGTCGAGCCGCGCAGTGGCTATGCGGCACCCGCCAGCGGCCCGCTAGCCGAGCTCGCTCCACAATGGCTGTCCGCGCTCGCCAACGCCCGCGCGGCCCTGCTGCTCGGTGAGGCGGGTGCAGGCAAGCAGAGCGTTGCGCGCTCGCTCCACGCCCAGGGACCCCGCCGCGAGGCTCCGTTCCGGGTCGTGAACTGCGCCGCGATCCCCGAGGACGCGATCGCCAACGTGTTGTTCGCACAGGACAAGTCCGGCGCGTTCGCGCAAGCCCAGGGCGGCAGCCTGTTCCTGGACGACGTCGCCGCGCTGCCGCTCACCGTTCAGGCCACGCTGGCTCGCGCGCTCGAGTCCCGCAGCCTGCCCGACGGCTCGGCGTTCGACGTGCAGTGCCTCGCCTCCAGCTACCAGGACCTCGACGCGCTCTGCGCCCAGGGCCGCTTCCGCAGCGACCTGCTGCAGCAGCTGAACGGCACGGTGTTCAAGGTCCCGTCCCTGCGCGAGCGCAGCGCCGAGATCCTGCCGCTGGCCGAGCACTTCGTCGCCAACATCTGCGCGCAGTGGGGTAGCGCCGTGCCGCGCTTGACCGACGAGACGCGTACGCTGCTCGGTGCGTACAGCTGGCCGGGTAACGCCGACGAGCTGCGCCACGCCATGGAGCGCGCGGTCGCGCTGGCCGAGGACGACACGATCACTCCGTCCGAGTTCCCGGAGCACGTGCGCCTCGCGATCGCGACCAACGAACCCCTGCCGATGACCCGCAGCGGCTTCCTCGATCTGCGCGCCAGCCTGATCGATCACGAAGCCATGCTGATCCGCCAGGCGCTCCAGCTCAGCCGCGGCAACCAGCGCAAGGCTGCCAGCCTGCTCAAGCTCCCGCTGCGGACGCTCGAGCGCAAGCTGCGCAACCTGGGCGGGCGCTCGCGCCTGATGGCTTCTTGATCGCTGCAGCTGGGGGCTGCAGCACTTCGACTAGACTTGACTTCCTGGGATGTAACGAGCCGCGAACAGGCGTAGGTCCACACCGGCCCGCCTGTTCGCGCTGCCACCCATAAAATTCCTCGGGGGGCGGGGGGATACTGACTCGGGGGATCGCGGGGCGGGAACACGACGGCGCTGGGCCGAACGGGGGACACGCGATGAGCGTGCGGCCAGCGCCGGCGTGGTTGCGATACGCCGCGTCGCGCGCTTCGCGCGCACTGGCTAAGTAGAGCGCCTCGCAAGAGAGTGACCAGGTAGCGCGTCGTTTGCCGGCATCCTGAGCACGGCGAGGCGCCGTGCCCCCCTAGGTCGATTTTCGGGGTCCAATCGAGGGGCCGAGGTCGAAATTCGAGGCTCGAGATCGATCTGGATCCGACCTCGGCATCGGCTGTCGGCACGGTCGACCCTCTTGCGAGGCGATGTACTAAGGATGCTGCCGAGCGTGCAGCGGGTTTCGCGCGCTGCGTTGCAGGACGGCGTGCAGCCCGGCCAGGGTCGGGAGGTTCTTGTAGCGGCGCAGCTCTTCCGGCATCACGGCCAGCGCCGTGATCGCGCGTTCGCGTTCATCGAGGCTGAGCTGATCCAGGGCGTAGTGGTAGACGCGGATCAAGAACAGACCGGCGTTCGCAGCTGGCAGCGGCACGGTGATCTGGCGCTCGACGCGCAGCCACGCGCGGTCGGTGTGCTCCCAGCTGGAGCGGTGCGGAGCGTCCGGGTGGTGATCGAGTCGATCGTCCGGGCTGAGGGTCCAGACGAAGCGCACGAATGGACCGCGCTCGATCATGCTGCGCACCATGCTCTGCGCGGCCCGATCGTCGCCGGGGAAACCGGGAACTGGAGCGTGCAGGCTGCGAAAGTCGGCGCCGGCCAGGCGTTCGGGGCGCCAGCCGCTCGGAAAGCGGACGTCGATCAGCGCTGCGCGACCGGCGTAGTCCTCGCCGGCGCACATCACGCAGAAGTCTTCCTGCAATGCGCGGGCGAGCGCGTCGAGCTCGTCGAGCGCAGCGGAGTCGCGGGCGGCTTCGCTGAGGACCACGGGCGCCTGCTCCGCCAGCGTCGCGCGCATCCAGGTGAGCGCGGCCGCGCGCGCGAGTGCGGCTTCTGCGTCGCCGCTCAGCAACATGCGGCGTTCGGCGGGCGCCGCGCGCTTGGCAGCGAGGTAGTGTGCGCGTTCGCGATCGAGCTGGAAGAACTGCCGATCGCGTTCGCCCTGGCCAAAGTCCGTCCCGAACCGCTTCAATCCAGCGGACATTTGGAGCGGCCGCGGGGAGATCGGGACGTAGAGGGCAGGGTACGACGACATCTATCTTGGGCTATTCCCTACCGGGGCCCAACGCGCAAGCCGACCGAGCTAGCGCAGCGCGGAGCGCACGAAGGCGATCAGGTCGGCTTCGGCGAAGGGCTTTTGCAGCAGTTTGCGCGGGCTTTCGGCCGCGGCCGCGGAGGCGAAGCCGGTCATCAGTACGACCGGTAGGTCCGGCTGTCGGCGTTCGATCTCGTCTGCCAGGGCCAGGCCGTCGAGCCCCGGCATTTGCAGGTCGGTCAGGACCAGGTCGACGACCTTTGTCGCGAGGACGGCAAGCGCGGCTTCGCCGCCTTCGGCCTCCAGTGTCTCGAAGCCGGCCTCGCGCAGCCAGCCTGCCGTGGTGGTACGCAGCTCGGGCATGTCGTCGACGACCAGCACGCGTCCGCGGCAGAGCTCGGTGGCCGCAGCCGTCAGCGGCGCACTCGCCGAGGGCAGCGGGAACCAGAGCGCGAACCGGGTGCCGTCCGGCAGCGGCTCGACCGTGACGACGCCTCCGTTTTGGTGGGCCATGCCGTAGACGGCAGACAGGCCGAGGCCGGTGCCGCGGCCTCGCGGCTTGGTCGTGAAATAGGGCTCGAAGATGCGCGGCAGGTGGTCCGGTGAGACGCCACCGCCGTCGTCCTCCACGCTGATGCGCGTGTACCAGCCCGGGCCCACGGTCTCGGGCACGAGCTCGCTTGCAGCTGTCAGCTGCAGCTGGTCGACGCACACGCGCACCCTACCGCTGGTCTTGTTCGCAGCCTCGATGGCGTCGGCCGCATTCACGATCAGGTTGGCCAGCATCTGTTCCAGCTGGCGCGGGTCGACGCGGGCCATGAGCGTTCCGGGCGCGGTCTCGACGCGCAGCGCGGCGCGCCGGCCGAGGCTTTGCCGAAACAGCTCGTGCAAACCGTCGACCACGCTGCGCACGTCGACCAACTCCGGCGCGAAGGGCTGGCAGCGCGCGAAACCCAGCAGCTGCCGCGTCAGCTCGGCACACCGCGTCACCGCGCGCTGGGCACCGACCAAGAGGCGCTCTCGCGACGGCTCGTCGGCGCGCGGCAGGTGCTCGAGTGCCGAGCCGACCGCCATCAAGTAATTGTTGAAGTCGTGCGCCACACCCGCTGCCAACGTGCCCACGGCCTCGAGCTTGGCCGCACGTTGCAGGCTCTCCTCGAGCTGCACGCGCTCGGTGATGTCGATGGTCGTGCCGACCACGCGTTCGCCGTCCGACAGCGTGGTCAGCGTCGCGCGCGTGTACAGGTGGCGCACGCTGCCGTCGGGGCGCACGAGCCGCGTCTGGATGGATTCGGGCTTGCTCGTCTCGAGCAGGCGCCACCACCACTTCAGCTTGTTCTCGCGGTCGTCGGGATGGATCAGCGACCAGCCCACGTCACGGTTGACCGTGCTCTCCTGGATCCCGGTCAGCTTGCGCAGGCCCTCCGAGAACTGGATCTCGATCGGATCCCACCGCACCACGAACGTGCCGGCTTGCGCCAGCTCTTCCGCCGCGCCCGAGGCGGCCTGCGCTTGCTCGAGCGCGAGCGCCGAGCGCTTGCTCTCGGTGATGTCGAGCAAGGCTCCGATGATGCGCTGCACGCTGCCATCGGGGTTTCGATACACGCAGCCGCTGGAGCGAATGTAGCGCGTCTCACCGTTGTCACGCCGGATCACCCGGTATTCGATCTCGGGCAGCTCGCCCTTGTTCGCGGCCAAATCCCGCGCAGCCAGGACCTTCGGCAGATCGTCGCGATGCACGGCGCCGTAGAACACGTCGCGGTTCGGCGCGACCGCCCCCGGCTCGAGGCCGAGGATGCGGTAGAACTCGTCGGACCACAGGGTCTTCGTGCCTGGCTCCCAGACGAAGCTGCCCAGGCGCATGATGCGCTCGGCCTCGCTCAGCAGCGCCTCGCGCGCGCGCAAGCGATCCAGATTGCCGCTCTCGGCTTCGTGCAAGTCGTCAGCCACCCCGAGCTCCCTTCAGCTGCGCGGGCAACATAACCCCGCTCGCTCGGTCTGATACAGTGCACCCATGCACGCCGCTGTGCTTCGAAAGGTGCTGCTCATCCGTTCCATCGATGAGGGCGACAAGGCGTTCGAGGTGTTGTCGCTCGCCGAGCGCACCGACGCGACGCAGCGCGCGGCGCAGGAGGCGCCTGCCATCGCCCAGGGCCTCGCCGGGGCGACGTTGCCGGTCGCGGCCGAGCGGCTGCTCGAGCACCGGGCGGAAATGCTGTTCGAGAAGCTACGCGTACGTTCCCCGGTGGTCGTGCGGGTCATGGAGCTTGCGGCGGGTGTCTCGTGGTTGGGTCTCCTCGTGCTGGCGGTCGCGTTTGCCTGTGGGCTCGGGATGTCGGCGCTCGATGGCAGCCAGCGCATCGATCTCCTGGCTTTCCCGTTACTGGGCCTGCTGGCCTGGAACTTCGTCGTGTACGTCGTGCTGATCGTGGCCTCGCTCCGGCCGCGTCGCCCGCGCCCGCCCGTCGCGCTGTGGCTGTCCAGCTCGTATGCGCGCTGGATCCGCTCGCGCGCCGATGCGCTGTTGCGCCAGGCATCGCGTTTCAACGTGCCGCTGGCGGAAGCGCTGCAGCGTTTCGCGGTGGACTGGGCACAGGTGGCGCATCCGCTCTTGCTCCTGCGCGCGCAACGGCTTTTTCACGCGGGCGCCGCACTCTTGGCACTCGGCCTGGTGACGGGCATGTACGTGCGCGGGATGGTCCTGCGTTACGCGGCCGGGTGGGAGAGCACGTTTCTGGATGCCGATCAGGTGCACGCCTTGACCAAGGCGCTCTACGGGCCCGCCTCGGCGTTGAGCGGGATCGCGCTGCCGTCCAGCGCGGAGCTGCAGGCGCTGCGCTGGGGTGAAGCTGGCAGCGGCGCGCCGGCCGCGAGCTGGATCCACCTGATCGCGCTCAGTGCCGTGCTGTACATCGTGCTGCCGCGGCTGATCGCGGTGGTGCTGACGAGCGCCGCGCTGTGGCGGGCCGAGCGCAAGCCCGCGCTGCCCGCCTCGTTCGTGGCCTACGCGCGCTCGCTGTTGCTCGAGACCGGCAGGGTCACCGGCCTCCGTGCACGCGTGGTGACCTACGCCTTCGATCCGTCGCGCGATGCGCTGGCGGGGCTCGGCGTGCTGTTGACCGACGCGCTGGGAGGCCAGGTGGAGGTGGAGATCGGCGAGCGCGTGGCGTACGGCGAAGAAGATGCGTTCGCCACGCGCGTCCGCGAGCAGCAGCTGCCAGCTGCGGACTGCCAGGTGTTGTTGATGAGCCTCTCGGCCACGCCCGAGTCCGAAAACCACGGCGTGATGATCGACGCCATGTCGCGCGCGCGCGGTCGGCGCGGACCGGGCTTCGTGTTGGTCGTCGACGAATCCGCCTACGCCGCGCGCATGGGTGGCGATCCTGCGCTCTCCGGCCGCGTGGCGGAGCGTGCGCGCAGCTGGCGCGACTTCGCCTCGTCGCGCGGGCAAGCTCCGTGCATCGCCGATCTATCGCGCCTGCGCGCGGGCGACACACCGGACCCCGCGGCGCGCCGCGACGTACGCGAAGCGCTGCAACGATCGGCCAGCGCATGAGTGCGGGCGCGACCATCGCGGTGGGGCTGATCTCCCACACCAACGCGGGCAAGACCACGCTCGCTCGCACGCTCTTGCGCAGGGACATCGGCGAGGTGGGCGATCGAGCGCACGTCACCGAAGTGGCCGAGCGCCACGTGCTGGTCGAGTCGCCGCAGGGCGACGTGCTCGCGCTCTGGGATACTCCCGGCTTCGGCGACAGCATGCGGTTGTTCTCGCGCCTGAGCCAGAACCAGAACCCGGTCAGCTGGGTGCTCACGCAGGTCTGGGATCGCCTGACCGATCGACCGTTCTGGTCCAGCCAGCAAGCCATCCGCAGCGCTCGCGAGCAATGCGACGTGGTGCTGTACGTGGTCAATGCCTCCGAGGCGCCCGAAGAGGCGCGCTACATCGGGCCCGAGATGAAGATCCTGGAGTGGGTCGGCAAGCCCGTGCTGCTGCTGTTGAACCAGCTCGGTGCGCCGCGCAGCCAGGCGCGGGTCGACGCCGACGTCGCGCTCTGGCGCTCGTACCTTGCAGCTCACGGCTGCATCCGCGGCGTGCTCAGCCTCGACGCATTCGCGCGCTGCTGGGTGCAGGAAGACACGCTCCTGGCCCGCGTGCAGGGCATCCTGCAACCGGAGCTGCAGCCGGCGGGCGAACGACTGCGCGCCGCCTGGCTCGCTCGCAACCTGGAGGTGTTCGACCGCTCGATGCGGGTGGTCGCGCGCCTGCTCGCGACGATCGCCAGCGACGAGGAGCCGGTCTCGCCCGCGAGCGTGCAGCAGAAGATCCGCGGCTGGGTGAGCAGCGTGGCCACGGGCGTCGACACGCCCGACAGCGAGCTCGAGCGCGCGCAGCGAGCGCTGGCGGAGCGGCTCGAGGCCACGCGGCGCGCCGCGATCGACGAGCTGATCGAGCTGCACGGCCTGTCGGGCAAGGCTGCGAGCGAACAGCTGCAAGCGCTGGCGCACGAGCTGGGTGTGGAGCGGCCCGCCGACGAGCACAAGGCGAGCTTGCTGGGCGGTCTACTCTCGGGCGCAGCGGGAGGGCTCGCGGCCGATCTCGCGGCGGGTGGGCTGACCTTCGGCGCGGGCGCGCTGCTCGGCGCTGTCGTCGGTGCGCTCGGCGCGCGCAGCATCACGCAGCTCTACAACGTCGCCAGCGGACGGGAGACCGGCCGCATCTGGTGGTCCCACGAATTCCTGACTCGCCGCGTCGCGACGTCGCTGCTCGCCTACCTCGCGATCGCGCACTTCGGCCGCGGCCGCGGCGAGTTCGTGCTCGGCGCCGTGCCCGACCACTGGCAGCAAGCCATCGGCAGGCTCGCGCGCCACCGCGTCGCACTCGAGGCCGCCTGGGAAGGCGCCCGCGCCGACAAAGACTTCGCAGCCACCGAAGCCGCGCTGCTCGGGGTGGTGACCGTGCTCACGCGCGACGTACTGCTCGCGCTCTACCCGGACAGCGCTGGCAGTGTCCTACCGATTTCAAAGCCCCAAGCCCAGCTGCGTGAAGCCCCGACGGGTGAACGCTGAGACACCATGCCTCCAGATCCTGACAGCGTTCGCGATCAACTCTTCACCGCCATCGCCAACGACGACGCTGCGGAGTTCGGCCGGCTGATGAATGAGCACGAGCAGCTGGTGTTGAGGTGCGCGGTCTCCTGGGCGACGATTCCCGAGTCTCACAGGGAACCGCGCGAGGCGCTCCACTGGTATGCGCGCGGCCTGATCACGCTCGCCCAGCAGCTCGCACAGCACGGCCACACCGAGCTCTGGGAGCGCGTCCAGCCAGCTTCTCCCGAGCAAGATCCACTGGCGCACTGGCAGAACGCGCTCCAGCGCATCGATCGACATTGCACCGAAGGTCGCTTTCGCGAGGGTGCGACCGAAGCGCGCGAGCTGTTGGAACGTGTCAAAGGGCTGCGTGGAACGGGCCCCGACCAACTCCTTCCGCTGACGCTGGGTCGGCTCGGTGAAAGCCTGTTCCACCTGGGTGAGACACAAGCTGCTCGCGGCCCGTTCGAGGAGGCGTTGCGGCTGTGTGGCGCAAACCAGGACTTCGCGGGTGTGGCCGCGTACCTCGGCAGCCTGTCTGCGCTCGAGGGCTATCTCGGCAACGCTGCAGAGGCGGCCAAGCTTCTCGACAGCTCGGCCTCGGTTCTGGAGCAGCTCGGCCAGACGGCCCAGGCTGGCGCGCGTCGCCGCACTGCCGAGCGGATGCGCGCCGGCGAGCCACTCTGCCGCGTGGTCGTCGAGCTGGATGGGCGTGAGTACGAGCTCGATGAGGTGCCGGTGTCTGCAACCGCGCACTTCAAGTTCAACTTTCGCCGCAACCGCCGTGAGCTCGGTGCAGCCACGGTGCTCGTGCAGGCGGGCGTGGCCGAAGCCCGGGCCGGAAACCATGCGCCAGCGCTGCGCTGCTTCGAGGAAGCTGCGCGTATCGACCCCCACGATCCTTGGCCGCACTTCCACACGGGTACCGTGCTGTGCTTCGAGGGGCGCTACGCGGACGCCATCGCCGCCCTCACGCGAACCGAGGCGCTGGCGCCCGGCTTCTTCCACGTGCGCACCGATCTCTGGTTTGCGCAGCAGCTCGCCGCCGGCAAGCTCACCCAGCAGAGCTTCCGCGTCGTGCGCTACCTGCTGGACAACGAGCCCGAGCCACGTGAAGCCGCGCGGTTGGCGATCGAGGCGCTGCAGACGTCACCGCTCGCCCTGCTGCACCTGCTCGCGGGCGACGCGCTCCACAAGCTGGGCGAGCGACGCAACGCAGAGACTCAGTACCGACTCGGCCTCGAGGCCGCTGAGGAGCCCGACGTGAAAACCCGGTTGCTCGTCTCGCTCAGCATGGTGATCGAGGATCGCACCGAAGCGCGCCAGCTGCTGCGAGACGCCATCCAGCTGCGCGGCAACCTGACTGCAGCGGCCATGGCAGAGCTGGTGCTGCGCGCGGGCCAGCACGACGCCTGAGCTACAGGCAGGTGGTCCCCACGAGCTCGGCGTCGAGGATGCACATTTCGCCAGTGAAGTTTTCGTTGACGAAGCGCAACACGCCGTCGGTCTTGTTGATCACGTGGCATTCCCACTCGAGCGCGTCGCCGGGCTGCAAGTCGAGCACGCCGCTGTGGCCGCCCTCGATGCCGCGTTCGCGGTCGGGCGTGGGATTTTCGACGTTGCTCGAGAATTCGAGCAGTAGCGGGTCTGCCCAGTCGTAGGCCTCGTAGAGCAGCAGGCGTTCGTCACCGCGCACGCGCCAGGCACTGAAGCGCACGTTGTTGGCGTGCCGGTGGCCGTACATCCAGAGCATGCGGCCCGCGCTCGGCACCTGGCAGCGGAACGGCCCGAGCATCGTGTCGGCGCGCGGTGGAATCTCGAAGGTCGAGTCGCCCGCTTGCGCGAGCTCTTGCACCGACTCGGTCACCTCGTCCGGATCGCGGTACCAGAAGTTGACCCAGATCTCGCGCAGCGCCGGTCGGTCGGTGATGTTGATCGAGTGCACGTCGACCATCAGCGGCGTGTTCGGCTGGAGCGCGATGCCGACCCCCGCGTTCTCCTTCGCGATCACGCCGTCCTTCGGGTTGTCCTCGCGCAGGTGGTTGGTGATCGCGATGCGTCTGCCGAAGTCCAGGCCGCTCAAGCTCGCGGTAGCGACGATGTTGTGGTGCGTGCCGGGCCGCATCCGGTACTGGCGATAGTAGAAGTAGACCGGGCGATCATTTCCAGACACGGTCGTAAACTGCGTGGTGACTTCCTCGTTCGGCTGCAGCAGGAACTCGGGCTCGGGATGCTCGTAGTCAGTGGGCCCGATGTGCAGCTGAAAGCCTTTGTCCGCAGGGGGCGGTGGGAGGCAGTACTCGTCGCCGGCGTAGCCCGTGTGCAGATCGCAGCTGCTGCGTTGCGGCTGCTCCGCCACCTCCTCGCCGCCGCCGCAAGCCGCGGCGCCGGAGATGGCCAGCCAAATCGCGAGCCCCAAGCGTCCCATCGCGATCCCGAGCGGTACGACGAAACGCTGCAGCCGGCAAGTCCGGGCTCAGGTACGTGCGCGCTCGATCGCCTCGATCAGCTCGTCGGTGCTGAACGGTTTTTGCAGCACGCCCTGCACCAGGCCCGATTCCAGGCCGCGCTCGGCCGCGTAGTCGAGGTTGCCCGAGCACAGCACGACACGCGCGCGCGAGCCTGCGGCGCGCAGGTTGCGGATGACCGTGACGCCGTCGAGGTCAGGCATGCTGAGGTCGAGCAAGATCACGTCCGGCTCGGAGTTGGTGGCGGCCGCGATCCCGGAGCGTCCGTCCGTCGCCTCGCTGACCGAGAACCCGCGCAGCTCGAGCAGTCGTCGCAGGTGTTGGCGCACCAGGGGCTCATCGTCGACCACCAGTACGCGACACGGTCGCAGGCGCATGCCCGTGTTGCGCTCGACGTGCTCCATGCCATCCGCGGCCGCTGCCGGCAGCATCACCGAGAACGTGCTGCCCTGGCCGACTGCGCTCGACACGTGGATTGCGCCGCCGTGAGCGGCAACGATGCCCAGGCATGTCCCGAGGCCCAGGCCGTGACCGGTCGCCTTGGTCGTGTAGAAGGGCTCGAAGATCCGGCGCTGCGTGGCCTGATCCATGCCCGCGCCGCTGTCGCTCACCTCCACCAGGACCCAGTCGCCGGGCTTGACGTTCGCACCCAGCGCCTCGTCCCAGCGCGCGTCCGGTTGGCTCACGTGCCGGGCGCTCACGCGGATCGTGCCCGCCTCGTCTTCGAGCGCGTCCGAAGCATTCACGAGCAGGTTCATCAACACCTGGGTGAGCGTGGCTCGTTCACCCAACACGACGGTCTTGGGCTCGAGGTCGAGCTCGAGCTGCGCCTTCTTGGACAGCGCCGCGCCGAGCAGCCCGCGCAGCTCGGGCAACAGAGAGCTCAGGTCCAGCGCCTCGGTCGCGCCCACGTCGCGCCTCCCCGAGTAGACCAGCAGCTGCTTGGTCAGACTGGAGGCGCGCTCGCCGGCGATGCGGATCATCTGGGCCGTGGCGCGTTGCTCGCCTTCGAGCTGCGACTCCAGCAGCTCCGCGCCGCCCATCACGCCCACGAGCAGGTTGTTGAAGTCGTGCGCGATGCCGCCGGCGAGCACGCCCAGGCTCTGCAGCCGCTGGCTGCGTTCGGCTCGCAGCTCCAGGTGCCTGCGCTGCTGCTCGAGCAGCCGCGCCGCGCGCAGGTCGCGCACACCGGCCACGCGCACCGGCTCGCCGTCGAGCGTCGAGTTCACGCTGATGATCTCGGTCGGGATCAGCTCGCCGCCCGGGCCGATGACGGTGGTCTCGTAGCGGCCGATGACCTGCTCCGAGATGCGCTGCTGCACGTCGTCGCGCGCGCTCGGCGCCACGAGATCGACGACGCGCCGGCCGATGAGCTCGTCTCGCGGCAGGCCGAAGTAGCGCTCCATCGCGCCGCTCATGTCGACGATCCGACCGCCGCGGCTCAACACCACACCGTCGAACGTGGCCTCCAGGATCTGGCGCAGCCGGGTCTCGCTCTCGCGCATCAGCCGGGCGGCGCGCTCGCGCAAAGTCACGTCGCGCAGCGCGACCACCCGCAGCGGCTGGTCGCCCAGCTGGGTCTGCTTGGTGCAGAACTCTGCGGGGAAGCGCGAGCCGTCCTTGCGCACCAGCGTGACTGGAAACTCGCCTTCGACCCGCGCGCGGATGCGCGCCAACGCCTGTCCGTAGTCCTCCGGCGCGACGCAGCGCAGCATCGTGTCCGGCATGTGCATCTCTTCCAGCGTGCGGCCGAGCATCTCGCACATGCGCTGGTTGACCTCGATCGGGACGCCGCCCACGTGGATCAGGATCCCCTCGAACGAGGCCTCGGACAGCATCCGGTAGCGCTCGCGCACCGCGCGTAGCTCGTCGCGATCCGCCAGCCGAGCGAGGGTCGCAGCCAGTAGCTGCCGGATCAGTGCGCGCGTGGGGGCATCCAGCCTGGGATCGCCGCCCTCCGCTG
>DATEOF010000305.1:0-16590 GCA_035274465.1 Polyangiales bacterium
CCTGCCGCCCTGCGCTGCGCGCCGCGTGCCAGCTCGGCCGAGCGCCCGGCCAGGCGCTCTTGCTCCGACGCCAACAGCTGCAGCTGCTGCTGCGCCGCGGCCAGCGCCTTGTCGCGCGGGCCGAAGCGGTTCTCCGCCAGCCGCAGCCCGCCTTGACCGAGCTGGCCCGCAAGATCGTCGATCTGCTTGGCCAACGCGTCCAGGTGATCGGCAGCGGCCTGCAGATCGTGGTCGCGGACCGCGCGCTCCAGATCGCTGAGCGAGGTCTGCGCCTGCTCCTGCGGCACCGCGTCGCGGTTCACGAACTCGCTCGGCACGCGCGTGGCCATGCGCGACAGGCTCTGCGCGAGCTCGGCCAGCCGGCGCTCGGCCTTGGCGATCTCGGCCAGCAGCTCGCGTTCGGCCTCGGGGCTCTGGCTCTTGCCCAGCTTGTCGAGCAAGGCCTCGATGCGCTGCTTCAACCCGCGCAGCTCCTCGGCGATCACGCGCGCCTCGTCGACGTGCGCCTTGGCGAGCATGTCGGCCAGGAGCAGCACGTCGCGCTCCAGCTCGTCGACCAGGCGCGCGTCGATGTCCGCGCGTTCGCTGCGCGAGTGCACGTTGCTGGTGTGCAGCGCGGCCTCGCTCGACAGCAGGCGCTGGTTGCGGCGCTTGATGCCGCGCAGCTGATCGCTGTCGACCACCGCGCCGGCTTGTGAGTGATCGGCGTGCGAGAGCAGCGCGTCCAGCTGCGCGAGCCAGACGCGGGCCCCGCGCTCGATCTCGGTAAAGCGCTGGCGCGCGGCCCTGGGATCGTCGGGCACCTCGTTCTCGAGCCGGTCGCCCAGCACGTCGACGGCGCCGTCGGCGATCGTCTGCAGCTCCGGGATGAAGCCCGACAGCGTGCGGCCGCGCCCCGTGACCTCGAGGCTGATCTCCGCCGACTTGCCCAGGTTGGGCCCGCGCACGACGTCCTCGTCCTGGGCTTCGAGCCAGACCACGATCGTGTCGCCTTCGCGCGCGCCGAGCTCGGAGGGCACCAGCTCCACCGCCGCTCGCAGCGTCGGCTTGGGGCCGCCGTCGTCCAGGGCCGAGAACAGCCGGCGCTGGCGCTCCACGCCCGACGGCGTGCGCACGTGCAGATCGACCGCCGCCAGGCCCACGTCGTCGCTGGCGACGAAGCGCAGCGCGATCGACGCGTCGGCGGTCACGAAGGCGCCGTTGCGCGGCTCCTCGATCTCCACCACCGGCTTGGTGTCGGGCGCCACACGCAGCTGGATCGGCCGCGGATCTTCGTAGCGCTGGCCGCCGCTCTCGACCCGGATGCGGAAGCTCTCGCTGTGACGCGCCGTGAAGCGTCCCTCGAGCGCGCCGTCCTCGGCACGCGCCAGCGCGATCTCGGCATTTTTGGCGTGCAGGCTGCCGCGCAGGGCGGCGAACGCGGGTGTGACTCGAAGCTCGAGGTGGCTGCCGATCGGCACGTCGATCTCGCGCGGGTCGTCCAGGGTCTGAGGCGCGCGACCCAGGTAGCTGGGGAACGAGACGCGGACGCGCACGTGCTTGGCCACGCTCGCCACACGTGTGCCGTCGCCGAGCACCGGCGCCGGACGGCGCAGCCCCGACAGGAACACCTGCGAGCGCGAGTCGCGCACCAGGAGCCAGCTGCCGAGAAAGGCGGCCAGCAGGCCCAGGCCGAGGCTCCAGTGGAGGAGGCGCCGCGCCGGCATCACGCGGGTGACGGGCAGTGCCGAGAGTGAGAGCTCGACGTCCGCCAGGTGCGCGGCCACCAACTCAGCCGAAGTTTCGGTCGCGCGCTGGGTCTGCAGCTCGAGCGCCGAGCGCATGCGTGCGGCGAGGGCTCCGTCTCGCTCCGCCAGCAGCGTGGCGATGCGCGCGCCGCGGTAGCGCAGGGCGGGTGCGAGGGCGAGCGCGAACGCCGCAGCCGCACAGGCCGCGACGGCCAGCCAGACCAGTGCGGCCGATCCAGCGGTCAGGACAGGCGGGGCGAGCAGCACGGCACCGAGCAGCGCGCAGGTCGCGGCGCCAGCGGCCAGGGCGCCGCCGCGCAGCACGTGGATCGCCCACATGCGCCGAGCCAGACGACGCACGTACGCATGAACGGTCGCGGGTTGGTCGGGGCTCTGGGTCACGAAATCGATCGGAGTGAATTCACGACATGTGCTGCGTGCCGAAGGGGGCGCGCGGGCTTGTGGCGGACGTAGATAAAGTAGGCGATGATTCGCGCCTTCGCACCCGGCATGACGATGCAGGATCCACTTGCGCAAACGTCGAGCAACTTCGATGTACGGCACGAACCGACCGCGGGCCCGCCCAGTTCGGTCTCGGTCGAGCCCGGAGAGCCCACCCCGTCCGACCTGCCGGCCCCCGAAGCCGAGAGCGAGTTCGCGCGGTTAGAGCAACTGCTGTCCGCCCGCACCCGCGAGCGGCGGGACCTGGCGCTCGAGCTGGAGCGGCGTGGAGCGCTGTTGCGAGACGCCTGTACCCGCCTGTCCGAGCTGGCGCCGCGCCTGACGGATAGCCAGCTTCAGAAGGAGCGGGACGCCGCGGTCGCGCGCGCCGTCGATGCCGAGGTCGCGCGGACCGAAGCCACCTTCAAGCTGGACGAGGTGCTGGGGCGGCTGCTGGCGCTCGGCGGAGATCGCCCGGCGGAGTCGCAGCCCACGGCGGCTGCGCGCGAGCCCACGCTGGCCTCGCGCCTGCTCGAGCTCGACGAGCTCAAGCAGATGGCCGACGCCCGCGTGCTCTTGCTCGAGCACGAGCTGGCCCACGAGCGCGAGCGCATGGCGAACGCGGTGCGCGAGCGCGTGGAGAGCGCGGAGCACTTCGAGTTCGAGCTGAGCCAGGCGCGCGCCGAGGGTTCGGCCGCGCGCTACAAGCTGCGTGACGCGGAGCGCGCGAGCGAAGCGGCTCGCCCCGAGCTCGAGCGGCTGCGCGCCGAGCTCGAACGTGCACAGGTGGCTGCGCGCGACGCCGAGAACGAGAGCGCCGTGCTGCGCTCGCAGGTCGAGGGTGAGCGAGGGGCGCTCTTGACCGAGGTGGAGACCGAGCGCGCGCTGCGGCTGGACAGCGACAGCGAGCTCGAAGCGCTGCGCGGAGCCGTCGAGCGCGAACGCGCCGCGTTGTACGCCGAGGTCGAGGCCCGGCGCGCGCAGCTGGTCGTGCTGCAGGCCGAGCTCGAGGGCGATCGGCAGGCGCTGCGCGCAGAACTCGAGAGCGAGCGCACGCAGCTGAACGACGGCAGCGAGCGCGAGCGCGCGGCGTTGAGCGTCGCCAGCAGTGAGCTCCAGCGGGTACGCAACGAGCTGCAGCACGCGCGAGACGCGCTGGTCGGTGAGCTGGACGGCTTGCGCTTCCGGGTGGTCGAAGCGGAGCAGGCGCTGCGCAGCCACGTCGAGCGCCTAGGCCGCTCGCAGCAAAGGGTGCGCGAGCTCGAGAACAAGCTGGATGCGGCGCGCAGCGATCGCGCGAGCGAGAGCGCGCGCGTCGAGGCGTTGCTCGTGCAGCTGCAGGAGGCGACGCAAGCGCGCGCGAGCGATCAGGAGCAGCTGCGCGAGCTGCGCACGGAGCGCGAGCAGAGCGCGGCAGCGCCGATGATCGACGATCTGCGCGCCGAGCTGACGCGCGAGCGCGGGGCGAGGGCGGCGCTGGTGGCGCAGCTGGCAGCGGCGACGCCGGCTGACAGCGCGCAGCGCTACGCGGCGCAGCAGACGCGGCTCGAAGCGCTGCGGGCGTGTCTGCTCGAGCTGAGGTTGCCGCTGGTGGAGTTCGAGACCGGGCTCGCGCAGATCGCGCAGGGGCAGGGGCTGACACAGGTCGAGGCCGAGGTGGACCACGACCAGCTGGCTGCGTTGGAAGAGCAGCTGCGGGCCAGGGACTTGCGGATCCAGGAGCTTGAGATCGCGTTGCACGAGCGGGTGGAGAAGCCCGACCGGGCCGTCGCGCGGGACATCTCGACGCTCAAGGGCGAGCTGATCGATGTGCGCGCGAACGCGACGCGGCTGAGCGACGATCTGTCGAAGGAGCGGGCGCGGCGCCGGAAGATGGCGGTCACGGTGCGCGCGCTGCAGGCGGCGACGGAGTCGGGGGAGGCGCCGGGGCCGTGGATCGAGGAGCTGGTGGCGGTGATCAACGAGGGCGGCAGCTCTCTGCCTCCGAAACCGTAACTAAACCGTGCCCGAGCCCGTGCCCGAATCTGAGGGGCTCGGCGGAGACGCGCGATTCCGGAGAGCGAGAGATCGGGCACGTGTAGTTAGGGGCTTTAAACGCACGCGCCGAGCCGCGATACGATCGCAGCTCGGCGCGCACTGACCTTCGTCGAAAATTACTACATATCCATGCCGCCATGCGGCATGCCCGGGCTAGCCGGCTTGTCTTCCTTCTTCTCGACGATCACCGCCTCGGTCGTCAGCATCAAGCTCGCCACCGACGCCGCGTTCTGCAAAGCAGTCCGCACGACCTTGGTAGGATCGATGATGCCGTCCTCGATCAGATCCGTGTACGTATCAGTCGCGGCGTTGTAACCGAACGTCGCGCCCTTACCGGTGCGCACCTTCTCGACGACGATCGAGCCTTCGAGGCCCGCGTTGTTCGCGATCTGGCGGATCGGCTCTTCCAGCGCGCGCCGGATGATGCTGACGCCCGCCTGCTGTTCCTCGCCGACGTCGAGCTTCTCGATCGCCGACTGGCAGCGCAGCAGCGCAGTGCCGCCGCCGGGGACGATGCCTTCCTCGACCGCAGCGCGCGTGGCGTTGAGCGCATCTTCGACGCGCGCCTTCTTTTCCTTCATCTCGACCTCGGTCGCCGCGCCGACCTTGATCACGGCCACACCGCCGACCAACTTCGCGAGGCGCTCCTGGAGCTTCTCGCGGTCGTAGTCGCTGGTGGTCTCTTCGATCTGGCGGCGGATGGTCTCGATGCGCGCCTTGATCTCGCCCTTCTTGCCACCGCCGTCGACGATCGTGCTGTTGTCCTTGTCGATCGTGATGCGCTTGGCCTGGCCGAGGTCGCTCAGCGTGACGTTCTCGAGCTTGATGCCGAGATCCTCGCTCACCACCTGACCACCGGTCAGGATCGCGATGTCCTTCAGCATCTCCTTGCGGCGATCGCCAAAGCCGGGCGCCTTGACGGCAGCCGTGTTGAGCGTGCCGCGCAGCTTGTTCACCACCAGCGTCGCGAGCGCCTCACCCTCGACATCCTCGGCGAGGATCAGCAGCGGCTTGCCCTGCTTGGCGATGGCTTCGAGCACCGGCAACAGATCCTTCATGCTCGAGATCTTCTTCTCGGAGATCAGCAGGTAGCAGTCGTTCAACACGACTTCCATGCGCTCCTGATCGGTCACGAAGTACGGCGACAGGTAGCCGCGGTCGAACTGCATACCCTCGACCACGTCCAGCACGGTCTCGAGGCTCTTCGCCTCCTCGACCGTGATCACGCCTTCCTTGCCGACCTTCTGCATGGCGTCGGCGATGATGTTGCCGATCTGCGTGTCGCCGTTGGCGGAGATGGTACCGACCTGGGCGATCTCTTTGGGGTCCTTGGTGGCCTTGCTGAGCTTGCCGAGCTTCTCGACGATCGCCGCAACTGCAGCGTCGATGCCGCGCTTGATCTCCATCGGGTTGTGACCCGCGGCGACCATCTTGCTGCCTTCGCGGTAGATCGACTGAGCCAACACGGTCGCCGTGGTCGTGCCGTCACCGGCCACATCGGAGGTCTTGCTCGCGACCTCGCGCACCATCTGCGCGCCCATGTTCTCGAACTTGTCTTCGAGCTCGATCTCCTTGGCCACCGTTACACCGTCCTTGGTCACAGTCGGTGCACCGAAGCTCTTCTCGATCACGACATTGCGACCGCGGGGGCCGAGCGTGACTTTGACTGCATTCGCCAGCGCGTTCACACCCGCGAGGATTTTGTCTCGCGCCAGCGTGTCGTAAATGATCTCTTTCGCCGCCATGTGTTCTTCTCCTCAGCCGAAAATCACTTCTCGACCACACCCAAAATGTCTTCTTCGCGCAGGATGAGGTGATCTTCGCCGCCGATCTTCACCTCGGTCCCGCTGTACTTGCCGAACATCACGAGGTCGCCGACTTCGATATCGAGCTTGCGAATCGTGCCGTCCTCGAGCGTGCGACCAGCCCCGACGGCCAACACTTTGCCCTGGACCGGCTTTTCTTTCGCGGTATCCGGGATGTAGATCCCGCCTTTGGTCTTCTCTTCCTCGGCAATGCGTGTGACGACCACGCGGTCGTACAATGGACGGATCTTCATTAGCTCCTCCGGGTTCTCGCTCACTGAACGCACGGGGCTCCAAGCCCCGGCTGAAAGGCGGCGCGCAACATAACCCTGAGCAGGATCCAGTCAAGAGGGCAGCTTGGTCAGCCGACTCACAGTGCATGACCGCGGCAGTTGCGACGGATCGCCGACGGTGGGATACTGAGTAGGTACGCATGTCTGGTGTCGAAGGCTGCACCGACGTTCGAGACTTCTTTCGGAACCACGTGACCGAGGCCCTGCGGAGTCTCGAAGTTCGGACGGAAGAAGCCACGGAGCACTACCTGGTGAACCTCCTGGCCGGGTTCGCGGTATCCAATCGGATACAGGAGATGTGCACCCCCTTCGTGGAGCTCTTGGGGCGCGCTCTCGCAGTGACCGGCGCTGAGCGCATGTATCGTATGCGCAACCTGGGGGACGCGGCCCTGTTCGTGTCCGGGTTTCTCTCGGACAGCTGCGACCGCCGCGGCGTCACCCAACCGTACGTCTACGCGATCGGCGCGCGAGCCTATGGCGAGGTCGGGCGAGCCGGCCGCGCGACACCACCTTCGGACGGGCCAGATCACTCCCATGTGTTCGTCGAGTTGGCCGACCGCTTCAGCTCCTTCGCTCGCGTCCTGGACGAGGTTCGCGAACAAACCGCGATGTGCACGGATGGAGAGCTTCTGCGCATCTATGAGCGCTGGTCCGCCACGCGCTCGCCCGAGCTCTTCCGGCGCCTGAGCCGCCGTGGCGTCGGCCCCGTGCGCACGCCGCGCGGTAGTAACTCTTCCAGCGACTCGAACTGACATTCCTGCAATGCGTTGCGATTTCGCTTCCGCGCGCCGGCCGAGAAGAGCGTTTACTCTGGGGACGGGCGTCGTTTAGGATCGTTGCCTGGCGCTCGACTTATGGCGTTTCTCAAGATCATTTCGCCGGAAGGAAGCGAACGCACGGTCGAGCTTGCTGAGCTGAACACCCTGGGGCGTCATCCGGACAACACCATCCAGTTGTTGGACCGGATCGTTTCCAAGAACCACTGCCACATCAACCAGGCCGACGGCCGGTACGTGCTGGTGGACCAGGGGTCGCTCAACGGCACGTACGTAAACGGGGAGCGTGTGCAGGGCACGCGCGTCCTGGCGTCCGAGGACGAGATCACGCTCGGCTCGACCAAGCTCGTGTTCACCAGCGCCGCGCGCACCGCCCCGGCCACGGGCCGCACCGTGGACGCGACCTCCGCCGTGGCAGTCGAGACGGGCAAGGTCACGATCGCCCCGGGCGTGGTCGAAAGCCACATTCGCTCCAAGCTGGCGCAGCACACCGCGCAGAACTTCATGCCCGAGCGGCTGCTGCAGGACGAATCGGTGCTGCGGCGCGACTACGAGAAGCTGCGCGTCAGCTTCGAGCTGACCCGCGCGATCGCCGGCGAGCTCGACGTCGACAAGCTGCTCGCCAAGATCCTGTCCACGGCCTTCGAGTTGCTCGCGGCCGACCGCGGCGTGGTGCTGCTATTCGACGACAAGAAGCAGCTACAGCCGCGCTGCGTGCGCACCAAGCGCGGTAACCCTACCGACGACGTCGCGCTCTCCAGCACGATCATCAACGAGGTGCTGCGCGATCGCGCGGCGGTACTCTCGAGCGATGCGCTGATGGACTCGCGCTTCAAGGGCGCGCACTCGATCATCATGCAGGGCATCCGCTCGAGCATGGCCGTGCCGCTGATCTACTCGGAGGAGCTGCTCGGCGTGATGGTGCTCGACTCGCAGGTCGCCGCCAACGCTTTCACCGACAAGGATCTACAGCTGACACAGGCGCTGGCGAACCAGGCCGCACTGGCGATCCAGAACTCACTCTACGCGCGCAAGATCGAGAAAGATGCGCTCAATCGCGAGCGCTTCCAGCGCCTGCTGTCACCGGCCATCGCCGAGCTCGTGGTCAGCGGCGAAGTCGCGGTCGAGAAAGGCGGTCAGGCGCGCGAGACCAGCGTGTTCTTCAGCGACATCCGCGGCTTCACGGCCATGAGCGAGACGCGCACCGCGCAAGAGATCGTCGACATGCTCAACGAGTACTTCGAGCAGATGGTCGAGATCATCTTCAAGTACGAGGGCACGCTCGACAAATTCGTGGGCGACGAGATCATGGCGCTGTTCGGCGCTCCCGTCGCACATCCCGACGACGCCTATCGCGCGGTGAAGGTCGCGGTCGAGCAGCTGCGCGTGCTCGATCAGTGGAACAAGGTGCGAGTGGCCGAAGGTGAGGCAGCCATCCACATCGGCATAGGCATCAACAGCGGCCCGGTGGTCGCCGGCTACCTCGGAAGCAGCAAAGCACTCGAGTACACGGTGATCGGCGACGTGGTGAACACGGCCTCGCGCCTGTGCTCGGTGGCCAAGGCCGGCGAAGTCATCATCAGCCGCAAGACCTACGACCTGGTGAAGGACTACTTCGAGGCTCAGGAGCTGTCGCCCACGCAGGTCAAGGGCAAGGCCCAGGCGCTGCAGGTCTACAAAGTGCTGGGCGAGAAGGCGACCCGCCGCGCGTAGCCGCGCGAGGGCGCCGCGCGTGACGCTATAAGCCGCGGTGACTTGACCCGCAGCTGACAGCTTCACTACGATCCCCCATCGACACTCCACTCCGAATGCCGCGCCAAGTCTGGCCGTGGCTCGCAGTGCTGATGGCAGGGTGCGCCTCTGGCCCCGCCGCTAGCGCCATCGCGCCCGAGACCATCGCGGACGACCGCGTCGCCGAGCTCGGGCGCATCCAAAACG
Organism: Polyangiales bacterium; assembly: GCA_035274465.1. Taxonomy (GTDB): domain Bacteria; phylum Myxococcota_A; class Polyangia; order Polyangiales; family JAFGIB01; genus JADGRF01. Next base: position 9,018 of record DATEOF010000305.1, read on the forward strand.
ACCAGGCTCGCCGCATCTCCGAGCTCGAGGCACGACTGCAGCTGCTCGAGGCGGATGCCCGGAGCGCGCGTGGCCCGACCGACAGGCCCAGCGCCACGGTGCGCATCGGTGGCCCAGCAGCTCAGAGCGGCGGGGGCAACGTCCCCGAAGAAGCGAGCGCCACGCTGCCACCGGGCTTCGCGGACGAGACGCCATCAGCTGCAGGTGCGCGCGAGCCACGCCCAAACCTCAAGCTGAAGGGACGATCACGTGCGAGCTCCGCCGACTTGCCGCCACTACCCGTGACGAACGAGACGCTGTCCGTCGTGCCGCTGCCGCAAGAGCGCAGCCGTGCGCGGCAGGCCGAAGCTGAAGTCACGTCCGTGAGCGACCCTGCGACCTCTGACTACCGCGCAGCACTGCGCCTCTTGCGCGATCGACGTTTCGAGGAAGCGGGTCTCGCTTTGTCGAAGTTCGTATCGGACAATCCAGATCATGCGCTGCTCGATCGAGCCATGTATTGGCTCGCCGAAGTGCGTTACGCGACGCGCGACTATCGAGCAGCGTTATCGGGATTCGAGAACGTGCTGCAGCAGTTTCCGAACAGCGAGAAGGCACCCGACACCCTGTACAAGCTGGGCATGTGTTGGCGCCAACTCGGAGTCGAGGAGCGCGCGCGCTCGTACTTCCGCCGATTGCGTGAGCAGTACCCCAACAGCGAGGCAGCAGGCCTCGCGTCTCGGGAGGGTTCTACATGAAGCGGTTGATCACTCTGTCGTGTCTGCTCGCGCTCGCCGCGCCGGCTTTGCTCGCGGCGCAAGAAGCGGGTGAGTTCACGGCGGAGGCGACGGACTACAGCGACTACTTCGGCGAGCCGGACCGGCCCGTCGAAGAGGGTCCGCACTCGCTCGGTGAGGCGCGCCAGCAGCACCGCGCGTACAAGCTCGGTCAAACGGGCAGCGTGTACAAGCGCCCCGAAGAAGACATCCACACCGTGCAAGAAGGCGACACGCTGTGGGACATCTCCGAGCGCTACTTCGGCGAGCCGTGGCACTGGCCCGAGCTGTGGTCGTACAACCCCGAGATCACCAACCCGCACTGGATCTACCCGCTCGATCACGTGCGCCTGTCGAGCCGCGCGCTCGACGCCGCGCCGGCCGCGACCGCGCAGACCGCCAACCCAAAGGAGCCGACGTTCAAGGAGCCGAAGCAGGGAATGCCGGATGATCTCGCGCCGCGCGTGACCGTACCGGCGAAGATGCTCCAGGACGGCACGGTGTTCCTGCGCGATCAGGGCTACCTCGACGACGCCGCGCTCAAGTCCGCAGGCCAGATCGTCGCCGGCCCCGAAGAGCACATGCTGCTCTCGAACAGCGACAACGTGTACGTGCGCTTCAAGCCCGGCAGCAAGGTCACGCCCAACGGGCAGTACACGATCTTCCGCACGATCCATAAGTGGGAGCGCGATCCCGACGAGAAGGGCACCCTGGTCCGGATCGTCGGTACGATCCTGCTGCGCAGCTACGACCCCGCGAAGGGCGTGGCGCGTGGCACGATCACCGAGTCGCTCGATCCGGTCGAGCGCGGCATGGACGTGGCGTTGATGGACCGGCGCTTCGACCTGGTGCCGCCGCAGAAGAACGAGCGCAACATCACCGCGCACATCATCGCGTCGGTGCAGCCGCGCCAGTTGCTCTCGTACGGCAACGTGGTGTTCATCGACGTCGGCGAAGGCCACGGCATCAAGCCCGGCAATCGCTTCTTCGTCGTGCGCCAGGGCGACAACTGGCTCGACGTGCTCGATCGGCCCGCCAAGGAGATGGGCAACATCATCGAGGTGCCGCCGTACAAGAAGGACGAGCTGCCCACCGAGGTCGTCGCCGAGCTGCGCGTGGTGAAGGTCCGCAAGAACGTCACGATCGCGCTGATCACGCGCTCGGATACCGACGTGTTCCAGGGCGAGAAGGTCGAGATGCGCGCGGGTTACTGAGTGGGATGACGACCCATGCAGGCCGCCGCTGAGCAACGCAGCTGCCGTGTCGGACCGGCTCCAGGCCGCCCGAAAGGGAGCCGCCGCGCAGCGCCGGCGACCGATGGTGATCGGAAGGGTCGCGGCCCTCGGGCGCGAGCTTTCCGCCGCATGTGCCCACAATTGTCGAGTAATTTCAGGGGAGGTTTACGCGCGCCCCTCGCTCGTGGGAACATGTGGGACATGACCGAGGCTGAATCCCGCGACTCTGTCGTCGCCGAGCTTCGGAGCGAACTGGCTCGCGAGCAGGGAAAGCTGCGTGCGCTGCAAGACATCGGCCAGGCGCTGGGCAACACGCTCGACGTCGAAGAGCTGGTGTCGCTGCTGCTGACTCGGGTGTCCCGCATCATGGACACCGAGCGGACCGCGCTGTTCGTGGTCGACGAGACCAGCGGCGATCTCTGGACCCGCCTGACCCACGCCGGGACCGACCTCGAGATTCGACTCAAGCCAGGTCAGGGCCTGGCCGGGTGGGCCGCCAAATGGGGCCGTTCGGTCAACGTCAAGGACGCCTACCAGGACGTGCGCTTCGACGCCGAATGGGACAAGCGCACCGGCTTTCGGACGCGCTCGGCGCTGTGCGTGCCCGTCCGCAACCACAGCGGCGTGACGATCGGCGTGCTGCAGGTGCTCAACAAGCGCAGCGGCTACTTCACGCTCGACGACGAAGGCATGCTGGCCGCGCTCGCCGCTCAGGTCGGCGTCTCGCTCGAGAACTCGAAGCTGTTCCTGTCGGTCGTGGCCAAGAACATGGAGCTGCTCGAGACCAAAGAGCAGCTCGAGCAGAAGGTCCGCGAGCTCGACGTCTTGTTCGAAATCGCCCAGGTGTCGGCGACCGCGCCGCGCCTGGATGACCTGCTCGAAGGCGTGCTGGCACGCGCGATGCGCGCGATCGACGCCGAGGCGGGCTCGATCCTGCTGGCCGACGAGCGTACCGGCGGCCTGTGCTTTCGCTGTGCCGTGGGCGGCGATCCCGAGGCGGTGAAGCGCCTGCGGATCGGCGTCGACGAAGGCATCTGTGGCTGGGTCGCGACACACGGCAAGCCGCAGGTGGTGAACGACGTCGGCGCCGACGAGCGGCATTCGACCGCGGTCGCAGACAAGGTCGGCTATCACCCGCGCTCGGTGCTGTGCGTACCGCTGGCGCTCGAGAGCGGTCCTGGTGCGCTCGAGCTGCTCAACAAATCGCAGGGCCGCGCCGACTTCACGCAAGACGACGTCAAGCTCGCGAGCGTGATCGCCGGGCACGTCTCGACCGCGATCGTGTTGGCCCAGGCGCGCGAACGGCGCGAGCGCGAAGAGCGCCTGACGACCATCGGACAGCTGCTGTCCGGTGTGGTGCACGATCTGCGCGGTCCGATGACCGTCATCTCGGGCTACGCGCGCTACCTGCGCGACGAGACCGACACCACACGTCGCGAGGACCAGAGCGCGGCCATCCTGCGCCAGGTCGAGGCGATCAACGCCATGGCCCGCGAGATCCTCGCCTTCGCGCGCGGCGAAGAGAACCTGCTGGTACGCAAGGTGTACCTGAAGGCGTTCTTCAGCGAGCTCGCCGAGACGCTGCGAGTCGAGCTGGAGAACAGCGGCATCGAGCTCGATCTGGCGATCGAAGATCGCGGCATAGCCTGGTTCGACCAGCACAAGATTCGGCGCGCGCTGCACAACCTGGTGCGCAACGCGGTCCAGGCCATCGGGCCGCGGCACGGCCGCATCACGCTGGGTGTGTCGCGCCGCGAGAGCGACCAGGCGCTGGTGATCACCTGCAAGGACGACGGCCCGGGTATTCCTGACGAGATCCGCGAGCGATTGTTCGAGTCGTTCACCTCGCACGGCAAGCCCGAAGGCACAGGTCTCGGCCTCGCGATCGTGCAGAAGGTCGCGGCAGATCACGACGGCCTGGTCGAGGTCAGCAGCCGTCCGGGCGAGACCGTCTTCACCCTCGTGTTGCCGCAGGAGCGCGCGCAGGAGACCCTCGCGACCAACCGGCCGCCGGCGATGCCTGCAGCTACCAGCGGCGAGCGCGCCGAAACGGGGCCCGCCGAGTGAGCGGCACCGCCGGCATGCGGTTCATTCATCGTCTCGTGGCATCCGCCTGGCTGCTCGGCCTCGGCTCGCCCGCCGTCGCTCAGGCCGATCCCATGGCCCAGGGCGAGGCAGCCATCAACGTGCGCTCCGACGTGAAGCTCGGCGTCAAAGGCACCGGCGGCACGCCGAGCGAACGGCTGGCGAAGCTCGGCCAGGCGGTGGGTGATCGCATGGGCGACATCCGCGGTTGCTACCGCAAGCTGACCGCGAACGCGCCCGAGCTCGCGGGCGCGCTGCAGCTCAAGCTGACCTTGCCGGAAGGCAATGCCAAGGCCACGGTCGAGGTGACCAAGTCCGAAGGTGGCGCCGACGAGTTGACCAAGTGCATCTCCAAGGTGCTGCGCGACGCGCCGTACAAAGAGGTCGGCCGGCCCGCCGCTGCGTTCCTCAGCCTGGAGTTCGACAACAGCCGCGCCAAGGGGCAAGCGGCGATGAACGCCAAGGCTGCCGAGCTCGCCAAGGTCTCGGTGCAGAGCAAGGGCGACGGCAGCAAAGAAGGTAGCTGGTCGACCGAAGGCTCGGAGATCCGCTTCACGGTCTCGGTCGACGCCGGCGTGCCCGATGCCTCGCTCGAGCTGATCATGCGCGGCTTCAAGACTGGCTACGCCGCGTTCCTGGATTGCCGCCGCAAGTGCGAAAAGGGCGGCGTCTCCCCGGAAGGCGACATCGAAGCCCAGCTCGATCTGGACAAGCGCGGCAAGGCGAAGGTGAAGCTCGGCACCATCACCGTGACGCACGAGCGTGCCCCGACCTGCGGAGCCAAGGCATTCGGCCGCACCAAATTCGACAAGCCGGATGCACCGATTCACGCGCGCGTGCTGGTCCACTTCAACAAGTGAACCAGCACACGGCTCGGGGGGCGCCCCGCGACCCCCCGAAAAATCAAACCCGGCTCAGGCGAAGTCCTTCTCGTGCCGCTCCTGATCCTCTTTGCAGCGAATGCACAGAGTGGTCTCAGGTCGCGCCTCGAGGCGCTTCACGCTGATCTCCTCCCCGCACTCCTCGCATACACCAAAGTCGCCTTCGTCGATCTTACGGATCGCGCGATCGATCTTTTGCAAGAACGTCTTCTCGCGGCCGCGCAAGCGGAATTCGAACGACTGCATGCCCTCGCTGGACGCGAGATCCATCTCATCCGGCAGATCGTCGGCATCGAGAACCATGCCTTCTGCCTTCATGTTGCGGGCGTTCTGAATCAGTGCATCGCGCTTCGCTTCAAGCACTTCGCGGAAGCGTTTCAGTTCGGCCTTCTTCATCGGGTCGGCACCCCTGACTTGAGTGAGCGGTGGAACATAGTGACGGGTAGCTGCGAGTCAAGTCCCACAGTCTACCACACCGACCGCTACCCACCCTCGCGATCGGGGCCTGGGGTTTTACCAAAAACTCGCGTGTGACGCACGCACTGGTCGAGCAGAAAAAGACCGAGTGCCAGCCAAACGAGCAGCGGCCAGACAGCGTCCTGCAGCCGGACGCTGCGGCCACCGGGCTCGAACGCGGCCTTCGCTGCGGACAACTGCCGGCCACCGGTCGCGGCCGCAACGCGTGGCAGCAACGTGGGGCGGACGTTCGAAGACACGTACTCGTCCGCGTACGGCCGCGCGATCCGACCGCGACTCTGGGCCAGCTGCCGACCCGCGCGGAAGTGGCTGCCCTGCAGCGTGAACGCGCCGAAACCGGGCAGCGTGAGCTCCGCTGCGTAGCGGCCGGGTGCGCTTTGGCGCACCTCCGCGCTGGCTGTTTCACCGGTCTTTCCGAGCAGCCGCACGCGGCCCGTCAGGCGATCTTCGAACTCATCGTCGCCGCCGAGAGCGTCGACCGCCACGTGCACGCGCTCACCATCGAGCGACGCTTCGAGTGGCAACGTCTCGAGATCGGAGCTGCGCATGTGCTCGCGGACGAGCTGTGCCAGAAAGCGCCCGAAGCTCGACCAGGCGAGCCAGTCGCTCGCCCACCGCGGCTTGAGATCGCTCGTCCAGGCCAACGCGTAGCCTAGACCGACACGCCAGCGTGCTAGCAGCGGGTCGCCGCGCTCGCTCTCCAGGATGATCTGCGCGGGCCGCGCTTTGGCCTGCGTGGTGACATAACCACCCAGCGCAGGCGCCGCGCCGAGCGCGATGCCCTCGAGGAAGCGCGCGTGCTCGCGCTCGAACACGCGCGTGCTGCGATCGATCGCGCTCGGTCGTTTGTAGCGATGCGCTTCGGACAGGAAGATCTGCGGCACGCTGCCGGCATCCTCGGGAAAATACGCGCGGCCGCCGCCGAGCGCGGCCAGCGTCTCGAGCAGCCCGCGGTTGACTTCGCTGCCGAGGCCGATGGTCGAGAGCGTGATGCCGTCCGCGCGCATGCTGCTCGCGAGATCGTCGAGGCCGGATTCCTGCGTCTGGCCGTCGGTCAGCAGGATGGCGTGCTTGAGGCGCGCCGGCGCTGGACGCAAGTCGCGGTGCGCCGCATCGAGCGCGGGGTAGAGCTGCGTGCCACCGCTGGCGACCAGGCGGGCGATGTTCTGGGCGATCGCCGCGCGGTTGCCGGCTGGTTGCAGCCGCACGCGGCGATCGGGTTGCGAGCTGAAGCCGATCACTTCGATCAGGTCGGGATCGGCCAGCGCCTGCGCCGTCAGGCTCGCCGCCTTGCGCGCGAGCTCGAGCTTGGCGCCCGTCATCGAGCCGCTGCAGTCGATGATCAGCGCCAGCGCGAGCGTCGGTTGTTCGCGTTGTTCTTCGCCGGCCATGCGCACGGGCAAGAGCTGCTCGAGCGCGCTGCCTTGATAGCCGCCGAGCCCGAAGCCCTGCGTACCGCCCGCGACCAGGAGCCCGCCGCCGAGCTCCTCGACGTAGCGGTGCAGCGCGCTCAGCTCCTTTTGCCGCATCTCGCGCGCCGGCACGTCGGACAGCACCACGAACGCGTAGCCGGCCAGATCTTCGAAGGCTCCGCCTGCAGCCGTGGGCGGCAGGACGTCCGGGGCGACGCCGCGCTCGCGCAGGGCGCGCGCCAGAGCCGCTGCCAGCTGCGGCTCGCTGTCTACGATCAGCACGCGCGGAGCCCCGGGCAGCTCCGCAGCGACGCTGGCGTGGTTGTTCTCGGGCCAGCGATCCGGACCCTCCGGCGTGAGCACGAGGCGGTACTCGATGCGACCCGGCTCGGCCACCGTCGTCTGGAACGTCAGCTCACTCCGGCCCGCGGGCAGCGTGAGCTCGCGCGTGGCCTCGAGCTTCGGCGGGTCGGTCTCGACGAACAGGCGGGCTTGCACGCGTGTCGGGCGCTCTGCCGCGAGCTCGGCGCGCACGGCGAACGGCACGCGGGCCGCCAGCTCGCGCGGCAGCTCGAGGCTGCGCACGGCCACGTCCGCGAGCTCTGCGGGATCCTGCGCCAGCAGGTAGTCGATGCGAACTCCGCGGCGGGCGGCGCGCTCGGCCTCGCTCGCCAGATCGCCGCGCGTCTCGCGGCCGTCGCTGATCAAGAGCAGCGACGGCACGTGCT
>DATEOF010000306.1:0-4728 GCA_035274465.1 Polyangiales bacterium
GCTGTTTGGTGCTGCCTGCACAGCCAAGGACACCGAGCGCGAGCATCAGCGCGAGCGACTGCCTCTCGAGATGGTTCATGCAGGCGATCAGTGCACGCTGGACCCGCCGTCGGGTCATTTGCGCATGTCGGCACGATTTCATGATGGAACTGCTGCGCTCCACCCACTGCGTTGCGGTCGATTGGGCGGTACCGACGCCGAGCTGAAACGACGGAGACACCGGGCATCCGCGAAGCTCGCCGGATGAACTTGTTCCGATCCTTGTCCATCACTGCGTTCGCCCTCGCCTGCAGCGCCGCCTGCACGGACGAGGTCAGAGACAAGAAAGCCGTCCGCCACGACGAAGACGATGCGGGAGCAGCCCGCGAGAGCACGAAGACACTGCTCGCGCTGACCGACGTCGAGACGAACCCGGACAACTATGAGTGGTTCGACTTCAGACCGAACGTCAAGAAGCTCATCCTGGCAGGTGCCGCAGAGACCGAACACATCGCGATCCTCTGGTACACGGTCGCGGACGGTGGCGTGGCGCTGCACTATCACGGCAAGACCGAGTCCGTGTACGTGATCGATGGCACGCAGACCGACGCCAAGGGCATGTATCCAACGGGCACGGTGTACTTCAACCCGCCGGGCAGTGGACATCAGATCACGGGCAGCTCGGGATTCTTCCTGCTGGCCTACGCAGCGCCTCCGGACTTCATGAGCACCGACAAGATCGGAGAGTACACGCCGATTCGCATCGACACGGATGCCGCGGATCTGAAGAGCGCGCTTGCGTTCGAGGAGAAACAGGTGGGCGTCGACACCTTCGCGCCCGAGCTCGACAGCGCAGGGGGCATGAGCGCCACGTTCATCGAGAGCAAGTCGTCCAGGGCGTACGGCTATCGCGGAAATTACCTGGTCGTGCTCGAAGGCAGCTGCAGCATCGACGGAGTGACGCACGCCACGGACATGCTGGTCGTGACCAAGACCGTCGAACCCGAGACGTTCGCGGTCAAAGCCGGCAACCAGGGCGGCCGCTGCCTGGCGATGGGCGTCTCGTTCTAGCCGGCCTTTTCGCGCACTTTCAGCCGCCACGATTTTGCCCTTGACCGCCCGCCGCCCTACTGACAGCCTTGTAAGTAAGGTGGTGATCATGAGCGAGCGGGCGGCGACCGAGATTTCGCAGGAAGTGCTTGCCGTGGCGCGCGGGCGCCTGGCCGACCGGGGCGTGGATCCGGACCCGGTGCTGGGGTCTGGAGCGTTCGGTCAAGATGTCGACGTGGCCACGCTGTACGTGACCCTGGGCACGATCGCAGCCACCGAGAAGGCAGGGCAGGATCCGACGTTCTTCGCAGCGCGGCTTGCCCTGCATGCCGGCCTACCGGGTGAAATCGCCGACACGCTCTTCCTCGCCTACAATCAACAGTCGGCCGAAGAGGCGGGGCACGGCGACAAGGTGTTCGGCAACGCGTACTTCGCGCTGGGCGGCGCAGCCCCGAGCCCGGAGCTCAGCGTGGTGGGTAAGCCGGCCGATGCGGCTGCGCTGCTCGCGCCCACCGGTGATCGCAAGGAGAACAAGAAGCGGCTCGGTGCGTTCGCCGCGGTCGTGGGCGGCATCGAGACGGTCGCCCTGCAGCGCGCGTTTCCCACGCTCGTCAGCCTGTGCGAGCGCTGGGATCACCCGGTGGCGCGCGATCTGCTGCAACAGATCAGAGACGTGATCCGTCCCGAAGAGTCACGGCACGTGCTGTTGTACCGCTACGTCTTCCACCAGCTGATCGCCCCCAAGGGCGAGGCGCTGATCGCGAGCTTCTTCGAGACGACCAACGCAGGACGCGCGCAGGTCGGAGCCGAGCCGTTCGATCGCGCCGAGTTCGAACGTCTGGTCGGGACGAACTGCCCGACGCCGCGTCAGTTGCTCGGCAAGGACCGCGCGCTCGCCAGCTGAGGGCGGTCATGTCGAGCGAGGCGATCCAGACGCAGCGCACGCGACACGGACCGTTCGAGCGCATCGTGCTCACCGCTCCCGACCCGATCAGACCGGCCGCGCAGTCGGTCTATCGCATCGGAGACACGCTGATCGATGCAGCCGGGTCGCGCGTCGCGGACGCACTGGTCGCGGCGCTGCGTGGCGATCCACCGCGGCGCATCTTGCTCACGCACCAACACGAAGATCACGTGGGCGGAGTGGGCGCGCTGCGTCGCGCCTTTGGTCAGATCCCCGTGCACGTCGCGCGTAGCTACCTGCCGCTGTTGGCATCGATCGACCGCGTCCCCGACTATCGCGCGCGGTACTGGGGAAACCCGGAGCTGATCTGCGACGCGATCGGCTTCGATCCGGGCGACGTGTTCGACGTGGGCGGGCTCGCGCTCCAGACGCTCGAGACGCCCGGGCACACACCCTTTCACATCACGTTCGTGGCGCGCGAGGCGGACGAGACGTTCGCGCTCACCGGAGACCTGTTCACGTCGGCGACTCCGCTCGCAGCCTGGTTCGAGTCTGCGGCCGACGATACGGCGCGGTCCTGTCGGGCGGTCGCGAGCAGCGGACCGAATGTGCACCTCTTGCCCACACACGGAAAAGTGCGCTCGAACGGACGCGATACGCTGCTCGCGCTCGCGGCATTGATGGACGAGAAGACGGCTGAAGTGCTGCGCGCGGCCGAGCGGCTCGGCAGCCGGGACTGTCAGCGCATCGCGCTCGAGGTCTTCGGGGCCGCAGATGCACCGGGAATGCGCGTTTCGGAGAACGAATACGGGTTCGCGTACTTCGTGCGCAGCGTCCTCGACCCGGTGCGCAGCTTACCCGCGGCCAGACTACCCATCGCCGTTCGGGCCGAAATCGTCTAAAAGACTACCCATGCGGTGTACGGCGTTCTTGCTGGTGGGCGTATTCGCCTGTGCATCGACTCCGTCCGCACCGGTCTTCCAGGACGAGCAGTACCTGCGCTTCGGCGTGGATCCCAAGGAGGAGGCCGAGGCGGTCATCGAAAGCCAAAAGTCGCGCGGCTACGTACCAGCACTACAGGTGGCCGGCCAGCACTTCACGGCGATCGGCTTCATGGACAAGCAGGGACGCAGCACCGCGGTGCGCATCCTCACCGTGCGCGGCACCGTGATCGCGCTCGACAGTCGGCCCGAGGGTCAGGCGAAGCCGCCCGTGACCTATGCCCTGCTCGCTCCGCCGCTCCCGAACACCTACGACGCGGACCGCGATGGCTTCGACGAGGTGTTCGTCGAGGAGCGTTCGCCGGGCAAGACGTGTCTGCAGGTCTATCGGGTGCGCGACGTCGGCTTCGTCGATCCGGTGGCAGTGGACACGCGCGTGTTCGGCCAGGACGTGTGCGCTCGTGCGGCGGTCGATCTGGACTCGGACGGCGTCGTCGAGCTGGTGAGCGAGCTGGAATTTGTGGGCTTTCCGCGCGCGGGACAGAACGTCCAACCGCGGCACATCCTGTTGCCGCTGTGGGCGAGTCAACACCGCTTCGTGGCGCGCGCTGGCACGCCCGCGCAGGGTACGTGGCTGAAGCAAGAGCGGACGCGCCACGAGGCCGAGCTGCACGACGCGCGCGCGCGCCTGGACGTGGCGAGTTGCTACATGCTCGGCATCGAGCTCGCCGCGCTGGCGTACCTGGACGGCGCAGACCGTGAAGGCCAGCTGGCCGCCTTCGATGCAGCGGTCGGCGGCCTCGTGCTGCAGCCGGCGCAGGCCGCCGCGAACCTGCGCGCGCGCTCGCACATCTATTCCGACTGGAACAAGCCCGATCCAGAGCTGCAGCCGGCACCCGCCCCGGAGCGCGAGGGGGCGCGCGCGGCCAAGAAGCCCTCGGACCAGGCCTCCGCCGCGCAGCTGCCAGCTGCAGCGCGGGCACGCGAGACCAAGCACGCCAACACCCCGGCCGGCTACGACGGGCCACCACTGGCCGAGGGCGACCTGGTGATCACGCCGGAGAGCGCAGCCGCCGCGCGAGCCTCGCAAAAGCCCGCGTCCAAGGGCACGCGCGCTCCGACGGCACCGGCGCCGTCCACGCCGTCCACGCCGTCCACGCCATCGACGCCATCGACGCCCGCGTCGCCGTCGCCGCTCCATACGGCGGACGTGATGGCGTATCGGAGCACTGCGCGCGAGCTCGGCAACTCGGTCGTCGCTGCGCGCCAGCGTGCCGCCGAGGCGCGCCGTGCGAGCTCGGACGAGCGCGCCAAAGCGCAGGCTGCTCGGGCACAGGCGGCGGAGACCAAGGACCCTGCCGCAGCGACCGAGCTGCGGCAGGCCGCCGCGGAGCATACGGCTCTCGCGCAGCGCTACGCCGCCGAAGCTGCCGAGCACGCGGCCGAAGCAGCCAAACAGCGCGCGGCGCTCGAGGCGCACCGGGCCAATGCACCGGCGATCCTGTCCGCCCCGCCGCAGTAAGTGCTGTGACCGAGGGGATTTGACCCGTTATCGCGAAGGGCCGGGCGCGCAGGGCAAGGCGCGACGACGAGGAATAGCGGGGACTATTTTGAGGAGGAGCAACGCAGCCATGCGCGTTCGGAACGAGCGAGAACGGGTTAAATCCCCTCGGTCACAGCACAATCAGCGCCGCGCTCGGAAGCGGCGCCGCAGCACCCAGGCCAGCCCGAGCGCCCACCAGGCAGCCGCCGCCCCACCGCGAGCACCGACGCGCGCCACCGTACAGCCGCCGTCGTCCGGCTCTGCGGCGGGCGCACCGGCCATGCCGCTATCAGCGGCGACGATCGACAGAG
>DATEOF010000307.1:0-50929 GCA_035274465.1 Polyangiales bacterium
GAGCAGGGCCGCACGGATGCCGTCGCGCAGCTGGCGGACGCGCGCCCGCAGCTCGGGCGCTCGCGCGTCGGTCACGCGCGCGAGCGCTTCGGAGGGATAGCGGTGGCTGGCGAGGATCGCCGCTTGCAGACCTTCGAGCCACTCGGCTGCAGGCTTCCCGGCCGCGAGCGCCGCTGCGATGCCGGTCTCGGCCGCGGCGACGTGGCGTTCGGCGAGCGCGAACAGCAGCGCATCCTTGTTTGGGAAATACTCGTAGAGCGTGCCCACGCTGACGCCGGCAGCTGCGGCGATGCGATTGGTCGTCGCGTCGAAGCCTTCCGCGCGGAAAACCCGAGCAGTCGCCTCGAGCAACCAGTCCACGGTTTGCCTGGAGCGCGACTGAATGGGCCGTTTTCTGGGTCGAACTGGCTTGTTTCCCGCGCTCATGACGCCCGTCCGAACCCGAGTAGCAGGCGCACCGTCGCGGCGCCACCCTCTCGCCATGAACGAGAGCGAACTGATGCGTTTCGATGTGCTCGATGAACGACATGGTGCGGTGCCCTGCGCGGCCGTGCTGCCGCGCGGAGCCGAGGGGGCGCTACCTCTGTGTTTGTTCCTGTACGGCGGCACCGGCAGTCGCGAGACGCTGGCCGAGATTCACTCCGTGCTCGATGCGTGGTGGGTCGCGGGGGCCATCCCTCGCATGCTCGTCGCGACGCCGGACGTGGGGCCCTTCAGCTTCTACCTGGACGATCCGGAACGCGGTCTGTTCTGGGAGAGCTTCGTCACTGGCCGGTTCGTCACAGACCTGCGCGAGCGCTTCCGGCTGCGCGCGCGTGCCGCGCTGGTCGGCATCTCGATGGGCGGCTACGGCGCGCTCAAGGTGGCGTTCTCTCGCAGCGCGGAGTTCGCCGCGGTGGCGGCGATATCGCCCATGCTCGAGCCCGCGTTCCCGGCGAACAGCGTGCCGCTGCGCAATCGCTACCATTACCCGCCCGAGGTGCCTCAGGCGCTGCTCGGCCCGGTACGCGATGCCGCGCTGTACGAGCGCGACCACCCCGCGACTCGTGCGCGGATCCACGCCGCAGCCGTGCGCGACACGGATCTCGCCATCTACCTCGACGCCTCCGGCCGCGACACCTTCCACGCGCACGACGGTGCAGAGCACCTCCACCGCCTGCTCTGGTCGCTCGACATCCCGCACGAATACCTGCTGCGCCGCGACTTCGACCACGCCGGCCCGGAGCTGGTCGATCGCCTGCGCGAAGCCTTCGCCTGGGTGGGCGCGCGCCTGCAGCCGGCGGCTGCGCCGACGCCGAGCGCTCTGCGCGCTCAGTTCGCAGGTCTGCGCGCCGAGGCAACCGCAAGCGACCCAAGTTTCGAACGCTGCTACGGGCGGCTACCTTAGGGGTGTGTAGGGCGTAGAATGACCCCTCCTCGCTGGGTCTCTTCGCCGCCCGCTGCGTTGCTCGTCCTCAAGATAGTTCCTCGTCCTCGCGCCTTGCGGGCGGCGAAGATCCACGGCGCGATCCGGGGTCATTCTACGCCCTACACACCCCCCGACGAGCTTGTGTAGCGGCGCGGGCCCGTGCGATCACAGCGCGCATGCAATTCGGCCGTTGCTCGGATCTGACGCAGGTCGACTTCTCGCTGCCGGCCCTGCGCGCCCGCAGTGCGTCGCTGCTGGTGCGCGCAGGCGAGCCCGCGTCCGAGCCGTGGTTACGCCTGGGCGCGCCCGCCTTCCGGCATCGCGACTGGCTCGGCGGGCTGTATCCGCCAGGTTCGGACGAGGCCAGGTGGCTGGGCATCTACGCCTCCAAGCTGGACGCGCTCGAGCTCAACTCGACGTTCTACGGCCTGCCGAGTGAGAGCACGCTGGCGCGCTGGGTGGCCGAGACTCCGCCCGAGTTTCGCATCTGTCCCAAGCTGCCGCGCGTGATCAGCCACGAGCTCGGAAGCTCCGAGCTGCAGGCTCGCGTGGCCTCGTTCGTGACGCGCATGGAGTTGTTGGGCGAGCGGCTGGGCCCGGCGTTGTGTCAGCTGCCGGAGAGCGCCGGGCCCGACACGTTGCCGCAGCTGCGAGCGGCACTGGATTGCTTCCCCGATGACTTCTCCCTCGCGCTCGAGGTGCGGCACGCCGGTTGGTTCGAGCGCGGGGCGCTGCGCGAGGACCTGGTGGATTGGCTGGAGGCGCGCGGCATCGCCAGCGTGATCACGGATGTGTCGGGGCGGCGCGACGCGAGCCACGCCTCGCTGACCTCGACGATCGCGTTCGTGCGCTTCGTCGGGGAGGGCGGCCACGAGACCGACGAACCGCGCGTGTCCCAGTGGCTGGAGCGGCTGCAGAGCTGGCAGGGGCTCGGGCTGCGTGCGGCGTATTTCTTCGTCCACCAGCCCGACGACATCGCCGCGCCCGCGCTGCTCTCGATCGCTGCGCAGCGCGCGCAGGAGCTGGGCATCGAGGTGCCCAGCGTACCCCTCGAGCGCCCGGCGCCGAACCAGCTCGATCTCTTCGGCTGACTCGCACCGCTCACGGCACGGCCGTGATGACGCACGGACTTCCCGTGTCGCGCTGCTGCCGAGCGACCAGCGGCCACGGCCGCGGTTGGCTTGCGTCTTGCGTATGGGGGCGCAGACCATGGAAGACACAACGCTCGAAGCCGACGTCGTGGTGGTGGGCGGCGGCAGCGCGGGATCCACCGCTGCCATCCGCGCCCAACAGAGCCTGCCCCGTGGCAGGGTCATCTTGCTCGAGAAGGCGCACATCAAGCGCAGCGGCGCGATCGCCATCGGCATGGACGGCCTGAACAACGCGATCATCCCCGGCCACGCGACGCCGGAGCAGTACGTCAAGGAGATCACGATGGCCAACGACGGCATCGTGAACCAGCGCGCGATCTGGGAGTACGCCACGCACAGCTACGAGATGATCCAGGAGCTCGACGGCTGGGGCGTGAAGTTTCAGAAGACCGCCAGCGGCGACTTCGACGTGAAGAAGGTGCATCACAAGGGCAGCTACGTGCTGCCGATGCCCGAGGGCTACG
This sequence comes from Polyangiales bacterium, assembly GCA_035274465.1. Classification (GTDB taxonomy): domain Bacteria; phylum Myxococcota_A; class Polyangia; order Polyangiales; family JAFGIB01; genus JADGRF01. Next base: position 3,024 of record DATEOF010000307.1, read on the forward strand.
ATCTCAAGAAGATCCTGACGCGCGTGCTCAAGCGCGCCGGCGTGCAGATCATCAACCGCGTGATGGCCACGCGGCTACTGAAGGACGGCGATCGCATCGCCGGCGTGATCGGCTTCGACACGCGCAGCGGCCAGTTCACGGTGATCCGCGCCAAGGCGGTGATCTTGGCGTGCGGGGCCTCGGGCCGGCTCGGCCTGCCGGCCAGCGGCTATCTCTACGGCACGTACGAGAACCCGGCCAACGCCGGAGACGGTTACTCGCTCGCCTACCACGCCGGGGCCGAGCTCACCGGCATCGAGTGCTTCCAGATCAACCCGCTGATCAAGGACTACAACGGTCCCGCGTGCGCGTACGTGACCGGTCCACTCGGTGGCCACACGGTCAACGCGCACGGCCACCGCTTCATCGAGAGTGACTACTGGAGCGGGCACATGATGCTCGAGTTCTACCGCGAGCTGCACTCCGAGAACGGTCCGGTCTACCTCAAGCTCGATCACCTGGCGCCCGAGACGCTGACCGAGATCGAGCGCGTGCTGCATCGCACGGAGCGGCCGAGTCGAGGGCGCTTCCACCAGGGTCGCGGCAAGAGCTACGCGTCCGACCTGGTCGAGATGCACATCTCCGAGATCGGGCTGTGCAGCGGCCATAGCGGCTCGGGCGTGTGGGTGGACGAGAAGGGCGAGACGACCGTGCCCGGCCTGTACGCCGCGGGCGACATGGCTTGCGTGCCTCACAACTACCTGCTCGGCGCGCTGACCTACGGCAAGCTGTCGGCGCAGCACGCGCTCGACTACCTCGGCAGGGTTGCACCGGATGCTGACGAGGGCGCGCTGGCCGAGCAGATCGCCGCCGAGCGCCAGCGGATCTTCGCGCCGCTCGAGCGGCCCCACGGCATCCCGCACCATCAGTTCGAGTACAAGGTGCGGCGCCTGGTCAACGACTACCTGCAGCCGCCGAAGAGTGCCAACCGCATGCAGGCCGGCCTCGCGCACTTCCTGCGCGCGAACGACGAGCTGAACGAGGTCGGCGCCAGAAGTCCGCACGACTTGATGCGCGTGATGGAGGGACACTTCATCCGCGACTGCGCCGAGATGGCCGCGCGCGCCTCGCTCTACCGCACGGAGAGCCGCTGGGGTCTGTACCACTACCGGCAAGACTTCCCGGAGATGGACGACGAACGCTGGTTCGTGCACGTGAACCTGAAGAAGGACGAGCGCGGTGCGATGCAGCTGCTCGAGCGTCCGGTCGCGCCGTACGTGGTGCCGCTCGACCGCGACGAGCTGCGCGGCTACCACGGCCTGCGCATCGTTGCCGAAGCGAGCGCGGTTGCCAGCTAGTGAAGGGATTGCCAGATGAGTGAGCTGAAAGATCGCGAGACGGTCAAGGCTACCCAGGCCACGCAGGTAGGCAACGCGCAGACGCTGCGCCGCTTCGACGTGCCGGTGGTGGTCGACTTGAACAAGTGCATCACCAAGTGCCGGATCTGCATCGACTCGTGCCCCGTCGACTGCCTGGCGGTGAATCCGGAGACCGGCAAGGCGCACATGGCGTTCGACGAGTGCTGGTATTGCCTGGCGTGTGAGATCGACTGTCCGAAGGATGCGATCACCGTGAAGATTCCGTTCCTGCTCAGATGACACAACCGATGGAAGATCTCGACCACGACGCCTTGATAGCCCAGCTGCGCGATCCCGACGCCGGCAACCGTCAGTTCGCGCTGATGCAGCTGGAGGATCTCGCATCCGCAGACTCGGTCCCGGCGCTGATCGCCGTGCTCGACGACGAGGACGCAGTCGTGCGCCGCCTGGCCATCGGTCTGCTCGAGGAGCTCGGCGACGCGGCGGCGGTGCCTGCGATCATCGAGCGCTTGCTGGACGACGATCCCGAGGTCCAGGACGCGGCGGCGGGCGTGCTGCGCGACTTTCGCGGCCCCGGTGCGGCCGAGGCCATGCTGGCGCAGATCCAGCACCCGGCGCCGGCGGTGCGCCGGGGAGTGATCTTGGGGCTGCGCGAGCAGAAGGAGCCGCGCGCGCTCTCGCCGCTGATAGCGGCACTGGAAGACTCGGCACCCGAGGTGCGGCGCGAAGCCGTGATCAGCCTGGCGTACCTGCGCCTGGCCGACTCGATCGAGCCGCTGCGCAAGCGACTCTCCGATCCCGATGCCGACGTGCGACGCATCACGGTCGGCGCCCTCAACTACTGGAACAGCCCCGCGCTGCTCGCGGACTTCAGCGCGGCGCTTCGCGACAGCGACTGGCGCGTGCGGGCCGAGTCGGCGATCGTGCTCGGTCGCTCGGCCCTGTCCGGCGCGATCCCCGGCCTGCGCGCTTCCCTCTCGGACAGCTACTGGCAAGTGCAGAAAGAAGCCATCGCTGCCCTCGGCCGCTTGTCGGCGGTGGCCGCGGTGCCGGAGCTGGTGAAGTTCCTGGCCCACGACATGGCCGAGCTGCGGCGCACCGCTGCGTATGCGCTGGGCGAGATCAAGGCCGAGCGCGCAGTCCCCGCGCTGCGTGCGCTGAGCAATGACCCCGACGTGGAAGTTCGTAAAGCATCGGCGCGCGCCCTGGAAGCCATCGGCGCGCCCGCAAAGGAGTGACCTGACCATGACCTCACGCACGTTCTTGGTGTTCTGGACCGGCCTCATCGCGCTGGCCTGCAACTCCAAACCCGAGGCTTCACCGGCCCACGCGTCCGAAGCGACGGAGCCGCCGCCAGCTGCAGAGACGGTGCGCGTCGCGATCGGCACGCAGGACACGACGATCAATTGTGCGACGGGCGGTCCGCTGATCCGCGAGCTGCATCTGCTCGAGAAGTACCTGCCCAAGACCGGCAAGTACCAGAACGTCAAGTACGACATCGTCTGGGAGAACCAGCCGACCGGTGCACAGCTCAACAGCAAGTACCTCGCCAATCAGCTCGATATCGTGCAGATGGCCGATTTTCCGTCGATCCTCGGCGCGACCGCGCTCGCGGCCGCCGGCGACAAGGTGCGCTCGCTGTACATCGCGAATCTCTCGGGTGGCATCCATGGTGCGGGCAACGCCATCGTCGTGCCGAACGATTCGAAGGTGCAGACGCTCTCCGAGCTCAAGGGCAAGAAGATCTCGGTGCCCTTTGGATCGACCGCGCACGCGATGTTGATCCGCGCGCTGCAGGATCTCGGCTGGGATCCGAACAAGGACGTCGAGATCGTCACGCAGACGCCGGAGGTCGCGGGCAGCGCGCTCAAGGCCAAGCAGATCGACGCCCACGCCGACTTCGTGCCGTTCGGCGAGTTGTTCCCGTTCCGGGGCTTCGCGCGCAAGATCTACGACGGCAGCTCCACCGGCGTGACGACGACCCACGGCGTGCAGGTTCGCTCCGACTACGCCGGGAAGTATCCCGAGATCGTCGTGGCCTTCCTCAAGGCCAGCCTGGAAGCCGACAGGCTCTACCGCCAGAACCCCGAGGACCTGTCCGAGAAGTTGGCCAAGTGGACCGGCGTGGATGCCGAGGTCTACTACGCCTTCCACGGTCCGAACGGCATCCAGACGCGCGACTACACGCTCAAGCCGGAGTTCGTCAGCGCCATCCGCAAGGCACAGGAATCGCTCAAGGTCCTGAAGAAGGTCACCAAGGAGATCGACGTCGACGCGTACGTCACCGACAAGTTCATCCGTCAGGCGGCGGGTGAGTTTGGTTACGACTACGACGCCCGGCTCAAGGACTATCAGCCACAACCGTTCAGTGAGGATGCCGCCGACACCCACGCCAAGGTCGAAGACGCCAAGAGCGCCGGACAGATCTGGGTGCGGGGCGAACCCAAGGTGCGGCTATACAGCACGGTCAACGCCACATTCGCTGCTGCCAAGCAGCTGGAAGCGGAGCAGAAACAGCTGCGCGTTGTCTTCGTCCACGACCGTGTCAGCGGCAACAAGCTGTTCGCGGACAAGGTCTGGTACGTGAACAACGCGAACGGGCTGTCGGCGTTCTTGCTCAAGGGCGCGGCGCAGGAGTGGGCGAAGAAGAACTCGGGCACGGTCATCGACTACGAGGCAGCGCGCAAGGCTGGCCGCTGAGCGGAAGGGAGAGGCGATGGATCAAACAGTCGCAGGCATTCTCCGAGATCGGCTGTCGGATGCGGACGCGCCGCGCTCGGCTGCGGCTGCCAGGCCTCGCCTCAAGGACCTGGGCGCTGTCGTCATCGGCACGGTGTCACTCGGGATCTGGATCGGCCTGTGGCAGCTGGCTTCGACCTACGAGTGGAGCTTCTTCTTCCGCTTCGAGAACATCCCGTCGCCGACCGAGGTCGTGGCGGCGGCGGGCGAGCTCTTGACCGCGCCCAAGTTCAGCGCCCACGTGGTCAACAGCATCCGGCGCATCTTCATTGGCTACTCGATCGCCGCCGCGCTCGCTGTGGGCACGGGCCTGTTGATCGGCCGCTTTCGCCTGGTCTCGCAGTCGTTCATGCCGCCGCTCGAAGTGTTGCGCCCGATCCCCGCGGTGGCCTGGATCCCGATCGCCATCCTGCTGTTCGCCTCCGCCGAGCACAGCATGGTGTTCATCACCTTCATCGGCGCGTTCTTCCCGGTGTTGCTCAACACGATCCACGGCGTCGAGACGCTGGATCGCCGGCTGGTCTCCGCCTCGCTCAGCCTCGGCGCGGGCCCGCTCGACGTCTTTCGCGAGGTGATCCTGCCCGGCGCGCTGCCCTCGATCGTCACCGGCCTGAGCATCGGCATGGGCACCTCGTGGTTCAGCCTGGTGACCGCCGAGATGATCTCGGGGCAGTACGGCATCGGCTACTACACCTGGGAGGCTTACACCTTGCAGAAGTATCCGCACATCGTGCTGGGCATGATCAGCATCGGTGTACTGGGCATGGGCAGCAGCTTGTTGGTCAAGTGGACCGGCCGGCGCCTGATGCCCTGGTTCGAACCGGCGGCCAGCAGCACATGACACTCGAGGCCTTACAACCCAGTGCCGGCAGCATCGCGCTGCACGGCGTGGAGATCCACTTCGGCGAGGGCAAGAACGCCGTGCGCGCGCTCGACGGCATCGATCTCGAGATCCAGCGCGGTGAGTTCGTGAGCATCCTCGGCCCCTCCGGTTGCGGCAAGAGCACGATCCTGGGCGCGATCGCGGGCTTCACGCGCCTCAGCGCGGGCGACCTGCGAGTCGATGCCGGCCGCGTCGTCGGGCCCGGGCCGGACCGCGGCATCGTCTTTCAGCAACACACCCTGTTTCCCTGGAAGACCGTGGTCGACAACGTCGAGTTCGGCTTGAAGATGCGCGGCATCTCTCGCCTGGAGCGGCGCAAGACGGCGCGGGAGATCCTGTCTCACATCGGCCTCGTGGAGTTCCAGGATCACTACCCGCACCAGCTGTCCGGCGGCATGCAGCAGCGGGTCGCGCTCGCGCGCGTGCTGGTCAACCGCCCGCGCGTGCTGCTGATGGACGAGCCCTTCTGCTCGCTCGACGCTCAGACCCGCCTGCAGATGCAGGAGATGCTGCTGAGTCTCTGGCACGAGCTGCACATGACCGTGCTGTTCGTCACGCACGACGTCGATGAAGCCGTGTTCCTGAGCGACCGCGTCGTGGTGCTGACCAAGCGCCCGGCCAGCATCAAGGAATCGATCGCGGTCGACCTGCCTCGCCCGCGGACGACCGACGTCCTCACGAGCCCGGAGTTCACCCGGCTCAAGCGTCAGACGCTCGAGCTATTGCTGAACGAGACGCGTCGCTCCTGAACGCTTGCCGCTGACAGCTGCCGGACCTCGATCTGTGGTAGGCGCTTTGCCTACACGTGTCAGCCATCGCTACTGGCCGCGCGTCGTTGCATAATCGCCCACTGCATGGTTGGCTGCGGCGCTCGCGACGCGAGTTGGCAGCATCTGGCTGGGGGGTTCGATGACGGCAAGTGCGGAGTTGGGGCGCACCCTCGCTGCGGCGCTTTCGGGCGCGCGGGCGGTGCTGGAGGCGTATCCATCTGCCTCGCTCGCCCTGGATCTGGAGGGGCGCATCCGCATCGCGAATCGCGAAGCTGCGTCGTTGCTCTCACGCTCCGAGAGTGAGCTCGAGGGCGTCTCGTTCGAGTCGTTGCTGGCCGAGCGCCACCGCGAAGAGCTGCGCCTCTTGCTGCAGAGCCTGAATGACGGGCGAACCGGGACGTCATCGCGCGCGGATCAGCTCGTGAGCTTGAACCTGGCGGGGCCGCGCGAGCTGAGTGTGCGACTGGCGTTCGGCTCGCTGCAGTCCAGCGCGGGCCAGCTGGTGCTGGTCTCCCTCTTCGACGTCAGCGCATACCGCGCCGCAGAGCGCGAGACGGCCGAGCGGAAGAGCGCCGAGCGCGCCAAGCTCGACCTCGAGGTGCAGCTGCGCCAGGCGCACAAGCTCGAAGCCCTGGGTACGCTGGCAGGCGGTATCGCACACGACTTCAACAACCTGCTCGGCGTGATGATCGCGCTCACGGATCTGATCGAGTGGGAGCAGGGCAACCCGGCTCAGGTGCGCCTGCACCTGGACGACATGCGCGCGACCACTCGCCGTGCCAGCGACCTGGTGCGTCAGATCTTGAGCTTCAGTCGCCGTCAGAAGTTCGAACGCCGACCGCTCCGACTGGATGCACCGCTGCAGGAAGCGTTGAAGATGCTGCGCGCGACCTTGCCGTCGACGCTGCGCATCGATGCGCTGATCGATTCCGACGCGCCGCTGGTGCTGGCCGATCCCACGCAGATCAACCAGGTGCTGGTGAATCTGGCGACCAACGCAGCGCACGCCATCGGCGAGAGTCAGGGCAACCTGTGGGTCAGCATGAAGAGTTGTGAGCTCGAAGAGAACTCGCAGTCGGGCCTTCGAGCCGGCCGCTACGTTCGTCTCTCGGTGCGCGACGACGGCGCCGGCATGGACGCAGCCACGGCGGCGCGCGTGTTCGAGCCGTTCTTCACCACCAAGCCCGCGGGGCAGGGCACGGGCCTGGGTTTGACCATCGTGCAGGGCATCGTGGCCGAGCACGAGGGCCACATCACGCTGAAGAGTGAGCCGGGGCTTGGCACGAGCTTCGAGATCCTGCTGCCCGAATACGCGCTCGAGACCTCGGAGGTGCTGGATCTCGCGCCGGACGTGCGCCGCGGCCGGGGCGAGACCGTGTTGCTGATCGACGATGAACGCCACCTGTGCGAGTCGCTGTACAAGCTGCTCGAGAAGCTCGGCTACCAGCCGACGGGCCGCACCGATCCGCTGGAGGCCCTGGAGCTGGTGCGCGGCAACCCCGGGCGCTTCGACGTGGTGCTCACCGATCTGACGATGCCGGGGCTGAGCGGAGTCGATCTGGCGCGGGCGATCAACGCGCTGCCCGGAGCCGTCCCGCTGGTGATGATGACGGGCTTCAGCGGTAGCTGGACGGCAGAGGCCCTGCAAACTCTGGGCGTGGCGCAGCTGGTCAGTAAGCCCGTGACAGCGCGTGAGCTGTCCGCCGTGCTGCGCAATGTTCTCGATCGCGGCCGACTCGAGCGACAGAGCGCATGAGCTCACTTGCGGACAAACTGCTGCTGGCGATCGATTCGGCCCGAGTCGGGACCTGGGAGTGGGAAATCGCCAGCGCGCGCGTGATCTGGTCCGAGCACGTCGAGCGCATGTTCGGTTTGGCGCCGCGGAGCTTCGGGGGAACCTTCGAGCACTACCAGTCGTTGGTCCATCCGGACGACCTGCCGAGCATGTTGGACGCGATCAAGCTCTCGTTCGGTAGCGTCTCGAACGCGTATGAGATCGAGCATCGTGTGTGCTGGCCCGACGGTTCGATCCACTGGATCGAGGGCCGGGGGAGCCTACATCGCGACGCCGACGGCAAGCCGCTACGCATGACCGGCACCGTGGTCGACATCACTGCGCGCAAGCAAGCCGAAGCCGAGCTGCGCAGCGCGAACCAGGCGCTGCACGCCAGCGAAGCCGTGCTGCGGCAGTTCATCAAGCACAGCCCCGCCGCGGTGGCGATGTTCGATACGGAGATGCGCTACCTGCACGTCGCGGAGCGCTGGCTCACCGACTATCGCCTCGAAGGCCGCGACATCATCGGCAAGTCGCACTACGAGATCTTTCCCGACCTCCCCGAGGAATGGAAGGAGGTCCACAGGCGTGTGCTTTCGGGCAGCATCGAGCGCTGCGACGAGGCGATGTTTCCGCGTACCGACGGCAAGGTGGACTGGCTGCAATGGGAGGTGCGTCCCTGGCGCAAGGCCGGCGGCGAGATCGGCGGCCTGATCATGTTCACGCAGATGATCACCGAGCGCAAACGCGTCGAGGCCGAGGTCCGAGCGTTGCAGGAACAGAAGCGTCAGGCACAGAAGCTCGAAGCGCTCGGTACGCTGGCGGGCGGCATCGCGCACGACTTCAACAACATCCTGGGCGCGATCGTCGCCTTCACCGAGGCTGCGAAGTTCGATCGCGCGGACGACCCCGGCCTGCACGAGCACCTCGACCAGGTGCTGAAGGCCAGCAGCCGTGCGACCGAGCTGGTGCGACAGATCCTGTCGTTCAGCCGCCAGCAGCCGCAGGAGCGCAAGCCCACGCAGCTGGCGCGCGTGGTGGCCGAGGCGCTCGCCTTGCTGCGCGCGACCTTGCCCTCCACGATCGAGATCGCGCAGGAGCTCGCCAGTGATCTGCCGGACACGCTGGTCGACGCCGGCCAGATGCACCAGGTGATCATGAACCTGGCGACCAACGCCGCGCACGCCATGCGCGGTCGCGGACAGCTGCGGGTGACGCTCGACCGCTTCGCACTCGCGCCCGGTGCCGCCGGACCCCACCCGGAGCTGCGTCCGGGCGAGTATCTGCGCCTGGTCACGAGCGACACCGGCCACGGCATGGACGAGGTCACGCGCCACCGCATCTTCGATCCCTTCTTCACCACCAAGCCGACCGGTGAAGGCACGGGGCTGGGCCTGGCCGTGGTCCACGGCATCGTCAGCGAGTACGGCGGCGTGATCACCGTCAGCAGCGAGCCCGGGAAGGGTGCGAGCTTCGAGATCTACTTGCCGGCCTTGCAAGCGTCGGAAGGGGCGCAGCGGGCAGCTCCGCAGCCGGAGGCGTCGGCTGCGGGCAAGCGCGTGCTGTTCGTCGATGACGAGCAGGTGCTGTGCCGCGCCGCCCACCTGATGCTCAAGCGCGCCGGCTACGTGCCGATTACGTGCGTCAGCTCGGAAGAAGCCTGGAAGGCGTTCGAGCGCGATCCGGACGCGCTGGCCGCAGTGGTGACCGACCTCACCATGCCGGGCATGACCGGCATCGAGCTGGCGAGCAAAATCACCGCGCTGCGTCCGAAACTGCCCGTGATCCTGGCATCGGGGCACCTCGACCCGCGCACTGCATCCTTGACCGCGCGCGCTGGTGTGCGACAGGTGATCGAGAAGCCGTTCGATTACCTGCAGCTGGCGAGCGCGCTCGCCGACGCACTGCGCGAGAGCAATTGATGTCGGGAGCACAGAACAGCCTGCTACTGATCGATGATTCGGACGATGTCTTGACGACGATCAGCAAGTTCCTGAACGCCAGCGGCTACCGCACGGCGCTGGCGCGCTCGCGCAGCGAAGGTGTCCAGAGGCTCGACGAGCTCGCCCCCGACCTGTGCGTGGTCGACTACGAGCTGCCGGACGGCAACGCGTTCGACGTGCTCAATGAGATCCGGCACCGCGAGGCCAGGCCCGCGGTGATCGTCCTGACCGGGCACGGTTCCATCGAGCTCGCGGTCGAGGCGATCAAGCAGGGCGCGGACCACTTCCTGACCAAGCCGGTCGATTTGCCCTCGCTCGGCATCCTGGTCGAGCGGCTGTTGCGCTCGCGCGCGCAGCTCCGCCGCGGGAGCGCCAGCGAGCGCAACGAGGAGCGCGCGCGCGTCGATCCGTTCGTCGGCAGCAGCGCGGCCATCCGCGAGGTGCGGACTGCTGCCAACGCGGTCGCGCGCTCGGACGTGGCCCTGCTCTTGACCGGCGAGACGGGGACCGGCAAGGGTGTGCTGGCGCGCTGGCTGCACGAGCAGAGCGCGCGCAGCGACGAGGCCTTCGTCGATCTCAACTGCGCCGGCTTGAACCGCGAGCTCACCGAGTCCGAGCTGTTCGGCCACCAGCGCGGCAGCTTCACCAGCGCGCACGCAGCCAAGCGCGGCCTGCTCGAGCTGGCACACCACGGCACGCTGTTCATGGACGAGATCGGCGACCTCGAGCTGAGCGTGCAGCCGAAGTTGCTCAAGGCGCTGGAGGATCGCAGCTTTCGGCGGCTGGGCGACGTGCAGACGCGCAGCGCCGACTTTCGGTTGATCTCGGCCACCCACCGCGACCTGGCGGAGATGTCGCGCAACGGCAGCTTCCGCGCGGACCTGTTGTTTCGCATCAACACCGTGACCATCGCGCTGCCCGCGCTGCGCGACCGCCGCGAGGACATCGCGCCGCTGGCGCAGCTGGTCCTGGAGCAGCTGTGTCGTCAGCACGGCCGCAGCTTGCCGCACTTCACGCCGGCGGCGCTGAAGGCGCTGGAGGGACATGCCTGGCCCGGCAACGTGCGCGAGCTGCGCAACGTCATCGAACGCGCGCTGATCTTCTGCCGCGGCGACAGCATCGAGCCGCAGCTGCTCGCGATCGCTCCGCAGCCCGCCGCACCGGGTCCTGCCGCGTCGAGCGTGCTGAAGCTCAAGGACGTCGAGCGCGACCACGTGCTCGCCGTACTCCAGCGCGTCGACGGCCGCGTCGAGGATGCAGCCAAGCTGCTGGGGGTGGGGCGCAGCGCGCTCTACGCGCGGCTCAAGCGCTACGGCGTGCGCGACTTCTCCTGAGTGGCATCCAGCACCTGGCGCACGCGCCGTGCGAGATCCGACGGCGAGAACGGCTTTTGCATCAAGTCGGCGTCGCGCGTGACGCCGCTGCGCGCGAGCGCGTCGTCGGCGTAGCCCGAGAAGAACAACAGCTTGGCCCGGGGATGCAGCATGCGCACCGCAGCTGCCAGCTGCCGGCCGGGCATGCCGGGCAGCACCACGTCGCTCAGGATGAGATCGACCGGGCCGTGCAGGTCGCGCAGCAGCTCCAGCGCTTCGGGCCCGCTCGGCGCGTCGATGACGTGGTAGCCCTGGCTCTGCAGCACCGAACGCAGCAAGCGGCGGAGCGTGCTCTCGTCCTCCACCAACAGCACTGTCTCGTGACCGGTGGGCAGCTCGTGGATCGCGCTCTTGGGGGCGACGTGCGCGGGCGCGTCGATCCGCGGGAAGAACAGCGAGAAGGTGCTGCCAGCGCCCGGCGCGCTCTCGACCTCGAGGTGGCCACCGCTCTGCTTCACGATGCCGAACACCACCGACAGTCCGAGGCCCGTGCCGCGCCCCGGTTCCTTGGTCGTGAAGAACGGCTCGAACATGTGCGCACGCACCTCGTCCGTCATGCCGCATCCCGAGTCGCGGACGCTCAGCACCACGTGCCAGCCCGGGTGTGCGTCGGGATGGCCCAGCACGTAGCCCGCGTCCAGCAACTGCTCGCGAGTCTGCAGCTCGAGCTGGCCGCCGACCTCGAGCGCATCGCGCGCGTTCACCACGAGGTTCATCAGGACTTGTTCGAGTTGGCCGGGGTCCGCCTGGATGCGGCCGAGCTTCGGCGCGAGCGTGGTGGTGAGCTGGATGTCTTCACCGACCAGGCGGCGCAACATGCGCTCGATCTGCCGGATCAGCGCGTTCAGATCCACGGCCACGGGCTGGGTGACCGAGCGCCGGCTGAACGCGAGCAGCTGGTGCGTCAGCCGGCTGCCGCGCTCGGCGGCATCGCGTACGTCGTCCACCATCTCGAGCGCGGCCGCATCTGACAGCTGCATGTGCAGCAGGTGGCAGTTGCCCATCACCGCGGTGAGCAGGTTGTTGAAGTCGTGGGCGATCCCGCCGGCCAGCCGTCCCACCGCCTCCATCTTTTGCGTGTGACGCAGCTGTTCTTCGAGCGACTTGCGCGCAGTGACGTCATAGACCACGCCGACCACGCGCTCCGGCTGCCGTGCCGCATTGCGCAACACCTGCCCCTTGCCCACGAACCAGCGCATGTTGCGCGGACTCGGCCCCATGCGGTACTCGACTTCGTACCGATCTTGTTGCGCCGGATCGGTCAGCACGGCCTCGAGTGTGCGGCGCACGCCGTCGCGGTCTGCCTCGTGCACCAGCTGGAACATCGCCTCGACCGTGCCGCCGAAGGTCTGCGCAGACACGCCGGTCAAGCGCTCCATCGCGGGCGACCAGCTGACGCGACCGTTCGTCATGTCCAACTCGGCCACAGCCAGGTCCGCTGCGGACATCGCGAGGTCCAGACGAAGCTGACTCGCGCGCAGGCCCTCTTCGGCGATGCGCCGGTTGAGCGCGACCTGCAGCAGGTCGGTGAGCGAGTCGAGCAGCTTGCGTTCCTCGCTCAGGAACGGACCTTCGGCCGCCCTGGGCCGCTTCTCCAGGTACACGACTTCCAGCGCGCCCGCGCGGCCATCCGCGGCGCGAAAGCTCGCCGAGAGGCTGTAGGGGCTGGCTGCGAACCCTCGCGTCTGAAAGCTCTGCTCGCCGTAGCGCACGCGGGCTGCGGTGATCTCCGGGTACTGAAAGGCCGGTGGCAGCAACTCGACCAGCAGCGAGAGCAGTCGCTCGAGCGGCAGGCCCTCGTTTTGCAGCAAGCGCGCGGAGGCGTGCAGCGCGGTCAACTCCTTCACGCGTTCCTGCAGCGCGTGTGCGACCGGCGCGGGCCCGCCGAGTTGCTCGTGAAGTGCGCGCAGCGCCTGCTCGAGCGTGGCTTCAGGGCCGAGCTGATCGAGCACGTGCTCCAGCAGCTTGCGCAGTTCGGGCGCGATCATGCACCGGCCGTGTTTGTTGACACGGACCGATTCTATCCGGCTAAGCGCTGCCGGCTCAAGCGGCTAGAGGTCGAGCTCGGTACGCCCGCCGGGGGTCCGTACGTGCACTGCGCCAGTGCCCACGTGGAGCCGCACGGTGCGCGAGTCGGTGCCGCCGAGGGCGTCTGCCGTGAGCGTCAACTTGCGGCGAGCCAGCGTTTCGTACAGCGCGACGAGGTTGCGCTTGCCCACGCCGACGTTGTCGTCTTCGTACATTCCCGAGCCGCCGGCGGCCTTCAGGACCAGGCCCGTGCTCAGACAGTTCCGCGCTGCGAGCTTCTTGAACAGCAGTCTGATCCCCGTATCCGCGAACAAGCCCGGACGTTCGCGCACATCTTCACGAGAGAGCGAGGAAGACGGCAATAGGTAGTGCACCATACCGCCCACGCGCTTGAGGGGATCGTAGGCGATCAAGGCCACGCACGAGCCCAAGGCGTGCGCGACCAAGACGGCGTTTGGATCACCGCTGACGACGACCTCTCCGATCCCGACGGCGATCAACCTTGGCCCTGAAGATCTCCCCTCACACTCCACGCGCATGCGCCCTACCCCTTTCGCCGCCGATTCGGCGAAGGGGCGCAGTGCAAGCTGTGAGCCAGCCAGGAGGCCGCTCCAGACCAGCTCTGATCGGTCGATCACGGCCCGCGCGTCCGGGAAACCGGACCGGCGCAGTCCTGGAAACCGGATCACACAAGAATGTCGCATGTGGTCGAGCGTCGCGCGGGGAGGCGGATGATCTGCCGCAAAAGCAGCCGTTTCGTGCGGCGTGGCATGCCGGATGCACTGCAGGAACGCATGCTGGACCACCTCAACGCGCAATGGCAGGAGCTGAAGCGAGCCGAGCCGGGGCGACGCTTTTCGCAGTACCACGAGCGTTATCAGCAGCGAGAGGCGCCGTACTGGAAGTCCATGCTGTTCTTCGCGACGGTGTTTTGCACCGGCATCAGCCTGGTTTTGCTGCTCACGGACTCCGCGGGGCTTGCTCCGCTGTTCGCGGTGATGGCAGCGCTGCTGCTGCCGGGAGAATCGCGGCTGGTGGCGGCGGTCTACGACAGGATCGAGGGGTCCATCCGCGGTCGCAGAGCTGTAGTTGCACAGCCTGCGCCCCCCGCCCTGCAAGGGAGCGAAGTGGCCCCGCCGCAGGACCCACCCAGCCCGCGCCGCGCAACTCCACCACAGGTATCGCGTCCGACAGTGCGCATGGCCGTGCCGCCGCTGCCCATGACCGAGGTGCATACAGCGCCCTCCGTGCGCGCGCGAGTGATCCAGCCGCGGTACGCCGGGACGCTGAAGGTCTGGGCCACAGCCGAGGCACCGCAGCCATCAGCTGCGCCTAACGTCACGTTGGTGTTCTTCCCGCCTCCGGTCGACGCGGTCGATGCAGAGAACGAAGCCAAAAAGTGAAGCATTTCACACTCACTCGAGGGCGATCCGGAGTAGCGGATCCTGATTCCAGGAAGTCGGACTGCCGCCGCGCGAGCGCACCGCGGATCGGTTGAGGAAAGCGTTGGCGCGCGGCGTGCAATGGACCGAGCGATGCTTGAACACTGTTCGACTCTGAATGACACCGACGACACCGACGACTGCGGTCCGACCCTGGCGCCTGCTGCAGAGTGCCGCGTGCTGTGGATCGAGGCAGACAGCGCACTGCGCAAGCAAGCGGCTGGACTGATCGCGGACCTCGGGTACCACGTCACGGTCGTCTCGGATGCGTACACCGCGATGCGGCTGGTCGCGCACGATGTCGGTGCCTACGATGCCGTGGTGGTCGACCTCGAGCTGCAAGACCTCGGAGGCCTCGAGCTCGCTCGCTACCTGCGCTCGACTCGCAGCAACTGGCCGCTGGTGTTGTGTGCCGACGAAGAAGAGTGCGCCTGGTTGAGCGTCTGGGCCAGCGACGGCTGCTTGCCCGCGGACTCCGTGCTGCTGAAGCCGATCGAGTGCTGCGATCTGGAGTGGGCGCTGCGTAGGGCCCGTTCAGCGCACGCACGCTCGAGCTGAGCGCTGCTCCATTCACACGCGGCGAATTGTGCCGCCCAAACTCGCTGAAACGTGCGACATGAGCGCATGGTCGGCCGAGCTACGGGCGTGTTGGTGCTGCTGCTGGCGGCGGCCTGCTCGCGGGCGGCTGCAGAGGAGTGTAGCGCGGCTGATCTGCTGGCCGGTCGAGCGCCGGCGCTGGAGCTGATCCGGCGCGATGCGGCGCTGGTCACCGACGGCATGGTCGGGCGCGAGGGCGCGCCGTGGAACGACCAGAGCGCCGTGCTGCTGGACTGGGCGGCGAGCGCGCTCACCGTGGACCTGGGAGCCGCCCAGAAGCTGACGGCGGCGTACGTACAAGCCGACGCCAACGACTCGTACGACCTGCTGGGCTCGCTGGACGGCTCGCCGGGTAGCTTCGCGTTGCTCGCGCGCTTCCCCAACGTGGTGCACCTGGGAACTGGCTTGCGCGCGCGCGTCGCGAGCTTCGAGCCCCGGACCGTGCGCTTCGTGCGGCTGTCCAACGCGACGGGCGACGGGGCTTTCTCGGTGTCCGAGCTGGCCGTGTACTGCAAGCCCCCGGTGCCATTCCCACCCGCGTTCGCGCTGGCGCTGAGCGTCGAGACGACCCCTGTCGATGTGCTACCGCAACGCGAGGCCGCGAGCGCGTTGCGGCGTCACGTGCTCCTGTCGGGGGCGCTCGGGCTGGGTGTGCTCGGGTTGGTGGGCCTCTTGCTCGGTCGCCGCAAGCAGGCTCTCGCGCCCAGTGTCCCGCTGGAAGGTCCGCTGCTGGGCATGTTCCTGGCGAGCGGCTGCGCCGCGCTGATCTACGAGATCGTCTGGGTGCACCTGCTACGGCTGGTGATCGGCGCATCCGCGCTCTCGGTCGGCATCGTGCTCGCGAGCTTCATGGGCGGCATGTGTTTGGGCAGCCTGCTGTTCGGCAGGTGGGTCGCGCGTACGCGGGCGCCGCTGCGCATCTACGCGCTGATCGAGCTCGGCATCGGGCTGTGCGGCCTCTCGATGCCGCTCGTGCTTCCGCTGGTGCGCTCGGTCTACGTCGAAGCTGCCGGGCACGGGCCGCTCGGCATCGCGCTGCGGGCCGGCGTGGCCGCGATCCTGCTCCTGCCGCCCACTGCCCTGATGGGTGCGACCTTGCCCGCGATCGCGCGGCGCTATCCGGAGGGGGCGCAATCGCGGCTGGCAGCGCTGTACGCGGCGAACACGCTGGGCGCAGTGCTCGGCTGTCTAGTGTGCGGGTTCTACCTGCTCGCGGTGTGGGATGTCTGGGTCGCGACGGCAACTGCGGTGTTGCTCAACTTCAGCGTCGCGGCGGCCGCACTCCGCGTGCCTGCGCTTGCGCCGCAGCCTTCGACTGGGTCCGCAGCGTCGCCGCCGATGGCGACGCCGGCCGCTCCCATCTACGTGGCGATCGGCTTCTCCGGCCTGACCGCGCTCGGTGCGCAGGTGCTGTGGACGCGCCTGCTCACGTTGCTGTTCGGCGCGACCGTCTACGCGTTCTCGATCATCCTGGCCGTGTTCCTGGGTGGCCTCGGCATTGGCGCGGTGCTGGCGACGCGGGCGCTGCAGCGCGGAGTGCAGCCGGCGCGCGGGCTGTGCGCGACGCAACTGGCGCTCGTGCCCCTGCTGCTCTGGTCGGCGTTCGTGCTGGCCGACGTGCTGCCGTACTCGTCGCCATCGGCGCTGACTCCGGTATCGACGTTGCACGCACTGCACGTGCTGCGCGCGCTCGACGTCATGCTGCCGGCGGCGATCGCCTGGGGCATGAGCTTCCCGTTTGCGCTGGCCGCCGTGCGCCACGAGGATCCGGGCCGCGCTGCGGGTCGGGTCTACGGAGCGAACACCATCGGGGCGATCGTCGGCGCGCTGGCGCTGAGCTTCCTGGTCATTCCGGCGCACGGCACGCACTGGGGCGGGCAGGTGCTGATCGTGATCGCGGCGCTCTCGGCTGCGCTGTCCTGCGCGAGCGTGTTGCGTGCACGCGGCGTGCCCCTGCAGCTCGGAGCGGCACTCGTCGTGCTCGGCATGGGTGCTGCCTCTGCCGCCTTCGCGCCCGGCATGTCCGCCGTCTTCCTCACGCACGGGCGGCACATCTGGCAGGTCGACCCGGGCGATCGCTACACGTACATCGCCGAGGGCGCAGCCTCCACGGTGGCCGTGAACGTCAACTCGAATGGGTTTCGCAGCTTCCACGTCTCGGGCCGGATCGAAGCCAGCAACGGCAACGCGGACATGCGGCTGCAGCGCCTGCTCGGGCACCTGTCCGTGCTGGCGCACCCCAAGCCCAAGCGCGTGCTGGTCGTGGGCCTGGGCGCGGGGGTCACTGCGGGCGCGATCGCGCGTCACGCCGAGATCGAGCGCCTCGTGATCTGTGAGATCGAGCCGCGCGTGGTGGGCGCCGCGCGCGAGTTCCGGCGCGAGAACTTCGCCGTGCTGGATGACCCGCGCGTCACCGTGGTGTTCGATGACGCGCGGCACTACCTGGCCACGACCGAGGAGCGCTTCGACATCATCACCTCGGATCCGATCCACCCCTGGGTGCGCGGCAACTCGCTGCTCTTCTCGCGCGAGTACTACGAGATCGTGAAGGCGCACCTGACCGCGCAAGGGCTCGCGACGCAGTGGGTGCCGCTCTACGACACGGTCGAGCGGGCGATCCAGATCCAGTTGCGAACGTTTCTCGGTGCGTTTCCGCAGGGCAGCGTCTGGAACTCCTCCGCCAGTGGGCGTGGCTACGACGTGGTGCTGCTCGGGCAGCGACAGCCGGAACCGTTCGACCTGGCAAACATGCAAGCGCGCATGGAAGTGCCGCGCATCGCGAGCTCGCTGCGCGAGGTCGGCGTGGACAGCGTGGTGGATCTGGTCGCCACCTACGGCGCCTCGGGTGATGACATGAAGCGCTGGGCGTTCCAGGTGCCCGAGAATCGCGACTTCAGCTTGAGGCTCGAGTACATCTCGGGTCTCGGGCTGAACGTGCAGCGCGCCGACGCGATCTACGCGCACATGGTCGCGCAGCGCAGCCTGCCCGTGACCCTGTTCCGCGGTCCACCCGCGCTCCTGCGCGACGTGCGCGCGCGGATCCTGTCGAACAGGGTCGGGCTTCTGCCGTGACGTTCAGCGCAGGCTGACGCGAATCTCGACCGTGCGGTTGCGCGGATCGCCCTGCTTGTCCGAGGCGGGTCCGAGCCGGCCACCCACCGCGCGCAGTCCGAGCGCCTCGGCAGGGATCTTCGTGGTACGCGCCAGGCGCCCGAGCACCGCGTTCGCGCGTATCAACGCGAGCTCGGTGTTGTCGCGGTATTGCCGTTCGGTCGGTACCGGCAGCGTGTCGACGTAACCGATCAGCTCGATCTGAAGCGTCTGCGTGTAGGGGGCGAGCGCGCGGCCGAGCGCAGTCACCTTCTCGCGGCCGTCGGTCACGAAGGTCACACCTTCACTGAACAGTCCACCGTCGAACGAATAGACGTGCGCACCGTCTTCGTTGCGCACGCTCACGCCGTCGGGCAGTGCGATGTCGGGCAGCAGCCTGGGCTTTGCCGGCGCCGCCGCGATCGCAGCCTTCGGCGGCGCCGCCGGGGCGCGTACGGCTGCCGCTTTGGGCGGCAGGCTCGGAGCAGCCTGTACGTGCGCCTTCGCGGGCGGCGGCTCGGCGCTCGGGCGTAGCGCCAGGTACAACCCGGAGGCGGCGCCCAGCACCACGACGCCCAGCGTGAGCTGGCGCAACAGCTTGCCGCGCGTCACGGCCATCTGCACGCTGCGCAGACCTTGCTTCGCGCCGGGATGCGCGGGTGCCAGCTCCAGCACCTCGTTCCACAGCGAGCGCGCATCGCGATAGTGCCCGCGCTGCAGCTCGATGCGCGCGCGCATGTCGAGCGCCGCGGCGGTGGGCTCCATCTGCAACAGCAACACCAGTGCGGCTTCGTAGTCGCCCGTCTTCGCGAGCTCGCCCGCGCGCGAAAGCTTCATCTGCGTGAGCGGTACCTGGCTCGGTTTTGCTTGGATCGGTTGAGATGATGTTTGCATGGCGAACCCACTGTCCTTGGGTTCAGGAGTGTATCCACGTTCGCGATCGCCCAAAATTTTCGACCGAGGTGGTCGCGAGACTTACATTGCTGGGTTGGGCAAGATCTGCCGCAGGTACCGATCCATGCCGTCCGCGACGCGCCACTGCCGCGGATAACCCAGCGACACCTCTTCGAATCGCGTCTGATCCAGCTCGACCGTCTTGCGGATGTGCAGGTGGCCGCTCACCACGACGGCCGCGCGGAAACGCCGATGCCAGTCTTCGGTGCGCCGCGTCCCGCACCAGATCTGAAAGCGCGGGATGGCCGGCAAGCGCGCGAGCGATTGCTTGAGGGGGAAGTGGTTGATCAGCACGGTCGGCAGCTCGTGCTCGCGCAGCGTGCGCTCGAGCCTGGCCTCGGTCCACGTGCAGCGCGCGGCACACCAGGCACTGCGCGTGGCGTGCGGCGCCGGATCGAGCAGTGTCTCGTCGGCGCAACGCAGCCCGGCCTCGGCCGCCCACTCGACCGCGTCCTCGGGCGCGATCGCGTCCGGGCGAAACGTGTAGTCGTAGAGCAGGAACATCGGCGCGAGCAGGTGGGGTCCGCCTTCGCCGCGCCAGACCGGGAAGTCGTCCTCCGGGGTGAGCACGCCGCGCTCCCGGCACAGGGCCACCAGGCGCTCGTACTTGGCCACGCCGCGCGCCCCATCGCCGATCGCCCACAGCTCGTGGTTGCCGGGGCACCAGAGCAGCTGTGCGAAGCGCGGCCCCAGGCTGTCCAGCGTCGACGCCAGATGTTCCTCGGTCTCACCGATGTCGCCGGCGAGGATCAACCAATCCTCGGGGCGGGCGCGGACATCGGCCAGGGCGAGGCGGTTGGCTTCGAAGCCCACGTGCAGGTCGCTGATGGCGAACAACTTCATGACACAAGCTTGATGCCTTTTCGCTTGGGCGCCACCAGCGGCTCCGGTCGCGGGACCGGCCGGGTCGCGAGCAGTCCGAGTCCGGACTGTGTATCGCCCTGTTGCTGCAGCGCGAAGCGTGCGCGGTCGCGCTCGCGCACCTCGCTCTCCACCTCGTCGATGCGTTCGACCTCCAGCTCGAGGCCGCCGAGCGCGTTGCGGCCGAACTCGATCGCGCTCTCGTAGGTCTCACGGATCTGGTAGTCCACCCCGCGTTCGATCAGCTCGAGCGAGTGCACGCGATCGAACGCTCGCGCATACAAGCGCGCGAGGGGAAAGGCCTCGCGCGCGATCTCGGCGATGCGCGTCGCGGTCTCCTTCTTTTCGACGCAGATGCAGATCAACGTAGCGTGGTCGGCGCCCGCCGCGCGCAACACGTCCAGGCGCGTGCCGTCTCCGAAGTACACCTTGAAGCCGAAGCTCTCGGCGGCCTCGATCATCTCGAGGTCGTTGTCGATGGTGGTGACCTCGGTGCCTTCGAGCAGCAACATCTGGCTGACGACTTGGCCGAAGCGGCCGAAGCCGATCAACAACACGGAGCCCTTCGCACCGTCGAAGTCGGGCTCGCGCGTGCGCTCCTGTTTCGGGATCAGGCGCGGGGCGATCTGGAGCAGCAGGGGCGTGAGCGCCATGCTCATCGTGACGAGCGCGACGAGGAGCGTGGCTTGTTCCTGCACCATCACGCGGGCGCTGACCGCGGTGGAGAACAGCACGAAGCCGAATTCACCGCCCTGTGGGAGCAAGAAGGCCGTGCGCACTGCCGTCGCGTGGTCGGAGCCCGACCAGCGCACGAGCATGTAGACGACCGTGATCTTCACGAGCGTGAGCGTGAGCAGCGCACCGAGCAGCACCGGGCCGAAGCGCATGATGACGCCGATGTCGACCGACATGCCGACGGATACGAAGAACAGGCCCAGCAGCAAGCCGCGGAAGGGCTCGATGTCGGCCTCGAGCTCGTGGCGATAGCTGGATTCGGCGAGCATGATGCCGGCGAGGAAGGCGCCGAGCGCGGGTGAGAGTCCGGCGCTGGTCATGATGCCGGCCGCGGCGATGACGACGAGCAGCGCTGCCGCGGTCATGATCTCGCGGGCGCCGGCGCTGGCGAGCAGGCGGAACAGGGGGTTCAACAGGTAGCGGCCCGCGACGATCACGGTTGCGACCGCCGCGAGCATCTTCAGCGCGGAGAGCCACAGCGGCGCGGAGTCGCGGGCTTCGATCGGTGACAGGAAGGCGACGAGGGCGAGGAGGGGGACTACGGCGAGATCCTGGAACAGGAGGATGGCGAAGGCCTTCTGTCCGTGGGGCGCCTGGACTTCCGCGCGTTCCTCGAGGACCTGCATGACGAGCGCGGTGGAGGAGAGGGCCAGGCCGAGGCCGGCGATCAGCGCTGCGCGCCAGGGGCGGTGGGTGACCAGCAGGGGGAAGAGCATCACGACGACGCCGGTGAGGACTACCTGCGCGGTGCCGAGGCCGAAGATGTCGCGCCGCAAGGTCCACAGGCGGCTGAGGTTCAGCTCGAGGCCGATCAGGAAGAGGAAGAGGACGACGCCGAACTCGGCGACGTGCATGATCGAGTCGGCATCGTTGAACAGGGCGAGGCCGCGCGGGCCGATCACGACGCCGGCGGCGAGGTAGCCGAGGATCGAGCCGAGCTTGAGGCGGCGGAAGAGGGGGACTGCGATTACGGCGGCTGCGAGGAAGATCGCCGCCTGGACCAGCACGGACGGCCCATGTGCGTCGGGCATGCGCGGGAGAATCGCATGGGTATGGCGGCGTGCATAGGGTGGAGGTGCGGGGCGGTGAAGCACAGGCGTGTGGCCGGGATGTCACGCGGGTCGCTATGCTCGCGGGGTGTACATCGCTGGTTGATCGGCTCTCGCGCCCCAGTGGGCCGGCCCGGCCGCTCCGAGAGGCCGCGCCTATGACCGAGTCGAGTGATGCCGCTGACGGCGGCGTGCGTCAGCTTCGAGTATGCGGCTCGCAGAGCTTGGAGATCATCGCCAGCGTTGTGCCACGCGCGGCTATCGAGGGGTGGGTTCGCGGGCGTTATTCGGCTGTTTGCGGTTGGAAGGTTGCGATCGGCGCTCGCGGCTACGTGGGTGAGCGTGGGAGGTCGGGTTGCTCGCTGCAGCTGATGGCGGCAACGCGTCCGCTGATGCGATCTGGGGGCTCCCTGGTATCCATGCAATCAGGGCGAGATCCCGGGGTCTATCGGTTGGTCGGATTGCGCGGCCGCGATGGGGCGCTCGCGCGGCGCCGCGTTCCTCAACCGGGGGGTTGGAGTGGAGCCCCCGGGAGGCTCCGGTGGCAACGTTGGCTGAAGCCACCGATGGCGGCGCCGAGTTGCCTCGAGTGTGCGGCCAGAGCTTCGCGATCATCGCCAGCGCTGTGCCACGCGGGGCTATCGAGGGGTGGGTTCGTGGTGCTCGCGGGCGTTCATCGGCTGGTTGCGTTTGGGAGGTTGCGATCGGCGCTCGCGCCCCCAGAGCCGCGGCGCTGCGCGCCTCTCCGGGGCTTTGCCCCGGGCCCCGGCAGGCTACGCGGGCGGTCGTCGGAGTAGAGTTGTTCGATGCAGCTGATGGCGGCGTCGTGTCTGCCTCGCGGTGGATTGGGTTGAGGCGTTTGATGTGATCTGAGGCTCCCTGGTATCCGAGTAATCAGGAGCGACCTCTCGGGGGGCCATCGGTTGGTCGGGGGGTGGAGTGGAGCCCTCCGGTGGTGTGCAGCGGAGGTTAGGTCCCCCAATCTCACGGCGGCGCCGAGTTGCCTCGAGTGTGCGGCGCGGAGAGCTTGGAGATCATTGCCGAGCGCTGTGCCACGCGGGGCTATCAAAGGGTGGGTTCGTGCGTTCGCGGGCGTGTATCGGCTGGTTGCAGTTGGGAGGTTGCAATCGGGGCTCGCGCCCCCAGAGCCGCGGCGCTGCGCGCCTCTCCGGGGCTTTGCCCCGGGCCCCGGCAGGCTACGCGGATGGGTTGTCAGGGCCGGGTCGCCCGATGCTGCTGATGGCGGCGTTGGCTCGCATGCGCGCTGGATTCCGTTTGAGCGTGAACTGATCCCCGTTGCAGCAGCCGGAAGCAAGCCGGGAGTTCGCTATTCTCGCAGGCTGGGAACGTTGCGGTTGTGAGCTTCGTGGGGGATTCGACATGCCGCTGACGGCGGCAAGCGCATTGGCGGCCTGGATCACGCAAAGAGATTTGCATTACGCGTTGTTAGTGCGAGAGCTATAGGAGTGTCATGTCAGATGATATCGTTGAACTGTCTGATGCTTCGCTCGAGCAGGCGCTGACGACGCTGGTTGGGCATCTCAATGCCGGGAACTTCCGCTTTCTGGAGTTGTTGGCGGAGTTCGATCGGCGGGGTGGGCATGTGGGGATTGGGCTGGCTTCTTGCGCGCACTGGTTGAGTTGGCGGTGTGGGATCGGGTTGGTTGCTGCGCGTGAGAAGGTTCGTGTGGCTCGGGCGCTCGTGGGGTTGCCTCGGGTCGCGGATGCGATGCGGCGCGGGGTGTTGAGTTATTGCAAGGTTCGGGCGCTCACGCGGATCGCTACACCCGAGAATGAGGGGTCGCTGCTTTCGATCGCCGAGAAAGGGTCGGTGTCGCATGTCGAGCGGGTGGTGCGGTTGTACCGTGGGGCACAGTGCGCGGAGGAGCTTGAGCAGGCTAACGAGCGTTTCGCGGGGCGGTATCTGCAGTGTTATGTGGACGAGACTGGGGCTGTGGTGGTCAAGGCGCTGCTTGCTCCCGAGCAGGGCGCGGTGTTCATGAAGGCGCTTCGGGGGGCCGCGGATGTGTTGCGGGAGGCGGAGGGCGATTCAGGTGAATCGTTGGGGGCGCCCGATCGTGCTGTGGATTCTTACTCGGCGCGGAATGCCGATGCGCTTGGGCTCATGGCCGAGGGGTTTCTTGCGGATGGGGCGCGTGATGTCACCGGGCCGGATCGGCAGTTGGTGACGATTCACGTCGCCGAGGGCGTGCTGCGCGATGAGGCGGCGCAGGGGCGGTGCGAGCTGGATGATCAAACCTTGATTCCTCCTGCGACCGCGCGGCGCTTGGCTTGTGATGCGAGTTTGGTCGAGATCACCGAGAACCATGCTGGCGAGCCGCTGAAGCTCGGACGTAAGAGGCGTGTGGTGTCGGCTGCGTTGCGGCGGGCACTCGCGGCTCGCGATCGCGGCTGTCGGTTTCCGGGGTGTACGAACCATCGCTTTGTGGACGCGCATCACATCGTGCATTGGATCGATGAAGGCGAGACTGATCCCGATAACCTCGTGTTGCTTTGCCGGCGGCACCATCGGTTTCTTCACGAGTACGGGTACTCCGTGGTTCGCAACGGTAGCGAGTTCGAGTTTCGCAGACCCGATGGTCGGGTGATCCACCATGTGCCGCCGTCCGTCGGGGTTGATAGCGCGACGGGGTGTGCGCGGCTGCAGGCGACCCATGAACAGGCCGGCGTCTCGATCGATCACGACACGGGCGACAGCCACTGGGGTGGGGAGAAGTTGGACTACAACTGGGTGTTGGAGTGGCTATACGAGCGGGAGCGCGAGCGCGGGGCTGCAGGCGCTTGCTCTTGAGCGGTTCAACGCGCCAGGCGCTTCTGCGTGTAGCGGACTCGCTGGCGGTAGTCGTCCGCTTCTGCTGCGTGGGCTGCTGAGCCGTCTTTGCCGTACATCTGGAAGAGCTTGTCTGCGGTGGTCAGGTCGTGGATGGCGTAGCGGGCGATGCCTTCGAGGCGCACTGCTTCGGCGTGGATTTCTGCCGTGGGCAGGCTCAGCGCTCGGGCCTGAGCTAGCAGGTCCGCTGCGTGGGCGAAGCGTGCCACGGAGATCAGCTGGCGGGCTTCGAGGTAGTGCGGTAGGCCGTCGGGGCGTTGTTCGCGGAGCTCGCGGGCGAGGTGGACTGCCGTGGCTCCGTCGGCTCGTTCGCCGGGTTCGCCGATGAGTAGCTCGAAGATCAGCGCTCGCTCGCGGGGCTTTTCGCTCTCGCAGGCCAGCAGCTTGACCTGTAGGGCGCGGCGTTGATCGTCTTCCAGCGGTTTTTCGAGGAGGGCACGGTAGGTCTCACGCGCTTCGGCGATGCGGCCTCGGCGGAAGGCTTCGTCGGCCAGCGCTTGCTTGGCCGCGGCCACGTAGGGTTTGGGGGCTCGCTGTTCCAGCCACTCGAGCTCGCGCATTGCGTCGGCCGTCTTGCCCAGGCGCGCGAGGCTTCCTACCAGGGTGGTTCGCGCACCGACGTCTTGGCCATCGGCGTTGAGGATTTCACGACAGGTGTGGAGGGCGGTTTGGTCGGCGCCGCTGCCGACTTGGACACGGAGCTCGTCGCGCAGCTGGGCCAGGGCATGCGGACATACCGCCGAGAAGATGCTGGGGCCGGTGAAGCGGGCTTCGGCGAGCGCCATCGCCGCTGGGCTGATCGGTCTCGCTCGCAGGTCGCGGTGCCACTCGGTTTCTAGTTGTTCTAGCGTGAGGCCCACCGCTCCGGCCACGTCGCCGTGCGCGTAGGTCTGACGTACTGCTCTCGCACCCCAGCGCTCGGCGACGAAGCGCAGGAGCGAGCCGCTGACGGTGTAAGCCAGGCGTTTTTGTTGTCCCAGGAAGCCCGCGCCGAAGAGCTCGGAGAGTTTGGGCAACAAGCCCAGCTCTAGCAGCGCTCGCGACCACTCGTGAGGTGTCAGGCCTCCGCTCGGTGTCCAGGCTGCCGCGACCGCTACGCCCTCGATCAGCGCTGGATCCGGCCACCAGCCGAAGGCTCGACCGGATACTCGCAGCGGGCCCATGCCGGTGATGCTGGCGACCACGTGCACGACTTCGTGCCCGAGGACCGGGTTCGGCCAGCCTTGATCGCTGATGTAGACCTCGGAGCGCCAGGGCTTTGCGATGTTGGTGCTCTCGGCTCCCATCAGCGCGTACTTCTCTTGCGGCGATCGGAAGAGGTAGACGATGACCGGCTGCGGGTGGGTGACTCCCAACCAGCGCTCTGCCTGCGTGACGCGGAAGTCGCAGTCCTCTGCCAGCTGCAGGCGTTCGCGCTCGTTTTCTTCGCGCGGGAAGTAGAGCTGGCAGCGCGCGCTCTTGTATTCGCCGCCGAGTACCTCGCGGATGCGTTCGACGCTGCTGGTGTGTCCGAGCTGGACCGAGAAGAACGCAAAGACCAGTCCCGCGGCTACACACGACAGGCCGGCCACCAGCGACAAGCGGCTTCGCGCGCGCGGCGTGAGCCTGAGCGTGTCGGGATCGATGAACGCCTTGAGCAACAAGACGATGCTGGCGATCCACGTACAGGTGCCGACTCGCAGCGAGAGGAAGGGCCAGGTGATGTTGACGTTTTCGTCGTACACCGTGCCCGGGAAGAAGCCGTAGTAGTGGCCGTAGGCGAAGATCGAGGGGCTGGAGTAGAAGCGGCCGATCGCCGCCAGCATGGTGAAGATCGGGATGCATAGCGCGATCGTGGCCACGTGGCGCGGGCGCGGTACGCAGAGCGCTACGGCCACTCCGGTCAGGCAGGCGAGCAGGACGCCGAAGCCGGGGCCGAGCAGCATGAACGCCGCACCCGAACCCGGCGTGCAATTGCGCACGCGCACCGAGTCGAGGGCGAGTATCAGCACCGGCAGCAGGAAGAGCAATGCGCCGAACATCAGCGCGTGCTCGAACAGGGTGCGCAGCGAACAGGCCTCTGTGCTCGCACGCAGGCGCTGGCAGATGCTCGCTGCGCCGAATGCAGCCATCGGCGGCAGGATGACGCCCAGCACCAGCGCGCTCTCCGGGCCGTGTACGGCCAACAGCGGCACCGCACACATGCCGAGCGCACTCAGCAGCGCGATGCCGAGCGCCGTGCGCACGGCCGGCAGCGATCGCAGCAGGCCGAACACGTCAGGCGTGTGCAGAGGGTTCGCTGCGCTTGCCCTCGGTCACCAGCGGTTCGGTGAGTGCCAACCCGATGACCTCGTCCAACCGCGAGACGAAGTGCACGCGCAGGTCGTTGCGGATGCGCGCCGGGATTTCTTCCATGTCGGGTTCGTTCATGCGCGGCAACACCACGTCCTTGATGCCGGCGCGGTGGGCCGCCAGGCACTTCTGCTTGAGGCCGTCGACACGCAGCACCTTGCCGCGCAAGGTGATCTCGCCGGTCAGCGCCACGTCCGGACGGATCGCGATGCCGCGTAGCATCGAGATGAGCGAGAGGAAGATCGACAGGCCCATGGCCGGGCCGTCTTTCGGGACAGCTCCCTTGGGCAAGTGGACGTGCACGTCGACCCGGGTCAGGAAGTCGTCCTTGAGGCCGAAGTTGGTGGCGTGCGAGCGGATGTACGAGAAGGCGGCCGCCGCCGACTCCTTGAGCACGTCGCCCATCTTGCCGGTCAGGTGGACTTCGCCCTTGCCGGGCATCTGCGTGCTCTCGACGAGCATGATTTCGCCGCCACCCGGGGTCCAGGTGAGGGTCGTGGCGATGCCGCTGGCAGGCACTTTTTCGGCCACGCTGAGCTCGTGTTTGGGCGGGCCCAGGACCTTCTCGACGAATTCGCCGCCGGCATCGATGTGCTCGGTGTCTCCGCTGGCCACGCGCACCGCCACCGCGCGGCACAGCGCCGCGACTTGCTGCGCCAGGTGCCGCACGCCGGCCTCGGACGTGTACTCGTTGACCATGCGCTCGATGCCGTCGTTGGTGATCTCTAGATGGGCAGGCGTCAGGCCATGGTCGGCGAGCTGGCGCGGCACCAGGAAGTCGCGCGCGATCGCGAGCTTGTCGTCACGCGTGTAGCCGGGGATGTCGATGACTTCCATGCGGTCGAGCAGCGGCCGCGCGATGACGTCCTTGCGGTTGGCCGTGGCGATGAACAACACCTGGGACAGGTCGATCGGCACGTTCAGGTAGTGGTCGACGAAGGCGTTGTTTTGCTCGGGGTCGAGCGCCTCGAGCAGCGCGCTGGCGGGATCCCCGCTGAAGTCCGAGCTCATCTTGTCGACCTCGTCCAGCACGCACACGGGGTTGCTCGCCCCGGCCTTCTTGAGGCCGGTGATCAGGCGCCCCGGCAGGGCGCCGACGTAGGTGCGCCGGTGGCCGCGGATTTCGGCTTCGTCCTGCACGCCGCCGAGCGAGATGCGCACGAACTCACGGCCCGTGGCGCGCGCGATCGAGCGGCCGAGTGAGGTCTTGCCCACACCCGGAGGGCCCACGAAGCACAGGATCGGGCTGCGCTTGTTGGACTTGAGCTTGCGCACCGCGATGTATTCGACGATGCGTTTCTTGGGTTCCTCGAGCCCGTGGTGGTCTTCGTCGAGCACGCGCCGGACTTCGGACACGTCCAGGCGATCGGGCGTGTGGCGGGACCAGGGTAGGTCGCACAGCCATTCCACGTAGTTGTAAGCAACCTGGTACTCCGCGCTGGCCGAGTTCATGGCGCTCATGCGCGAGAGCTCGCGCCGGCCGGCCTTCTCCGCCTCGGGCGGCGGATGGGCGCGGCCGAGCCGTTCGCGCAGCTCGTCGAGCTCGTCGTCCTCGCCGCCGCTTTCGCCCAGCTCGCGCCGGATGGCCCGCAGCTGCTGGCGCAGCAGGAGCTCGCGCTGCGACTTGGACATCTCTTCCTCGACCATCGAGGCGACTTCCTGTTTGACGCGATGGATCTCTTGCTGCCGCTTGATGAGCTCCAGCACCGCTTTCAGGCGCGCGCGTACGTCCAGGGTCTCGATGATCTGCTGCTTGCGCTCCGTCGGGATCGGCAGGTGCGAGGCCACCAGATCGGCCAATGCGCCGGGGTCCTGGACATTGTCGAGGACCACGCCCATCTCGCGCGGCGGCGAGGGCAGGGTGCGCAGCAAGGTGCGGGCCAATTCGCGCATGTGCACGGTCAGCGCGTCGATCTCCTCGTCCCGCTGGCTGTGCTCGTGCAGGCGCTCGACGCGCGCGCGCAGGCACGGCTCGCGGCCCACCGGCTCGATCAGGCGCATGCGCGTGATGCCTTGCAGCACCACGCTGTAGTGCCCGGAGCTGAGCCGGATCACCTTCAGGACCCGGGCCAGGGTGCCCACGGTGTACAGCCGCTCGAAGCCGGGATCCTCTTCCTCGGCATCGCGCTGGGCGAGCACGCCGATGCTTGGCCGCTCTTGACCGAAGGCTTCCTCGATCAGGCGGACCGAGCGCGCTCGGCCGACGTTGACCGGCACGACGGAGGCCGGGAAGAGCACCGAGTTGCGGAGCGCCAAGATAGGCAATGCAGACAGAGTACTGTCCGGGATGATCGACTCGCCCATGGTTTGGCACTATTGCCGATCTTCCGCGTACCGCCAACTCACGCGCCTTGGTTCTTCGCGCCCTACTTTTCCGTGGCTACGGTGTGTCTGCCTGTAGTAAAAGTCCCGACCGTTCGCGCTGCACGCTTGCATGCGCAGGGGAGTGATGGATCCAGATGGGCCGCACAGTGCTGGCGTCGGGGCTGCTGCTGTCGCTCTCCGGTTGCGAGGGCGCGATGTGGGGCAATCTAGCCGTGTTCGCGATCAGCTTGGGCATCTTCATGGGGACCCTCACCTTGGGCCGTTCGTGAACGATCGCCGCCCGGGATGGGGCTCACGACCGTGCTTCAAAAAAAAGGCGTGCAAGGTGACATCGACGCCGCCGCTCTGCGCGGCGGGCAGCTTTCTTTAGCTCGCAGGGTAACGGTTTGTTACGCTGTCGCCCGGCATGACGACCCCGCGCCTGGGCCCCGAGGCCGACACCCATTACCGCACGCTGGATAAGTTTCGGGTCGGCGACCTGGAAGCGATCCGGCTGTTGCTGCGCGGTGGCTCGGTGATCGACTGGCACCGGATGAATCTGCCGGAGGAAGACCAGGCTCGCGCCTTGATCGGGGCACACGAGTTTCGCCTGGACGACGCGCAGGATCTCGAACGCATCACCGTGATCCGCGACGAGGCGATCGCGTTCTTGCGCCGCCACTTCGACTTTCCGGTGCCCAAGCCGGTGGCTTCACTCGATCTGCCCGGCTTGATCAACCTGGCGTCCGGCAGCGGTCATCGCCAGATGTGCGCGTGCTCGATCTTGAAGACGATGCACATCATCCACCACCTCGAGGGCCGCGAGCTGCTGTTCATGCTGCCGTTCTCCGACCAGGAGTTGTTCTACCTGGTGGAGGAGAAGGTCTATCGAGTGATCGGCGGCATGCTCGCGCACGGCTTCCCGATCCTCGAGTTCATCGGCGGGCGCAAGAACAAGGACTCGCTCTATCAGAAGCTGCTCTCGAAGCCCGAGACCATCGCCGCCAACATCTACGACAAGCTGCGCTTCCGCATCGTGACTCGCGAGCCGGACGACATCTTTCCGACGCTCGACTACATGCTTCGGCACATCTTCCCGTTCAACTACGTGATCCCGGGCCAAAGCACGAACACGCTGTTTCACTTCCGGACCTATTGCGAGCAGCACCCGCACCTCACCACGCTGTTCAAGGATCTGCAGGTCAAGGCCGACGCCGAGGACACGCTGACTCGGCTCGACAACCGCTTCAGCGCCAGCAACTACTCGGTCGTGCACTTCGTGGTCGATATGCCGTTGCGCGTGCCCGCCGAGATGCTGAAACGCGCGCCCGCCCAGGCGCGCAACCTGGGCCAGGTTGCGTTCGTGCTGACCGAGTTCCAGATCCTCGACCGGCATACCGAACAGCGCAACGAGACGGGCGATGCCAGCCACGCCGCGTACAAGGAGCGCCAGAAGCGCGCCGTGGCCTTGCGCTTGAAGGTGGGCCAGAGCGAGATGCCCTCGATCCCGCCGGCCAAGAAGTGAACGCGCTCAGCGCTTCAGCGGCTCGAGCTCGATCATCACCTGGGCGCGATTGCCGCCCTGAAGGTCCACGGACCTCGCGGCCTCCTGGTAGCCCTCGGCCGTGACCGCGATCACCCGGCGTCCGCTGCGCACGCCTTCCAGACGCAGCGGCGCGCGGCCGCGGAAGATGCCATCCAGCTTCACTGCGGCTCCCACCGCCGGCGAAGTCCGCACCTCGATCGAGGCCACGTTGGGCTTGCGCAGGCCGAGCTTCACGCCCACGGGTGTCTTGGTCACCAGCCCGACCACTGCGACCAGCAACATCACCACGCCGACGACCAGCAAGATGGTGGACAGCTGATCCGAGCGCCGCGTGCGCCGCAGCTCGAGCGTCTCGACGTTGCGGCGCTCGGTCTGCGTCTGGCTCTTCATCCAGTTCGCGACCTCGTCGCTCATCACGCGGCGCGGCGCAGGCTTGTTGCGGATCGCGCTCGGCGTGCTGCGGCGGGCGGCGGTCCCGAACGCGGCCTCGTTCTGCGCGACGATCTCGGCCTCGACGTCGAGCAGCTGTGGGGGATCGTTGATTGCAGCCGATAGCGGCGAGATCGGTGCTTCCGCCGTGACCGGTTCGTTCACCAGCTCGGGCACCCCGATGCCCTCTTCGAGGTTGAAGAAGATGTGCGTCAGCTCTTCTTCGTCTTCGCCGCCGGGCGGAACGCTGTCGCCGTCCTCCGCAGCCGCCGCGACTGCATCGGCGAACGACTCTTCGGTGAGGTACTGAGTCTTCTCTTCCTCGTCGACCGGCAGGAAGGTGGTGGGTTCTTCCTGCGCCGCGGCATCGAAGTGGCGCGTCGCATCTTCCTCGTCGACGAGCGTGGTGCGGCCGTCGGTCGGATGAAAGGCCGTCGGCTCTTCTTCCTCCGGCGCGCGCGGTCGTGCGGTCGGGCGCCCCGAACCCTGCTCGACGTCACCCGCGGGCGGGGGGACACGCGGCAGGCGTGGCGCCTTCGGGATGCGTCCCGAGAGTGGCGCTGCGTCGTCGTCCTCGGCGTCGTAGCGCACGGGCGGAGGCAGCGTGCTCAGCCGTCGCGCGGCTTCGGCCTTGGCGATCGCCGCCGCTCCGGCCGGCGAGGAGAAGAACCGCTTGCGCTCCTCGAGTACGGCCTCGTCGTGGCTCGCGGTGAGCAGCTCGTTGACGCGCTGCTGCTCCGCGTCCATGTCGCCCGCGAACAGCTTGCGCATGAAAGCACTGACCTGGCGCGGCCCGAACATCGGATCGGTGTTCGAGATGAACTCCGCCAGCGTCTTGCCCATCTCGCCAGCGGTCGACCAACGATCGTCCGGGGCGCGTTCCAGCGCGCGCATGGTGATCAGCTCGAGCTCTTCGGGCGCGTCCTCGACCAGCGCCGAGGGCGGCGGCACCGAAGCGTTGCTGACCATGCGCAAGGTCGCCATATCGTCCTTGCCGGCGAATAGGCGGCGCGCCGTGATCATCTCGTACAGGCACACGCCCACTCCGAACACGTCGGAACGCGCATCCGGAGCCCGGCCGAGCACTAGCTCGGGACTCATGTAACCGAGCTTTTGTTTCAGGGCGTCGACGTTGGTCTGCTGCGCGCGACCCGCGGCCTTGGCCAGGCCGAAGTCGATCAGCTTCACCTGACCCTCGTAACTGCACACGATGTTGGTCGGCGACAGATCGCGGTGGATGATGCCGATCGAGTCCGGTCCGGTCTTGAGCGAGTGCGCGTAGTCCAGCGCGTCGCACAGGCGGCTGGCGATCCATGCAGCTATCAGCGGCGGCATGACCTCGCCCTGACGGCTGAGGCGGCGGGTGATCGCGCCCAGATCCTTGCCGGGCAGCCACTCCATGGCCATGTACAGCGACTCGCCGACCTTACCCAGCTCGTAGATCGGGCAGATGTTCTCGTGCGTGAGGCGCGCGCAGGTCTTGGCTTCCTCGATGAATGTGCGCACGAATTCCGGGTCGCCGGACATCTGCGGCAAGATGCGCTTGATCGCCACCAGGCGTTCGAAGCCGGCCGCTCCACGGATCTTCGCGCGGTAGACCGCCGCCGTCGCGCCGGACTGAATCTTGTTCAGCAACATGTACTTGCCGAACGGGATCAGCTCGTCCGCCGAGAAGCGAGTCGGTCGCGAAGTAATGGCGTGGTCGACGGAAGGCATCAGCATCGTCACGAGATTGCAGGCCGAAAGTTCCCGGACCCCCGTGCCACGGGCCGGACCTTAGCACATACCTCCCGACCTGCCCGACCGCGGACAGGCCCGGCGCCGCGCTTTACTCGGCGTCTGGGAAATCTATTGCTATCGCGCCTAATCACCGTAGCTCGCGTCGAACCCCGAGACCCAGTACCCAAAGCCGACTTTGGGAGGCACCAGCGGGTTCACGCTGCAGGTGCCAGTCGCACTTACAATGTCGGCTACGCGCCACATCTGTCCTGGATAGGATAAACCAACTTCTTCGAGATCTCCCAGCTGCTCCGGCACCCCGCCAAAACTGCCGCGAAGATCGCCGTCGCAATAAACGTTCACGATCGGGTGAGTCTCGATCGCGGGCGCAACGCCAGCATCGTCGCCGAGCGCGTCCGCGGACACGTTCGTGTTGTAGTGCACCATGACTCGGAACCGATCACCCGGAGCTGGCGCATCCAGGCTGATGTTTTCGGTCACGTACTTGGAAGCGGAGTTTGCATCCAGTCGATTGTCCGCGTCTAGACGCGGGTTGGGGCAATAACCGAGGAACGCATACGTCGCGTAATTCTGCGCGCTCGCGCCACTGCAACGTTGAATCGGAGTTGTATCGGTGTAGTTCCAGGGTGTCCTATCACCTCGGCAGGTCTCCCAATAGCAATCGTCCGCGCCGAAGAACTTGGGTGTCGAGCCGGCCTTGGCCAGGTGTAGATCCAGATCGACTGCATCGTGCGCTTTGCCTGCGACGGGGCCGGTTTTGTCCCAACACAGCTCGACGCGCAACCCGGGCGCGCGCACGTGTACAGTGAAGCCGCAGGACAGTTCGCCGTGCGAGGTCAGCACACGCAGCGTGACGTCGTAGCTGCCGCTCAGCGCGAACAGCGCTTCGGCCTCGCGCTGGTCCGCGCGCTTCAAATTGAAGCTGAGCTTACCGCTGGTCGACGTGGCGCTGGGATCGATGCGACTGAACATGCGATCGCAAGGTGAGCCGCTGATCTGCCACTGGTACGACTTCACGTCATCGCCGGTGTAAAAGCGTGCGGCGTCGAGCACGTAGGGAACATACGGCTGCGCATCCGGAGTTCGCGGATCGTTCGGTCCCGGACAATGCAGCTGGGCGGTACAGCCCGCGAGATCGTCGACGCAGCCGTTGCAATCGTTGTCCAGGCCATCGCACAGCTCGGGCTCGGCGGTGTGGCCCGAGCGACACGGGCCCCACTGCGGAAACTCGTCGCCGGTGCAGACTTGCTCGCCATCGGCGCATGCGCCGACACCGCGCGCGCTCGCGGGACCGGCGAAGCAGCGCCGCACTTCGCCGCGCTTGCAGCCGCAGAACAGGCCTTCGTCGATGTTGCCATCGCAGTCGTCGTCCAGACCGTTGCAGCCATCGGCCTCGGCCGGCATGCAGCCGGACGCGACGTACGTGGCGCACATCGGAGCGGTCTGCGCATCGCGCATGTGCATGTCGCTCGCGTCGCTGCTGGCCGCGTCGCTGCCCGCGTCGTAGAAGCTGGCATCGCGATGCTTGCCCGCGTCGAGCGGGTAGTGTTTGTCCAGGTAGTCGGGTTTGCCGTCTTCGTTACGATCGATCGGATCCGTCCGGAGGTCGTCGTCGCCGGCTTCCTCGCTATCGCTGATGCCGTCTCCGTCCGAATCCAGATCGAGGTAGTCGGGCGTGCCATCGCGATCGGTGTCCCGATTCTCGGCGCCTTCCGTGGCGTCGCAGATGGTGTCGCAATCGCTGTCGCGACAGAACGCACTCTGCTCGCACTCCGGCGGCCGCGCCTTGGATCCGCCGCAGGAAGTGCAGAACCACACCACCAGCAGGTGAAAGGCGAGCCCCAAGTGGGGTCTCAACCGCAACGCCACCTGCCCTGGCTGCATCTTTACAAGAATAGCTCAACTGAGGGGGACCCCGCCTTGTCGGTACGTGCGCCCGATCGGACGCAAATGTGGTCGACAAGGCGCGTACACAGCGGATAAGAACGCTCCCGGCGGTGTGGCGCCTTCTCGTGGTGAGAGGGTGAGGCGAGTTCTCCACCGCGTGTCCCGTTATCGCGTAGGTCGCCGTGCCATCTACCAGTCAGCTCCTTCCGCACACCATCGTCGCGCTCGTCAAGGATCGTCCGGGCGTCTTGATGCGCGTCTCGGCGTGCTGCGGCGAGAAGGGCTGGAACATCCGCTCGCTCGCGGTCGGCGCCTCCGAGACACCGGGCATGTCGCGCATGACCTTCGTGGTCGACGCCAGCACCGATGCCGGCGAGATGGTGAGCGAGCTCAAGAAGCTCGATGACGTCAGCGAGATCCAGGACATCTCGGCGATGGAGTTCGTGAGCCGCGAGCTGGCGCTCGTGCGCGTGCACGGCGGGAAAGAGGCGCGCAAGCGCATGATGGAGGTGGTGGACATCTTCCACGCCAAGATCATCGACGTCGCGCCCAACTCGATGATCGTCGAAGTCACCGGCCACGAGAACACCATCGACTCGTTCGTGCGCTTGCTCAAAGACCAGCACGTCGTCGAGCTCGTGCGCACGGGTCGCGTGTCGATGCTGCGTGGCGGCTGAGCTCGAAGCGCGCAGCTACCAGCGGCGGGGTCGGCTGCTCGCGCTGGCGGCGTTCAGCAGCGCGTTCCTGACGTTCTCGGTGCAGCCGCTGCTCGCCAAGTGGCTGCTGCCGGGCCTCGGCGGCAGCCCGGCGACCTGGGCCAGCTGCATGTTGTTCTTTCAGGGCATGTTGGTGCTGGGTTACCTCGCCGCGCACGTGGCCAGGGGGCGCAGCTTCTACGCGCTGTTGGCCGTGGTCGCGCTGGCCGCGGCGCTGTGGCGGCACCAGCTGGGCGCGCTCCCGACCGGTCTCGAGCGCTCGCCGGTGTGGCGCGTGCTCGGCGTCCTCGCGGTCCAGGTGGGCGCGCAATACCTGCTGCTCTCGAGCGTCGCGCCGCAGGTGCAGCGCTGGGCGGCGGGCATGCCCGAGCGCGCGGTGCAGCGCCTGTACGCGGTGTCGAACGCGGGGTCGCTGTCGGCTTTGCTCGCGTATCCCGTGTTGATCGAGCCGGCGTTCGGGCTCGGGCAGCAGTGGCTCGCCTGGTCGTGCGCGAGCGCCGCGCTGGCCGGGTTGATGCTCTGGCTCGGTTCGCAGCACGCGGGCCAGGACGCGGCAGCCCCCGAGCCGCCCTCGGGCGACCGCGTGTCGCACCTGCGCCGCGTGCGCTGGGTCTGCTACGCGTCGCTGCCCACGGCATTGCTCCTGGCCACGACCAATTACCTGACGACGGACATCGCCGCCGTGCCCTTGCTCTGGGTGCTGCCGCTGTCGGTCTACCTCGCGACCTTCATCGCAGCCTTCGGCGGCGCGGGTCCGCGCACGGGCAAGCTGGCGCTGGCCGTCTTCCTGATCACCAGCGTGGCCAGCGGTTGGCACGCGTTCGCACCAGTGACTGCCCCATTGTGGAGCCAACTGTCAGTCTCGTTGTCAGTGCTCGGTAGCGCAGCACTGTTGTGTCACATGGAGCTGGTGCGCGAACGCCCGGCGCACGCCGAGCTGACCGAGTACTACGTGTGGATCGCGCTGGGTGGTGTGCTGGGCAGCGCCGCGGTCGCGCTGCTCGCACCCAGCCTGTTCACCGACTATTACGAGCTGGAGTTGGCGGTGTTGGCAACCTACGTGTTGCTCGCGCTGCGCGGCGAACGTGCGCCGCGCGACGACCTGCAGGTGCCGGGGTTGCGCCGTTCGCCCGAGCGCTTGCTGGTCTGGCTCGGCCTCGGGCTGTGCGGGCCGGTGCTGCTGATCAGCCTGTGGCTGCGCGTGCAGGCGAGCACGCGCGAGGGGCAGGTGATCGATCGCCGGCGCAACTTCCTCGGCGCCATCCGCGTGACGCAGTTCGATGTCGGCCGCGTGCTCACGCATGGCCGAATTCGCCACGGGATGCAGCTGGCTGGGGCGGGGCGCCGCTTGCCCACGATGTACTACGGGCCCGGCACGGCTATCCAGCGCGTGTTCGCGAACCACAAGCCGCGCCCCGTACGCACGATCGGCGTGGTCGGGTTGGGCGCGGGCACGATCGCCGCCCTGGGCACGAGGCAGGACTGGCTGCGGTTCTACGAGCTCGATCCACAAGTCATCGACGTGGCGCGCAGCCAGTTCACGTTCCTCGGCGACAGCCCCGCGCAGATCGAGACGCGGCTCGGCGATGGACGATTGCTCCTCGCCGCGGACGCGCAGACGCGCTTCGACATCCTGGTGCTCGACGCGTTCGCGAGCGATGCCGTGCCCGTGCACTTGCTCACGCGCGAGGCCTTCGCCCTTTACCTGTCACGGCTCCTGCCCGACGGCGTGCTGCTGGCGAATGTCGCGAATCGGCACATCTCGGTCGATCGCGTGGTGCGCGGCGCGGCGCGCGCGCAGGGTCTCGACTGCGCGGTGGTCGAGACCGAGGCCGACCCCGAACATTTCGTATCGAAAGTGCGCTGGGCGGTGTGCGCGCGGCGCGCCGATCAGCTTTCGGTCCTGCTCTCGGGAATGAAGCGCGCCACGGAGCCGTTACCCGACGTGGTGTGGACCGATGCCCACGCCAGCCTGTGGTCGGTGCTGCATTGAGCTTGCCCCGGCTGCGCGCAGGAGCTACCGACATGGTTTCGGCCGCGCGCGCCGAGACCCGCAGCATCGAGCGAGGAGCTCATGACCCAAAGCATCGGCAGCCCCGCCCTGTGGATTGGCTTCATCCTGTTCGTGCTGCTGATGCTCGCGCTCGACCTGGGGGTGTTCAATCGCAAGGACCACGTCGTCGGCTTCCGCGAGGCGGCCATCTGGAGCTGCGTCTGGGTCGGCCTGTCGCTGATCTTCAACGCCATCCTGTTCTGGAAGTTCGGCCACGAGCACGGCATCGAGTTCCTGACCGGCTACCTGATCGAGAAATCGCTCTCGATCGACAACATCTTCGTCTTCATCGTCATCTTTCAGGCATTCGCGGTGCCTGCCATGTTTCAGCACCGCGTGCTGTACTGGGGCATTCTGTCGGCGCTGGTCATGCGCGCAGCGATGATCTTCGCGGGCGTGGCCATGCTCCAGCGCTTCCACTGGCTGATCTACGTGTTCGGCGTGTTTCTGATCATCACCGGGGTGCGCCTCTATCTCGATCGCAACAAGGAGGAGCACCCGGAAGAGGGGCGCATCCTCCAGCTGGTGAAGCGCCTCATCCCCGCCACCAACACCTTCCACGGCCACAGCTTCTTCACGCGTGAGAACGGCCGCATCGTGGCGACGCCGCTGTTCATGACCCTGATCTTGATCGAGATCAGCGACGTCATCTTCGCGGTCGACTCGATCCCGGCCATCTTCGCCGTCACCACCGACCCGTTCATCGTCTTCACCTCGAACATCTTCGCCATCCTCGGCCTGCGCTCGCTGTTCTTCATCCTGGCGGGGCTGGTCGAGCGCTTTCGCTACCTCAAGGTCGGCTTGGCCGTCGTGCTGGTGTTCGTGGGCACCAAGATGACGATCATGGACTTCTACAAGATCCCCGCGCTGGGCTCGCTGGCCATCATCCTGGGCACGCTCGGCATCTCGATCTTCGCGTCGTTCTGGGTCTCGCGCCGCGAGGCGTTGCAAGAAAAGTCGGCCTGAGTGCCTTGACGCCCAACCGATCGGTTGGTACATCGTGGTCCATGGCCCAACCAACCGGTTGGTTTGGTGCAGAGGGAAGGAAGGACCGCGATGGACGTCGTCTCCGAATTCGTGCACGGCCTGGGCCGCTTCGTATCCGTCGGCCTCACCTCGCGCCTGGGCGCGCATCGCGCCTGGCCCTCGCGCGCGGTCCTGCTCGACGAACCGCTGGCACTGGCCGAAGAGCGGACCAGCCGACTGCGCCGCATCTACGAAAAATGCGCCGACAACCTGTGGGATGGGCCGAGCGTGTTCCGTGAAGCCGTCAACAAGCACGGCGGCATCCAGCTCAGCCTCGAGCAACGGCAGGCACTGGCGTACCCGATCAGTGCCATCGTCTGGGGTGAGCTCGCGGCCTGGATCGTCTCGGCCGAGCTCGCCGAGCGCCTCGACGATCCGGACGCACGCATGGCGGCGTCGAGCCAGGTCTTCGACGAAGCGCGCCACTTCTACGTCATGCGCGACTACCTGGCGCTACTCCACGTCCCGGTGCCTCCGGTCGATCCGTTCTTTGCCGCCGGCGTGCGCTCGCTGCTCGACAGCCGCGATCTCACGCTCAAGCTGCTGGCGATGCAGATCCTGGTCGAGGGTGTCGCGCAATCCATCTTCAAGTTTCTCGCCGACTCCAGGATCGAGCCGGTGTTGAGCGAGATCCTGCCCTACATCGAGCGCGACGAAGCCCGACACGTGGGTCTCGGTATCCTGCACCTGCCGGCGCGCCTCTCGCAGCTCTCCGTCGCGCAGCGCCGCAGCCTGGCGCGGCGCGTGACCGGCATCGGTGATCTGCTGGGTCTCGCCCAGGTACGCACCGCCCACCACTGGCGCACGCTCGGCCTCGAACCGCGCGAGCTGGTGAGGTCGGCCGATGGCATGCTGCTGCAGCTGGCGCGCAAGCTCGGCACTGTCCCCGGGACCGATCGCTTCTACTTCAAGGTCGACGACCCGCGCGCACCCGACTACCACAAGAAGCTGGACTGGCTCTTGCCCTTGCCCGAGACGCCGCACAGCCCGCAGACCCGCTGGGTGTACGCGATGCTCGGTCTGGGCGCGCGAACGTTGGTGCTGTGACCGAGGGGATTTGACCCGTTCTCGCTCGTTCCGGACGCGCATGGCTGCGTTGCTCCTCCTCGAAATAGTCCCCACTATTCCTCGTCGTCGCGCCTTGCCCTGCGCGCCCGGCCCTTCGCGATAACGGGTCAAATCCCCTCGGTCACAGCACCTCGGAGCATAGATGCCTGCCACCAAGCGCAGTACACGCCGCGAACCGGAGTCGGACTCACGCGAGCGCATCCACCGTGCCGCGTTGGCGCTGTTCGCTCGCTACGGCTACGAGGCCGTCAGCATGCAGCAGATCGCGGATGAGGTGGGGTTACACAAGAGCTCACTCTTCCACCACTACAGCGGCAAGTCTCAGCTCTTGACCGAGGTGTGGAGCGACGTGATGAACCGGCTGTCCGCGCTGGTGCAGCCGCTGCGCGACCCGGGACCGCCCCGACGCGAGGTGCTCTACGAGGTGATCGACGCGATGGTCGAACACTCCTGTGTCGACCCGCAGGCCGCGCGGCTCTTGCTCGCGGTGATGACCGCCCCGGATGATTCCGAGCTGCGCAACCACTGCGGCGGCGCCGCGGAGGCGTTCTACTCCGTCGTGATCTCGTACTTGAAGCGCGCGCGTCAGAGCGGTGTCATCCGGCGCCTCAATATCCAGCAAGCTGTACCCAACCTGATAGGACTCGTGCTGTTCTATCCGTCGGTTGCGCATGATCTCCAGCCCCTGGTCGGAGACGAGCCGTTCTCAGCGCGCGCGCGCCAGATCCGCAAACAGGAGCTGGCGCGTTTGTTTGCCGCGATGCTCGAGTGAGCGCCTGCCACAGTTGTGATAGTGGATGTGTGTGCAGCAGGCTGTCACACGTTGGTTTTTGTCCGTTTTGTTGGGTTGTGCAGGTTGTCACGCCTACGACGAGACGAAGCTCGACTCTGCGCAGATGCGACGCGCGGATGCAGGGAAAGGTCCGCGACACACCGAGGCGGACCACGACGCCCAGATCGAGGCGGGTGCAGGCAGGGACACTGGCGTCGACGGCGAGATGCCATCCGTCGACGCCGGTGACGACGACTCCGGTGCGCCTGCAGCGGGGAGCGGCGGCGGTCCTGAAGCTGGTAGCGGCGGCGCCGGCGGCTCGTCCGCCGGTACTGGCGCGGCAGGGGTTGCCGGCTCGCAAGCCGGGGAGGGCGCCGGTGCCGGTGGCTCGTCCGGCCCCGCGCCCGCTCCCTGCACGGACGCCAACGGCCGCAACTGGAACGTCAACGGCCACTGCTACTTCCCGCTGACGGTCGCGAACTCCTGGTACGTCAGCCGCGATCGCTGCCGCGAGCTCGGCGCGCAGCTGGTCAGCATCACCTCGGCCGAGGAGCAAAGCTTCGTCACCACGGTGGTCGGCGCGTCGCCGCGCTGGACGGGTCTGTCGCGCTTCGGCGCGCCTGCGTTCAGTTGGATCGGCGGAGAAGGCGTCACCTACGAGAACTGGGAGCCCGGTAGCCCGAACGTGACGGGTGAAGCCGCGGCCGTCATCCGCAACGAGACCTACCTCTGGTTCGACGCAGCCGTCAGTCAGAACTACGCCGCGTTGTGCGAGCGCCAGTAGGCTGGCGGAGGCCTTACTCCGGCGCCGGCACACACCGTTTGCGGCGCTCCGAACCCCGCGCGGAGCGTGTTCCGGTCCAAAACGATCTGCCCGATCTGCCCGAAGCACCCCTGCCGCGAAATTTTTTTGCGCGTCCAGCCGGGGCCGAGTCGGCCGCTCTGCGCTGCCTCTTGACGGGATCGGCGCCTGTCGTTCGCGCTTCGCGAGGCCATTGCGCTGCCCGGCGAGTGTCGCATTTGAGGCTCATTTTCCCGATGTTTTTTTGCGTTCTGCCAATTCATTGACGCAGCGGCGCAGAAGCTCGGGAACGCGCGCGCACAGCCCCGAAGCCGCGCTCGGTGCGCCCACTACGGACGCCGCATGTGTGATCGTCTGCGCGCGAACTGCGTCGAGGTGCGTCGACAGCGATGCAAACACGTCTATATGATGTTGGAAGTCATGCAGCACTCAGCTGCATCACAACCACAAAGGACACGACCATGCCCCCAAAAGCGAAGAAGGCGACCAAGACCAAGGCCAAGAAGTCCGCTGCCAAGAAGAAGGCGAAGAAGGCCAAGAAGTAGTCAGTACCTGATGCGAGCGTCGGAGGCGGCGATCGCAGCCTCCGTCGCTCCATCACCCCCCTGTCATCACGGCACCTTGAGCGTAATCTCACTCGAGCCGACGTTGCCGCGCGCGTCAGTGGCTCGAACCATCACGCTGTGATCACCCTTCGGCAGCAGCTGGAGCGGCAGCGCGAACGCTTCCTCTCGCGTGTCGAACAGGTTGTCCTGCGGGAACATCAGCAGCCAGTCGAGCCCGTCCACGGTGTACTCGAGCTTGCTGATGGGCCCGAGCGTATCGACTGCCTTGCCGGTCAGATTTCCGCCCGCGGCGCGTAGCTCGAGCACGCTCGGCGGATGGTTGTCGACCAGGAAGGGCTCGGATTCGCCGCTGCTCTTGCGCGCGATCGGCGCCGGGTTGTCCAGCTCGTCGCTGCTCTCCACGCGAACGCGGTAGTAGCCGTCAGGGATGCCATCGGTGTCCCAGGAGTATTCGGCGGCGGTCACGATGTCGCTGTCGTGCAACAGCGAGCGCCAGGCCGGGCTCTCCTCGCGCTTGTAGGAGAGCCGGTAGCGCAGGTTGTCACCGTCCGGGTTGTCGACCTTCCAGCGCAGCTTGTAGAGGCTGGTGTTGACCCCGTTGCGCGCGTTGGGCCGGTCGGCCTTGGGGCGCGGCGGTTCGGCGCTGACCTCGCTGACCAGCGCCGGCTGGTTCTGAGGCAAGTAGAACGCCTCGATGGCGTACACGAGTGCATCAGCGCTGCTCAGGCTGACGCGGATCTGCAGGAACCGCGCGCCCGCGCTGCGGATCGGCCCTGCAGCCGTGAGCTGCGGTGACCACTCGGACCAGCTCGCGTCCGCCTTGTCGGTATTGCCGGAGCGGGTCTGGAGCACCAGCTTGCCCTGACCGCGGAAGGTCAGCTGGCCGAAGCGCGCGACCGAGCCGGCATCGAGCACCTTGCTGGTCCAGCGTGCCTCGCGAGCGGGTCCCTGCTCGAGCTCGTAGATCGCCGCGCCGTCTCCAGTCACGAACATCGGACGCTTGCTGAGCAGGCTCGTCGCCAGCACCTGGCGTTCGTCCACGTCGACCCACAGCGCGTGGGTGTGGTCCGGCAAGATGCGATGGATGTGACCTTCTTTGCCGGTGCCGACGTAGATCGCGCCGTCATCGGCCCACTCGACACTGGTCAGATGTCCCGCCTCGGACGTGAACAGCTTCTCGGCGCGCCCGTCGCGCTCGATGCGGTAGAGCTGACCCTTGCCGGGCTGCGGCCGATCGTTGGCGGGCGTCGGGTTCGGAACGGGTGTGGACGACTGCGGCGAGTTCTGATCGCCGCTGGTGGCCGGCGTGCTGGGCTTCGCGGTGGGCGACTTGGGGAAGAAGTTCGAGGTCGCGACGATCACGCCGTTCTTCACGGTCAGCGCGGTGACCTCGTTGCCGTCGAGGTCGTACACCACGTCCGCACGGCCCACCCCGCGCAGGCGCAGCACCAGCGCTTGATCGCTCGTCCCGGCGTACAAACTGCCGTCCGAGTCGCGCACCAGCGACATGATGTGGGTGGCCTCGCTGTCGTAGTAGACCTCGGCGTTGCCCTTGGCATCGATCGCGAACACCTGACCGTTCGGCCCCGTGGCCGCGTACAGCGTGTGCTTGCCCTCGTCGTACACCAGCGCCCAGATGTGCTCGGCGCCCTTGGGGCTGGCGAACTCGCGCATCTGCCCGTTCGGTTCGATCGCGAAGATCTTGCCCTTCGGCAGCGTGCCCGCGTACAGCGTGCCGCGCGCGTCGCGGGCCAGGCTGCTGACCATCACCTGCTTGGTGTCGGCGAACGGCTTGACCACGCCGCCGGCGAACACGAAGATCTTTCCGTCGTTGCCCGTACCGATGTAGGCCGTTCCGTCCGCGGTCACCAGCAGGCTCTTGGCCGACGCGACGCCGGGCAGATCCGTGCGTTTGGTGGTCACACCGCGCGCGATCGAGCCGTCCGAGCGCACGGCCGTGCCCTCCAGCTTGCCCTCCTCGAGCACGTTGGCGCTGTCCAGCACGAACGAGCGCGTGCTGCCGGCGAGCGCGCGCCCGCAGATCAGTGAAAGAGCCAAAACAAAGAGCAAGCGCGGGCGTGGCTTCATCGTAGGGGTTCTTCGCGAACGTTGATCTTGACCTTGGCCGAGCCCTGCAACACCTCGCGGCCGGTCCGCTCTTGACGCGCGAACGTCGAGAACATGGCCGGGCGATCGGCCTGGTTGGTGGGCTGTAAGGTGTCGAGCGCGGAGCCGGGCAGTGATTCGACCAGGTGTCCGCGCAGCTTCACGCCTTGTTGCGGCAGCTTGGTGCTCACGACGAGTGAAGTTGCCGGGTAGCCGCTGCGTACCATCGCCAGCAGGTCGTCCAGGCTGTCAGGCTTGGGCTGCTCGAGGCGCACCAGGTCGCCGGCCTCGACCAGGATCTCGACGCTGTCGCCGGCCGCGCTCTTGGGGATGGGCACGTCCACGATCTCGACGCGCTCGCTCTCGTCGAAGCGGCGCAGGGTGACGTACACCGCCACCGACTTGCCGGGATCGACCGTGTCGCTGGCCACCTGTGCGTCGACGATGCTCAGGACGTCGTGGTCGTAGCGAAGCTCGAGCTCGACATCGATGCCGGAGACGCGGGCGTCCTCCCACGGGTTGTCGAAGGCGGCGGAGAGCACACCGAACAGGCGCAGGCTGGAGAGGGCGCTCGAGTCTGCCGCTCCGAGCGGCGTGTAGCCGATGTCCTCGGTCTCGATCGTCCCGTGCTTCTCGACCTTCACCTTGGCCTTGACCCGGAACACCACGTCCGCGCGATCCACCGCGCTGGCGGAGACTGCGTTGAGCAGAGTGCTGAAGGTCAGTCCAGTGGTCAGCAGCCGGTGGTTGGCCAGCTCGACGTTCCAGAGGCTGCGCGGCGCGTTGGGCACACCCCGCAGTTGGACGCGCATCGGCACCATGTCCGCGCGCGTGGTCTGATCGACCACGATGGCCGACTGGCGATCGTGGATCAGGGTGCCGTGCGGCGTGATGCCCTCGGCCATCTTGAACGAGCGCATCTGGTTCGTGAGGATGTGCACGACGCGCGACGTGCAGGTCGAAAGGCCCACCTGTCCGGCGTTCATCATCGGATGTCCGAAGCCGATCAACCGCTGGCCCTCGACGTAGGTCACGGTGCCGGTGGCCGTGGCCTGGATGTCGCCGCGGGACAGCTGCACGCCGATCGAGCCGCCGTCGACGAAGCGAGCCGCGGCGCTGGCCGCGGGGCTGGGC
This sequence comes from Polyangiales bacterium, assembly GCA_035274465.1. GTDB lineage: Bacteria > Myxococcota_A > Polyangia > Polyangiales > JAFGIB01 > JADGRF01. The sequence continues at coordinate 47,951 of DATEOF010000307.1, forward strand.
TTTTGAGCCCCGCCACCGGCCTGCACCGGCTCGAGTCCAAACGGACCGAGCTCGCGCGAGAGCGCGTCGATCGCGGCGTCGGTCATGCCGCCGATCAAGAGCGGCGTGGCGACCGGGATCGGGCGTCCGGGCTTGGCGTCTCCGCGGCCGAAGCGATCGGCGTGCTCGCGCAGGCTCGCAAACGCGCCGCGCCGGGCTTCGGCAGAGAGCGAGGCCCGCGGTCGCCTGGGCGCTTCGGCTTTGACCACGCCGGGTAGGGTGCTGAGCGACTTCCAGATCCGCGGGTCCACCGGGCGCGCGATCTCGGCCAACATGCTCTCGATCGGCGTGACGCCGGCCACCGGCTCCTTGCCGAAGTTCCAGCCGTAGGCGTAGGCGCCGATCATCTTGTCGTCGATGAAGATCGGGCTGCCGCTCATGCCGCCCACGGCGATGGCCTTATCCAGGATCGGATGCTCAGTCCGGATCAGGATCAGGTCCTGGTCCGGCCGAAAGTCGTGCAACACGTCGATGACCTCGATCGTGAAGCGCTCGGGCTTCTCGCCGCGGAACACGGTCAGCCCGTAGCCGCGCATGCCGGGCTTGATCTCGGAGACCCGCATGATCGGCAGGCGCACCTGGGACAGGGCAAGCGTCGATACCAGGAGCGAGCCCAGGGCGAACAAAATAATGGATGCGCGGTGCAACGCAGGATCCGTGGCGAGGCAAAACGTGAGTCTTCCTGGTGTGATCCGCGCTGTCAACGTGGTCGCGTGAGGGTGCGTTTTGCAACCCCGAGCCCGGCTCCGGCGCGCAGCTGCAACTCAGGGCCGCGCGCGTCGTATCCACCTTCGAACGGGTCCTCCGCGAGCAGGAACGCGGTGTCGAGATCGACGTACTCGACTGCATCGAGGGCGCAGGCCACGTGGGCCATCGCGGTCATGCCCAGGCGGGTCTCGACCATGCCGCCGCACATCACTTGCAAGCCGCTCGCCCGCGCGCGGCGACCGATGGCGAGCGCGGCGAGCATGCCTCCGGACTTCGCCAGCTTGAGGTTGACGCCATGCGCAGCACGCGCGGCCGAGACGCGGGCCAGGTCGGCGAGATCGCGGACCGACTCGTCGGCTATCACCGGCACGCCGCCCTCGCGCGCGACCTCGGCCATGCCTTCGAGGTCGTCCCGCGCGCAGGGTTGCTCGAAGCACTCGAGGGCGAGCCCGGCGCTGTGCGCCTGCTGCACCAGAGTCAGCGCCTGGCTCGCGCTGAACCCGGCGTTGGCGTCCAGCCGATACAGCGCGTCCGGCACGCGCGCGTGCACCGCTCGCAGCGCGCGGATGTCGTCGTCGAGCGACTTGCCGACCTTGACCTTGAAGTGCCGGAAGCCCTGGTCGCGATACTGGCTGGCTAGCTCTGCCATGCGCGACGGCTCGCAGATCGGCAGGGTGATGTCGCTGAGCAGCGCGCGGGGTTCGCCGCCGAGCAACCGGCACAGGCTCACGCCTTCCAGTCTCGCCCAGGCATCGAGCAGGGCGCACTCGAGACCAGCGCGGGCCACGGGCTCGGTTGGAAGCAGCTCGGCCAGCGCCTCGAGCTGCTCGCATGCGCGACCCGTGAGTGCGCCCGCAGCCGTCTCGATCGTCAGCAAGACGTCAGGCTGATCCGCTTGCGTCACCGGCGGCAGGCAGGCCGCTTCCCCGACCCCGCGCGCGCTCCTCCCCGTGTGTTCATCTGCGAGCTCCACCTCCACCAGAACCGCGCGCGTCGCATCCATCCGGGCGCTGGCGATCACGAACGGCTCCCGCAGGGGCACCGACAGCGGCGAAGCCTGGATATCTCGGATACGCATGGCCTGATCCTACCGGGTAAGCAAGATCACCGTCTTGTTGCTCACATGAAACGAGCGCAAAGCTTGCAGTGGCTTTAGGCGGTGATATCGTCGCGCATCATGCGTCACCAACACAGTTCAGTCGCTCTGTCATTGTTAGTCGTCTTCGCTGCGGCCTGCGGCGGTGCCATGAAGTACGACGTTCGCGGGACGCAGCTATCTCCGGGCGCGGATGCCCACGTCGTTGCGAAGATCAACCAGGATCGCAACGAGACCAAGCTGGAGATCCAGTCGAAGAACCTGACCCCGCCCGACCGGCTGCTGGAAGGCGGCACGGCCTACCTCGTCTGGGTTCGCAAGAGCAGTGACAACCCGTGGCACCGACTCGGCACGCTCGAGCTCGTGGACGAAGGTCGCGCCGGCTCGGCGGAGTTGACCGTGTCGGAGGCCTCGTTCGACATGCTGATCAGCGCCGAGAAGGGCCCCGCGGTGGCATCGCCGTCGGGCAAGTCCATTTTCGAGCAGCGCATCCAGGAGGAATGATCAGGTGCCGCCGTCAGCGTCAGTGTCACAAGAGATGACCTGCTCGCTCGAAAACGTCACCGTGCATTGTTCGCCGAACGTGTATTGATTCCCGCCCTGGGGGAGCAAGCAGTCGAGCATCCTGCGTCGTAGTCCACCGATGAGCACTCCGTGCGCATCGTAGTGGTGAAGCGTGTACGCGACGTCGACCCCGTAGGATGCCGAGATCGATGTCCCGCCGCAGCTATTGGCTGCGGTGGCGACCATCAGACAGGACCAGCTCGAGCAGCCGGGACGGCAGGCTTGTGCGAGCCGTTCGTCGCGCGACAGGTCGCACTGTGCGTAGCCGTCGTTGCACCACTCCTCGCGCGTCAGCTGTTTGTCGGGGCAGAGCTGCGTGGTGCTGCCTGAGCGGCCGGCTTGACCGGCGCTGCCGCTCGCCCCTGGAGCGGCGCCTTGACCTCCCACGCCGCTGCCGCCGGCGCGGCCTCCGGTTCTGCCGCTGCCGCCTGTACGGCCGCCCGTTCCGCCGTCGCCGCTTCCGCGCACGCGGCCGCCCGTTCCGCCGTCGCCGCTCCCGCCCACGCTGCCGTTCCGACCCGCGACGCCCCCACGGCCAGCCTGACTGCCGGAGCCTGCGCCCTCGTCCATCG
>DATEOF010000308.1:0-20903 GCA_035274465.1 Polyangiales bacterium
ACGCCCCGAGCCCCGAGGACTGGTCGCTGGACGCCGAGCGCTTCCCGCTGCTGGCCGGTCTCGGACTCAACCTGAGTGCGCTGGCCGCCAACGGCAAGCTCGACCCGGTGGTGGGTCGCGAGCCGGACGTGCAGCGCGTGATGGACGTGCTGGCGCGCCGCCGCGCGAATAACCCCGTGCTGGTCGGGCCGCCCGGTGTCGGCAAGACGGCCATCGCCCACGGCCTGGCGCACGCATTCGTGCGCGGCGTGCGCGAACAGGACGCTCCGCAGCGGCTGTTGATCGAGCTGTCTGCCTCCAGCCTGCTGTCCGGCACGGGCGTGCGCGGTGCGCTCTCGGAGCGCGTGCAGCGGCTGCGCGCCGAGGTCGCGGGCGCGGCCGGTCGCGTGCTCCTGTTCATCGACGAGTTGCACGGCCTGCTCGGCGCCGGCGAGGCCGACAGCCTGGCCAACGAGCTCAAGACCGCGCTGGCGCAGGGTGAGCTGCCGCTGATGGGCGCGACCACCGACGGCGAGTACAGGCGCGTGTTCGAGCGCGATCCGGCCCTGGCCCGGCGCTTCACGCGCGTCGACATCGCCGAGCCGAGCCCGGAAGCGGCCCTCGAGATGCTGCAGCTGATCGCGCCGCACTACGCCGAGCACCACGGCGTGCAGTACGAGCCCGACGCGCTGGCGGCCACGGTCTCGATGTCGGTGCGCTATTTGCCGCTGCGCCAGCTGCCGGACAAGGCCATCGCCTTGATGGATCAAGCCGGCGCGCGAGCGCAGCGCAGCGGTAGCGCAGTGGTCGACGTGGCGGCGGTCGCGGCCGTGGTCTCGGAGCTGGTCGCGGTACCGGCCGAGCGCCTGTTGATGCAGGACGGGCAAGCGTTGCTCGCGCTGGAGCAAGAGCTCGCGCGGCGCGTGGTCGGCCAGTCCGCAGCCATTGGCTGCATCGCCAATGCACTTCGAAAGAGCGCCGCCGGCTTCCGGGGCGCGCGGCCGCTGGGCACGTTCCTGTTCACCGGGCCCACCGGTGTCGGCAAGACCGAGATGGCGCGCGCCATCTCCGAGGTGCTGTTCCCGGGCATCGCCTGGACCCGCATCGATATGAGCGAGCTGGGACAGGCGCACGGCGTGGCGCGCTTGCTCGGTGCCCCGCCGGGTTACCTGGGCCACGACGAAGGCGGCCAGTTGACCGAGGCCGTGCGCAGCCGCCCGTACCAGCTGGTGCTGCTCGACGAAATCGAGAAGGCGCACCTCGAGGTGTTGATGACGCTGTTGCCGCTGCTCGACGAGGGCCGGCTGACGGATGGCCGCGGCCGGACGGTCGACTTCACCAACACGGTCATCGTCATGACCTCGAACCTCGGCGCCGAGTGCGCGGCGGCGCGCGGGCGCATCGGGTTCGACGGTGGCCAGGCGGCGGATCCCCAAAACCTGCGCGATCAAGCGCTGTCGGCCGTGCGCGCGGCACTGCCCCCAGAGCTGTACAATCGCATCGACGAGCCGCTGTACTTCGCGCCGCTCTCGCGCGAGGACGTGGCGGAAATTGCGCGCCGCATGCTCACGTCGTTGGCCGACGTCACGCGCGAGCGCCATCAAGTCGAGCTCGCGGTCGACGACACTGCGATCGACGCGCTGATTGCGGCGGGAGGTTTCGACCGTGCGCTCGGAGCACGTCCGATGCGCAGGACCATCGGACGCTTGGTCGAAGCGCCGCTGGCGCGCGCCGTACTCGCGCGAGAGCTCGAGGCAGGGACGCGCGTGGTTCTGCGCGGACACGGCACTCGCATCGAGTTCGCTACTTCAGCGAAGGCGACTCGTGCTGCGCGTTGATCGCGCTTCGCGCTCGGACTGCCAGTCGCGGCGGCCTCTGTATCGCACATCCGTGCTCCCAGTCGTGGGCGCGCACGGTAGCGAAAACACAGTCAATCCAGATTTCATTCAGAACCTATCCAGACGCGATCCACCGCTCATCCACAGCCCTTGCATGGTGGGGACGGGCACGCGTACAAAAGAAACCTGAATGGCGACTCCACTCGAACGGGCGGGCAGCGGGAGTCAGGGTGCAGCCCCAGCGCTGCCTCGAGCGTTCGGGAAGTACCTGCTGTTCGACTGTATCGGGCGTGGTGGCGTGGCTGAGATATTCCTGGCGCGCATGACTGCGCAGCTCGGCGGCGCGCGGCGGGTCGTCGTCAAACAGATCCTGCCCGAGCTCAGCCTGGATCGGCATGTATCGCGCGCGTTGGTGCGCGAAGCCAAGCTCGCCGCGCGGCTCAATCACCGCAACATCGTGCGCGTGATCGACCTCGGCCGTGAATCGGGGCGCCTGTACATCGCGATGGAGTACGTCGAGGGCTACGACCTCAATCAACTCCTCGGCCAGCTAACTCGCCACAGATTGCCGCTGCCCGCCGAGTTCGCGCTGTTCATCGTGCGGGAGGTGCTCGCGGGCCTCGACTACGCGCACCGTGCGCGCGACCAGCACGGCACGCCGCTCGGTGTGGTGCACCGCGATGTCTCGCCGTCGAACGTGCTCATCTCGTTCGAAGGCGAGGTGAGTCTGTGCGACTTCGGCATCGCGCGCGCGTTCCAGCGCGAGCGCGAGCAGCTCGAGGCGGATCCGTCGAGCGATCCCGAAGGCAGCCGCGTACGCAGGATCCGCGCCGCGGGCAAGAGCGCGTACATGGCGCCGGAGCACGCGCGCGGTGAAGAGGTCGATGCGCGCTCGGACCTGTTCGCCGCAGGCATTCTGCTCTGGGAGCTGTGCGCGGGCCGGCGGCTCTACCAGGGCGACGAGCTCACCCGCTACGAGCTCGCCGTGAAGGCGGAGATCCCCTCGCTACCCATGCGCGGCTTGCCCCGGGGCGAGTGGCTGCAGCGCATCCTCGACCGCGCCCTGGCGCGCGATCCAGCCACGCGCTACCAGAGCGCGGAGCAGATGCTGGCCGACCTGGACGACTACGCGCTGGGCACGCAGCTGATGGCGTCGCAGCTGCGCTTCGCGTCGTTCCTCACCGAGCAGTTCGCCGCCGAGATCGTCGCACTGCGCCGCGATCGCGAGCGGGCGGCACAGCTCGCGCGTGCGCGTTAGTTCCCGCTGCACATCGACTGCGACATCGTCAGCGGCCGAAAGTGTATGGTCGCGTCGTCGTCGAAGTTCGCGCGATTGACGAAGAGCGAGCCGCGAAGCTCGAACGGTCCACGCGTCACGAGCTCCGCCCGCGGAGCGTACAGCGTGCCCTGGATCAGCCCGTCGCGCAGGTCCACGGTCCCGTTTCCGTTCACTACCAGCAGCACGCGGTTGGCGTCGCCTGTGGATCCCAGCTCGAGACGTCCGCCGACGTGCACGTTGCCCCCGACGAAGATCACCGCGCTCGCGCCCGGCGCGAGGTTCAGCTTGAAGCCGCCGTTCACCGACAGATCGCCTGCGATGAACAATCCGACCCGTCCGCGCGCATCGATGGTCAGCTGCTGGTTGCCGCCGTTCACTTCGTCGAAGTAGTAGCGCCCGCAGTCGAGTGACAAGGTCTGTGGCGCGTCGTAGCCGTCCAGCAGTGAGGGGTCGAGCATCGCCGCCGCGTTGTCGTTGTCTAGCGCGCGCGCCGCGATCAGCGGCAGGACGTTCAGCAGTTGATCTGCGCCGCAGCCACAGCGCGCTGGCGCGTTCTGGACCACGCCGTCGCTCACCTGGGGCGCTGCGGTCGCGCCGTAGCGGCCGGTCACGTACACCGCACCCGCGATCGACGTGTCCGGGCCCAGCCGGAGCTCGTCGTTGATCGCGATCGATGCCGGTGTCCCGGTCGCGCCCAGCGCGTCGACCGTGAAGCTGCTGTTGGTGATCAGGTCGGAGCAGCTACAGACCGCGAAGTGAAACTGCAGGCGCCCATCGTCGCCACAGCTGTCGCCCAGCAGGGCCACCGGGGGCTGCGAGGCGGCGCAGAAGTCCGTGCGGGTGGTCAGGCTGGTGCAGCCCTGCGGCGCGCAGCGTGGGGGAGGCTCGGGGGGCTCAGCGCAGCCGTCGGCGTCCGGGCAGCCGGCGTCGGGCTCCGGCTCGGGGCTCGCGTCGTACTTCGGACCGGCATCGGGCGTGCGCGTCGGTCCCGGCTCACGCGTCACGATGCGCGCCACCACGTCTTCGCGTATCGAGCACGCGCAGAGCCATAGCGCGGTCAGCAGCCAACACCAGCGCACCATCGTCGGACACGATAGCCCCTAGGGGCGCGGCGTGCAGCTCACTTCTGGCCGAGCTCGTGTAGGCGCTCGGTGGCGCGGCGTGCGGCCGGGCTGCCGCCGTGGATCTCGATCAGTTGCCGCAGCACGGTGATCTCGGACTTTTCCTGGCCGAGGTCGCGCAGCGCGGTGGCCAGGCCCTGGCGGGCCTCCAGGTCGAGGGCGCCTTCGGGGTGCTCGCGAAGGGCGCGCTCGAACAGGCGGCGAGCGCGGCCGGCGTTGCCGAGGTGCTCGAGCTCGATCGAGGCCGCCGCGACCTGGGACACGTAGGCCGAGAGCGTCTTCGGGTAGCGCTCGGATACGGCGCTGTAGGTCTGCGCGGCGTCGCGGAAGCGGCCGATGCTGCGCAGGCGGTTGGCCTTCTGCAGCAGGTCCTCGGGTGCCGCGTGCTCGACGGTGCTGGTGCGCGCGCGCTCGTTGCTCTCGCCCTCGTCGGCCTCCTGGACGTCCGGGATGACCTCCACCGGCACGTCAGCGGGTTCGGGCTTCTTCACCACGACGGGTGCGGGCGCGGGTGCGGGTGCAGCTGCCGGCGGCGCAGGCGCGCGTTCGGCGAAGAACCAGCGCGCCGCGGCTGCTCCGCCGACGACGCCGAGCAAGACCGCAGCGGCGACCAGCGCTCCGCGGGTCAGGCCAGCGGCCTTGCGCGGCGCAGCCAGCGGCGGCGGAAGCTCTGCCAGCGCGGTCTCGACCATCGCCAGCGCGCGCTCTCGTGAGAGGCGCGGGGCAGGGCCGGATCGATCATCCAGGGTCAGATAAGGCATCAGTTCAGGATCACCCTCGAAGTCCGTGCTCATGGCGCACCTCGACGAAACACTCGCGCGCGCAGCTTTTGAATCCCCAGCCGCAAGCGGCTGCGCGCAGTCTCGAAAGGAATCCCGAGCTCGGCTGCGAGCTCGGGCATGCTAAGGCCCAGCACATGATGCAGGACCACTGCTTGACGCTGGTCGTCAGGTAACTCGTCCAGCAAACGCGCTGCTTCGCGACGCAGCGTGAAGTCATCGGGCTGATCGTTGCCGCTCACCACGCGCAGCTCGGGAGACAGCGCTGTGCGGCGCCGCTCCTCGGTACGCTTGCGGCGGATGTGGTGCAGCGTGACCCGCATGGTGATCCGATCGGCCCACGACGACAGCGCGCCCTCGCCCCGGTAGTTGCCGAAGCTGCGCGTGATCTCCACGAGCGCGAGCTGTGCGATGTCGTCCACGTCAGCATCACTCCAGACCAGATAACGCACCAGGTTTCGAACCCGGGGCAGGAGCTCGAGCAGCAGCTGCTGCGCCACCGCGCGATCTCCAGCCGCAGCCTGCGCCACCCGCGGATCGGGCACCGCCGCTGTCGGCTTCTTCGTGCTGATCACCATTCAACTCCCTAGGTGGATGGACGGACCCAGCTTCGGGTCACTGCTGCGCGACTAATCCCCGAACAAACCGAACAGACACAGCGTACCCCACGGCTCCAGGCCGCGAAGTGTCGCAATTTCCGTCTTTTGGTCGGGATTCGCCATCGCCTCGTAGGTAAATCTCGTGCGCAGCGGGATCAGATCCAGACCGGCGCCCAGCCCCATGCCCCAGTGCCGCGCGAAGACCCACTGCAGCTCCGCCAAAAGGCCAAGGGTTGCGCTCCACGCCCCGTCGCCGCCGCTCGCAACGTAACCGGCGGCCACATTGTCGGTATTCCGCGCATACAGCACCACGCCGGATGCCACGCCGAATAACACTCGCAGCCGCGGCCCCCAGGGCACCACGCCCAGAGCCTCCGCGGTCAATGACTGACGGAACAAGCGAATGCGCACATTTTGGTCGCCGAGGTCGAGCGGCAAAGAAGTCGAAAAGGCCAACCCGATCTCCAGCCACTCCACCGCCTGCGCGCGGCCCCCCACCACCAGCCCAAACGCCCCTTCGCCATCGATCGGCAACGACCCCCGCCCCCCGAGCCGCGCGGTCCAAACCCCCGTCCGCGCGCTGAAGTTCTCGACCGGCTGATCGGCGTCCGAGTCCGAGTCCTCATCGTCGTCCTCGTCCTCGTCCTCGTCCTCGTCCTTGTCTTCGTCGGTGTCCTTATCGTTATCCGCGTCGGCGTCCTCGTCCGAGTGCGCGCCCTCACGCTCCTCGCGACTCCCCTCACTCTCGCCCGTCCGCCGCTGCTGGCTGCCGCCGCTTCCAGCCGCAACGCCCCCTGCAACTCCGCCGACACCCGCGACGCTCTCTCCCCCCTCATCCCCCTCCTCGTGCATCAACGCACTCAACTCGCCCCGCAACACCAGCGCCGCCGCCTCCAACTCCGCCGACCCCCCGAGCTTCTCTCCCTTGCCACGCGGCACCGCCCGCTGCCGCAACCCGCGCAACTTCACCGCGTACACCTGCACCTCGAGCGCGCCGCCCCCACCGCGCACGATCCTCGCCACGAAGTCCGCCCCGCGCTGCGTTGCAATCTTCTGCGCCTGCTCCGCATCCCCCTCCCATCCACTCGCGATCACATCCACGCGCACGCCGAGATCGCGCGTCTGCCCCTCGACGCGCGTGACCAGCTCGCCGTCCTGCGGCTGCAGCAACACCAGCCGCCACTTCGGCTCCGCGCGTGCCACTGCCGCCACACCGATCAAAACTGCGACCAGCCAGACACCCAGCCCCCAGGCGATTTTGACCGGCCTGGGCCCGTCTTGACCCGAAATCATGCGAGGGCGTCCACTCTAATGGTATCCGCAGGGAGTGCTATCTCTTCCATGAGGCTCGCTAGAAGACATTTTCTGCAAAGTGCCGGCGCCGCGCTGATCGCGGCCCCGTTCGCCCGTCTGCTGACGGCTCCGCGCCGTGTACATGCCGCAGCTGGCCCAAAACGCATCATTTTTTGGTTTACGCCCAACGGAACGGTTCACAAGTTCTGGCGGCCCAGCGGCTCGGCCGCGCAGTTTAGCTTCCCTGCGGGTTCAATCTTGGAACCTCTGGCCGCGCGCAAGTCCGGCCTGTTGATCCTCGACGGCCTGAACTTCGAGCGGGTGCGCGGTGGCAGCCACGAGGGCGGCATGGAGCACATGCTCACCGGCGGCGGCGCGCCGAGCGTCGACCAATTCATCGCCTCGAAGTTGAACGCGATGACGCCGTTCCCTTCGCTCGAGCTGGGCGTGCAGACCAGTGCGTGGGGCGCGAGCGTACAGACGCGCATGTCCTACAACGACAAGCACTCCTACGTGCATCCGGACGACGATCCGGCGTCGGTCTATCGGCGCTTGTTCGGCGGCGGCGCTGCAGCTGACAGCGGCAGCGGCCCTTCGCCCGAGCAGCGCGCGCTCGACCTGGTGCGCGGCGAGCTCAAGGGCCTGCAACGCCAGCTCGGCAAGCTCGAGCAGCAGAAGCTCGACGCCCACCTCACCTCGCTGCAACAGCTCGCGCGGCGCGTCGGCGGTGGAGCCGCGGCGCCGGGCGGTGGCATGTGCGGCGGAGTGACGGCGCCCAAGCTGACCGACTCCAAGAGCAACGAACGCTTCCCGGACGTCGGCGAGCTGCAAATGGATCTGTTGGTCGCCGCGGCGGCCTGCGACAGCAGCCGCGTGCTGTCGCTGCAGTGGACGCACACCGTCTCGCCTACCATCTTGTCGTGGGCGGGAGCGTCCGAGGGGCATCACGAGCTGTCGCACAAGGATGACTCGAATACTGCGGGCGTCGCCTCGTTCGTGCAAAGCGAGCGTTGGTTCGCGACGCAGTTCGGCAAGTTCCTGGACAAGCTGGAAGCGGTACAGGAGGCCGACGGCAGCGGCAGCCTGCTCGACACGAGCACCGTGATCTGGGTCAAGGAGCTCGGCGACGGTCGCCTTCACGACTACAAATCGGTGCCGTTCGTAATCGCCGGCTCGGGCAATGGCTACTGGAAGTTGGGGCGTTACCTGCAGCTCGGGGGCGCTCCGCATCAAAAGTTGCTCGTGTCGCTGTGCCAGAGCATGGGCGTGCAAGTGGATGGTTTCGGTGTGCCGGACATCACCGGCGCCCTCTCGGAGTTGAGCTCGTGAGTTCCCTCGCGCGATACGCCACGCTGCTGGCGTGCTGCCTCTGGTTTGCCGCGTGCGGCGGTGATGCTGCACCACCCGGCACGAAGGATCCGTTCAGCCCGCCACCCGCGAGTGTGCCGCAGGCCGGCTCGACCGGCGCGATCGATCCGAGCAACCCCACCGCCCCGCCCGCGTCCGAGCAGACGCCCTCTGACTGCACGCAGGTGCCCAGCGCCCCGCGCCGCCTGTGGCGACTGACCGCGGCGCAATACGACAACACGATCCGCGATCTGTTCGGCATGGAGGGCAGCTTCGGCGCCGGCTTCCCGGCCGATGAAGTCATCCACGGCTTCAACAACAACGCGGACTCGCTCGTGGTCACGCCGTTGATGGCCGACAAGCTGCAATCCGCCGCGCAGGACGTCTCGAGCAAGGCCGAGCTCAGCCGCCTCGTGCCGTGCGCGAGCGCGGGCGCGAACGAAAATTGTCTGCGCGAGCTGGCGAGCAAGTTCGGCGAGCGGCTCTTTCGCCGTCCACTGCAGCCGACCGAGGTCGACACGTATCTGAACCTGGCCAAGACGGCGGTCGGCTTCGAGCCGGGCGCGCGCTTGATGCTGCTGGCGTTCCTGCAGTCACCCAACTTCATCTACCGCTTCGAGCTGGGCAAGCAAGCCGAGGCGCGCGGCCAGCGCTTCGTGCTGAACGACTACGAGATTGCAAGCGAGCTCTCGTTCCTGCTCTGGCAGACCACGCCGGACGACACGCTGCTGTCGGCAGCGCGCAGCGGTCAGCTGCACACGCCGGCGCAGGTGCGCGCGCAGGTCGATCGCATGCTCGCGTCGCCGCGGGCCAAGCCCGTCGTGCGCGCATTCGTGTTCGAGTGGCTCGGCCTCACGCAGGTGCTCACCGTCCCGAAGGACACCGCCCGCTTCCCGGAGCTGACCGCGGAGATCCGCGCCGCGCTCCTGGCCGAGGCCGAGCGCTTCGTCGACTACGTGATGTTCGACCAGAAGGGCTCGCTGTCGGGCTTGCTGAGCTCTCCGGTGACCTTCCTGGATGCGCGGTTGGCCAAGTTCTACGGCCTCAGCAGCATGCCGGAGCCGACGCAGCCCGTGATGCTGCCCGAGCAAGAGCGCCGCGGAATCCTGACGCTCGGCGCGACCATGCTCGCGCACGCGCGGTCGAACGATTCCTCGCCCGTGCATCGCGGCAAGCTGGTACGGGAGCGACTGCTCTGCCAGCAGCTACCTCCGCCGCCGCCCGGGATCGTGATCCAGCCGCCGCCGCTCGATCCGAGCAAGACCACGCGCGAGCGCTACGCCGCGCACTCCTCGGTCGAGCCATGCCTGACCTGCCATCGCTTGATGGACCCGATCGGCCTGACCTTCGAGCACTTCGACGGCATCGGACGCTACCGTCCGACCGACAACGGCCTGCCGATCGACGCGCACGGCGAGATCCTCGGCAGCCCGAGCAGCGACGGCAAGTTCGACAGCGTGACCCAGCTGATCGATCAGCTGGACGGCAGCCCCGACGTCGAACGCTGCTTCTCGCTGTCCTGGCTGCGCTTCGCCTACGGCCTCCGCGAGAGCGGGGCCCAGCAGTGCGTGGTCCAGCGCATGCAGCAAGAGCTCGCCGATCAGGGCGGCTCACTCGCGACCATCGTCGCGGCGCTCACGCAGAGCGTCTCGTTCTACGAACGCACCGGCGATCCGATGGGCCCCGCCCAGCTCATGCCGATCGAAGTCGTACCCGAGGCGATGCCGCCGGCTGCACCCGGTGCCACGCAGACCTCGCCCGGCCTCGACGTCCAGGTCAGCATGAGCAACGACTGGGGCGGTGGCTACTGCAAGACCTACTCACTCAAGAACACCAGCAGCGCCCCCATCACCTGGTCGGTGCCGCTGATGGTCGACGGCAAGCTGAACAACCACTGGGAGTGCGAAGTCAGCGGCGACAGCGGCATGGTCACGTTCACCGGCGCCCAGCACAACGCCACGATCCAGCCCGGCGCGATGGCTCAGTTCGGCTTCTGCGGGGTGAGGTAGCGAGCGTCCAGCCCGTTTTGGTCTTGCGTACCCCCCAGGGGGACGCATATTGCGGCCATGACCCACCGCACCCCCGCGCTCTCTCGCGCGCTGTACGTGTTGCCTCTGGCTTTGGTCGCGCTGTCCGGCTGCGGCTACAACGAGGTCATCAACAACGACGAGAACGTCAAGGCCGCCTGGGCCGAGGTTCAGAACCAGTACAAACGCCGCGCGGATCTCGTGCCGAACCTGGTGAAGGTGGTGCAGGGTGCCGCGAATTTCGAGCGCGATACGCTGCAGAAGGTGGTCGAGGCGCGCTCGCAGGTCGCCGGGCTCAAGATCGATGCGTCGACCATCGACGATCCCGAGAAGCTGAAGCAGTTCGAAGAGGCTCAGGGGAAGCTCGGCGGCGCGCTGTCGCGGCTGCTGGTCGTGTCCGAGAACTATCCCGACCTGAAGGCAAGTGGGGCGTTTCGCGATCTGCAGGCCCAGCTGGAGGGCACCGAGAACCGCATCGCGGTCGCGCGCGGTCGCTACATCGAGGCCGTGGCGGCCTACAACAAGGGCGTGTTGAACTTCCCGAGCAGCATCGGCGCCTCGATGCGCGGTAAGAAGGAACGTCCGACGTTTACCGGCAGCGCCGAAGACGAGAAGGCGCCCGAGATCAAGCTGTGAAGCGCCTCGTCATCCTCGCGTTGAGCTGGGTCGCCCTCGTCGGCTCGGCCCACGCGGTCGACGTGCCGCCGTTGACGAATCGGCTCGTCAACGACTACGCGCACTTGCTCCAGCCCGCGGAGCAACAGGCGCTGGAGCGCAAGCTGCTGGACTACGAAGCGTCCACCAAGCGCCAGTTCGCTCTGTTGACCATGCCTTCGCTCGAAGGCGACGCGATCGAGGAGTTCGGCATCCGCGCGGCCTCGCGCTGGAAGCTCGGCAGTGAGAAGGCCGACGACGGTCTGATCCTGATCGTGGCGCCCAAGGAGCGCCAGATGCGCGTCGAGGTCGGCTACGGCCTCGAGGGCACGATCACCGACGCCTTCAGCGCGCGCTTGATCCGCGAGGTGATCGGCCCTGCCTTCAAGGACGAGAGGTACGCCCAGGGCATCGATGCCGGCTTCGATGCGCTGATGACGCAGGCCAACGACGGCGCGCCGCCGCCAGCTGCAGAGAAGCGTGTCAGCCAGCGCCGGCGCAAGACCGCCGGGCAGCTCTCGCCGCTGATCTTCCCGATCGTGTTGTTCGTGATCATCACGCTGATCGCGGGTGGCGGAGGCGGCGGCCGGCGGCGGCGGCGCGGCATGTTCGGTGGTCCGTTCATCGGCGGTGGTCCGTTCATCGGTGGCGGTGGTTGGGGCGGAGGCGGCGGCTGGGGTGGCGGTGGTGGCGACGACGGTGGCTTCCGCGGCGGAGGCGGCGGAGGCTTCGGCGGCGGCGGCGCTTCGGGGAGCTGGTGAGCGAAATGGCCTTGTTCGATTCAGCCGGCCGCCAGCGCATCGAGGCGGCGATCCGCGAGGCGGAGCGCAGCACGGCAGGCGAGTTCGTGGTGGTGAGCGTGCCGCGTTGCGACGCCTATCATGCCGTGCGCCTGGCCTATGCCGCCGCTCTCGCGCTCGGCGTCGCGGCCCTCGTCCACGTACTGCACCCGTTGATCCCGATCGGCCTCTTGCTCTGGCTGGAGGCGGCGGTGGCCGTGGTGTTGTGGTTCGCGCTGAACATCCCTGCGCTCTTGCGCGTGGTGTTGCCCGAAGGCCCGGCCGAGTTCCGCGCCGCCGCGCGCGCGCGCATCGAGTTCCTGTCGCACCGCGTCTACGACACGCGCGACCACACCGGCGTCTTGATCTTCCTCTCCGAGCTCGAGCACCAGGTCGTGATCCTGGGCGACGCTGGCATCTACGAACGAGTCCAGGCCAGCGGCTTCCAGGCCCACGTCGACCGCGTAGTCGCCGCGGTCCGAGCCGGCCGCGCAGCCGACGGCGTCTGCGAAGTCATCGGCGAGCTCGGCAAGCTACTCGCCGCCGAGTTCCCCCCGCGCGCCGACGACACCAACGAGCTGTCCAACGCAGTGCGCGAGCGATAGCCAGCAATCCGGGTTCACAGGAAGGCGAGAAGCACTCCATCTGATTCTCGTAGTTTGGCGTGCTTAGGCGCCTTGGCGTCCCCTGGCGATTCTCTCTTCTCCGCTTCCCGCCGTCTTGTGAATCTCAATCTCACTTGGTCGAAGGGGTGCGCTCGACGTGCTTCTTGACGGTGCGGCGGTCGAGGCCGGTGATGCGCGCGACTTCGACGTAGCTGCCGCTGCGGCCGTAGAGCGCGGTGCAGTAGCGTTCGAGGAGTTGCTCGGCGCTCCAGGTGCCTTGCTCGAGTGCGCGCGCCAGGGCTCGGTCGTCCGAGCTCGTCGGCTTGTCGTCGCGGACGCAGCTGCCCGTGAGCAACACGCGCCGGACGCATTGCTCCAGCTCGCGCACGTTGCCCGGGAACGCGTAGTTCGTGCCGAGGTCGCGCTCGATACTCGTCACGACCTCCGCCGCCAGCTCTTCGTTGCGGTTGCCGGTGATGCGCGTGCACAGGTGCGAGACCAGCTCGGCCAGTTCACTTCGTGCTTGCGCGAGCCGCGTGCGCAGCGGGGGCACCTCGATCGAGTTGGAGCACAGGCGATAGAAGAAGTCGTCGCGCAGCGCGCCGGCCGCGCGCAGCTCGGGCAGCGAGCGGTGGGTCGCGGCCAGGATGCGGCCCGAGAAGCGCCGCTGCTCGCGGCTGCCGACGGGGGTGTACACGCGGTCCTGCAGCACGCGCAGCAGCTTGACCTGGACGGGCAGCGTGACCTCACCGATCTCGTCGAAGAACACGCCGCCGTGCGGCCGACAGCGCGCGAGCACGCCCTCGTAGTTGTCGACCGCGCCCGTGAACGCGCCCTTGCGGTGGCCGAAGATCTCGGATTCGAACAGCGACTCGGGGAACTCGTTCAAGTGGATGGGGAGAAACGCCTCGTGCACGTTGTGCGCGAAGGCTTCCTTCTTCGGATCGAACGCGATGAAGCCGGACAGCCCGATGGCGGCCGCCGCGGCGCCCTTGCCGGTGCCCGTCTCGCCGATCAAGATCGTCGAGAAGTCCTCCATGCGGTTCCAGAGGTGCCGCTCGTAGCGGCGAATGTCGTGCGTGAACACCGCCAGCCACAGCGCCTCGCGCAGCAGGCGCATGCACGCGCTGCCCCCGACCAGGCCACGGCTGATGAAGATGAACGCGCGCCGCATCTGGTAGAAGAGCTCGAGCATGCGCAGCGCGCGGGCGGGCTCGATGCCGCGCTCGCCCAGCCCGCTCAGAAACCAGCGCGCGAAGTCGATGCGCAGCGGTGCATCGGCCGCACGCTCCTGCGCGGCGATGAACGCGTCGAGCGGGGCGAGCACGCGATGAAACGCCTCGAACAGCAGCGTGTCTTCGACCAGCTGCCGATCTGCCGGGGCGAAGTCGTGGACTCGCAGCCGCGGCCCGAGCGCTGCGAGCCGCGCGCCGACGCGCTGCAGCATGCGGCCGGTCCAGGCGGGATCGCCGGCCGGACTCTCGCTGATCTCGGAGTCGAGCGCGCCTCGGCGGGCGCCGAACGGGTTTTCGTACGCGGCTTGGCTGACGAGTACGAACAATCGCCGGTCGGCGGCGCCGAGGCGCTTGCTCATTGGCGCGCCTCGTAGGCCGCGAGCGCCGCATCGGCCAGCGCGCGTTCTTCGGCCTCGCGCACCGAGAGGTCCTCGGATGTCCCGGACTCGCGCGCGACGCGCACCCGGCCCGCGGCCAGGTTTCGCTTGTCCCGCACGCGTTCCTGGATGCGCTCCAGCGTGCCATCCGACAGCCCGAACGAGCCCTGCATGCCGGCAGCCAACTCACTCAGATCCGCCAACGCCTCCTGCACGCGCAGCTCGCCGATGCTGCGCTTCAAGCTCTCGAGCTTGTCGCGCGCCGCGCGCAGGGCGACGTCGCGCGAGCGCAGCAGCTCGCGGTACAGCGCCTCGGCTTCGGCCAGCTGGGCGGTCTGGTGCTCGCGGTCCTCGCCGATGCGTTGCAGGCGCAGCGCGTGATCGCCTGCGCGCACGCGATCGCCCGCGGCGAGCAGCGCTTGCAACTTGGGTTCGAGCTGCTGCTGCTCGCGCGAGAGCCGCGCCAACTCGGCCTTCAGCCGCTCGCACAGACCCGCATGCCCGGCGAGCCCGCGGTTGTACTCTGCCAGCTTGCGCTGCAGCTCCTCGCGCTCGAAGTCCAGCATGGCCTCCGCGTGGTGCGCCTCGAGCTCGCTCACGCCCGAGCCCACCACCGCGCGCCAGAGATTGAATACACGTTTGCTCAACATGGGCTCTCCTCGATTCAAGACTGCGCCAACTCGCGCAGCATCTTCTCGGTCTTGGCCTCGGAGATCTTGGTCACCAGTTGATGGCTCTCGTGAGCGTCGCGCAGCGTCTTGGCCAGGCCGAACGCGGACGAGACGGTGAAGTACACGCCCATCAGCAGGTAGCCCTTAACCCAGGGCAGCACCGGCAGGTAGAAGATGCCGAGCGTGGTGAGCCCCAGCGCGATGACGAACGCCGCGATCACCTGAAAGCGCCAGGCCGCCGTATCGTGAAGTTTGATCGAATCCACAGTCGTAGCTCCTTCCGGCGGCCGCCTGCATTCGCGGCCGCGACGAGCTGACCTTTGAGCACGCGACGTGCCAGGGACGAAGGTCCCGGAATCGTTCGGGTCGGCGGAGATCAGCCGGAGAGGGCATGTACATCCATTGTACACGCCCTGGTCATTTGATGTCGCGCCGATCCAGCTCGTTCGCCACCAGCGTGATCACGTCCTCGGCATGCAAGCTGAGCGGGCCCACGCTGACGGGCTGGGCTCCGCGGTCTTGCAGCACGTCGCGGATGGCGGCAGGTATGCCCAGGTGGTCGCCCAACACGAAGCAGCTGTCGGCGGCAGCGATCGACTGTGTGCGCAGGTCCGGCGCGCCTTCCTCGAGTACGTACAGCGCCACTTCGCCGAGGTCGGCGAGCACGCGCTCGACGCCGCCGTCGGCGATGGCGATGCCCGGCCGCACGTCGCTGAACTCACCGCCGCCGCTCGGAGCGGCGAGGCACTTCTTGATCACGGTCGCCAGGCTGCGCTCGTCGGGTCGCATGTAGCGCGCGGCGGGCCCGTCGAAGCGCAGGCTGCGCGGGCGATCCGCAAGACCCAGCAGGCACAGGTACACGATCGTGTCGCGGCGGACGCCGTGCGAGATCAGCAACGCCGCGCGCAGGCAACGGATTAGCACGTCGAGCCGCCCGCTCGTGCTCGGGATGTCCGAGAGCGAGAAGTCGGGCGACGCGCCGGCGCGCTGGCCTATCACGAGGAAGCGGCGCACCCGCTCAGGTTACCGGGTAGAGCAGGATCACCGTCGGTGACCAGATCAGGTGCGCGATCAGCGGCGAGAGCAGCGAACCCGTGTACAGGCGCTGCAACGTCCAGATGCTGCCGCAGACGGCCGCCATCCCGACGACGATCCACGAGCCCGTGCCGAACTGCGCCAGCGCGTACGTGATCAGGCTCACGAGGAATGCGCCGCGTCGCGGCATCCAGCGCTCCAGTGCGGCCGGCCAGGCGCCGCGAAACATCAGCTCCTCGGCCAGGATGATCGCCGACATCCAGGCCAGCGCGTGGGGCAACGTGGTGCTGCGCGCGCCGATGTAGAGCCCCTGCACTTGCGGCTCGAGGTCGGGGTACACCGCGACCGCGAGTCGAAAGACCGGGTAGGTCAGGGCGGTCATCGTCACGCCCACCCCCAGACCGATCAGCACAGCGCGCGCGTGCGGCGCGAGCCAGCGCTGGACTGCGCGCGGATCGATCGCGATCGACACCGCGCACACTGCGCACGCGAACGGCCCGATCACGCTGTAGACGTCGCCTTGCCCGAAGCGCTGGATGAGCCCGAACCAGGCTGCGATCAAGCCGGCCAGCACGCCGACGTGGATCCACGTGCGCGGATCGGCGGTGGTCGCGTCGGGTCCATCGGGGCTGGGTTGCACCCTCACAGAGTTGCGCTGCTGGCGCGCGGTTTGTCCAGCTGATTCACGTGGGGCCGCGTCAGCCGGTGCAGGAGCCACTCGGTGAGGCGCGTGGCCAGGGGCAGGGACTGCGCCTCGGCGAACAGCGCGCGGCGCGCGGCCTCATCGAAGCCCACGCGCTGATGTTCGGGCAGGTACTTCCAGAAGCCCTCGTCGGTCGCGATCAGGTCGGTGCGCAGGCCTTCTACCAGCTGGCGAGAGATGTTGTGGTCGGCGCGGGTCACGAGCGAGATCCAGTAGCTCGACAGGCGCGGCGTGATCACCGGCACCTGCACCATCGGTGGACCGAGGCCCATCAAGCGCGCCGTGCGCGCCAGGATCTCGCGCGCCGACAGGACTTCGGGACCCGGTAGCGGAAAAGCCGCGCTGCCTGCCAGCGGCAAGGTGAGCGCGCGCCGGATGGCGGCGGTGACATCGTCGATGTAGACCGGCTGGCTGCGGCTCTCGAGCCAGCGCGGCAAGAGCATCAGCGGCAGACGTGCGGCGAGATCGCGCACGATGCGCCAACTCTCGCTGCCCGCGCCGATCACCATCGCGGCCTGCAGCTCGATCGTCGACACGCGGCTCGAGCGCAGCAGCTCGCCGGTGCGCAGGCGGCTCCGCAGGTGGCGCGACGCCGGGCCTCGCGGGCGAATGCCGCCGAGGTACACGATGCGCTGGATGCCGGACTGCTCGGCGGCGCGCGCGAACGTCATGGCTGCGCGCGCCTCCGATTCTTCGTAGCCCGGGCCCTCGGCCATGCTGTGCACGAGGTACACCGCGGCCTGACAGCCCTGCATCGCGTTGAGCACGGTGTGATAGTCGTTGAGGTCGAGCTTCGCGAACGCGCGCCCGCGAAACTTGCGCTTCGCGCGCTCGGGATCGCGACTGCCCGAGACCACGGCGAATCCCGACTCGATCAGCACTGAATACAAATGGGTGCCGATGAAGCCGGTGGCTCCGGTCAACAGCACGCGTCGAATCTCAGGCATGGAGCGCCTCCGGGTCTGGCAGGGTTGCGCGCGTCGCTCGATCGAATGCCGCAGAGACATCCACTGCTACGGCCAAATCCTCCAGGTGGTCGTAGAGCGCCGCCAAATAGATGCCGAGCGGCAGGAAGTCGGGGTGAAGCGCCACGCCCTGTTGCTTACAACGCTGGAAGACTTGGTGGAACGTGTCGACGAAGTCAACCGTCCGGAAGCTGACGAGCGTTTGGTCGCCGCCGAAATGCTTGCGAAACAGGTCTTCGCAGGACTGCAGCGACAGAGCCTGTAGACCCTGGCGAAATCTGGCGTCATCGCGCGTGTAGAAGCCGCGATAGATGTCGCGCAGTGGACCGATGAAGTCGGGTGTGAACTCGGCCAACCAAGACGCGGGGTGCCAAAGCAGCCGCTCGCCATCGGGATAGAAGCTCTGTGCGCGCAGGTCGAGCAGCGTGATCCGCCCGTAAAACAGCTGATGAAAGAACAGCTCGATCACACGCGCGGCGCGGGCCTCGTTGCCGCCGGCGGGCGCCGCTGATGTGGTCCGCGCTGCGGTGGGCGTGCTGTCCTGCAACTGCACTTCAGGCAACACTTTCGCCAACGTTGCCGACCGCTCTGCCACAGCGTGACGGAATGCCTCGTGATCGCGGGTGCCTGCGAGCAGCTTGCGCGCGCGACTCCAGAGCGCCCTGGCAGGCATCACGTCGAAGAACGCGGGCGTTACGAAGCTCGCCAGCTTTCCGAGCTGACCGCTAGCCAATATCTTGCCGATCATGCGTGCCTCTCTAGTGCTGTGACCGAGTGATTTTGGCCCGTTATCGCGAAGGGCTGGGCGTGCAGGGCAAGGCGCGACGACGAGGAATAGTGGGGACTATTTTGAGGAGGAGCAACGCAGCCCTGCGCGTCCGGAACGAGCGAGAACGGGTCAAAATCACTCGGTCACAGCACGAAGCCCGCAGAGGCAGCAAGAAGCGTTCCGCGTCAGCTGCTCGAGTACAGGCCGTGGTCGCGAATGTAGTCCGCGACCGCGGGCGATAGAAGCCCTGTCGTGGCTTCGCCAGCGAGCACGCGCCTGCGGACCTCGGTCGAGCTGATCTCGGGCAGAGCTGGTTCACTCCCAAAAGCCTCGTAACCTTGGCGTGATACCCAGAGCGGCGGTGCGAGTGTGCAGATGCTGTCGAAGTCGTGCCAGGCGTGTGTCTCGGCCTTGAGATCCGTGCCGAGTACGAGACGTAGCTGCACGTCGGGGTGACGCGCCGCCAGCGCTTGCAGCGTGGTCAGGGTGTAGTTCGGCTGAGGCAGCGAGCGTTCGATCGAACACAGCTCGACGTCGCGCAGCGGCGCGAACGCCAGCTCGCACATGCGCAGCCGATCCTCGAAGCTCGACAGGCGCTTGCCGAAGGCGTGCGCCGCCGTCGGCGTCACCAGCACGCGCGCCACGCCATGCGCCGCGAGCACGTACGCTGCTGCGAGCACGTGCGCGACGTGCGGCGGGTCAAAGCTTCCGCCGAACACTGCCCACTCCGTCCGTTTCACGACGCGACCACCATCTTGGCCAGCGTAGGCGCCATCGACTCGCGCAGCACGTGCTGGCCGTCGAGATCGAGCAGCGCCACGTCCAGCCCGCCGTCCGGCCGCAAGCTGATGCGCCCCACGCGGCCCTTGGCGACCGGCCCGGGCGTCAGGAACGAACGCGGCCCGAAGCGCTTGAAGTCGGCGTCGGCGGCCTTGCCGTAGACGATCACGTGCGCGTTTGCCACGTCGTCCTCGTCGAGGATCGCCTTGTCGTGCACCGCGAGCACGATCCACTTCTCGAGCATCTCGATCGCGCGCGCGGGCGGATCGGGCAGGCGCCGCACGCGCGACAGTCCCTGCGCCGCGGCTTCTTGCGTCAGCAACTCCTCGATGTCCTCGGGCGCGCCGCTACACGCGAGCTCGGCGCCGCGCGTCAGGAACTCGTTCTCGTCCAGCTGTCCGCGGCTGAACTCGTCGACCACGAGCTCGGCCGCGCGGTCGTTACCCAGGTAGATGATCTGCTTGATCTCGGGATCGGCCAGGAAGAGCTCGATGGCGCGGCGCAGTTCGTCTGAGGTTTTGCCGCACGGGCCGATGACGCCGATACGCATAAGTGGGCTCTACGAGGATACCTTGGCGGCGGGCATCAGGACCTCTCGTCTCGCCTCAAGATAGGCCTCCGAGATGGCGAAGGAAAGCATGGCCCGCAGCGCCCCGTCCGCCCGCAGCAGGCGCAGCCGCTCCTCCCGGTCGAGCTCCTCCGGGGGCTTGCCGCGCAGGCGCAGCAGGGCTTCGAGGGCAGCCGGCAGGTTTCCGCTGATGGTCAGCGCGACGCGCGCACCGAATTCGTAGGCCGCTGCGGCCAGCCGGCGCGTGCTGACGTCTTCGGTCGCGAGCAGGTCGGATAGCAGCGGTCGCAGCTGGGTGCGTCTGGGTGGGGGTAGGAGATTGGCAAGCTCGCGGGTCACGCTGCGCTGCTCGCGTTCGTTGGCCACCGGGACCGCGCTGCCCCGAACCACCGTGCGCAGGGAGTGGAGCACCAGCAGCACCCGCTCGGGCGCGGCGCGTACCAGCAGCATCAGCCCGTGCTTGGCCACGACCACTGCACGCGTGAGCAAGAAGAAGCGCTCGGCCTCGCTCGAGGTCAGGAACAGGTCGTTGCCCATGCACAAGGTGAGCGGGTCGGCTGCCACCGGTACGCACACCGGTTCGTCGCTGCCCAACAGCTGCAGCTCGTGGAGGCCGAACAACTCGCTGACTGCACGTACCGCGCGAGTCTGGCTCTCCGCGAGCGGGCCCGTGCTCTCGGGGAAGGCCGGCAAGAACTCGCCGAGCTCGGGGTGGAACTCGCGGAACAGCCGGCGCAGCGGATCGAGCAGGCCGCGCGTGACCAGCTTGCGCAGCACGCTCTCGGTGAGCGCCGCGTTCCCGAGGCCCTGCAGCTTGGGGCGCGGGTGATCGGGCAAGCTCAAGCCGCAGCTGTAAGCGGCATCGACGACCAGCTCCGCGCCGTCCGGGCGGCCGCGCTTCTCGAGCAGCTCGATCAGGTTCAGCCAGTGGCTGGGCTCGCCGGGTTCTTCGTCGATGGCAGAGCGCAGCGCGTTGCACGAGCGCTGCAGGTGCAGGCTGAGTGCCGTGCGATCCTCCTGGCGTTCGTAGAGCGCGGCCTGTGCGCGCAGCACGCGCATGCTGGTCGGCGTCTGGCGGCGCGCGTCTTCGAGGGACTGTTCGGCCAGCGCGCGCTCGCCCATTTCCTCCAGCGTGCTCGCCAGATCCAGGATGTAGCCTTCCTTGGTCGAGACGCTCCAGCTCGAGGCGATCAGGTGCTGCAGCGCGCGCACTGCGCGATCGTTTTGATCGGTGCGCTTCCACAGCAGGACCAGGCGCTCGATCGGGCGAGGATCGTCGGGAGCCAGCGTGGCCGCGCGCGTGAACGCGAGCTCGGCGCGCTTGTGATCGCGCAGGTGCTCGTCGTAGAGCGAGCCCAGCTGGAACACCACCTCGGCGAGCGCGGCCTTGTCATCGGTCAGGCGCGCCAGCTGCACCAGGGCTTCGGCCGCTTTGTGGTGCTCGCCCTCGTCCCAGAGCATGTCGGCCAGCGCACGCAGCGCCTCGGCGCGAGCCGGATC
>DATEOF010000309.1:0-30031 GCA_035274465.1 Polyangiales bacterium
CCGATGCGCCAGCCGCGGGCAGCGGCGGCGCATCGGGAACCTCGCCGTCCGCCGAAGTCCCACCGCCGACTGGTAAGCTGCGGCGCGCGGTCAGCGCCGATTTCCTGAATCAAACCTTGTCGATCGTCGACGTCGACAAGCTGAAGGAAGGGGCCAAGCGCGAAGACGCGTTGATCGGCACGGTCGACCTGAGCATGTACGTGCCCGGACCGCTCGCCGTGGCCGTGACGCCGGATGGGAAGACTGCGGTGGTCTCGGTCTCGGCCGGCTGGTTGGGCCTGGTCGGTTCGAACGTGCCTGCGGGCGATGGCAAGATCGTGTTCGTGGATCTCGAGGCGCGCAAGGTCCTGGGCGACCTGTTCACCGGCGCGAACCCGATGGGCATCATCATCACCAAGGATGGGAAGCACGCCTTCGTCGGACAAATGAGCGATACGTACATGGCGTATATCGATATCGAGAAACGCACGTACGAGCGCATCTCCACCGGCAACTCGTGGAACGAAGAGTTGGCGATCGATGAGACCGGAACAGTTGGTATTTTGAGCACGGGCATCGCGGGCGACGCGATGACGTTCTCCATCGCCAGCCCGATGATGACAAAAGGTCAGACGCGTGGGTTGACGGCCGACGCCGGTGGTGTCGCGTTCTTCCCGGGCACGCTCTTCGCGTTCGTGGTACAGGCCCCTACGCAGCTCACGGGGAACACCGGCGGCTACAACGTGATCGATGCCACCAACCCCGCGGCACCCAAGGCGACCGACAACGTGCGAGTCAGCGGCGATTCGCGCATCGCATATCCGGTGACCGCGGTGCCCAATCGCAAGTCGGTCGTCTATCCGTCGACGCAAGACGGAAAGCTCAGCTTGATCGAGATGGGGCTCGAGGCGGGCAAGGCCAAACAGGTGCAGATCGTCGACGCGGGCGCGGCATCCACGCTCGCGTATGGACTGTCGTCCAGTGCCGAAGGAGTGGTGTTGGCCGCGTGCGGCGCCGATCACAACGTCTACGTGGTCGACTTGAACACGGCCAAGGCGTTCACCGTGCCTTGGGGTACCACCAAGACCGGGCCACTCGACATCAAGTACATACCCTGAGGAGCCTCGAATGCTGCGCAGCGTGTGGGCTGGCTTGGTTTGCGTATCGGTCGTCTGTGCCTGTGGCTCGGACATCGTCGCGGAGCGCATGCAGCCATCAGTGACGCCCATGCTCGGCGCGCAAGCCGGCAAGGCCGCGCCGCCACCAGCTGCAACGACGAATCCTCAGGGCGGCAGCGGGTTCGGGGCGCCGCCGCTCGACGGTGGCGTGGTCATGGTCACCGATCCGTGCGCCGACGGTGGCTGCACCGAGCCGGACACGCGTGTGCCCGACAACGACGGCTTCACGGTCGCGGAAGGCGACTGCAACGACTTCGCGCCGCTGGTGAACCCCGGTGCGTACGACATTCCGAACAACGGCATCGACGAGGACTGCGACGGCATGGACGCCAAGTCCGAGAGCTGCGACGACTCGCTCGAGCTGGCCGCGGCTGATCCACTCATGGCTGCGCGCGCGATCGAGTTGTGTCAGGTCAGCAGCGAAAGCTCGAAGCGCTGGGGCGTGATCAGCGCTCGCTGGACCACACCCGACGGCGCGGGCGAGCCGGGCGATCCTCAGATGCACGGCATCTTGCCCGGCTTCGGCTCGGCCTTCGGGCCACGCGCGGGCCAGCGCTTGCTCGCGCTGTCCTCGGGGGTCGCGCGCGCGCCGGGGCAAACCGGCTACACGCGCGACTGCAGCGACAGCTTCCCGGTGAAGTCCAACGATCTACCGATGGGCTTCGAGGGCACGTCGTCGAGCTGCAAGCTCGAGGATGCCGTGACCACGGTGGAGGACGCCATTGCGCTCGAGGTCAAGGTGCGCATGCCGACCAACGCCAGCGCGCTCAGCTTCGACTCGGCCTTCTTCACCGACGAGTATCCCGCCTACATCTGCACGCCGTTCAACGACTTCTTCCAGGTGATCGTGCAGCCCACGCGCGCGGGCGGCACACCCGACGGCAACGTGGTGTTCGATCGCGACGACAACGCGGTCAGCGTCAACAACAGCCTGCTCGGGGTCTGCGCGCCGGGTCGACACGGCGACAAGGACTTCGCCTGTCCGATGGGCTTCCAGCCGCTGGTGGGCACGGGCTTCGACGACTGCGCGTTCTCCCTGGTCACACCCAGCGGCTTCATCTTCGACCGCAACCAGAAGTACGGGGCGTCCACCGGCTGGCTGAACACCGAATTCGCGGTCCAGCCCGGCGAGGTTGTCACGCTGCGCTTCAGCATCTGGGATTCGGGCGACGGCGCGCTCGACTCGCTGGCCATCGTCGACCACGTGCGGTTCCGGCTGCGCGATGCGCCTCCGCCGCCCGAAAAGCCAAAAACCATGCCGATCGGCCCACAGTAGCCGCAAGCGCGATTACACTCGGGTCGCCATGACCGACCCGAATCCCCAGCGCCAAGCGTCCCCGCGTTCCCTGCTGTTCCTGCACCGGGCGCACCTCGAACGCACCCGCGCGCGCGCCACGCACGGCCGCGGGAACATTTTTCGAAAGTTCGCCCAGGCGACCTCGTCTGCCATGGGTAAACCCTGGGCGTTCGTCGCGGCCACGTTGTTGATCATCGTCTGGGCGGCGACCGGGCCGCTGTTCGGGTTCTCCGACACCTGGCAGCTGGTCGTGAACACCAGCACCACGATCGTCACATTCCTGATGGTGTTCTTGATCCAGAACACCCAGAACCGCGACACCGAGGCGCTGCGCCTGAAGCTCGACGAGCTAATCCTCGCGACCGAGAAGGCGCGCAACGAGTTCGTGACCATCGAAGACCTGTCGGACGAGGATCTGAAGGCGCTGGAGGCCGAGCTCCGAGAGCGTTGCAAGACCTAGGGAGCCTTCACGCCACAGCCAATACAAGGCTCTACCGCCGGACTCCGCTGAAATCGGCCAAATTCGAGGCTGGATCGCGAGTTGCAAGCGCTTGGAGGTGACGAAGGAAAGGACGGCCAAGATGACGCTTTCCACTCCGCAGCCTCTCCATGAAATGTCCCCGTGGACCGGGAGTCAAGCGCGGCCATGGATGCTCCGCAATGGCTTGACTCCCTTCCGCATCGCTGTCCCCGACGCAGCGCTCGACGACCTGAAGGCGCGGTTGGCCCACACGCGCTGGCCGGAGGAAGCGCCGGGTGCGGGATGGACTCGCGGCGTGCCCGCCGACTACTTGAAGGAGCTCTGCGAGTACTGGCGAACCGGCTATGACTGGCGTCTGCACGAGTCGAAGCTCAACGAGTACCCGCAGTTCACGACGACGATCGAGGGGCAGACGCTTCACTTCCTGCACGTCCGCTCGCCCGAACCGAACGCGACGCCGCTCATGCTGATCCACGGCTGGCCGGGTTCGATCGTCGAGTTCATGGACATGATCGAGCCGCTCAGCGATCCCCTGGCCCATGGTGGCGACGCCGCAGACGCGTTTCACCTCGTGATTCCGTCGATCCCCGGACACGGCTATTCCCGCCCACTCACGGACACCGGCTGGACCCACCGCCGCATCGCCTGGGCGTTCACGAAGCTGATGGAGCGGCTCGGCTACGAGCGCTACGGCGTGCAAGGCGGCGACGCCGGCGCGTTCATCGCGCCGTGGATGGGACGACTCGATCGCGAACACCTCGCCGGCGTGCACGTGAACTCGTTGGTTCAGATCCCATCGCTGACGCAGATCCTGCTCGGGCTCGTGACCTTCTCGAAGAAAGAGCGAGCGCGGCTCGACCGCTTCAAGCACTTTCGCGACGAGATGATGGGCTACGCGCACATCCAAGGCACGCGGCCGAAGACGCTCACCTACGGCCTCAACGATTCACCGGTCGGGCAGCTCGCGTGGATCGTCGAGAAGTTCAAGGAGTGGGTCGATCCGGCGGCCTTACTGCCCGACGACGCCGTCGATCGCGATCACATGCTCACGAACGTCAGCCTGTACTGGTTCACCGGCACCGCGGGTTCGTCCGCCAACCTCTACTACGAGTCGCTCCACGATCCGCTCGCGAAGAAGCGTCCACCGCGCAACGAGGTACCGACGGCCGTCGCCGTCTCGCGAACGCAGGATGTCACCATTCGCCGCTGGGCCGAACGTGAGAACAACATCGTGCGCTTCACCGAGTTCGCGCACGGCGGCCACTTCGCCGCCCTGGAGGCACCGGAGTTTCTCGTCGACGATGTCCGAACGTTCTTTCGCTCGCTCTGACGCCCCGGGGTATATTTCTTGCTGCTTCCACGCGGCGTGTCGTGGAGGCACAGCATGGCACAACGACCTCAGAGCTTTCGGACCGCGCTGCTGATCGCGAGCTTGGCTGTTTGTTGTGTCGAAACGGAGGCTTGCAACGACTCCGTCTGGCTGACGACGTCGCCGTGCGATCCGCTGGCTGCGCATGAACGAGCGACTGAGCTCGGCGAAGTCGTCGCGGCGGGCAGGGACGCCGAGGGCACGGTCTACGTCGCCGACCGCGACCCGGAAAACCCGAGCACGGACCGCGTGTTCGTCTCGGAGGGCGACACGCTGGTCCGTAAGCGTAATGTGGGGGCAGGCAGCCTCGGTACGTCGGACTTCACGTGGTCGTTCGAAGACGGCTCCGGCAGCAAGCGGCTCGTCGCACACAAAGAAGGCGATACAGTCACCGGGATCGCCCTCGCGTCGCCCGACGAGAAGACCTTCTTCTCGGATCTCGACGCGAGTGCGCAGCCGCTCACCCCGGTCGCTCCCAGTGCACTTGGCAGCTTCAAGGTTCGGAACTTGTCGGGAGATGTCACCGTGGAGTTCGTCGCAGACGTGGAGGACGGCTCGCGCATCGTCGTGATGCGTCCAACAGACGACTGGGACTACGAAGATTTCAGGCTGTTCGACGGCAAGGATGGGCGGCTGATCGAGCGCAGGACCACGTTTTCGGGTGCGAGGAGCTACCGCGCATTCGACTTCGATCTCGACGGTGAGCGCTGGTTTATCATGTTTCCCAGTCCATTGAACTCGCTGGGCGGGGAGCTGCGCCGCGAAGCTGATCAGCGGACGCTCATGTTTACGCTGGTCGAACCCGCGGTGATCGATCCGGACGACCGCTTCGAGTGCTTCGACGGCGACTAGGAGTGCACGTGCGCCGCTCGGTCGCGACCCGCAAACGTCTGCTGCAGCAGCGGGAGACAAAAGCGCGCCTGCTCACCTGCGGCTTCCGCTTGCACGTACAGAGAGGGGATCCCGCCCAGGTCGAGCTGCAGCACGGGCGCGTTGCGATAGTTCGCGAGTGCGGTGCTCATGCACCGCTTCGTAGGACCGTGGCGCGTCGCACGCCATTACCTCCACCGGTAAAGGCGCCGACGCGTTCGGTGCGCTGCGCTACTTCTTCTTCGCGTCCGCCGGCTTCGCCTTCGGCTTCAGATCCGCGATCGCGTTCGGCAGGTTGGCGAGGTCGGGCTCCAGCACGATCTCGATGCGCCGATTCTTCAAGCGCCCCTTGTCCGTGCTGTTGCTGGCGATCGGATCGTATTCGCCGTAGCCCGCCGCAACCAGGTGGTTGGCGCGCAGGCCGGACTGGATCAGCTCCTCGGTGACCGTGACCGCGCGCGCGGACGACAGCGCCCAGTTGCTGGTGTAGGTCGTGGAGTTCTTGATCGGCACGTCGTCGGTGTGGCCACCGACCATGAAGCGCTTGCCCGGCACCTTGCGCAGGATCTTGGCGATGTCCTGCAGCGCCTGCTTGCCCTCGGTCGAGATCTCGGCGCTGCCCGACGCGAACAGCACGGCCGCGGGGAGCTCGACGATCATGCGGCCGCGGCGAAAGCTGATCTGCAGCTTGCCGCTGTCGATCATGCGCTGGAACTGCTTGGTCAGCGACTTGAACTCGGCGAGGTGCTCGTTCAGCGCTTCGCTCTGCGCCTCGAGCTCGCCCAAGCGCGCCTCGGCGGCACCGAGCTTGGCCTTGAGATCGCTGACTTCACTCGCGTCCTGCTCGGTGCGCTGCTTCTGCTCCGCGACCAGCTTCTTCTGGTCGCTCAGCTCTTGCTGCGTTTGGGCTTGTTGCTTGGTCAGCGCCAAGAGCTCGGTGTTCGCCTTGCCCAGCGACGCCAGCGCGGTCTGCCGCGCCTGCCATTGCTCCCAGCCCAGGTACCCCGTGCCCAGCGCGAGCAACGTCGCGGTGATCGTGACCAGCCACAAGCCAGTCCTGCCGCCGCTCCGCCGCGGCTGCGGGTCGGCCCATTCGATGGTTTCATCCGTCGCAAGTTCCGCAGGTGTGTGGTCCAGCGGCTGTGTGCGCGGCTTTTTAGCTGGTTGGTTCGGAGAAACTGCACTCATCGAATCACGCTACACGCTTGCCGCTGACGGCGGCAACCGCCGTGCCGAGCACGCCAACGCACATCTGCCGCGGGGCGCGCCGGACGCATTCTGCACAGGCCGCCACGAATTCTTGATCGAATTCACGGATGCCGCGCATGGCAGTCTGCAGATGACCAAACGTGTGGCTTGTGCGCTTTGTGTGCTGTTGCTGTTTGCGGCATGTGGGGGTGAGAGCTCCTCGGGACCGGTGGATACCGCAGCTGGGAGCGGCGGTACGGGTCAGGGAGGAACGGCAGGGCAGCCTCCAGTCGCGGGCAGCGCGGAGGCTGCCGCAGGTACCGGCGGCGCTGCAGCGCCTCGTGCCGGAGCTGCAGCCGGAGCCGGCGCGGGCACGGCAGCGCCCACCCGCCCGCCGCCTCCTCCACCGCCGAGCGGTGACATCGCGTTCTCGACGCCCAGCCAGACCTTTCGCGATCGGATCAGCGTCGGCATGTCGACAGTGCTCGCCGGCGCCGAGATCCGCTACACGACCGACGGCAAGGTGCCGGATGCCGCCGCCAAGGTGTACGCGGGCACGCCGCTCGAGTTGAACGCGACCACGCAGCTGCGTGCCCAGGCCTTCGCCATGGGCGCCGCCGTCGGCCGCCCGAGCACCGCGATCTACATCGCGCGCACCTTCGACATGCAGTCCGATCTGCCGATCGTGATCGTCGAGGGCTACGGCGGCGGCAAGCCGATGGACAAGAACGTCTACAAGGACGCCGCCATCATGGTGTTCGAGCCGAACGAGGGGGTGGCCTCGGTCGCCGTCGCCCCGACGATCGCCACGCGCGCCGGCTACCACGTGCGCGGTCAGTCTTCCGCGCGCTTGCCGCAGACGCCGTACCGGATCGAGTTCCGAAACGCGCTCGACGAGGATCAAGACTACGACCTGCTCGGCATGCCGGCCGACTCCGACTGGGCGCTGATTCCGCCGTACTACGATCGCGCGCTGATCCGAAATCCGCTGGTCTACGAGCTCGGTCGAGCCATCGGGCTCGACGCCCCGCGCGTGCGCTTCGCCGAGGTCTACGTCAACTACGATGCGCGCCCGCTGGCCGCCACGGACTACCTCGGCGTGTACTGGGTCACCGAGACGATCAAGAACTCGAGCGTGCGGCTCGACTTGAAGCAGCTGCGCGAGGACGACAAGGCTCTGCCTGCGATCAGCGGCGGCTACATCTTCAAGTTCGATCAGGCGGCTGCCGAGGAACCCAAGCTGGTGTGCACCGGCTCGCCGCCGCTGCCGCGCTCGTTCGGCATGGGCATGGGCATGGGCTCGAGCATGGGTGCAGCTGGTAGCGGCGGAGCCTCGGCCGCTGGCACGTGCTGGTCCGATCTCGAGGTGGTGGACCCCGAGCCGCTCATCCCCGAACAGTCGGCCTGGCTGACCGGCTACATCCAGCGCTTCCACGACTCGCTGCACCAGATGCCGATCGGCGACTACGCCAGCTACATCGACGTCGGTTCGTTCGTCGACTACCTTCTGATCAACGAGCTGACGCGCAACGTCGACTCGTACGTGCGTAGCGCCTACTACCACAAGGATCGCGACGGCAAGCTGTTCGCGGGCCCGCTCTGGGACTACAACTTCTCGCTCGCCGTGGGCGGGCAGGGCTCGATCGATCCGATGGGCGGCTGGCAGTACCGCGGCAGCCGCAACGTCAACAACTGGTACCCCAAGCTGACCAGCGACCCTGCGTTCATGGCCCGCGTGAAGGCACGCTGGAAAGAGCTACGCGCGGGCCCACTCGCCGATGCAGCCGTCGACCAGCGCATCACCGACCTGACCAAGCCCCTGACCCAGGCGGCACAACGCGACTACGCCCGCTGGAAAGTAGCCGACATCCTCAAGCCCAACGCCTTCGTGCGCGGACCCGCCGCGCCCACGTGGGAAGGCCAGGTACAAGCGTTGCGAGACTTCGTGCGCGCCCGGAGCGCGTGGATGGACGGCCAACTAGCGCAGTGAGAATTTTAACCGCCAAGCCGCCGCAGAACGCCAAAGAGACGAGAGGCAGAGGGATTTAACAGGAAGGGCGGGAAGGCGGGAAGCGAGATTATTTGCTGCCGCGGGCTCGCATCGACAGGCGTTGCGAGTCCGCGGCAGCACAAATCTCGTCTCGGCTTCCCGGCTTCCCGTTAAAAATTCTTCTCGCGCGATCGCGCGGCGGGCTTCACAGCCCCAGCGAGCTCAAGGATGGCCGTGGGGAGGGGCGGGGACGATCTTGCTGCCGATCGGGTGCACGACCTGCGTCTGGCCGGGCGCGGCCTGAGCGGTCTTTTGCTCTTCCTTGGTGAACTTGTCGGCGCCCGGCGTGAGGCGATCGCCGCTGTACTCGGAGACGACGAAGATCGCGTCCTTGCCCTCGCGGGTCACGTAGTAGCCGGAGGCCTGCTTGTTGCCGACGCGCAGCAAGAGCTGGGTGTCGCCGGCATCGCCGCCGGCGATGGACGCGGTGATCGTGCCGACCGGTGTTGCGCCCACGCCAGCTGCGTCCGGGGTGACGCCGTCAGCTGCGAAGTCGTTGGCGCGTAGGCTGGCGACCGTGCCGACGATGCCCGCGACCTTCGAGCCGTCGAAGTTCGCGATCGGCTTCTCGCCCGGCGCTTGCTTCCAGTCGTTGCCTTCCTTGACGAACTTGTAGTTGCCGTTCTTGCTCGCGAAGTCGATCGCCTTCAGGTCGTCGCTCTTCACGTCGACGATCACGCGGTCGCGGAAGTCCTTCAGCTCTTTGTCGAAGGCGTACTTGAGCGAGCCCTTGACGGTGGCGACGTTCACGGCGTCGTTCTCGCGCAGCATCGTGTTGCCGCTCAGGTACGTGCCGATCCACACGTCGGCCAGGGTCTTGTCGCCCTGCTTGGCGATCACGTGCACGCCCTTGGCGTTCGTGACCTCGAGCCGCTCGTGGTTCTCTTTCTTGGTCGCCGCAACCGCGACGAACTGCAGCTCGTCCAGCTTGCTGAGCGCGCCGTCCACTGCGTCTTTGTCGGCGTCAGCGGCCACGGGCGCCGTGACCTTCCACACGCCGTCGGTCTTCTTGAGCGTGACGCTGCCCTTGCCCGCCGGGGCGATGGTCAGCTCGGTCACGTCGTCCTTCTTCACCTTGGGCACGGCGGCGGTGACTGCCGGCGCCTTGGTGTCTTCGGCGTCGCGTTTGTTCCACTGCCACACGGTCAGCGCCAGCAACCCGGCCAGCACTACGATTGCAGTCAACAGTCGGTTCCCAGACATCGTGGGTGTTCCTCGTCAGAGTTTGAGGTTCGCGCGCTTGGCCTTGCGTACGCGCCAGCGGATGATGCCCGCGAACGCAAACAGCAAGGGCAAGCCGAGGGTGTTGGCCCAGCGGTAGCCGCTCTTCTTCTGATCCCAGGCCGCGACGGCAGCCTTGCCTTCGGCGATCGCCTTGTCGACCTTCTGCTGGTCGCGCTCTTCCGCTGCCGCCCGGATCGCCTGCTCGGCTTCCTTGACGTTGGTCGGCACCTCGAGCGTCGGATCCTCCACGCTCTTGGCGCGGATCGCGATCAGATCGCTGTCCTGAGCCAACCAGTCGACGGCGTTCAGCGCCAGCGCGGCCGCACCGCCCGGAATCTGGCGAGCGCCCTGCGAGGGCGGCAAGAACTCGTCGCGCATGAAGTAGCCCGTGCCGAGCACCAGCACGTGCGCGGGCTTCTCGGCGCGCTCGGGCGCCTTGATGTCGCTCGGAGCCGCCCCTTTGTCGCCGCCTTCCGGCGTGCTGGCAGCCACCGCGGCGTACGCCGAAGGCAGCTTGCCTTCGAGCGCCACACCGAGCACGAACGGGCCGTTGTAGCCGGGCAGCTCCCAGCGCTCACGCGCCTTGAGATCCACCGGCGCGCCCTGCATCAGCCACGAAGCCTTGGTCGTCTTGGCCAGGATCGTGCGCTTGACCTGCTTGTCGCCCTTGAGCGTGTCCTTGAGCGTGAGCGCGGACGCGTACGGCATCGGCGACTGGTCGAGCCGGAACAGCACCGGGTGCTTGGACTGCTCGTCGTCGAACGCGATGATCGGCACGGGCGGGTAGGGCACGGCGATCGGAATGCCGAGCTGCGTCGGCATGCGCGCGCGTCCGCACTGCGCATCCGCCACGATCTTGTCCTCGAGCTTGATGCCCCACTTCTCGAGCAGCTTGTTCAGCCCGGTGTCGACCACGGTGCCGGTCGGCGCGGCCTGGTTCATCTCGACCTTCATGGCGCCGCCGAGCACGCCGAGCGAGCCGCCGCGCATCACGAACTGGTCGATGTACCGCAGCTCGTTCTCGGTGAACGGCAGCTCGGGCTGCACGATGAGCAGCGCCCGGAGCTCGGTCGGGACTTCCTTGTCGAGCTTGATCTCCTGCACGTCGTAGGTCGGCAGGTAGCTCTTGAGCGCGTTCAGGCGCGGGCCCGTCTGCGGCGGCTGGCCCATTTGCATCTGCATCGGGTCCTGCTGCGCGGGCGGGTTCTTGCCCGTCAGCACGCCGATCTTCACCTTCTCGCCGCTCATCTCCTTGATGATCTGCGTGACCTCGTACTCGAGGCCGTCGGTGTCGTCGATGTGCGGGATGGCACGCGTGTCGCCGAGGTAGTGGAACGCGAGGCCGCGGTAGCCTTCCTGCACGCTGAAGCTATCCGACTCGAGCTTCTGGTCTTGCACGCGCACGACGTTGTCGCGCTCGGCAGCCTGCTTCTCCTCGTCCTTCTGAGGATGCACGATGCGCAGCGTGATCTTGCCCTTGGAGGCGTCGCGGTACTCGGCCATCAGGTCGCGCACGTAGCGCTCGGTGGCGTTGTGCGGCGGCGGTAGATCGGCGCTGAAGTACGCCACGATCTCCATCTGGTCCTTCAGCGCAGAGGCCAACCGCACCGAGCCGTTCGAGAGCGAGAAGATCTCCTTGCGCGTGCCGTCGATGCGCCCGTGGAAGAACAGGCCGAGCACGTTCAGCAGCACCAGGATGCCGGCCGTCAGGATCAGGAACGCGGTGGATTCGCCTGCCGCGCGGGATTGTTTGGATTGGGCCATGGCTCAGCTCCAGCGCCTGCTCTCGAGCGAACGGAACGCCAATGCCAGGCTGAAGCCGATCACCGAGAGGAAATAGATGACGTTGCGGGTGTCGATCACGCCGCGGATCATGTCTTGGTAGTGGAAGTCGAAAGAGAACCACTCGACCACCGACGCCGTACCGGGCGGCAGGAACGGCAGGAAGCGGCTGACGATCCACAGGGCAAAGCAGATGATGCCGCCCGTGAAGAACGCGATCAGCTGGTTGTCGGTCCAGCTCGAGGCCAGCACGCCGATGGCGAGCATCGCACCGCCCTGCAGCAGCAACGCGAGGTAGCCGACCAACACCGGACCCCAGTCGAGCTTGCCGAGGCTCGACACGCTCAGCGGATAAGCCATCGTACAGGCGAGCAGCACGGCCAACAGGCCGAGCGCAGCCAGGTACTTGCCGAGGATCACCTCGGTGTCCTTGACCGGCATGGTCAGCAAGATCTCGATCGTGCCGGTGCGCTTCTCCTCTGCGAGCAAGCCCATCGTCAACGCCGGCGCAGTGGGCAGCAGTAGTACGGACATCAGCTCGTACATCGTGCGGACCGAGGCGCGGTTGACCAGGAAGAACGGGTTCCAGAAGAAGAAGCCCATCAACAGCAGGAACAGGCACACCACGATGTATGCCGCCGGGCTGTTGAAGTAGCCGCGAAACTCGCGTTTCGCGATGGTGAGCGTGCGTTGCATAAGTGCTCTGCTCCTTGGGGCGCCGCGCGGACGCGGCTCGAATTTCATCGGCCGGGGTTCAGGCCGCCTGCTTGTCGGCAGCGGTGGCTTCGGTGGTCAGCTCGCGGAACACCTGCTCGAGGTTCTGACCCTCGCGGCGCAGGCCGATCAGCGTGTAGCCCTTGTCGACGGCGGCCTTGAACAACAGCGGCCGCAGATCCTCGTTCGACTTCGGGAAGACCTCGAAGCTCACTTCGCCCTCTTCGGCGGTCAACTTGCGCACGCGCTCCACGCCGCCGATGGCTGCGAGCGCCGCCTCGGCCCCGTTGGTCTCGTTGGACTTCAGCAGCGTGATCACGCAGCGGCTCTTGCCGGCGCGGTCCTGCAGCCCGACGGGGGTGTCATCGGCCACGATGCGACCCTTCGAGATGATCAGCACGCGGTTACACGCCACCTGCACCTCGGCCAGGTTGTGCGTCGAGAGGATGACCGTGCGCTCGCGGCCGATGTCCTTGATCAGGTCGCGGATCTCGACCGCCTGGTTCGGGTCCAGGCCGCTCATCGGCTCGTCGAGGATCAGGATCGGCGGCTCGTGGATCAGCGCCTGAGCCAGGCCGACGCGCTGGCGGTAACCTTTGGAGAGCGCCCGCACCTGCTTGGTGATCACGTCGCCGAGGCCGGTCTCCTCGACCACCATCTTCAGGCGCTTGCGCACGTCGGCCCCGCGGATGCCGCGCATCTCGGCCGCGAACTCGAGGTACTCGACGACCAGCATGTCGTGGTAGAGCGCCGTGCTCTCCGGCAGGTAGCCGATCGAGCGTCGCACGTTGAGTGAATCAGTCAGGACGTCGAAGCCGTGGACCTTGGCCGTGCCCTCGGTGGGCGCGGTGAAGCAGGTCAGGATCTTCATCGTGGTGGACTTGCCTGCGCCGTTTGGCCCCAAGAAGCCCAGCACCTCGCCGCGGCGGACCTCCATGCTGACGTGATCGAGCGCCAGCACGCCTTCGTAGCGCTTCACCAAACCTTGGGCTTCCAGCATCACATCGGTCATCGAACCCTCTCGTCGTCTTCGGTAGGCCGGCGCGCAGTGTGGCGCGAACTCCAGGCCCTGCAACCCGCGGTACGCCACCCTGGCGGAGGTCGGCATCCTATTCGGGTGTAAAAGTCAGTCAAGATCGGCCAACCGGGGCGTTTAACCCCGGGCCCGGGGGTTTATTCCGGTCGGATGGAGGGGCGTGTAGGTCCAGGTTTTTGGACATACAGATTGGACAATGGTTTCCGCAGGGGGTGTTCGGCCGGGCTGGACGCTGCCGCTGACGGCGGCAGGCATGCAGCTGACGGCGGCGGTGGCACAGAACGTGAGCCCCTGCCCGAGGGGGTGGCCATTTTTACAGCTGGCTCAGTCGCGATCCGTGAACTAAGCCCCACATCTCGGGGTACTCCCGAGAGGTGACCATGCGACCGCTTATCCTGACCCTCGCCGGCCTGCTCGCCGCCTGCAGCTCTTCCGGCGATACCGCCTCGCGCGTCACTCCCTCTACTCGGCCCGCAGCTGGCAGCGGCTGGCCCGCCTCTCCTTCCAGCCCCCTCCCCAGCGCCGGCAGCTTCTCGCAGCCACCGCCGCTCCTCGCCGGCTCGGGCTCGACTCCCGTGCAAACTCGCCCGACGCCGAGTGACTCGGTCTGCGAGGTCGTGCACCTCACGGCCGACCCGCAGACGCCGGACATGATGATTGTGCTCGATCGCTCCGGCAGCATGCAGGAGGGCGGCCGCTGGAACCCCTCGGTCTCGGCCGTGCGCCGCGTGACCATGGAGCTTCAGTCGAGGATCCGTTTCGGACTCGCGATGTTTCCGGATCCGGCCGTCAAGGACGCAGGGCAAGCCGTCACCAGTCTACTCGACTGCTTCACCCAGCCCGATCCGCAGGCCTGCATCGACATGGTCACCGCGGCGGCGAACAGCTCGGTCTGCGCGCCGGGCGCCGTGGTGGTGCAGGTCGCGCCGATGAATTCGATGCCGATCGGGCAGGCGCTCGACTCCACGCGGCCGAACGGTGGCACGCCCACGTCGCAGACGCTCGAGAAGCTGCTGACGGTGTACGCCGGGATGCCCGTGGGTCCGGACGCGAAGGACGTGCACCAGAAGTACGTGCTCCTGGTCACCGACGGTCAGCCGACGTGCCCCGCGGGTGCCGGGCAACAGACCACGCAGCCCGATATCGACGCCGCCAACAAGGCCATCGAGGCGTTGCTCGCGAAGGACGTCAAGACCTACGTCATCGGCTACGACACGACGGGCGCCGGCAACGAGATGCTGGCAGCGGTGCTCGACGGCTTCGCGATGCGCGGTGGCACCGGCGACATGAAGCACCGGCCGGTCGAGGACGAGAACAGCCTGCTGACCGAGCTGCAGCGCATCACGGGCCAGATCGTCGGTTGCAGCTTCACGCTGGACAAGCCGCCCTCGCGCGCGGACTTCGTGCTGGTGACGCTCGACGGCAAGCAGATCAACCTCGACGCTCCCAACGGTTGGAAGCTGGTCGGCGACCGCACCGTGGAGCTGAGCGGCGCTGCCTGCGACGCGTTCCGCAGCGCCGGCACGCACGTCCTCGACGCCGAGGTTCAGTGCTCGGTCGTCGGCCCGGCCTGAGCGATCAGCTTTTCGAGCGGCGCAACCAGCGCCTGCGCGAGCTTCTCGTGACCGCTCGCCGTGGGATGGATGCCGTCCGGTAGGTTCTGCTCGGGCACGCCCGCGACGCCCTCCATGAAGAACGGCACGAAGGGGATGTCGAGCTCGCGCGCCAGACGCGGATAGAGGGCCTCGAACTCGGCCGCGTATTCCGGCCCGTAGCTGCTCGGGATGCGCATGCCGAGCAAGAGCACCTTGGCTCCGCTCGCGCGCACCTTCTGGATGATCTCCCGCAGGTTCTGCTCGATGCCTGCGATCGGCTGGCCGCGCATGCCGTCGTTGCCGCCCAGCTCGACGACCACCAGCGCGTGTGACTGCTTGAGCAGCCAGTCGACGCGGCGCAGGCCGCCTGCGGTGGTGTCGCCGCTAACCCCGGCGTTGACCAGCTGAAAGCGCAGCTTGCGCGCCAGCAGTGCGGGGAAGGCTTGCTCGGCCGCCAGGTGCAAGCCCGCCGAGATGCTGTCGCCCAGGAACACCACCTTCGGCCCGCCGGCATCCGCGGTCGTGACCGCCGCGGACCTCTCGCTGAGGCCTGCCGCTGATGGCGGCGGCGGGGTGGGCGCGGCCGAGCCGTTGCACGCGGCACTACTGGTCGCGAGTACTAGCACCAAACGGCTAAGGACGGTGCTGACGGATCGAATGTAGCTTCCGGACATCTGGCACCGCGTTGCGCTCGATCGCCAGGACCATACGTCGATTGTCGAGCCAGCGTATGCGAAATCGGCTGCGATTGATGCGGTCGATGAGGAGCTGCCAGGTTTGCAGCATGGCGCGAGGCTGAAGGGCGACGATGAGCGTGCCTTGGCCGAGAAAGAGAGCGGCTGGAGTATGTAGAAACCAGCGCCCGGAGCGTGCGCGGGTGAGCGCATCGAAAATCAGGCTGGAGCATGTTGGCGAGCGCATGCGTTTGCTGTCGTGGTGTCGGCTGCATCTGCCGCACGAGCCACCGAAAACACCGTTGGCGACGGCATGAGGATCGTTTACGGCGACCTTATCACTAGCCGTGCGGCGTCGGGCTGTCTTGCTTCCGAACGATCCGGCGTATAGACGACCTTGAGGTGATCGCCACTCAGCTCCACTGCTTTTAGCAGGCCTTCCGAGGGCTCGTAGGGCTGCATGTCGAGATACTTCGCGCTCGACTTGCCGCATTGGTCGAACGTCGGCTTCCCTCGGTACGCTTCGAAGAAACCAACCTTCTCTTGCAAGCCGGTGACTCGATAGACCAGGAACACGTCCCGCTTAGAGTCGACGACCGACACCGTGTCGGCAGTCAAACACTTCGGCTGACACGCTCCGAACAGCACACCGCAGCCGACGGCGGCAAGCGCCAGGGCGGTGCTCCGCGAGCTGACCTCAAACACTCCAAGCCTCGGTCCACTCGGACGAGTAGTCGAATGCTTTCGCGATTCCTTGCGTGACCATGTAATGAGACAAACCATCGGCGATCTTCAACGTGTACGACCCGAGCGGGATGTTGGTAAACATGCCCGGCGCGCGGGCGAATGGTTCGAACTCGTAGTAGTCGTTCACGCTCCACCGCGTGCTCAGCCTGGTGGGCGCCAGCCCTGAGGTGACGGCGGAGAGCACAAATCGATTGTTGGCTTTCTGCAAGCGCTCGTTGTTCTGTTCGGTCAGGAGATACCCAGTCTTGATGAGGTAGCCCTGGCTTCCGACGTTGCGACCAGACCCGAGCAGCAACGCCTTCGTGAAAGGCGATTTTATGAACTTCGGATCTGCAGTCGACACGGTCTGGAACGGGCGCTTCTTGGCGAGCAAATCTCGGATGTAGTCTTTGATCGCGGCGCTGGCGTCCTTCACGATCACGGACGACTGATATACCGTCGAATTGATCGTGAGCTTCGCGCCGCCACCGTTCACGTAGTGGTTCGCGAGCTGGGCCGCCTCATCGAAACCCTTCATCGAGCCACCGAACGAGAAGCTCTCGTAGAGCTCTTTCATGAACGTCTTCTCGTCCGCTGTGAACGCCATCGAGGCTTGTGCCTTGCACGTGAGGTAGTCGATCGCGGTTTGCATTTCGTCGTAGTTGGACTTCGACCCGAGCGCCGCGCGCCCCATGTTCCACAGCGGCGCTGATGGGATCGGGACTGCCTTCGCAAGGCAAGTGCGCGCGCGAGCTGCGACGGCGGTTGGCGAACGAGGGGCCATGCGGTCGTTATAGAAGACCTGACGCTTCCAAATCAAAGCCAACTCGGACGCCGACACAAGCGGCGCCGCTACGCACGATTCATCTCCAATCGCACCGCTAAATCTGCTCCACTCCGGCCGTTTTGGGGGGACGGCGTGCCCAGTCCCAGGCGCCGCCGTCCTGGAAGGCCTCACCCTGGAGCTCTGCCTGCTGGAGAAGCCTGCGGGCTCCCCGCCGGGCAGCCAACACCGGGGATTGGCGCAGGTGCTCCGCTCGACGCGTGGCCGCAGATCGTCGAGCAGGCGTACCGCGCCTTCGACGAGGTGGAGCGGCCGACGCGCGCCTACGTGATGCTGATGATCACGAGCCGCTCGGCGGCGAAGCTCACCCGCAAGCGAACGGATCGTAGGAAGTTTGAAGGGCGTATTCGGCGACGCCCGTATTGGCAGGCGAAGTTACATCTCGCCCTCTTCTGCGAAACAATGCCCATCGTTTCCTCCGCCGGGCGCCCCTTCGGGGCCTTCTCCCCCGCAACGCGGGCCGTTGCGCGAGGCGTCGTACAGCCTACGGGGTGAGCTCGGCGGTCATCCTGTCAGAAGCGCTGCTGATCACCACGCCTGGCGTGTTGATGATGCCGTTGTACGGGTACGTGATTTCCCAGCCGTCATACGGGAAGATGCGGTTGTGCTGCTCGAAGACCGTCGCACTCGGGCCCGCTCCGAGGTCGTAAACCACGCTGATCTGCGTATATAGCTCCGCCCACAACGGGTACACGGTATGTGGCTCGGACTTCAGATCCCCTGTCGTCATCTCCGTAAAGATGTCGACGACGATGTCCGCGCAATAGAAGCGCCGCAGCTTCCAACTGACAGCTCCGATCTCGGGCTCGAGCCGAATGTACGCGGGCTCGTCGCTGCCATCCAACTGCCCCTTGCAATGGAACCGGCTGTTTCCGGTGACAGTGATGTCCCAATTCGACTCAAGACTGATCTGCATGGCCAGCGGAGCGAATTGAGCGGCGGCAGAATCCGGTGCAAAGACGAAGAGCCCAGCAGCCACCACCGCGGCAGTCAGAAATGCGCGCAACATGCGTTACCTCCCCAGGTGTTTTGTCACTTGTGTCAGCGACGGAGGTATGTCGTTGCGACTACGCGCGGATTGCTAAAGTTTTCGACTGGAATCTACCCGCCCAGAGGCCACCAAGCCGGTGGCGTCGCCCACCAGCCGTCCGGCGTGGAGATCCAAAATGCCGCGCACAGCAGGCTGATCGCTACCACCAGGATCCTCGCCCAGCGCCCCGCCAGGTAGGCGAGCCCTCCGCCGACCAGCAGCGCGAGCACGAGGGTGGGGTTCACCCACCGGCTGCCGTTCGCGAAGTAGTCGCCGGGCGTGAAGAAGAATCCCCAGACGAACCAGCAGATCGTCGCCGCGCTGAACGCGCCCAACGCTGCCGAGAACAGCGAGGGCCAGCGCTCGAGGATATCTCGCGGTTGCATCACCAAGGCATCTTGTCCATGGCCAACCGCAGCGTTGAGCGTTGGCCGAAATCCGTCAAGTTGGAGAGGTCGACGGCCTTGCGAATCGCTGTGGCTTCCTGCGGGTTCTTCACGCTCGAGCACAGCCGCGTCATGGCGTTCAAGTCATCGGTCGACACCCAACCGTACATCAGTGTTTGAAACGCCTGCAGCTTGCCCTTGGTCGACAGTCGAGCTGCGTCGGTGACGGGATGGGTGTTCAGCCAGGTCGCGACGTAGTCATCGTCATTGAGCCAGGTCGGCACCGGTTCGCTTTCGGCGACGAGGTCCGTGGCGTTCTTGCCCCAGAGCGTTCCACCGTGCGCGGCCATGATATTGCCGTTGTAGCCGGGTTCGGGCGCAGTCGTGCGCTGCCCGCCCGTCGCACCGGCCTGCTTGCTTTGGATCGATTCGAGGTAGCGATCGCGCAGTCCGATGATGTGGCCGAACTCGTGCGCCGCCACCCAGCCGAAGGCGCCTGTGTTCCTGGCATTCAAGACCATGTTGGCGGTCGTGGGGCTGGTGCGTAGCACGAAGGAGTCCTGGGCGATGAGCACCGCTTCGATTTGTGCGACGTTGCCTGCCAGCGCTCCGGGCCCGCGATAGGTCACGGTGATGTTCGTGGTCACCGTGAAGCCATTGGGGAACGTTGCGGTCCACGTCGAGTTGATCGAGCTCTCGACCGACCTCGCGCGCGCCGCAGTAGCCTCGGGCCCGTAGATCTCCATGCGTCCAGTGATACGAATCGACTTGTCGGTGCGGTCCACGTTGATGCCGCGCGCGGGCGAGAACTGCCCCACTGGCAAGAGATCGTTTGCACCCATGTCTTCCTCTTCCCTCCGTTCGGCATGGCTAACACGCGTGCCGAAGGGTCGCAACGCCGCACACGCTCCGGGCGCCGGACGCAGCCGTCAGCGGCGTGCGCGGATGAACCCGGCCGCCAAACGTGGTGGTATTCGGGGAGGCTCCCGCGTTAGACTTGGAGAGCTCCGATGGCGATCGCTGCGAGAAAGGTCGTGCCGCCGAGCGCGGCGAGCGCGCGCTACGAATTGGGGCCGGTGCTCGGCGTCGGCGGCATGGGCACGATCCATCGTGCGTACGATCGCGTGACACGCCAGACGGTGGCGTACAAGCGCCTCAAGTTGCGTGACGAGGCGATGCGCGCCCGCGTCACTGCCCTGTTCCAGCGCGAGTACGACACGCTGGCTCGCCTCAAGCATCCGAATGTCATCTCGGCCTACGACTATGGCTTCGATGCCGAGGGCCCCTACTACACCATGGAGTTGTTGTCGGGCGTCGATCTGAAACGAGTCGGCAAGCTCTCGGTGCGCGAGGTTTGTAGGATTGTGCGCTCCGTCGCGTTGCAGCGTGTTCTCGGGCCGGCGCGGCTGGTACT
This sequence comes from Polyangiales bacterium, assembly GCA_035274465.1. GTDB lineage: Bacteria > Myxococcota_A > Polyangia > Polyangiales > JAFGIB01 > JADGRF01. The sequence continues at coordinate 19,838 of DATEOF010000309.1, forward strand.
GCGCGCTTCGCGGCTGTCGCGGGATCTGCGCGTGGGGAGCGGTGAGGCCGAATGCAGCTGCCGGCATGCTGCGAGTCGGCGCAGCTTGCGTGCCAGTTGGACGAGGCGCGCGTTTTGCGCCGCCTCGCCGCTCGAGCGCGCGGCGGGCGCCGGCGAGACGGCGGCGGCCGCACGCGCTACTTAAGTCTCTGCAGCTTCAGATCTTCGGTGCCATGCAGCGAAGGGATATCAGGAAGTTCGGAACGCTCCGAATCTCACAACGGAAGCCGTTTGGTGCTGGCCACAGCCGGCTTGCGCGCGCTGTTCGCATCCACTTCAATGCGCGGAGCGTTCCACGCGGCGCGCCATCGAAAGCAACCAGTCTGTGACAAGGACGAGACATGATCTCGGTATCTCCTGATCGGCTCAGCCTCGAGTGCCGCGGCGTCACGCGTCAATTGCAGTCGGGCACTGTAGCGCTCACCGTGCTCGACGGCATCGACCTGCGCATCGCGCGCGGCGAGGTCGTGGCCATCGTCGGGCCCTCGGGCAGCGGCAAGTCCACGCTGCTGGGCCTGTTGGCCGGGCTGGATCGCCCGTCGCTCGGCAGCGTGCGCGTGCTGGGCACCGCGCTCGAATCGCTCGACGAGGACGGGCTGGCACGCTTGCGGCGCGAGCGCATCGGCTTCGTATTTCAGACGTTTCAGCTGCTCGGCAACCTGACCGCGCGCGAGAACGTGCTGCTGCCCCTCGAGCTGCGCGGCGTGCGCGATGCCGCTGCCCGCTGCGACGCGTTGCTGCAGCGCGTGGGGCTGGGTGCGCGCGGTCACCACTACCCGACGCAGCTATCGGGCGGTGAGCAGCAACGCGTGGCCCTGGCGCGGGCGTTCGCGCCGCAGCCGGACATCCTGCTGGCCGACGAGCCGACCGGCAACCTCGATCCGCGCACCGGCCAGGCGGTGTTCGAGCTCATGCTCGAGTTGCGCGCGCAACACGGCAGCACGCTGGTCGTGGTCACGCACGACGCGCGCATCGCCGACCAGGCTGACCGCAGGATCCAGCTGGATGCCGGGCGCATCGTGGGGCAGGCCGCATGAGCTTCGGCTTGTTCCTGCGCCTGCTGTGGCGCGAGGCGCGCGGTGCGCGTGCGCGGCTGTTGTTCGTGCTGGCGTGCCTGTCGGTCGGCGTCGCCGCGGTGGTCGGCGTGGCCGCGCTGATCGATGCGGTCGAGCTCGGCATCCGCGCGCGCTCGCGCGAGCTGCTCGGCGGTGATCTGGCCATCGAGTCGCGCGCCCCGCTGCCGGAGCTCGGGCCGATCCTGCAGCGCGAGCTGGGCAAGATTCCCTACCGGCGCGTGGACATGAGCGTGCTGTCGACGATGGTCAGCGACGACCATGGCAAGAGCCGGCTGGCCGAGCTCAAGGCGCTCGACACCTCGCGCGCGGCGTTTCCGCTGGCCGGCAAGCTCGAGCTCTCGCCGCCGCGGCCGTTGGCCGAATTGCTCGACGACCACTCGGTGCTGGTCGCACCGGCCATCCTGAACGAGCAGGGACTATCGATCGGCGATCACCTGTCGATCGGCGGCCAGCGCCTGCGCATCCGGCACGGGCAGCGGCGCCGCCTCGGCGCGCAACACCCGCGCCGGCGACACCGAGTACACGGACGAAGCCTCTTGGGTGCGCTGCTCGGCGCGACGATGCCGGCGCTGGTTGGCCGGCGTGTATCCGGAGCTGATCCCGCACGAGCTCTCGCTGCGTGTGCCGTGGCCGGCCGTGCTGCGCGGCTGCGCGCTCGGCGTGGGCGTGTCGCTGGTGTTCAGCATGCCCGCGTTGACCGGCGGCCAGCCTGGTGGCCGGCGTACTGCTCGCGGCGTTTGCGCAGGCCGAGCAGCCGCTGCTGGCCGTGGCGTTCGCGGGCGGTGTGACGCTGACGGCGGCGCTGCTCTGGCTGTCTGCGCGCGGCTTGTTGTTCGGCGTGGGCCGGCTACCGCGCGCGCGCTTGCCGGCGCTGGTCTGGCAGGCGGCAGCGGCGCTGGCGCGACCGGGTGCGGGTGCGACGGGCAGCATCGTGGCGCTCGGCATGGGCAGCCTGGCGGTACTCGGCATTGCGCTGGTCCAGGGCGTGCTGGGCCGCGAGATCGTCGGCGCGCTGCCGCCGGATGCACCGAGCGTGTTCATGGTCGACGTGCAGCCCGATCAGTGGTCAGGCGTGGAGCGCGCCTTGCGCGGTGCCGGGGCCGCGCACGTGCAGAACGTGCCGGTGGTGATGGCGCGCCTGCGCGCGGTCGACGGGCGCGACATCGAGCAGCTGGTGGCAGAGCGTGGCGCCACCAATGGCGAGCGCGAACGTGCCAGCTGGGTGCTCACTCGCGAGCAACGCGTCACCTCGCTGCGCGCGTTACCGGAGAGCAACCGCATCGTCGAGGGCGCGCTGTGGAGCAAGCCCGGCACGCCCGAGCTGAGCCTCGAGGCCGAGTTCGCGCGCGACCTGGGCGCCAAGCTCGGCAGCCGGTTGCGCTTCGACGTCCAGGGCGTGCCGGTGGAGTTCGAGGTCACCAGCATCCGCAAGGTCGAGTGGCGTAGCTTCGCGGTCAACTTCTTCCTGGTCGCCGAGCCCGGCACGCTCGACGACGCCCCGCAGTTCATCCTGGCCGCGGCGCGCGTCCCGGCCGGTGCCGAGCAGAGGTTGCAGGACGAGCTGGCGAAGCAGTACCCGAACGTCACGCTGCTGCGTGTGCGCGAGTTGCTCGAGCGCGCGGCGGCGATCGTCGCGCAGATCGCGCTGGCGGTCCGGCTGCTCGGCGGTTTCGCTGCGCTCACGGGTGTGATCATCCTGGCGGGAGCGGTGGCAGCGTCGCAGCTGCGGCGCGCGCGGGAAGCGGCGTTGCTCAAAGTGTTGGGGCTGACGCGGCTGCAGGTCGCAGGCATGTTCGCGATCGAGTACGCGCTGGCGGGGGCAGTGGCGGGTGCGATCGCGGTGGTCGGGGCGTATCTGCTGGCGCTCATCTTCACCCGCGGCGTTCTGGAGCTACTCAGCACGCCGTCCCTCGCAGCGTGTGTGGCGGGCTGGGGCCTAACAGTCGGACTGTCTGTGATCGCCGGCCTAACAGCCAGCTATCGAGCGCTGCAAAACCCACCGCTGACTATCTTTCGCCAGCAGGGGTAGACTGCGCAGCTATATTTCGAGACGGCATTCGTGGGGTAGGATGTCTCGGAATGAGTCACGCTACGCGGCTGGTTGCGCTCGCATTCATGCTGCTGTGCGCGTCGAACGCTGCGAGCGCGCGCGAGCTGCTCGTTCAGTTGAAGTTGAGCATCGCGCCGAGCGTTCCTGAACAGCAGGCCAGACGCCTGCGCTCCGCGTTCGCCGCGCAGCTGATCGACGTCGCCTGGGTGCAGGCGGATGCCGATCCCGGTGAGCCCGCACCCACGTACGTCGTGCTGATCGAACGCACCGACCAGGGGCTACTCCTCCGGTTCGCCGACGCGGCCGGGACGACGCTCGCAACGCCGCGGGTCGTGGAGAGCACGTCGGACGAGCTCAGCGCAAGCGAAGCTGCGTCGATCGCGCGGGCGTTTCTCGTGGCGCAAGCCGAGCAAGCGCCGGTCACGCCCGCGCAGGCCGAGCCCGCGTCGGCGCCTCCGACGCCTGCACTCTCGCCTGCAGCGGACGGCGACACTGGCACAAGGGCCCTCGCGAGCTGGTCCGGCTGGTTGAGCGTGCTCTATTCGGGGACGACCTACGCGCCCGAGCTCGCGTGGCATAGCGGCGTGACCGGAGAGGCCGCGTTCAAGCTCGGAGTTTGGTACGTGGGCGCGAGCTATAGCTTCTATCCGACGGTAGAAATCACCGGCGAGCCGGCCACGGTGCACCTGACCCAACATGATTTCGGCGCATTCATCGGCGTCGGCCACGCAGGTGATGCCCTCGGTGGGAGCGTCGAGCTGGGTGTCGGTCTAAGCGACACATTGCGCGCGACGACCAGTGCGGAGCCCGAGCTCGACCAGCTCGACGACAGCGCGCTCCTCAGTGGTCGCGCGCTGTTGCGAGTGCGCGGTCGCGTGCGGATCCTGCCCGGGCTCGCCCTGGATCTCGCTCCCGGGCTCGAGGTTGTGGTCGGCGCGCACCCGCTGGTGGTCGATGAAGGCGCCCAGAAGACCGACTTGCTGCGCCCCAACCTGGTACGGGTGCGCTGTGACATCGGAGTCTCAGTCGATTTTCTGTGAAGCTGACAGATTTTTTTCCGCCCGAAATCTCCCCGTCCGCCCCTTCACACCCATGGAGGAGTGTTCGAGGCTCAGGTGATGTCAGTGAGCGGGGACCGCGAAGACGACCTGCGCTTGACCCGGAGTTCGACCGGGGATCCGCTGGCCCGCGACGAGCTCGTGCGCCGGCTGGGGCCGAGGATCCGCAGGCTCACGCGGTCGTTCCTGCATAGCGCTGCCGATGCCGACGACGCGGCCCAGAGCGCCATGCTCGAAGTGCTGAACGTGGCGAGCGCCTTTCGAGGCGAGGGTTCGCTCGAAGCCTGGGCGGATCGCATCACTGCACGGATCGCGATACGCATGGCGCGCACTCGGCGCCTGGCCAGCGTTCGCAGTCCCACCGAGCTCGATCCCGACGAGATCGCTGCGCCCGCAACCTCGCCCGAGGTGTCGGAACCGTTGCCACGCTCGGTGTTCGCGTACCTGGACGCGCTGCCGGAGACGCGGCGCAGCGCGCTCGTGTTGCGTCACGTGCTCGGCTACTCGCTGCCGGAGATCGCCGAGCTCACGGGCGTGTCGATCAACACCGTCAAGGACCGCTTGCTGTCTGCACGCGAAGACGTACGCAAGCTCGTGCGGCGCGACCTCGCGCGGAGCACCTGCGCCAAGCGCAGCCGCGGAGGCGAGCCATGAGCCCTGCCTGCGCGCAGTGGGCGACGCTCTCGGACCGCAAGGCGCTCGGGGATGCGTTGAGCGAGGCGGAGTCGGAGTGGCTGCGCAAGCATGCGACGCGCTGCGATCGCTGCGCCGCGGAGCGCGCGACCTGGGATGCGCTCGGGAGCTTGCTCGAGGGCGATGAGCCGCTGATCGAGATCGAGCGCATCCGTCCGCGAGCCCGGCATTGGCGGCGTGACGTGGCGATGTTCGCCTCGGGATTCGCGGCGGTGGCCGTGCTCGGCGTTCTGGTGCTGACACGCCCGTGGGGGAACGCAGAGAACCGCATCAATAATCATGCATCGGTCCAGCCTCCCGCGGCGCTGGCTCGCGTCGCGCGACCGAGCTCGCTGCGCGTCGCGAGCACGACGGGTGCGTGCGACGTCGACGGTACGGCTGCGAGCGTGGAGCAAGCGGTGCGAGTCGGCGCACGGGTCTCGGCCCGCTCGGGAGTGAGCTGTCTCGCCCTGCCGCCGGGAGTGCTCGCATGTCTGTCCGAAGGCAGCTCCGTGCGCGTGGTCGAAGCCGATCGCGCGAGGCGGCTCGAGCTGGTGAGCGGGCGGCTGACGGCCGAGCTCGAGCCACAACCTCCGGGGGCGAGCTTTGCCGTGCTCACGCGCGATGGCAGTGCGACCGCCGTGGGTACGGTGTTTGCGGTCGAGATTCCGGAAGGTGGCGGGCCGAGCCAGACTCGCGTGCTGCACGGCACGGTGTTGGTGCGCTCGTCGTTCGGAGTCGAGCTGCGCGTCACGGCACAGCACGTGGGATCGATGGATGGCACGTTGCGCGCGCTCGAGCCGGCGGAAGAGACACGCGACCGTGCGCTGCTGTCCAACGACGACGCGATCAAGGCACCAGCCGCCGCGTTGGACGAGCCCGCAGCTGCGACCGTGCAAGGGCCGGCGTCACCTCGCCCACGCGCTGCACGCCGCAGCGAGTCGACGATCCCGCGCGAGAGCACGGAGCGCTCCGCCACGGCGCTGCTGAAGCACGCGCGCGAGCGCGCTGCAGCTGGCGATGCCGACGCTTCGCTCGCTGCCTACCGGTCACTCTTCGAGCGCTACCCGAGTAGCCCAGAAGCACACGCCGCGCGCGTCCCGTACGGCGAGATCCTGCTCGGCTTGCGGCCGGATCCCGAAGCTGCGCTCGAAGCCTTCGATCGTTATCTGGCGAAGGACGGACCGCTCGCGGAGGAAGCTTGCTACGGGCGCATCCGCGCGCTGCGCGCACTGCACCGTGCATCGGAAGAGCGCGCTGCCAGGGTCGAGTTCGTGCGGCGCTTCCCGAGCAGCGCGCTGGCTCGCCCACTCCGTGCGCGTGTGAGCGACCCTGGCACCGCGTCCGCGAGCGAACATTTTTCCGCCCCGCAGCACCCGGCCACGCCCCGTACTCCATGAAGCGTTTGGAGGAAGTCATGAAGCTCGCACTCTCGATCACGATGGGACTCGGCCTGCTGCTCACCGGTTGCCTGGGTAGTGAAGACATCATCGCGCGCACCGCGGTCGGCAAGGTCGGACACGATCAGAAGCACGATCTGCCCGACGGTGCGCCCGATTCGGAGTGCTCACCCCAGGCCTCGCGCGTGATGGTCATCACGAAGTCCGGCAGGCTCTTCGCGTTGCAGCCTGAGACCGGCGAGGTCGAAAACCTCGGCATCCCGAGCTGTCTGTCGTACCAGGGTTTCAGCCTCGCGATCGATCACAACGGCGCGATCTGGGTCCAACCCAACAAAGGCAATATGCAGGTGATCGACCCGGTCACCCTCAAGTGCACCGAACGCGACATCAAGGTGGAGATGGCCGCGATGGCGTTCGTCTACGATCCCGCCACGGAGAAGGAGCTGCTCTACGGGATGGAGCTCGACACTCTGTCCGTGATCGATCCGAAGACGCTGAAGGAGACACGTCTCGCCAAGCTCGATCGGACGCAGCCCATCATCAGATCGTTCACCGGCACGCGTGATGGACAGCTGTTGGCGGTCACCGACGGGCCTGCGCCGCACACATACAGAATCCGTCGCGTGGACCTCGCAACGGGAACGTTCCAGACCGTCTGGCCCTCGGTCGATCTGGGCGACGGGGATGATTACTTCATGGGTGGCGCGATCTGGCGAGACGACTTCATCCTGGGCTTTTCCAACGCGGACAACCTCGGGCCGAGTGGCTTCCTCCGTTTCAGCACCGAGACCGAGCAGACCTCCCCGCTCGCAACGTACGAGATAGAAGAGGGAGACGGCCAATCCATGCTGATCGCGTCGTCCACCTGCGCGAGCGCGCCGCAGAACTAGACCGCGTCACTTCACGTAGAACCAGTCGACCCCGACCTTGCGCTCGAGATGCACGTGGTTCGCGTGCGCCTTGTTGTAGTGCGGCGTGAGCACGATCTCGAACAGCTTCTTGTCCACCGCCTTGCACGTTACGCCGCGCAGCAACCTCGACTCGATGTCTTCGTCTCTGCGCATCGGACACGGCTCCCCTCCGCGCTCGCGGTCCTCCCAGTCTCTCTCCACGTCCACGACCACACCGCTCTCCAGCTCGAGCCTCGCCACATCGATGGCCATGCCGTGCGCATGCCCGCTGACGGCTCCGGTGCCTCCGACCCGCGCCCCTGGCCGGTACATCGAGAACACGTCGACCTTGCGCACCCGCGAACGCCGTAGATCCGGTGCCCAGGCGACCAGGGCCACGGCCAACCGGCAGTCGAGCACGGCGAAGGTCCGGTCGTGGTCGATGATCGAGAACAGCACACCCCGCACCGGACCCTGCAGCCGTATCGGCCACTTCACGCCGGGGGTCGGCTCGGCCACGCGCTCGAATGCCACACCGGCCTCGCGCAGCGTGCTGTAGCAAGCGCTGGCCGAGCCGTCGCTGGGACGCTCCGGGGGGTTGGGGTCGAGCACCGAGTTGCGGCGGGGTCCCAGGACGGGCGTGGGCCGCTCTGCGGTGGTTCGGTGAGACCCCTCGGACGGGGCCTCGGTCGGCCGGTACGCCAGCGTCTTGGGCTTCGAGGTCTCCTCGACGTTGAACAGCGGAAATGCGCAGCCGCCTGCCAGCGTGCAGAGAATCAGCCAGGCGGTGAGCTGTGCAGTCGCGCGGTCCACAGTGGATAAATGCTCACGCTACCTCTCGCCGTCAAAAAAACGAGTGGCGCCTGCCACAGGCACTTCGCATCCGCGAGCGATCAGAACCGCGACGCGCGGCGGCGCAGGTTATTCGTGCTGGCACTCGCGATGACGAGATGTGCAGATGGCAAGTGTTAGTCCGACGAAATCTGCGCGTTGACCTGCGCTGCTAACGGTTTCGACAACACAGCTAAGTGTCCGCAGTCGAACGATCCTGCATACGCATCTAGGCTGCGCCGCGCATGGAGTTGAAATGCGCTTTACGGCTGCTGTCCTCGGAGTGCTCACGTGTCACGCAGTGTTTGGAGGCAGCGTCGCTCGCGCGGGCGGGATCGACTACGCGGGCGCTGGGACACAAGCCCTAGCTCGCGGCGGCGCGGTTGCGGCGCGCGCGGATGATCCGATGGTGCTGATGCACAACCCGGCCGGCTTGGTCGAGCTGCGCGGCTCACAGCTGCTGCTCAGCGCCAATCTCGCGTTGATGGACGCCTGCGTCGACCCCATCGGTTACTACGGCTGGAGCGTGTACGGCGGCGGCAAGCCTTCGCGCTTCACCGATCAGGAAGATCCGAACCACGTGCTCACGCTGCAGCTGGGCCGTTCTTCGGAGATCGGGCCGCCCGAGCAGGCGTTCTACAACGGCGCCCTCGACACGGTGTGCATGGATCAAAACCTCACGCCGGTGCCGGAGTTCGGCATCACCATGCGCCTGTCCGATCGCTTCGGCGTCGGCATCGGAATGATGTTTCCGGCGGCCACGCCGCAAGGCAAGTGGGGCGGCGAGACCGGCATCATCCACGGCGCGGTCGATCTGCGTCCGGCAGCGACGCGCTACATGATGATCAACTCGGGAACGATCGGCATGTTCCCGACGATCGGCGCGGCCTTCAAGATCGCCAACTGGCTGCGCGTCGGCGCCTCGTTTCACTGGGGCGTGATCAACGTCGACAACACGTCGATCGCCGCGGTGCAGGTGGGCACGACGCCCGCCAACGATCAGCTGGTGCGCGTGCGCGCGACCGACTGGTTCATCCCCGAGTTCACCGCGTCGGTACACGTGGTCCCGACCGACTCGATCGACGTCGTCGGCGGCTTTCACTACCAGGGCAACCTCGACGCGCCGGGCACGATCTCGATCACCAGCGGCCTGTACGACGCGATGGGCGTGCCGCGTACCGTGGTGAACGGCGTGCTCGGCGTACGCCAGAAGTTTCCGTGGAGCGGCTGGGTCGGCTTGCGTTACGCGGACCGGCTCGCGCCGCGTCCGATGGGTCCGATCGCCGAAGATAAACTGGTCGGGCAGGGCGGCACGGTCCACGACGCGTTTCAGGACGAGCGCTTCGACGTCGAGCTCGACGCCAAGTACGAGCTGAATGCGCGCCACGCCGATCTCTCGATCGAGTACGTGCCGGGCCAGTTCGCGGAGTTCGAGTCGACGGCCGGCACGGTCACGATGCAGGCGTTTCCGGATCCGTCGATGCCCATCACGACGATCCAAAAGCGCTGGAAGGATCAGCTCTCACTCCGGCTCGGCGGTTCTTACAATATTTTGCCAGGTGTATTTGGTGTTAGTGCCGGCGCTCACTACGAAAACCGCGGCGTCGATCCGAGCTACATGCAGATCGACTACTGGCCGCTGCAGCGCGTGGGCCTGCACGGCGGCGTGCGCGTGAGGATAGCCAAGACGATCGATCTGATGTTCGCGTACGCGCACATCTTCCAGGAGACGCTCGTCGTCGGAGCACCCCCGCACAAGCCGTTCGTCGAGATCGGCATGGAGTACGCGACGAACAAGACCGTCTCCAACATCGACAAGCGCGTCGGAACGCCGCCGTCGCCCACGCCCCTCGAGGAACCCAACCCGGGTCCGGGCGATGGCGAAGCGCGGCTCACACAAAACTTCGCCAAGGCTCTGCCCGGCACACCGCCCGCGATCATCAATGCGGGCCGCTATCGCTCGGGCTTCGATGTGTTTTCGGCTGGTGTGAAACTTCAATTCTAAGGTGAATCGATGTCCGACGGAGAAAAGCTCAGGCAGGCAGTGGCGTTCAGTCTTCTGGCGGCTGCTCAACTCATCAGCGCGTGCTCGAACAGCGACGTGCCGGGCATGCTGGCACCGGGCGTCGGCACGACCGCGGGAGCCGGCGCGGCCCCTGCCGTCGGCCCGCAGCCGGG
>DATEOF010000310.1:0-37180 GCA_035274465.1 Polyangiales bacterium
CCTGCGCCGGCGACCCAGCGGCACCCGCACCCGCACCAGAACCCGCCGGGCTCATGGGCGTGCCAACGGCCCCGGCGCCGGAAGTCACGAGCGGTGGGGTTTGGCTGCCGGATTCGCCCTTACTACAGGCGGCGAGTCCCAAGCTGGCGACCCAAATGATGCTCAGAAGGCTACGAATGACACTGCGGGACACGCACCAGTGGTGGGGCCCCGCGGCGTAGACGGGTCAGAACTCGTCATTGCCGAGTAACCCGGCCGTGTTCCAGGTCCGACCGCGCCCCCCGCCACCGCCCACCGCGACGATGCGGTCGGTCGGCGGGTAGCGCAGCATGCTCTCTTCGCTGCGCGGCCCGCTCGGCAGAAAGACGGTGCGCACGCGGCGCACCAGCAGCCCATCGATCGGCGACTGCACCATCACGCGTTCACCGCTGCGCAGCGAGTCGTCGCTGATCTCCTGAACACCGGGCTTGGAGCGCTGCACGATGGTGGTGTTCCACTCGACGGGATGCGCCTTGCCCGAGCCTTCGAGCCGCACCCGCAGCACGCCGTCGCGCGACGTCTGCATGCGAATCCGGATCGCGAACGGGTACGAGTTCGCGATGCGCATGTCCTGGGCCGGCCAGGTAACCATCGTGTCCAGGCCGAGGTCGATGTACTGCACCGGCCGCGAGTGCGGCTTGTAGTCCGTGAGCGACAGGCCGCTCAGGAACGCGGCAGCGTGCAGCGTCGCGGCCACCTGACACACGCCACCGCCGACGCCGTCGACCACGCGTCGATTCGCCAGCTCCTTCGCCGTCGCGAAGCCGCGCGCGTGGCTGCGTTCGCCCACGCGGTCGTTGAACGAGAGCTCGCCGCCGGGCTGCAGCACCGCGCCGTCGATCGCGGCCGCTGCCAGGTCGATGTTGTGCGCGCGTCCGGCCGCAGCTCCGCCCACGCGGTACGTGGTCTCCACCTCGATCATCGTCTGACCGAAGTTGCGCGGATCGTCGTTGACGTACGTGCGCGCGCGAGGCGGCGGGATGCTCGTGGCGTCGAGGCGCAGATCGATCGCGCCCGCGATCAGCTGCTGCGTCAGCTTGTCGGTCGCGTTGACCGAGTTGATCGAGATGCCCGGGATGCCGGGCAGCGTGCGCCCATCGGCCAACGTCATGCCCGAGACCGGAGGCCGCTCGAGGTTCTTGCGCACGGCCTGGACGCGCTCCGACAGCACGTCCTCGTCGATGCTCGGGCGCAGCGCAAGCTCGATGCCGCCGGTGCGCGAGCTGAGGAACGCGCTGAAGTCGGTCAATGGATTGCCGGTCTTGCCCAACACGCGCAGCCGTTCACTGACGCCGTCGATCGGCAGCTGCGCGCCGAGCTGCGCTCGCGTCAAACGCGCGACGTAAGGACCGACGTGGATGTTGACGCGCTGCTGCGCCCATTGCTCCGCGTGTCGCTTGAGCGCGGTCACCCCCTCCGCGCCGCGCGGCATCGCCACACCGCCCACGCGGATCTCACCGAACAACTCGGCCGAGCGAAACACCGCGATCACCAGCAACACGCAGGCGAAGGCCAGGATCGCCAACCACGTCAACCACCAGCCCGGCCGCGACGTCAGCGCAGTGCGCGGCGGCTGTGCATCAGGCGGTGTCGCATGTAACGTTCCCACGGGTCGAGCCGATCGTCGCTATATCCCGGCCGGCCGCCGTCCGCCAGACATCGGGGGACCCGACAGTCACCAGGGCCTGCGCGGCGGACGCGGCTTCCCGTCGGGCGGGTCTGGGTAATAAAACGGGTCGTCGACTTCGGGCTCCACGACCTTCGGTTTCGGCGGTTTCGGCGGCTCTTCCGGCGGGATGCGAAAGCCGAAGCCGACCAGCAAGGCGAACTGAAAGTTCTCGATCGCCTGCAGCACGTGGATCTGGTCGCCGTAATTCTTGACGCGATCCTTGTACGAGTACGCGCCGAGCATGTTGTAGCCGAAGCGCAGCTCGACCGGGATGTGCAGGTACTTGGTCAAGAAGCCGAAGCCGAACGCTGCACTCAACGCCAGGCCGAACTGTTCGTCCGCGCCGTAGAACGAAGTGAATTGCTGCGGCGGATAGATCGCGGAGTGTGGCGTCGCACCCAGGCCGAACAACAGCTCCGGACCGATCGCGCCGGTGAACTCGGCGTGCTTACCGAGGCGCGCGATCAGCTTGAAGAACAGCGGCAAACGCAGCTGCTCGTAGACCACCGCTTGCTCGAGGTACTGGTCGCCGGCGTACGACTCGAAGAACAGTCGGTTGCCCTCGACCAGCACGTTCAGCTCCATGCCGAGCAACTTGTTGAAGTGCAGGTCAGCGTAGACGCCGCCGCCGAAGCCCACGCCGACCGAGCTGTCGTGCCAGGGCGCCAGCGGGATGTCGGTGGGCTCGACGCCTATCATGCCGTTCAGCGTCAACACACCCTTGAGCCCGAGCCTGAGCTCGAGCGCCTGCGCGGAAGCTGCCGGCCAACTCAAAGCCAGGACCACCAGCAACGGACCACAGCTTCGCATCCAACGTTCTGCTCGCATAAGCACCAGAGGCGCCGGAGTCTAAACGCAAACTACTCCGGAGAGAGCGCCCTCGGCGCCATCACGGATGCCGGAACGCGCAATGACTGAGAGGAGTACGACTCAGAAGTCGTCGGGGGTCATGCCCTGACCGCGATCCATCGAACGAAACGACTTCTGGATCTGCCGCGGGTCGTCGCGGGGCTCGGGAGGATCGTCATCCTCGCGCCGCGCATCGGACTTCCCCTTCTTTCCTCCGCGGCGGCTCGGACGCTCGCTCACGCTGCCAAAACCGCTGTGCGAGGCCCTGCCGGGTCCCAGCCGGATGGGCGACGTACGCGGATCGTGCGGATCGTCATTGAGCCCCGCCGGATCGACCGTGCCGGTGGGCTCCGTTTGATGCCACGTCCGCGGATCGCGCAGGGGATCGGTGCCCTGCTGCGCTTGATCGATGCGCACGGTGTTGGTGACGGGCAACTCGGTCCCGGTGCCCGGCAAGTCGGGCTTCACCACGTCCTGGCTGACCGGCGGCCGTGACGGTGGGTCGGGCGTCGTCGTCGTGGAGCTCGTGGTCGTGCTCGGAGTCACGGTGGTCGTGGACTTCGTCTCGGGCGAGCGCATCAGCATGAAGGCGGCGACGCCCAGCGCGAGCACCGCGGTCGCGGCCACGCCCACGCCGGCGATCATCGGCAGCGTCGGCGGCCGACCCAGGTCGATGTCGCCGGTCGACACGCGCGCGCGCGGCTGCTCGAGCTCGGTCGAGAACGGCGTGCGCAGGCGCTCCGACGAGGGCGTGCGTTGCTGCGTCATCGAGACGCGCGCGGGATCGCCCGTGTCCGCCGCGAACTCGATGCCACCGGATAGCGCGGCCAGCGCGCGGCCCATCTGCTCGACGCTCTCGAAACGCTGATTCGGATCGCGCGACATGGCGCGACCGACGAGGTCGAGCAGCTTGGGCGGCAAGCCCGGAGCCAGCTGACCCAGCGGCTTGGGATCCGCGGTCGCGATCGTCAGCACCAGGTCGGCGAAGTTCGCGCCCGGATACGGCTGCGAACCACCCAGCGCCTCGTACAGGATCACGCCGAGCGCGTAGATGTCCGTGCGCAGATCGACGGGCTCGCCGCGCAGCTGTTCCGGCGACATGTACTGCGGCGTGCCGATCACCAGGCCGAAGCGGGTGACGCTCGCGCTGATTTCTCCGGCCAGCGAGCTCATCTTCGAGATGCCGAAGTCGAGCACCTTGGAGACTTCGGTGCCGAGCGGCGTCTTGCAGAGGTAGATGTTGTCGGGCTTGAGGTCGCGGTGGATCACGCCCGCGGCGTGCGCGACCGACAGGCCGTGCATCACCGGCAAGATTACGCGGCACACCTCTTCGAGCGAGAGCCGGCGCACGCGATCGAGCCGGCGTGCGAGCGGTTCGCCCTGCAGCAGCTCCATCACCATGTAGAAGGAGCCGCCCTCCTGACCCACGTCATACACTTCGACTACGTTGGGATGATCGACGCGACCCGCGACCTGCGCCTCGCGCATGAAGCGACGCACGGCGTCGGTCTGTCCGGTCAGAGCGGGCAGAAGCCACTTGACCGCGAAGTGCTTGCCGGTCAGCCGATGGCAAACCTCGTAGACCGCACCCATGCCGCCTTGGCCGAGGACGCCCTCGACCGTGTACTTGCCGGCGATGAGATCGCCCTTTTTTGGGAGCTCACCCACGATCGACCCCCGACTCGACCCATACAGCGCCGAGTCCGAATGCGCGAGCGAGTGTAGCACGTGGTGTGCGCGAAGCCACAAGCCGGATCCGCCGCCATTCGCTGCAGCAGCCGCCAAGTTTTTGCAAGTCACCGCCCGAACGACCGGACATGCGTGCCCGCATGTTGTTGCGGGCGGACACGACAATTAAGTCCGTACTGGCAGGAGTTGGTTCCAAAGCGAATCCAAGCTCATCGTGAGCGCGTTGTCCGCCGAGCCCAGACGGTTGTTCAGGACGTCGCGCGCGCGATCGATGGCTTCCATGCGTTCGGTGGTGAGGGGCCACAGCCTTGAGCTCTTGTGCTTGGGGTCGGCCACGAGGTGCAGCAGCAGCTCGGGCGCAGGCCCGAGCACCATCAACAATCGCGGGTTGACCTGCACCCATGCAAAAGTCGGGCAAACTGTGTTGGCCGGCAGACCGCGTCGGCCGAGCTCGATCCAGGCGGCCAAATCCACGTCGGTGGCGATCGGGCAGTCCAGCACGACTGGTGCGGCAGTAGGCGCAGCTGCCCTTGCGCCCTCGGCGGCGACCATGAACGTGTGCAGAGCGTACAGCGACCCGCCGGGCAGAACCTGAGCGAACACGCGGCCGAGCATCTCCCCCGCCTGAGTCTGGCCGAGCACGTCTCGGCACTGCTGTGAGGCGGCCAGCACGATCTCCTGCGTGGGGGCCACGAGCTCCGCCGTACGCGCGCGCAGCTCGGCGGCGCTGGAGTTCACGGCCCCGGTCGCGACATCCTCCGCGGCATCCAGGAACTGCAGATACGCCAGCGGGAGCCCGAGGGCGTGGCGTGCCGCCAACGGTGCCGGAAGCGCCGTGTAGATGGCCAGAGGAAACTCCCGCCCCACGTGGTCGCGGCTGGCAGTGAGCACGCCGATCGCGACCGAATCACACTGCGGCGCCGAGAACACGAAGCGAACCGCCGCTTTTGGCAGCTCGGCCTTGGCCGCGAGCAGCGTCTGCGTGCTCTTGACCAACCAGCGATCGAACTCGCCCCCGACCTTGTCGCTCAAGTGCTGGCGGACGAAGTCTGCCTGGGCCGGGAGCTTGCCCACGAAACCAACTCGCGGGCCAGTCGTCTCTTCTTGTTCGTGCATTGCGGTGGACTCGCGCTCAGTTACAGGGTCGGCCGCCGTTGGAGATCTGCTTCGGGGCGTCTGCCCCCTTGTTGCGCACGGGTTCGAGGAACTCGGGGTCCTTCGACCTACCAGGAACGCCGAAGAAAGGCGATTCCCCGCGCTTGGGCTGGAAGTCGACCTTCAAGGTCACGTCGTGCGTTTGGAGTTGCCACGCCACCGTAAACACTCGCCCGCCTCCGGGTGATGTCACGGTGCCGGCTTCGATCAACCGATACAGCGCCCAGATCCCTTCCTGGCGGATGACCTCGTGCATACCGTTGGCGCCACGAATCACGATCGACGCGCCATCTTCGGGTTTTTCGCCCGGCCACGAGAGCGTCTTCCAGCGTTCGGGTCCGTTGTAGTGCTCGACCATCCGCCCACCGACCGCGAACTGCGTGACGGCGACGCTCGGGCTCGGGTGCACGCGCACCTCGAACTCGATGCTCGGCGTCATCGCGCCCACCGGGTAGAACGAGCGCGTGATGTCCTGCGACAGCTGCAAGAAGTCGAGCAGCCTGCTCTGGTACAGCGCGCCCTGGTCCTGCCCGAGATCGCGCGTAAAGACGTAGCGATCGCCGTCGAGCCGAATCGCGCTCGACAGCTTCGTGCCTGTGAAGATCCAGACCCGGCCTTCCTTCGGCTTGTAGAAGTTGCCGAAGTCGGTCATCGGCAGATCCTGCCCGTTGCGATTGAACGGATAGCGCCCGCCGATCGTGCGGCGCCACTCGGCGTAGATCTCGTTGCAGTAGCCGCCCGAGATGCCTTCGGCGATCTCCCTTCGGCCCGTGTCTGCCGCGCGCTCGATCGGCGGCCAGAGCAGCGCCTCGAACCACGGCCGAAAGCCGACGGTCTGTGAGTCGATGATCGAACGCACCTTCACCCGAGCTTCCGCCATCCGAGACTGCAGCTGCTCCGTTTCATTGGGGTTATCGAGGAACTTCTGCAGCGCGTCGCGCACGAAGTAGAGCTGCTCCTGGTACGCATCGAAGGGCACGACGCCGCGCGGCGCGAGCTGCGCATTGGCGTTTGCCTCGGCCCCCGTGTTGGGCGGCACGGCAAACTGTGTGAAGCCGTCGAACGAGCGGCCCACGTCAGGCTCGGCCAAGATGACGCCGCCTCGCCGTGTGTTGCTGGTGAGCGCGCTCAGCTTGTTGCCGAGCGGCTTGGTCGCCGTGTCGCCGAGCATGCCGGTCAACTTGTCGCGCAGCTTGTCGACCACGCCCTCGGCGCCGGCCTTCGCCAGATCGGTGCTGACCTTGGCCTTGATGTTGACGTTGTCGTAGACCTTGGCGATCAGCAGCGAGACCGGCGGCGGCATACCGCGCGACAGCTCGCGCAACAGCTCGAGCGCCGCCGAGTGGTTGGCCGGACGCTCGACGCGCAGGCCGTTGAGGTAGTTGCGCCACTCCTCGATGTACGCCTTGAAGTACGCCTGGCGCAGCTCCTCGACCTGCTCGAGCCGCTGGGCGTACGCCTTCTGCCTGTTGTCGGCGAGACCCAGCACCCAGAGCTCGCCCGCGTCTTCCAGCATCTCGGCGTTCAGGCGATCGCGGACGATGTTCTCCCAGCCGCGCCGCGTGAACGCGCCGCGCACCACGCCGGCTTCCTTGATCGCCGACGTCGCGCCCACCATGCGCGCCAGGTTCAGCCCGTAGTCTTCGGCCTCGCACATGGCGATCAGCCGCAGCAGCGTGCGCTGCGTGGCCGGTAAGCGGTTGAGCACGCTGCGCAGCCGCGCCACCACTTCCTTGTCCCGCGTGAACATCAGGTCCGGGAACTCGGTCATGAAGACGGTGTAGAGCTCGGCGTTGGTCGCCGCCGAGATGCGAAGCTTCTCGTCTTCGCCGGCGATGCGGTTGAAACGCCCGAGCAGGCGCTCGCGCACCCACGTCTGCAGCGTGTTGTCGAAGCTCGGCTCGTAGTCGGCCTTGGGTTGCGACAGGAGCAGGTGCAGCTTGAGCAGCTCGTAGTACGCGTCCTGTTCTTCCGGCGACGGCTTGGCTTGCGGCACCGACGCCATGCGCAGACCGTAGTCGGTCATGGCGTCCAGGTCGGCGGCGACGATGAGCTGCACCAGCTCGCGCCTGAGCAGGTTCGCGTAGTAGCGACGCAACGGCGCAACCAGCTCGTCCTGGTTGTACATGCCCATGCGCATGGCGAACGGCGGGCCGTTCTTCTCGTACGCGACCAGCGTGTTGAGCTGCTCGAGCAGCGGATCGAGCCGGATCAGCTTCTGGCGCGGGTCGAGCTTCTTCTGCGCCGGCGCCTCCCATTCGTCGAGCGCGGACTGAATGCGCGTGAGCTGCAGCTTGTTCAGCGACCAGGCGTAGGTGGGGATCAAACCGACCGCGAGCGAGACGCTACCGAGCGCCGCCGTGACCGCCACGCGCCGCCAGCGTTGCTGCAGGAGCTCGGCCTGACTGGCGGATGCGACGTCTTTGTCCTCGAAGATGATCTTCAAGAACAAGTCGTGCAGGAAGTAGCTCTTCTGATCGAGCACCGTCTCCTGCTCGATGGTCTTGGGCTTGCTGCCGAGTGCCTCGGCCAGGCGATTGACGAGCAGGTTGAACGGCCGGCCTTCCTGCGTGCCGCTCGTGAAGTACACGCCGCGCAGCGCGGGCATCTGCTGGTAGATGTTGTGCTGGAACATCATCGCCACGAACTTGGCGATGTTGCGCTTGAGCGCCAGGAACTGCTGCGGGAAGGCGTAGATCTTGGTGCGCTTCGGGATGCTGCGCTCTTCGGACATACGGTGCAGCGAGCGCGTCTCGAGCACGCCGGCGAGCTCGTCCAGGCATTCGGCCGTGAAGTCGACCATGTTGGCGGCGCGCTTGCCGAGCGTGAACGTCGCGCCCCAGACCTGGTTGCGATCGGCGCGCGACACGGCGTTGAAGGTCTCCATGAAACCTTCCAGCAGATCGCACTTGGTGAACAGCACGTAGACCGGGATCGACACGCGCAGCTGCGTCTGCACCTCGTCGATGCGCTCGCGCATGCGGATCGCCAGCTGATCGATCTCGTCTTCCTGCGCGTTCGCGATGTCGCCGATGCTGATCGCGGTGATCAAGCCGTTGAGCGGCTTGCGCGGGCGATAGCGCTTGAGCAGCGCGAGGAACGAGATCCACTCGTCGTGATCCTCTTCCTGCGTGGACCAGCGGCCGGCGGTGTCGAGCACGACGCCTTCGTTGGTCAACCACCAGTCGCAATTGCGTGTGCCGCCGAGGCCCTTGACCGCGGCGCCGCCGCCCTTCGACGAGTACGGAAAGTTCAGGCCCGAGTTGCGCAGCGCGGTGCTCTTGCCCGCGCCGGGTGGACCGATGATCGCGTACCACGGCAGGAAGTACAGCGCGTCGCGACCGCGGCGGCCGCTGCCCGCGCGCTTGAGCGCGGAGACCGCCTTGTCGAACTCCTCCTGCATCTGCTGGACTTCGATCTGCAGATCGGGGCGAACCTGGCCAGCCTGTTGCTTGGCCTGCTGGGCGAGCGCGTCTTCCAGGCCTCGGGCGGCGCGTTGCGCGCGCAAGGCGCGAACCAGGAACACCACGAGCACCGTGATGACGATGAAGGCGGTGATGCTGCCGGGGATCCACAGCGGGATCTTGGCCAGCACGCTGACCATCCACAGCAGCGCCAGGAACATCAGCGACAGGAAGATCAGCGCGGCGACGAGGAGCTTGATCAGCATGGCGGTTCAACCCCCCGCCAGCGCGGCGATCGACTCCGCCAGCTGGGTGACCTGACTGATCAGGCTCAGCTTGAGGCCGATGTAGAGCAGGATGGATGCGGTCGCCGCTACCAGCGACACCCACACGAGCAGCAAGTTGCGGCGCGAATCGGCGATCGGCTCGACGGGGCGCGGGCCTCGCGGCGACAACGGCAGATCGCCGTTGATCACGTTCGCGCGCGTCAGGTCGTCGCGAACGCGATCGAGGATGTCGACGAGCTCGACCTGGCCGCCGCGCACGCGGTACTGACCCTGGAAGCCGAACAACAGCGCCAGGTAGAACACGCGCAGGATCTCGCGGCGCGCATTGTCTTTGCGGATGTCGTTGAGCCGCTGGAAGAAGCCCTCACCGGCGATGTTCTCGTTGAAGTAGCGCAGCTGGAGCACGCGCGGCAGCCAGAACTCGCGCAGCGCACCGCCACGCTGCAGCATGGTCTCGTCGATCAGCGAGACCAGCGCGTAGCGGATGTCGTCGGTGTCGGTCTGTGAAAAGCCGAGCTTGGTCGATGCGCGCGCGGCCTGCTCCACGTAGATGGTCAGCTGCTGATGCACCATCTCGGGCATGGGCACCGAGTCGGGGTCCATGACGACGATCTGCGCCAGGGCGTTGAACACCGCTTCGGTGATCTCGGTGACTCGATCCATACACCCCCGCCTGGTTTAGCGCGGCTTCGGGGGTGCGGTCCCCAGCACGGCCATGAGTTGGACTGTGGTTTTCGCTGGATCGAACAGCGGCGGCAGATAGACGGCGACGTTCTTCTCTGCCGAGATGTTGCGCCAGTAGGTGTTGTCCGTGTTGATCGTGAAGTATACGAGCCCGGACTTGACCGGGATCTCCGGCGGCGGTCGATAGTTCACCTCGACCGCGCAGCCCGGCGTGGCCGCGGACAGGATGCTGTTGATATCGCTCCAGGAAGCGATCTTGCTCAGGCGCGGGATCTGGGTCGCGGTCGGCTGCTCGGGCAGGTCGGTCTTGACCACCAGCATGTGGCTGCTGCAGGTCCACCAGCGCTCCTCGCCGATCGTCGCCACGTACATGCCGTCGGGACGGCCCTGCAGATCGATGGCGATGAAGTGTTCTTCGACCGTGGTGCGCAGGAGCGAGATGATGCGCGCCACCAGCTCTTCGAAGGTCTGGCGCAGGTCGGTGTAGACGAAGCGCGGGAAGCTGGTGGGCGAGATCTCGGTCGAGAACGTGGTCAGCTGGCCGCCGAGCTCGCACAGCTCGGTGTAGACACGGTCCGGCGACATGTAGCCCGAGTCGACGACGTGGCCGAGCACGGGGATGTACTGGTTGACCGTGTTCAGCAGCAAGAAGCGCGAGACGTCCTTGGTGCCGAACTCGACCAGGGACTTCGTGGCCTCGCGCCGCGCCTCGGACAGCGACTTGTGCCGGCTGACCAGCGTGTTGAGCAGGCGCCGCAACGCCGCGATCAGGAACGGCGAGGTGTCCACCCGCAGGCAAGGCGGGATGAACGTGTCCGAGATCACGGGGCTGTTGGTGTCGTCGCGGACGATCTCCGCGACTTTCATCGTGACCACGCCGTCGCGGTTCTCGTCGCCGAACAGCAGCACGGGCCGGCGGCGCGCGAACGAGACCTCGGCGGACGTGCCGCCTCCGGTCAAGTCGTAGACGTGCCGGCGGTCTGCCGCGTAGCGCACCACTGCGCGCTCGGCGTAGTTGTCCGCGCCCTCGCGCTCGATCGGCAGGCCGAGGTAGATGTCCAGGGTCGCCTGCGTGTGCGGGAAGTGCTCCGCGATCACGCGGATCGGCGGCAGCTCCTCGGGGTGTTGCTGGTCGAAGACCAACACCGTCCCGTCCGGCAGCACGCCGCGGAACTGGGCGAGCTGCACCTGCCCGGCCGACAGCAGCTTCTTGTCGAGCTCGACCTTGACCACGCCCCAGTTGAAGGGATGCATGGCGTCCAGCCGATCGCAGAGCAGAGCCTCGTGGTAGCGGTCCTGCTGCTGCAGATGCTGCGGGGCCATCAACAGCCCCTCGGACCACACGACTTTTTGAACACCCTTCATGGCTTCACTGTTTCTTTGAAAGGCCGCTCAGTTGCTACTGGTGCCCCCTCGGTTCGAGGTGGGCGTGGGTCGACTCTCGTCTTCCTCGAACGACCTGAGCCGCCGGTGTCTCAGTTCTTCAGGCAACTCGTCAGGCGCGGCTCCCGGCTTGCACGCGACGCCCTTCGGGCAACTGCGCAACGGGAGGCCAGCCCAGTTGTTGGTGGACTCGATCCGATACTCATCCATGAACATACGGACGCGGAGGTCACCCAGGGTGGGTGCTGCTTCCGGATCTTGTTGCTCCTCGCACGGATCGCCGGGGATCGGGAACTCCTGCAGCGTGCGCCAGGCGCTGCCCACGGGGTTGCGCACGATGGCCACCCCCACGATGAAGTCGGCCTTGGGCTCGCGTTCGAACCGGCGCACCAAAATCTGCCCAGGGTAGATGGTGACCTCGTCCTCGTGGACGACGGCGTCGCCCAGGGTCTCCTTGGGCCGATCGAGCATGTCGTCGAACGAGGCCTGCTGCAGGGCGCTGAGGTTCTTGAGTTGATACACGCGGATGATGGTGGGGAGCGCCTCCCCGCCCTGATCGATGTTGACGCGGTCCGAGGTCTCGAGCTCCAGCTCGGTAGCCGTCGGGACGCGACACGTCGGCGCGATGGTGGCCCCACAGGCGCTCGCGACCAGAGCGAGCGCGATCAGCTGCACGATCTGCAGCCAGAATCGCCCGCTTCGGAACCGTCGTATGTCACCCGCGTGTAGGTAGCGGCGGATCGCCATTCAACCCTGTCCCCTGCGTTGCGCCAGCATCCCGGACCCGGCGAGCGCGAAACCAGCGTCTATCCCATATTGTCTGGCGCTTCAACCCGAGGAATCGGCGGCAACTGGCTCGACGACGGCATGCACGACGCACCACACCCGCGCTTCGAGCCGTCCCGACTGACGGCGCGTCAAAGGCAGCGGCAACATCTTCCGGCACGCGTGGGGGAAACCTCTTATCGCTGATGAAACGCTGGAAATTATCGAGCCGGTCGGCGGCTGCAGTGCGCGTTTGCGCGTTGAAATTGGCAGCAACTCTCAACGCGTCGGGTACGATGTGGGACCACGCATGCTGCCACTGGTGATTCAGATCGAGCGCTTGAAGGAGCGGGTCGCCGAGACGTGCGCGTTTGCGCAGTCCCCGGTGCGCATCGGTCGCAACCCGCTCAACGACATCGAGCTCGACGACGGCTACGTATCTCAATGGCACGGCGTGATCCGCTTCGACGAGAACCAGACCAGCTATCTCGATCTGGGTTCGACCAATCCGAGCGTGATCGACGGCAAGCAGATCGAGCGCAACCAACAGATCCAGATCACCGAAGGGACGGATCTGCGGATCGGCCAGTTCCGGCTGCACATCATCCGTGCCGAGGCGCCCCCAGAGCTGTTCGGCGTGCGGCGCAAGACCGCCTTCGCCCGCACGGGCGTGGGCGACGCGAGCAGCGTGGCCGCGACGATGTTCTTCGGTGGTGAGCCGACCAAGCTTCGCTCGAGGGAGCAGATGGCCGAGATGGTGGCGCAGGCGTTGGGCGGTCCGCCGCCGGTCGCCCCGCAGCAGCCCCCGCCCCAGCGGCACGGACACGCCGCATCGGGTCCCCCGCCGGTGGTCATCCAGTCTCCGCTGCGGTCCCAACCTCCCCCGCCCGGGGCGTACGCGCCTGGCGATCAGGGTTCCATCCGCCCGAGCGGAACCAGCGCGCCTCCGCCTTTACCCGGCAGCAAGCCCGTGGGCGCCGTGTCCTCGGCGTCGATGCGAGCGGCCTCGATCGCGCCCTCGGTGGTCGTCGCCCATGCGTCGGGTCCGGCGCCGGCGCGGATGGATTCCCAACCCGTGCCGACGGGGTCCTCCGATTCGCTGCGCCAGGCGTATGAAAACTATCGGCAGAGCTGGCGCGCGTTGCTGGCCGAGCTGCGTTATCGCCTGGAGCGCGCGCAGAGCGCCCGGCGCTCCGACATGCTGGACCAGCTCGTGCAGCAGTACCCGGACATCGGTCGCGAAGCCGAGTTTCGCACCTTGATCTCCGAGCTCGGCCTGAGCCCGTTGCGTACCGGCGTGCCGGAGATGGAAGACTGGCTGCGGCGCCTGACCGACAACATGTTCCCGCCGCCCAATGCCTCGATCAACGTGGCATTGGCCATGGAGCGCATCGGTGAGGTGTTGGAGGTCTTCAGCACCGCGTTCGTCGAGATGCGCGACGCGCATGGACGCTTCTGCGACGAGATGTCGCTCGAGAAGCCGCCGGCCGACTCGATCCTGCAGACCACGAAGAATCCGCGGCTCGCCCTGGCCTACCTGCTGAACCCGAGCCACGAAGGTGCCTCGAAGGTCGAAGAGCTGGCGCGCGCCATGGCCGACTTCGCGCTGCACCAGGTCGCGCTGGTCAGCGCCGTGGTCGAGGGCGCGCGCGGCGTGCTGCAAGAACTGTCGCCCGACACGCTGCAGCCCAAGGGCAAGCAAGCGCAGCGCGGCTTCTTCGCCAGCATGTTCAGCAACGAAACCGAGAGCCTGTGGCAGAAGTACCGCGGCGTGTTCGGCGAGATGGTGGACGAAGACCGCTTCACGCGCAGGCTGTTTGGCAGACCGTTTGCAAGGAAGTACTACGCGATCATGGGGGGCAGGCGATCTCTCACTCCGGATCGTACTGGTTAGGTGCTCGGCATGAATTCGCAGCGTCTCGCGATTGGGTGGTTGTCGCTGCTCTGCATCTGTTGCGGTGGCACGCAGAGCCAGGTGGTGCAGAAGAACAAGGACGGCCGGCAACCGCTGTGCGTGATGCCGATCCCGCGCGAGGGCGGCCAACCGCGGCCGATGCGCCCGCGCGACTGGATGCAGCTGATCCTGACCATCCAACACGACGGCCAGGGCGTGTACGCGCAGACCGCCTGCACGGGAGAGCGCATCACGCACACGCCGCTGCCGGCCACCTGTGAGGTGCAGACGCCGGATCCAGGCGTGCCCGAGCCGGTGCCGCTGACCGAGAGCTCGGTGATCGAACACCTGTTGCCGGAGGGCCGGCGGCTGGTATGGGTCATGACCCACCGCTTCCCGAACGGCGATGGATACGGCCCGGTCGCGGCCGTGACGTTGATCGACGACAAGGCCTACGTCGGCTCGCTGGGCTTCCTGCGCCTGCGTCCGACGCGCGTAGATCTCGACCTCTGGCAGATCGGCACGAAGGTCGTGCTGCGCGGCGAAGGCGAGACCTGCGAAGACCCCAAGAACGCGGCGACCTGCCGGCGCGCCAGCAACTTGATGGTCTACGACAAGACGCGCTTCCACGGCGTGCCCATTCGCCGCAACGAGACCAACGAGTGCATCGACGCGCCGTGGGTCGAGCGCGTGCGCGAAGCCGACCTGACGCTGGACAACGGCTGGAACCGGCACATGAAGATCACCGCCAGCGTCACGCACGATCAGCGCTACGTCGTGATCACCGAGCACGTGGACGTGGCAGACACCGATCCGCAACACCCCGACATCCCGCCGCGCGACGTACGCCGCATCGACACCGAGCGCTTCATCCACGTCGATGGCCCGTACATGTTCACGCGACAGTCACCGCTCTGGCCGCGCATCATCCCGACCGAAGGCCGGACGGACGTGCTGCGCAAGGAACACCGGTACGACTAGATCTCTGCGCCCGCGCGGGTGAGTGTGAACGGCAACACTGGCTGGGGCTGCTCCGACGCATAAGCTATGCGGCGGAGGGTTCCGCATGCCTGATGCTTCACTTGAAGTTAGCCCGAGTCGGGAGCACGAGTCGGCGCAAAAGCCGATGGAGTTGAAGCAGCAGCTCAAGGATGCCGAGGCGCTCTTGAAGTACGCGGCGTCCGCGGGCATCGAGATCGCGGACGACGAGTGCCAGGCAAACGCGATTCGAGCCGCGGTCCTGGACGCTCGGCTTTCACCGAGCACGCACCTGCCGCACGAAAAAGCGGCTGCGTTGCTCGTGGCGCTGACCCACTTGTCCAAGCGGTTGAGTCCAGTCACGGGCGAGAGTCTGTGCAAGTGCGTGGTCGACGAGGAAGCCGACAAGACGATGAAGAGCATCCAACGGTGGGTCTTCGGCCTGTCCGCGTTCATCATCCTGCCGTTTACGATCGCCGCGTTCATCGCAACCTCGATCTGCGGGACCATCCGCGAAGACATCGAGAGCGCCAATGGCCTCTCGGTGAAGCTCGTGCGCGACGTCTCGCCGGGCTTGAACGGTCAGATGCCCGTGCAGCCCGTCGATGACGCGAAGCTCAACGACTTGCAACGCTTGGCCGCGTTGGTGCGAGACATCGAGAAGCGCGCAGAGTCTTTGAGCTGGTTCGGGGCCCGCACGGAGGCGTTGCGCGGATTCGAGCTGCAGGTGCCGCTCGAGAACTTCGCGGCCGAAGCGGTGAGAACGATGCGGGCGTACCAGAGAGTGCGCGGTGACGCGCAGAGCGTGCAGGAGCGGGTATCGGTCGGTTTCGGCGCATTCAGCGCAGGGCTGCTGCCGATGGTTTACGCGATGCTGGGCGCGTGCGCGTACCTGATTCGATTATTCGAGCGGCAGATCGAGAAACGAACCTTCACCGGCAAGGAGAAAATGGCGGCGCGCTTGCTCGTCGCGGCGATCGGCGGGCTGGTGGTTGGCTTGTTCGGCAACTTCGGCACCGGCCACGGCATTACCTTGCCACCGCTCGCGATCGCATTCCTCGTCGGCTACGGCGTCGACGTGTTCTTCCGCTTCCTCGAAGGACTGCTCCAGACCTTCAGTCGTTCGCCGCAACGCTAGTGCAACAGCGTGGCGCTACACGGGCACCCTGTGTAGCTACGATGAATCGTGGGCTCTTGCCGCAAAGTATCCATTCCGTTCGTCACCGATGGCGCCGGAGTCCGACACTACTTGGCCAAGGGCACCGCCGGTGACGACATCATGCTCGTCTACGACACCGGTGCGCCGAGCGTGAATTGGTGCGGCTTCACGGGCATCAGGCCGCTGGCGGCTCCGCCCAACCGCGGAGTCATCCACGTCGCCGGAGGCTTGGGCAGCGACACGATCTGGGGTGGAAACGGTGGAGGCGCCGTCGTGATCGCGAGCATCTGGGGCAGCGACAGCCGTTTTGGACCAGCGGCGGAGATCGAAAGCAACCTGGAGACCAAGGGCCCTGTGAACGACGCCTGCAATCTCACGTACATCGCGGTGTATCAAAAGGTCCTCGGGATGCTCGCAAACTAGTTGCGCGCATGTGCGCACATGTGACCGGGCTGCAGCTCGTAGCTGCGCCGGCTCGCGTGCCTGCGTTACCATCGAAAGTCAGTGTTGTCGCCGCGCAATATTCCCGTCGCAGGCACCGTCCTGGCGCTGCTGGTCGTCGCATCGATCGGTGCCGTGGGTTATCGCACCGTGCGTTCCGAGGCCGAGACGACGGCTTGGGTCGAGCATACCTACCAGGTCATCCAGCAGCTCGACCACATCGTGATGTCGATCAACCTCGCCGAGAGCGCGGTGCGCGGCTACGCGCTCTCGCGCGAGGAGCACCTTCGGCGCGAGCTTCAGCCGGCGATCGCGCAAGCGCGGCAGTCGTATTCGAGAGCGGGCGAGCTCACTCATGACAACGTCACGCAACAAAAGGGGCTACACGATCTGGGCCCGAAGCTCGACCGCCGCATTCAGCTGCTGGATGAGTACTCGGCGCGTGTGAGCTCCGGCGGTTCGACGCACGTGCTACCCGAAGCACTGCAGGTCAGCGCGGAGATCCGGCAGCTCACGAGCGAGCTCATACAGCGCGAACAAGGCTTGCTCAGCCTGCGCGTGGCCGAACGCAGCGAGCAGACCGCGCGAGTGCTACGGGTGTGCGCGGCCGGATTCTTGACAAGCTTACTCCTGTTGCTGGCGGCTTCCGGACTGGTCAGCCGTGAGATGCGCTCGCGCCGCCGTGCGCAGCGCGAGCTGCGCAACAAGCACGCCGAAACTACGCAGCTGTTACAAATGGGCGAGTTGCTCCAATCCTCGCGCAACCTGGATGAAGCCTGCAGCGTGATCGGGCAATTTGCGCCGATGTTCTTCGAGCAGCAGCCAGGTAGCATGTACCTGTTCAGCGCCACGCACAACGCACTCGAGACGCGCAGCGTTTGGGGCTCGAGCTCTTCCGAGCCGAGCATCTTCGGCGCCGACGACTGCTGGGCGTTGCGCTTGGGCCGTCCGCATGGGTTCGATCCCACGACGGTGCGCACTGCGTGCAAGCACTTGAGCGAACCGTTGCCGGTCGCATCGCTCTGCTTGCCGCTACTCGCGCACGGCGAGGTCCTGGGCATCCTGCACATCGCGAGCGCGGGGCGCTTGAGCGACGAGCTTCGCAAGCGCGGCGAGATCGTGGGCGAGCAGTTGAGCATGGCGCTCGCCAATCTCGCGTTGCGTGAGAAGCTGCGAAACCAGTCGATCCGAGATCCCCTCACCGGCTTGTTCAACCGCCGCTACACCGAGGAGACGCTCGATCGCGAGCTCCATCGTGCCGCGCGCACGCAGCAGTCACTGGCCCTGCTGATGCTCGATGTCGACCATTTCAAGCGCTTCAACGATACGTTCGGCCACGAGGCCGGCGATCAAGTGTTGCGCGAGATCGGCAAGGCGCTCGGCTCGCACACGCGCGGCAGCGACGTGGTGAGTCGCATGGGCGGGGAGGAGCTCTTGGTCGTGCTGCCGGGCGCGACCGAGACTGCTGCGGAACAGAAGGGCGAAGAGTTGCGTGCAGAGGTGGCCAAGCTCCGCCTCGTGCACGCGGGACGCGAGCTGGGCGAGATCACGATCTCGATCGGCGTCGCGGTGTACCCCCGGCACGGAACCGGCGCCGAGGAACTGATGCGCGCGGCCGACGCCGCGCTCTACCGAGCCAAGCGCGAAGGCCGCGATCGCGTGATCGTCGCAGCTTGAGTGACATCAGCGCCATGGATCAGGATCGACGCACATGAGCCGAGCTGGCGATGATCACGTTGTTCAGGTCCGAACGAAGTAGCCACGCATCAGTTCACTCATCCACTCGGGCTGTCGCGTCTGACCCCGCGGTCCGAACTCATCCACCCACGGCTTGAGATCGACCACGGGGGTTCCATCGACGGCATCCAGGCCTTGCACGTGGAGCTTCTTGCCCTCGACACGCAGCACGCGACAGATGGTCGTGCCCAGGCGGTTCGGACGATTCTTGCCGCGCTGCGCGAAGATGCCGATCTTGGGCCAGGCCTGATTGTTGCGCGGATGGCGCGCGCCGGTCTCGATCTTCTGAGGCTCGACGCGATCCATCAGGAACAGCACCTCGACGTGCGAGAAGCTATCGAGCCCGAGCAGCGCGTCATCGTCGAACTGCGAGCTGTCGAGCTCGATGAAGGCCGTCTCGCGATCCCAGTCGTCGTCGACGACTGCGCTTCGCGTGGAGTGCACACGGCCGATCGGATGGAGGCTCAAGCTCGACATGCTGGCCCTTATAGGTTGGATAGTCGCCCTCTTCTACGACCGACTGTGATAAAGTCCAGGACGTGAGCGGAGGTAGCTCCCCGCCGCGGCTGACCAGCTTGATCCCACGCGAGCTGGTCCCGGCCTTCGAGGCCGAGGTCGCACAGGTCAATCAACGCCGGCTGCGGAATCTGCTGCCGATCTTCACGCTCGGCCACCTTCTGCATGTAGCCGCATTCTACACGTCGGGCGCGCAGCGCAGCCAGCTGGACATGCGCGCGCTCGTGCCGAACCTGCCGATGGAGCTCGAAACCTTGGTGAACGAATGCCTGCAGCGCGACCCGACGCGCCGGCCGAGCGCGCGCATCGCCGCTCAGACGCTCGATCGCTACGCGGATGCGCACGGCACACCCAGCCTCGAGCGCCTGGAACACGACGGCCGCGTCTGCGACATCGAGACAATGGCCACGCCTCCGGCGCTCACCCTACGGAGCCTGCCCGCGCGCAGACAGCGCTGAGCGCTAGGGCGGACAGCGGACGTGGCAGGTGTCCGCCCCCTCGCAGTTGCTCGAGCACGTGAGCCCATACGTCTGCTGCAACAAGGCCCCCTTCGCCGCGCACCTTACTTGATGGCTGCTGCACTGCTCGATGCGATAGTATGCCTGACCGTCAACAAGCGGCGCACACGGGTTGCACAGCTTGTCAGGACATTCAGGTTGACACTTGACCTGACACACGGTGTCCGAGCAGGTTCCGCTGCAAGTCTGCTCGACTAGCGATGCGAACTTCGAAGCTTCGGCGTCGCACGTCGGCTGGTCGCAAGCCGGAAGCTTGCGAAACAGAAACGCTCCGTTGTTTTCTCCGCAGGGATTGCACGTCGGGTCGGCCGTGTTCGGGTCTTTCCTACACGCGAGCTGCGTAGGCGGAGGCACCGGAGGCGGCGCCGGGCAACATGCTCCCAACGACAAGATCAACAATCCTGATCGAACGAGCTTCACGATCATCCTCCCCATGTTCGTCGCCAGCTTCTAGCGTACGCGGACGCGCACGTACAGCGGCAGCCTGCGCCAATGCAACTTGGGTGTGGGCTGGATCTCGTTCTGCGATCACTCGGAATCGCGCACGCACCGAAAGCCGACCGTCGGATCGCGCGTCTGTGGTTCGGATGAGCTACGGCGGTAGCTTTGAACCTGGCGATGTGTATTGGCGTATGAGCCGCCCTTGAGCACACGACTTCCAGTCGCCTCGAGCTCCTGACAATCCAGTCTGACATCGGGAGATTTCGCGTCGATGTCCGTGTGACATGGCCCGGGACGCAAACGTTCGTGGAAATAGTCCAGCGTCCATTCCCAAAGGTTGCCTGCCAAGTCCTCGTGCCCGTACTTGCCCTTGCCCTTCGGGTGAGTACCGGCGGGTTCCGGTCGAGTGCGCGCGGGAAGTTCATCGCTGTATACGGCCTGCTCGTCCGAGATGCCCTCGTCTTGGTCGTCCATGGACCACGGATACATGCGCCGATCCGTGTCGCCCATGGCCGCCAGGCTCCACTCAGCTTCGGTGGGCAGCCGTCCGCCGTCCCAGATGCAGAACGCATATGCGAGGTGCCAGGTCACACACGCGACGGGGAGATCGGTCTCCAGCTCCATGCTGCTCTGGTCTCCGCAGTTGAGCTCGTAGCGGATCGCGTCCGCGGACAGCGGCAGCAGGTGCTCCTTGTTCCAAGCCGCGTCCCAGCCCTGTCCCGGAAGCCCATGCGGCGAGCCGTCGGCGTCGGACGGCATCAGCGCGCCGCTGCCGTACGCGCCCACAAAGCGCGCGAAGCGGCTGAGCGTCACCTCGAACCGATCCATTGCGAACGCACTGACCTTGCGCTGAACCGGCAGATCCGGGGCCTCGCCGTTGGCGTCGTTCAGTAGCTCGAAGCTGGCAGCCTCCACCTTCAATGACTCGCAGCAAGATGCGTCACCGTCCGCGCAGCGCGGATTGAGCTCGCAGCTGAGCGGGGTTATGCATCGACCCGCTTGGCATTCCAGCGAGCACGGTTTGCCGTATGGTCCCCAATGTTCGTCCGACCGGCAGATCTCCGGCGTCAGCACGTTGCAGCGGCGTGTGCCTGGGACGCAACGCGTCGATTCACACACCCCGCGCGTGCAGATCTGGTCCGGACCGCACTCGTCGCTGTCCGCGCAATGCTCCGGAATCGACTGCGCGTCCGACAAATCGAGCACAGCGGCACAGCCCGCACATAGCGCGAGCGAGAGTGCCAGCCAGGCGGCGGACCTCACAGTGGGCTCCGACCGCGGCTCGCGAGCTTCTCGGCTTGCTCGTCGGGCAACGTGAGCCAGAGCAGCGCGCCCGCGGCGAGCGTCACGCCTCCGCCGATGGTCAACGCAGTCGACCAGTTGGCGTGACGATGGGCTTCCGCTCGCAGCGACACGCCGCGCGGTTCGCAGACGCCACGCGCGGTGCAAAACGCGTCCGACTGCGAGTCCGAGCTCGCGGCCAGGGCTGCAAACACGAGCGCTGCTCCCAAGGCCAGCACCCCGGTGCCGGCGCTGGCAAGAGCCAGCGTGCGCTGACCGCCATGGTCTGCCTCGAGTGCGAGGGCAGGCACGGCGCGAGCAGGCGATGCTGGTGGCGGCGAAGGCCGTGTGACTGGCGCAGGCGCGGACACACGCGAGACTCGGTTTTCGCCATCGAGCGTGGTGACATGCAGCTCATAGCTGCGGCGTCCGGCTGCTTGTACTCGAAGGATGTGTTGTCCAGCGTCGAGCCGCAGCGGCCGGCCCCAGGCTTCGCGCGGGTACGGTCGTTCGTCGATCGCGATACGGAGTGAGTCGTCAGACGGATCGACCACGTCGAGGGTCAAGCTGCCGACCTGCGCATCGACCGCCGTCACTTCGGCGCGCGCGAGCGCCAGACGCTCTTCGTCTCCAGTGATCTGCGCCAGCTCCGCAGCCTCGGAATAGTATCTGAACGCGCTGGCCAGTCGGCCACACTCCTTGTGGCACAACCCGAGGTTCAGCAGCGTGCCTACCGCACGTGCCGCCGCAAGGCTCTGCTCCAGCACTGAGCAGGCCTCGGCAGAGTGGCCTCGCTTGAGCAGCTCGCGACCGGCGTTGAACAATTCCTCGCCAGCAGCGCTGCGGGGCTGCGCCTGCGCGTGCGCAACGCCGGCAGCAGCTGTCAGCAGCAGCCACGCGCCGAGTCCGAGGTCGAGTGCGCGCCTCATGGGTACCTTTCGTACAACGAGGCGGGGGGCGCAGGCGGGCTCACGCGCGCGACACGCCGGCGCTTCGGCGGCGTTGCTGGAGCCCTGGGCTCGAGCTCGCGTGGGCTCTCGACCGCGGAGGGGCTCGGTGCGGCCGGACTCGCGCTACGTTCGATCGGCGCAGGCGCAGGCAAGGGGGGCGCCACCCTCTGCTCGACCTTCGGGGTCTGGGTGCGGTACGAGCGCTGCTCGAACGCGGCCCCAGCGATTGCAGCGAGCACGCCGAGCAAGGCGAACCAGCGCCACGCGCTCTTCGAAGTCTTCGGCGCCGGTGTTGGCGTGCTCTCGAGCGAGATCGCTGCAGGCTGAATACCCGATGGCAGCTCCTCGGCGCACTCGGGTGCGTCGCTCAGGACGCGTCCGATGCGCTGTACGTGCTGCCGCGCCGTCTCGCTCGCGTACGGTGCGAGCGCGCGTGCCAGGCTCGCGATCGACTGCGGACGTCGACCTCGGTCGCGCTGCAAACACGAGTCGATCACACGATCCAGCCCTTCCGGCACCTCGGTCCGGAACTGACGCACGCGTGGGATCGGCTGATGCATGACTGCGGTGTATAGCTGCGCGATACCCATGCCGCGAAACGGCGCCTTGCCTGTCAGCAACTCGAAGAGCGTCGCGCCAATGCCCCACACATCGGCTCGACCGTCCACGTCCTCGGCGCCTGCAAATTGCTCCGGCGACATGTAGCTCGGCGTACCGAGCACTCCGCCGCTCTCCGTGATCTTGGCGTCGAGCGACGCGGCCGCGTCCAGCATCTTGGCCAGGCCGAAGTCCAACACCTTGATGGTCGTGTCGCCACCGGGTTCTTGCGCGGCGAACAAGTTGCTCGGTTTGAGATCGCGATGAACGATGCCGAGGGAGTGCGCCTCTGCGATCGCCTCTAGCGCAGCGAGCACGTAGTCAACCGCATCGACCACCGGCAACGCGCCTTGAGTTTCGAGCACGCGAGCCAGGTCCTGCCCGCGCAGATACTCCATCACGATGTAGGCCTGACCCTTGGCGAGCACCGCCGCGTCGGTCACGCGGGCGACGTGTCGGCTGCGGATGCTGGCCGCCGCGCGCGCTTCACGCAGGAAACGCAGCTTTGGCTCCGAAGCCGCGACGTTACGCGCCAGCAGCTTGATCGCGAACAATTCCCCGAGCTGCCGGTGGCGTGCGAGGACGACACAACCCATGCCGCCGCGCCCGAGCAATTCGAGCGACTCGTACTTGGCCGCGAGCTCCTCGCCGAGTTGCTCCTCGCCGACCAGCGCTCCGACTGCGTTCACGTTCGAGCCCTCATGGCAGCACGCGAAAGGTGGTCTTTACGTAGTGCGCGATGTCGTCCCCGTCGAGCGTCTTCTTCGCGCCGTACTCGAGGGTATGCACGCCGGGTGATGGCGGCGGAAACAACACGAAGATGCCACCGAGGTACGCGGGGCTGACGCGGCCGGTGATGCCTTTCCACCCCGTGCACGAATATAAATTCGGCTCTGGTGGCAAGGTGTACTCGAGCTCGGTCAAGCCCACGGACCAGAGTTTAAGGTCTTGCACCGCACGCCCGTCCGCGACCAGCACCAGATCGCGGGCGCTCCGCATCGTGTCCTGGATCATGCGCTTGAGCTCGCTGTCAGGGGTGTCGGCGTCCGGCCAGACCCCAAGTTTATCGAGGCACACGCCGTAGAGCGGCACCAGCAGCGCTTTGCCGGCCGGGATCTCGCACTCCGATCGCACGGTGGTACGGCCCACGCCGAGTTGCAGAATGAACACGGGTGAATCCGGGTCCTGATAGCGGCCGCACAGGCTGCCGTCTTTGTCCTGTACCGGACTGCCCACGCACTCCGTCGGCGCATTCGACCAACGCACCCACTCGATGCCCCAGTCCTCCAACGTCAAACCCTCGTAGACGAAGTCGGGCGCGTATGGCTCCCAAGCGGCCAGCGGCCGGTCGGGCGCGGGCGCGTCTGTCCTCCGGATCTTGTTGGCCTCGGAGGCAGCCGGCGAGCGCGGCACGTCGGCGCAGCCGAGCGCGGCCAGGCATGCGCACACGCTGACCGTTCCGAAACGAGAACACGTAGACCTCGACTCGCGATCTCTCTGCACGCGGCCTCGGCTCAGCTTGGATCTAAGTGTGATCCGGAGCTGTGCTCTATTTCACAGGCCGCGACGCTTGATAGCTCCCGAGCGATTGCGTCTAGGGCGTGGCTGGCCGCGGCGGTCGCACGTCGCCGACCCACCAATTGATCAAGCAATCCGGCGGTGCGGCAGTGAAGTCGTCCAATGCCGAGTCTTCGTCGTGCCCGCACACGCTCACTGTCGACGGCCGCCCGACCGGGTGGGACTTTTGATCGGTACCGCGCGTAAAGCGGTCGACCTCGTACTCGCGGAGCGACATCACCGTGCTCAGCCAGGTGCTCACGATCGGACTGCCCAGCCCGAGCCGAGCGCCGTACGCAGTCATCGCGAGGTCGTTCGAGATGATGCGCGTGCGGTAGCCTACGACGTTGCGTGCACGCGCGAAGACTCCCCACCAGCGCTGGTCCCATCTGGCCGGCGAATCGACAAAGCTTTCAACCACCTCGCAGGAGTGAATGATCCAATCGTTCAGCTCACCCGCCGGGCTTCCGTCCGCGTTCTGAAAGCGCAGCGTCTCGATGGCGACAGGATCGCAGCACTGACTGTTCGTGAGGATCGTGCCGGGCGTGCCGTGCGCGTCGACGAGCGCCAACTGCACCATGTTGATTGCAGACGCGCCGGATGCGAACGCAGCAGGATCGATGCGGACCGGCGGCCCGCCGCTGAATGAGGTGGCCGCAGGCGAGGCTTGTAGCGCCGTCCAGAGCGCCTCGGCGCTGTCGATGAAGACTTGCGTCGTCCCGCGCGCGAGATAGCGACCAACGGTGCGCGTCGGGAGTGCACCGCCGAGTTGCATCATGGCGGGCACTTGGGCTTGCTTTTGACCGGGACTGGGCGGCGCAATGGCTTTGGGCACGGTGCCGGGTGATCCTGGCACGTTCGGTATGGTCGGAATGGAAGGCAAGCCCCTGCCCAACAGGCTCGGGATTGGCTCGGTCGTGTCTCCATAGGCAAGATAGCCGGCGAGAAACACGGGCGGCGCATCGAGAGCCTGCTTGTTCCAAACGCGGGCGTTGAAGCGATACGCGGGCTGCAAGAGCTTCCGGTTGCCGTCGTAGTAGACCAGCCGAACCTTGTCGACCGTGGCATGGAGGCTCGGGTCGGAGAGTTGGCGCTCGATCTCGAGACGCAGCTGCGCGGAAGTGAAGCGCGGCGCCACGCTACCGATCTCCTTCGCGACGCGCCAGGTGCGCGTGAGACCTGCGACTCTGCCGTTCGCACCGAACGCGATCAGCGCGCGCGAGCCCAGACCTTCGACCGCGAGGTCCATCACGCGCCGCGAGATCGGCACGTACACCAGGTACGCCTCTGGCTTTCCGGTGATGCGTATCGGTGTGTTCCGCCCGGAACGTTCGAGTCGTGTGCCGAAGAGTCGATCGATGGGCCCGAGGACGAACATCGTATCGTCGCGCGGGATGAAGCCGCGATCGTAGGCGATGTTTTGGACTTGAGCGGTGAAGTTCAGCGGTAGTCCGGGCGGAAAAGGCTGAAGCTGCGAGAGCGTGGGGTACACCTCGGTTTCGCCGTTGCCGACATCAATCCACGCCTTGACGTGCTGACCGTCAGTTGCACCGATCCAATTGTCCCGCGCTTGGATGTTGTGACGCTCGTAGAGTGGCGAGTTTTGCAGCGGTGCGAGTTTCTGCCCCGGCAAACTCTGGTCGAGCACCTCGTTCACCAGCTCGAGCGGAACCGGCGCGGCGGTCAGTTCGTGGATCGGTAGCGGGCCGCGATCCTCGGGCCACTCCACGCCATCCGCGAACGTGACGTCTGCGCCAGCGGCAAGTGCTTGCGCTCCCGAGCGCGTGCCTGGTCCCGAGCCTGCGCCGCCACAACCAGCCAACAGAACCGCGGTGATCAGTATCGTCTTGCGCATAGTCGTCACCTCAGGCAGACCCGCACCCTGTAGCAGAGGCGGCCCCGACAGCGCTGTGAATCAGGATCCACCGCACGTACGAATTTTGAAACGCGAGGCGGGTCTAGCGACACATTCTGACAACCAGCATGCGGTTCAAGCCAACGTGGCTATTCGTTTTCCTGTCCTGCTCGGCTTGCGGCGCCTCGGAAGACGGCGGCCCTAACTCGGCTCCCTCGAGCGCTGGCTCCATGTCGAGCGCAAACCCTTCGATGGAGACGCCGAAGGCTGGCAGCTCGAGCGGGGGGACGGGCGGCAGCTCCGGTGGCAGTGGTGCTGGCGCCAGGGGGGGCTCTGCAGGCCAATCACCCGGCCGCTCACCAACCACGGGCGGAAACGGCGCGAGCGCGAGCGCCGGTACAGGCAGTGGTGCGGTCGCTGGTCGAAGCAGTGGCGCGATGGCCGGCGCCGGCGGTGGTTCGATACCCGGCGGCGGTGCAGCCGGTAGCGGCGCGGCCGGTGGTCCCCCGCCCCCGCCGCTCGATTGCGGCGCGGAGGGCTGGGCGGTCGAAAACCACGGAAGTCCCAAGAATCGCGTCAACTACGTGATCCTCGCTGACGGCTACACCGCGGCGACCGTCGAGACCACGCTCAAGACGCACATCGAGGCCGCGATGAAGCGGCGTTTCGAGCACGAGAGCGGTGAGCCTTACGGCCGTTACCGAAACTTCGTCAACATCTGTGTCATGAAGGCGATCAGCGAGACGGACGGCATCGGCAAAGGTCCGACGGCGTTCGATGGCGGCAACGGGGGCGATCGACTGGCCAAGGTCAACGAGAGCAAGGTGAACGCCTACATCAAGGCCAAGGTCCCGGCCACTTTCGAGGTGGATTGGAAGGCCGTGGTCCTCAATCAAGACAAGTGGGAGAACACGGGCAGCTACTTGATGCTGTGGTCTGGCGGGAACACGGACGCCGCGGGCGCAGCCCTGCATGAAGGCGGACATGGGTTCCATCAGCTCGCGGATGAATATGGGAGCCAAACTGGCTGTAATAATCAGAAGGCCAGCTGCGGCACGAAAGGCAATCCCGAAGCCGAGGTGAACACGGCCGGCGATTGCACCACGACCGATGGCAAGTGGGACATGTGGCTCGGCACGACGCAGAAGGGCCTGAAAGTGCCCGATATGGGCGCGACCGGGATGCAGGGGACCTGGGAAGGAAGCCGCTACGTCGGCAGCGGTCAGTATCGCCCTTCGTGCAACTCGATGATGAACAGTTTGTTCGGAGGCCGCGACCTCGCGAAGATTCCGCTCAACACTAGCTTCAACTCCGTCTCACGCGAGCAGATGATCTTCAGCATCTGGCGCGCAGTGACCCCGATCGACTCGACCGATCCGCCGGCTGGTGCAGCGAACAATCCAGCGATGCTGACGGTCAACGTCGTGGACCCAGCGGTGATCAACGTCGATTGGACGGTCGATGGCATGACGACCGTCAACGGAGGCACGACCTTCTCCACGGCTTCGCTGGCTTCGGGCACTCACATGATTTCAGCCAAGGCCTACGACAACGCGTCGACCGACTTGGTGAAGCTTCGCACCGGGGTCTGCCCCAAGGCCGTCCGTAACAACTACTGCCACGGTACCTCCTGGCCTCGCTCCACGCAGACGGTCAGCTGGACCGTCACCAAGCCCTGATTGAACACGCATACGCAGCGCAGCCACTGGGGTGTCGGTCTGATGTCCCTGCTTGCCCTGGGGGTTCTCGCCTGGTGCTTCTCGACTCGGTCGGATGCGCCTCCAGAGCCGCCCGAACCCGCAGAGCTCGTGCCCGCGCCGGTGGCGCCGCCAACACGCTCGCTGCCGTCGCACGCAAAGACGGCGACCGTCGATCTCTCGCCCGACGGAGTGCCCATCAGGCCGGCGGGCTCGGACGAAGTGGACGCCATCGGCATGCAGCCTCACCCGCTCAGCCCCGAGCACCAACGCATTTTTCACGAGAACAACCTGATCGGCGATCTGAACGGCGCCATGGATGTGGCGGATGTCGGCGGCCTTCGCAGGCTGCTGAAGCAATATCGCGAGGAATATCCCGAGGACTCTCACGTGCTGCAAGACGGCTACGAGCTGATCGCCAATTGCCTCGAGCGGCCTGGCCCCGAGACTCGCGCGATCGCCCAGCGTTACTACGATGAGGAGCTGGACTCGGGACTGCGACGCTACATTCGGCGTCACTGTCTCGAAGCGTCGAACCCCTGAAGCTCAGGACTCGAGCGTGCGCGGAAGCGCGCCGAGGCCGAACACCACCTGCGGCGAGTTGCCGGGCTTCGGATCACCTTGAAAGAACACGAGCTCCGAGCCGGGCAGCTTGCGTCACGCATCCAGTCCAAGCTAGCACTTTATCGAGCGCTCTGGCGACGTTCCGCTTCGCGTCCGGAAGCCAGCTCGGGGAAGTTGTACGCCGCGTCCAGCAGAGGATTCAACACGCCGAGCGCTCGCAGCGTGGCTTCCGCAGACGCCATCAGCTCTGCGCCCTCGGCGTTTCCGAGCGCGTGACCGAGGGCCCACTGATCGCGCGCTGCTTCATCGCGTGACGGGGTCGTGCTCCATTTCGCGAAGTTCTCGCGCAACCGCTCGATCGCAATGGAACGCTCACCGGAGATCAATGCTGCGCGAGCCTGCATGCGAGCAGCGAAGAGCGGCGCCCAGGGAAGTGCCAGGCGACGGAGCCCGAGCACTTCACTTCCGATCAAGCCCGCGGCGTCGCCGGTGCTCCGCTGGTACACGTGCCGGTTCAACAAGAAACGAGCTCGAACCGAGTGTATGCCGAACGCGAGTAGCGGCACTCGACTCACGGGCGAGCGTCGATAGCGCAACCACTCGGGCTCGCTGAGCCGCGACGCCCAGGCGTACTCGTTCGTCGCGCTCGCAACGCGCATGACCGCGCCCATGTGCAACATGTGCAAGATTCCGAAGCGACCGCGAGGCAACTCCTGATATTGCCGCTCGAGTCGTTCGATCGAGCGCTCGGGCTGGCCGTCGAGCTCTTCGGCGACGGTCTCGTTCATCGTGAGCTGGAGGAGCGCGGTGCGATTGTCGGTCATGCGCGCTTCTTCCAGCGCAGCGCTCAATTCCGCCTTGAACCGGTATTGATCGCCGAGTGTATACAGCGCGCCGATGCGGGCCGACACGATCGCAAACCGCATGTAGTAGTCGGCGCTCGAGCTGGCGCGGAAGATGCGCTCTGCCTCGTATGATGGCTCGAGCACATCCTCCGTTCGGCCGTGCATGAACGCGCAGATCGCGCGCGAGGCCAGCATTGCAGCGCGCTCGCGCGGGTCACCGAGCTTGCTCGTCAGCGCTTCCGCGCGCAGCAGCAACGCGTCGCTGCGCTGTTGCGCGTCGGCTGACCCGGAGACCGATGCCACGATCGCCGCGCTTCCAAGCGCGCGCGACACGCGCTTCGGCTCGCCCGTGTCCAGTGCCATGCGCATACCCCGCAGCTGGAGCAAGGCCGCGCGAAGGGGATCGTATGACTGCGTCTCGAGACCGAGCGAATCGATCAGGTCGATCCGTTCGAGCACGCGCGCAGCCACTGCGTTCTCCGGCTGTTCGCGATAATCCAGGCCGCGCATTTGTAGGCGCAAGCGTTCCCACACGATCGCTGCGAGCAGCGCTGGTTCACTCTCGGGAATGCTCACGTCCATCCTGGCCAACACTTGACTGACGATTCGTTCGCCCTCCGCGAACCGGCCGCTTCGCAGCAGGTGCGACGCAGCGAGGCGGGTCCAGGCCAGGGCCTCGGAGGCCGGAAGGCGCTTCGCCGCTTCCTGATACGCGTCGGCCGCGGCCACACCGCGGCAGCAACACGCGAGGGCGTGCCCGAGCTTCTTCCACAGACTCGCGTCGCTCGCAGCGGCGGCGGAGTCCAGCTCGATGCACGTGAGGTACAGTTCGGCAGCGCGCTCGAATGCGAGGCTTGCAAACGCCCGGTCGGCGGCGACCAGCGCATAACGAAGTGCCGGTCCACTCTGATCTGCGCCGAGCGCGAGCACGTGGAGCCATGCCGGATCTGCTTCGCGATCCTGCTCGAGCAAGCCGAGCAGGCTGGCGTACGTTCGCTCACGACGGGCCCGAGTCATCGTGCCGAGCACGCGTTCGCGAACCCGGTCGTGGTACACATCGAAGAGATGGCCACCGGCGATGTCGCGCGTGCGAAGCAGGTGCAGGCTTCGCAGCGTGTGCACGATCGCGTTGCCCTCTCCGAGTACGCCGGCGGCAGCGAGCGCGAGCCTGGGCGTGAGCGGCCGCCCGGCCACGGCCAGTACCGCCAAGAGGTCGCCCGCGCCGTCGGGCAGCAACTCGGCCATTTGCGTGACGAGCGCGTCGATCGACAGCTTCTCCACTTGCGTCTGGCCGCGTGCGATCCGCGCCGCAGCGAGCGCAGCCAACTGCGAAGCGAGAAACGGGCTGCCGTGCGCCTCGCGCACGATGTGCTCGATCAGCGACGCGTGGCGTTCGGCGTGTTCAGCCAGGTGTCGCACGCAGATCGCTCGCAGGTCGGGATCGGCGAGTGGATCGAGTGCGATCACCGATTCGAACGCGTGCGAATCGTCCTCGGCCGGCCGATTCGCCAGCAATTGACGCAGGCATGGACTCGTGTCGACTTCGTCACCGCGGTAGCTGAACAGCAGCAGGATCGGCACGTCGGCGATCTGTTTCAACAGGCCCGTCAGCAGGCTCGCACTGTCGAGATCGCCCCAGTGGAGATCGTCGATCGCGATCACGAGGGGCTCGAACCTCGCGAGGCGCTTGAGCAGATCGCTGAGCGCCAGCTCTGCGCGCTTCCGATCTTGAACTCGGTCGGCGGCGGGGGTTTGCCCGGAGAGCGAACGTGCGACCGCCGGTAAGCGTTCGAACGCCGGAAAGAGCTGCACAAGCGCACCGATGTCCAGCGGCATCAAGCGACCCACCTGCAGGTCGGCCAGGCGCGCAAGTCGCGTGATGAGTGCGTCGATCACTCCATCGAGCGCTTTGAACGGCATCGCTTCGCGTTCGTAGCAGCGGCTTCGGAGCACGAGTGTGTCGCCGTGCTCCGGGTCTTGCGGCGCCTGGCTGAGCTCTTCGAGGAATCGATCGATGAGCGCGGACTTGCCGGCGCCAGACGCTCCGCGCACGTGCACCACGACCGCTTGCCCTTGCGCTGCCTGCAAGAAGTTTCGCCGGAGCGCCGCAAGCTCAGCGGAGCGACCGAACAGCGGAGCGTCGGATGGCTGCTGCGCGGGTCTCACTGACAACTCGGCCAGAGCCCGCGGCCGAAGCGTCGTACTGAGCAGGGGCGCGATCGTCGCGAGCACCTCCTCACCGCCCGGGCGTGCCGTCGGGTCGCGACTCAAGAGCGAGGCGCACAGCGTCGCCAGCGGCTCCGGGACTCCAGCCACGCGATTCGAGACGGGCTCGGCATCGTAATTCAGCTTGGCGTTCAGGATCTGGAGCACGGTGCCGTCGAACGGCAACTCATCACAAAGCGCTTCGTAGAGCATGACGCCGAACGCGTACCAGTCGGTCGCCTCGTTGAGCGGCTCGCCGGTCGTCTGCTCCGGCGCCATGTATCCGGGGGTGCCCGAGATCACGCGGTCGAACGTGGCTTCCATCAGCGTGGCGCGATCGAGCGCGCGCACCAGGCCGAAATCCAGCACCACGACGCGACCGTTCGTGACGAGCACGTTCGATGGCTTCAGGTCGCGATGCAGCATGCGCGCGCGGTGCAGCGCCTGAACCCCCTGCGCGAGCTCGTGAAACGCCCACAACCAGCGCTCGAGATTCGCCACGGTCGGCGGCGCCAGCTCGTCCGTGGGATCGCTCGGACCGCTCACCTCTTTCACGTAGCTAAAGAGATCGGGCCCCGGCACGTACTCCATGGTCAGGAACCAACCATCGTCGGCTTGGCCCATGTCGTAGAGCCGAACCAAGTTGGGGTGGTTCATGCCGGCGAGCGAGCGGAACTCCCGCTTCACTCGCAACACGCTCGTCGCGTCGTTGCGAAACAACTTCTTGAGCGCGACCCGCTCCCCGGTCTCACGGTCGCGCGCGAGGAACACCGTACCGGTGCCGCCTTCGCCGAGCTCACGCTCGACCTCGTACCGGTCGATCCTGGGCTCGGGCGGTGGAATGGTCGCTTCGGGTTCCACTGTCACCGCTCGATCATGATCGGGCATCACACGAGATCAGTCAAAGCCGAGGCAGGAATGCGCCCACATCCGCCGACCTTGGCCGCCATTGGCGGCACGCGCGTCAGCCCTAAAGCAAGCGCAGAGGATCCGCCGGCTCCCCCGCATACCGATACTCGAAGTGCACGTGCGCACCGCGGGCCATGCCAGTCTCGCCTACCTCGCCGACGATCTGTCCCGCGTGGACGCGTTGGCCCGGAAACACGTAGATTGCCTGGCAATGAGCGCTGAGCGTGACGCTGGCGTCGTCGTGCACGATCACCAGCAGGTTGCCGTAGCCGCGCACGCCGTTGTCGCTGTAGGCGACGACGCCCGGGTTGGTGGCGATCACCGGCGAGCCGCGCGGGGCTCCGACGTCGATGCCGCGATGTAACAGGCTCTCGAAGGGCGGCTTGCGCACGTAGCCGAAGCGGCGCCACAGGCGGCCGATCGCCGCAGGCCAGAGCATCGCCCCGCGCCGCGGTACCGGACCACCGGCGGCGCGCACCCACTCCGCGCGCGGCTGATGGTTGAGCAGGTGACCGACGCACTGGATCGTGCCGAGCTCGAGGCGCTCCGCCAGATCGGCTGCCGCTCCGAACGGCAGCGCGACCTTGCGCGGACCCTGACAGAAGCGCTCGTAGGGCGGATCCATGCACTCGCGCCCTTGCGAGGGCAGCCAGTAGCGCGGCTGGGCCGCGAACCGGTCGGCCTCGGAGAACTGCGTGTTGGTCGGGATCACCGGGTGCGAGTCGGCGCCCTCCCCCGGCTCGTCGTCGCCGTAGATCACCGCGTCCGGCGAACCGATGGTCACGGCTTGCGGCGGCGAGACGTCGCGCAGCGGTTGGGTGATCTGCAGCTCGCCATGCATCAAGGCTTGCTCGATCACGTCGGCGGTGGCGACCGTGTCGAGCGTCAAACCGGCGACGCCCGGGATCGACCAGCCCGTCTGATCGCGCGCACCGGCCAGCGGGGGGCGCTCGACCGCGTTGCGGATCGCGCGCACGTAGCGCCCGAGCTGCAGGCGATCGATCCGCGGAACCCAGCGCAAGTCGCGCCCGCCCAGGCTCGTCTCGAGCGCGACCCAGATGTCGACGATCGGATTGCCGCTGCGCCCCAAACGCTGCGCCTGACGCGCGACCGCCGGAACATCGAGTCGAGCGCCGAGCTCGCTGCGCGTCACGCGAGTGAGGTGAGGCC
Organism: Polyangiales bacterium; assembly: GCA_035274465.1. GTDB lineage: Bacteria > Myxococcota_A > Polyangia > Polyangiales > JAFGIB01 > JADGRF01. The sequence continues at coordinate 33,239 of DATEOF010000310.1, forward strand.
CGGTGGTGATCGCGAGCTGCTGACCACCCCATCGCTTGGCGCGTTCGACCAGCAGCGGGTTCGGGTCGGCGGTGCGGGGCAGCGGTTCACCGCCGATGCGCAACCCCGGCAAGGTGCGAGGGTCGACGCGAAGCCAGAGCCAGACCAAGAAGGCAGCTGCAGCAGCGAGCAAAGCGAGCCGACCCAGCCAGCGTACGGCATGCGCGTACAGCGGGAATCGAGAGGGACGCCCCATGTAGGCCGAGTTTAACTCAGAACCTCAAACCACCTTGCGCCATCGCGGAGATCGACCCCGAGAAGCCTTCGCCGAACACCATCTCCAGCCGGAGGTCCGCGCCGATGAACCACAGCGCGAGCTCCGGCGCCATCAGCGACAGCGGGATGCAGACCGCGGCTCCCGGGGCCAGGTAAAACCCGACGTCTGTGCGGGGGTCACTGCCGGGCACGAAGCCACCTTGATCGATGAACGGCGTACTGCCCTGGAGCGAGCGGGCGCTCAAGCCGAACGCGAGGCCCGGCTCGATGAACAGACCCGCCACCGGGAACACGTAGGTCGCTTCGGCCGCGAGCAGCCAGGTCGACATCGAGACATCGCCGTTCGGGATCTGCGCCGAGCCTCCGACGAAGTACAGGAAGCGTCCGCCGAGCTGGAACTCGGGGTAGTCGGGGAGGAAGCGGTAGCTGCCGCGTATGCCAAAGCCGAAGCCGAGCGGGTTCACCGATCCGATCGTGTCGTCGAACGAGGCACCCACGCCGAGCATCGCGGCAGCCTGGATCCTCGGCACGGCGGAGATCTCGTCGCCGCCGGGAGGGCCCCAGCCAGCGAAGGTTGGGTCCGGTCCAGATTCTTGCGCCGGCGCGGGCTCGGGCGCGGGTGGCTCCGGAAGGACGGGGACGGGGTCCTCGCTCACGACCGGTGGCGGAGGTTCCGGTTCTGCAGCTGTTGGCGGCGGAGCGGGTGCCGGTGCCGGTGCGGGTTTCGCTGCAGGCGGAGGTGCTGGCGCCGCCGGAGGTGCGGCGCCGCCCTGGGCCGGTGCGGCCTCCGTCAGCGGCGGCTCGGCGGCCACTCGGGTTTGCCACACTCCGGCCAGCAACGCGGGGATCAAGAGCCATCGGGCCGGTCGCTGCATCGTCTACTCGCAGTACGCGAAGCCTGCTCCGGTCGATCCGAGCTGGTAGCTGGCGCAGCAGTCGGGCACGTTGCCCCAGGCGCCCGGTGCTCCGTAGCTGAGCGAGAGGCAGCTGGCGTTGTAGGTCTGCATCGCGGTGCGTTGATAGCCGCTGCAGCAATCGGGGTGGCCCGCCCAGCTGCTCGCCGTGCCGCCGCTGGGCACGCCGCCGCAGGTGGTCGTGGCCGTGTTCGCGACCGCGGCGACCGCCGTCTGCGTGCAGACCGGGATGGTGGTGGGACCGCCCGCGGTGAGCGGCACCGCGCAGCTCGCGCAGATCTGCTCGGTGCGCAGGTTCGAGTCGGTGCAGGTGAACGTGCCGCCCGCGGCGCCGGTGCACGTGCCGCAGGTCTGAGCGACGGGTGCCACGCAAGTCCGGCCGTCGTCGCAAGTGCGCGCGGAGAGCCAGCTGTTGTTGTCGCCGCAATCCTGGATCTTCTTGTCGTCGTCGGGATCGCAGCGCGTGTCGATCAATCCGTCCTTGTTGCCGCCCGGGGCCTTCGGGCCGACGCACGCCACGCAGCCGAGACCCACACCCGAGGCCGACACGCGGCACACCCGCCCGCCCGTGCAATCGCTCGCGTCGTTCCACAGGCCATCGTTGCCGCACGAGCGCTCTTGCGTGGTGCCCGTGTGGAAGCCGTCGTCTGCGACCGCACTCGAGCCGACGCACGCCCGCGTGCCCGGCACGCACTGCATCACGCAGGCGGCATCGTTGTTACTGAGCGAACGGCACTCACCCTTCGAGCACTGCTTGCCGGTCGCCCAGGTGCCGTCGGGCTTGCACTCTTCCAGCTCGCCTTCGCCGTTGCAGCGACCGCTGCCCGGAGCGCACTCGACGCCGCAGAGCTTGCGGCGTTTGCCCTGTTCGTTCCGCGTGTTGAAGCAGGCGCCGTCGCCGGCGCAGGTCTCGAGCGCGCTGCTGAAGAAGCCGTTGACGCAGGTGCGGTAGCGTGGGGTCGCGTCACTACCGGCAGTCAGGCACTGCTCCTCGCCTTCTTCGCACTGCGGTGTGGTATCGCAGGCAGCGGGTGTCCGGCCGTCGGCGTTGATCACCATGTTCACGTTGCGGCACACGCCCTGCGGACAGGTCGCCGCGTCGGCGAGCTTGCCGTCCGGCTTGCACTTGAGCAGCTTTTCGCCGTCGCACGCGCCCGTGGCGAGCGCCGACGGGTTGGTGAACGCCCACCAGCAGACCGGCTCCGCGCACACCGCCTTCGGCAGCTCGCTGGCGTTGGGGTTGGGCGCGATCACGCACTGCAGCTGGCTCACGTTGCCGGTGTTGCAGGTCCTGGTCGAGCCCCACTTCCCGTCGTCGCCGCACTCCTGGTAGCCGTCGTTGACACCGGTCACGGCGTCGGCCGCGCAGCGTTGCGCGCCCTTGGTGCAGGTCTGCGAGCACGGGTTGGCCGTGTTCACCAGCGCCGGGTTGCAGGTGGTGTTGCCGGTGCACTCGCCCTTCACCCACTCGGGCACACCCGAACCGCCCGCTGCGACGCTGCAGGTGGTGAAATGCTTCTTGGCATCCACGCTCGGATCGCGCGGATCACCGCAGGCGCTGGTGCCCGTGGTGCACTGCAGCGGCACGCACGAGGCGCGATCCTTGTTTTGCTGGCAGACCTCGTTCACGCCGCACTGGATGTCCTTGATGCTCTTGCCGTCGACGCACTCGCGCACTTGATTGTTGGCGCTGCACAGCGAGCCGATCGCACACACGGCTCCGCGGCAACGACCCGCCTCGCAGTACAGGCCCTCGGCGCAGTTCACCAGCTCGAAGCCCTTGTCGGTGCCCAGGCAGCGCACGGCCGTCTTGTTGTCGATACAAGCGTTGGCGTCGTCGCACGAGCTCTTCGGGTCGGCCGTGCACTCGTCCTTCAGACAGCTCTCGTTGGCGGCACACGGCTGCTCGACCCACGCGGTGCCGTCGGCGTCGCACACCTTCTCGACCTTCTCGCTGGCGCACGCCTTGGCGCCGGGGTTGCAGCGGCGAACGGCCGCATCGCCACCGACGACGCAGGCCCCGACGCTGCTGTCACAGCTCTCGCCGACGTCGCAGGGGTCCAGCTGCCAGACGCCGCCGTTGATACAAATGCGCGCCAAGGTCGGCCCCACGCAGGAATGCTCGCCGATCTTGCACGTGCCCACGCAGGCCGCACCGGTCGCGTCGCCTGTCTCGGCGCCGCCATCTCCCTTCGTCTCTCCGGCGTCTCCCGCCATCTCCGCGTGGGACTGGCACTGCTCATTTGGACCGCACTGGAGCACCAGCCACTCGGCGCCGTCTCCCGTGGGGGCGCAGGTGCGGATCAAGCTGGTGCTCACGCATTCGCTCACTCCCACGCGACAGTCGTCGTCGCAGCCCCCGAGGGACAGGGCGCACGCAAACAAACCGCATAAGATCAACGAATTCCGCATGAGAGAGGCTCCTTCGACCGAGCGTCCCAGGGTAGTCGCACCGCGCGAAGCGGTAAAAATGTCTACAAACTCAACCGGCGCTGAGTACCGCCGCGGCGGCCGCCGTGCGCACGCGTTCGTCCGCGTCGGCGAGCCGGTCGACCACGGGCGCTTGCAACGCGGCGGTGTCCAGTTTGCCAGCGGCGACGATCCTTCCATAGGCGCGCAACGCGCCGATACGTACGCGCGGTTCGGGCGCAGCCAAGGCGCGCGACAGCCGCAGCGTCGCAGCCGCGTCGCCGCTGACCGCGAGCTCGGCGTCCGCCTCGACCGCGACCGCCGAGGGCGTGCCTGCGAGCGCGGTCAACGCGCTGCGCGCGAG
>DATEOF010000311.1:0-33012 GCA_035274465.1 Polyangiales bacterium
TCTTCCGGGGCGGCGGGCGGAGCCGGCGGCACGCCCGGCAAGATCACCTTCAAGGTCAAGAACGTACCCGCGGATGCCGATCTCACTGCCACGGACGATCTGCTCCTCAACACGAACAATTGCGGATACCCGCCGGAGATCGACACCGGGAAGCTCACGATCAATGGCTGCAGTGAAGACAAGCTCAAGGGCAAGTACACCCTGAGTGAGATCACCCAGGCCGATACGTCGCTCGGCACGCTCAACGCCGCTCTGCTGGTGACCCGGCGCTTCGTGGTGGAACAAGGCATGAACGTGAATGTGGTGGGCAACCGGCCGCTGATCGTCGTCGCGTTGGACGAGGCGCTGATCAACGGGCACCTGCAGGCATCCGCCTTCGGGCAGACGCCGCGCGGCGGTGGCTTCGGCCCGGGTGAGAACGGCCAGAATGGCCTCGGGCCAGGCGGCGGTGGCAAGTGGGGCGGCGATAGCGCCGGCGGCGGTGCGGGCTTTTGCGGCAAGGGTGGCCCCGGTGGGACGAACGGAACCAACGGCGGCAAGACCTACGGCAACCCTGAGAACGTGCCACTGATCGGCGGATCGTCGGGCGCGAAGCACGAGTGGTACGGCAGCGCGGGCGGCGGCGCGATCCAGATCAGCGCGGGCGTGCGCGTCGAGGTCGGCTTGCTCGGCGTGATCCACGTGGGCGGTGGCGGGTGCGGCTGGACGGCCGGCGGCGCCGGCTCGGGTGGCGCAATCTTGCTCGAGGCGCCGAAGGTGCGCGTGGTCGGACACCTCGCAGCCAATGGCGGCGGTGGCTCGTCACCGAGCAGCGCCGACGCCTCGAACGGTGCGGACGCCAGCGACGACGATCAACCCGCCCTCGGTGGCCACGTGGACATGATCCCCCACGGCGGCAACGGCTCGGCCGGCGCGATGATCGATGGTCAACCGGGCGAGTCGGGCGCGATGCCCGGCTACCTCAGCGGCGGGGGCGGCGGCGGCGCCGGCAGGATCCGCATCAACGTGGCAGAGGGCGAGCCCGAAGTGACCGGCCTCGTCAGCCCCTCCAAGGGCACCGCCTGCTTCACAGTCGGCAAGCTCTAGCGAAACTTCGCCGGATCGATCCCGAACCGCTTCATCCAGCGCTGCACCTGCACGCGCGCCTTTCCCATCGCCTTCGCCACCTGGGTCACGTTCCCATGATGCTCCCGGAACATCTGCACCAACTGCTCCTCGAGCTCCGGGTCCTCTGCCGCGGGAGCCTCAGCCTTCCGCTGCAACAGCTGCGGCAGGTGTTCCGGTCGAATGTGGTGCTTGTCCGCGAGCACGGCAGCCGACTGCAGCGCCTGCCGCAGCTCGCGGATGTTGCGCGGCCAGTGGTACGCGAGGAGTTGTCGGGCCGCGTCGGGGTGCAAGGTGATCGAAGCGCCGGTTTCGCGCTCGAGCTCGGGGGCGAGGGCATTGAGGATCAGGCCCAGGTCTTCGCAACGCTCGCGCAGCGCAGCGGCCCGGAAGCTGTAGCCGGACAGGCGAGCGAACAGGTCGTTGCGGAACGTGCCCTGTTCGGCCTGTTCGAACAGAGGGGCGTGGGTCGCCGCGACCACGCGCAGGTCGACCGGGATCGCGCGCGTGGCGCCCACCGGCACGACCTCGCGCTCTTGCAGCACGCGCAGCAGAGCGGTCTGCGAGAGCGCGGGCAAGTCGCCGACTTCGTCCAGGAACAGCGTGCCGCCGTGCGCTGCACGCACGTAGCCCGGTTCATCGCGCGTGGCGCCCGAGAAGGCGCCGCGCACGTGGCCGAACAACAAGCTCTCGAGCAGGCTCGCCGGCAGCGCGCCGCAGTTGAGCGCGACGAACGCTCCATTGCGTCCCGACAGCTCGTGTAGCGCGCGCGCCAGCCACTCTTTGCCCGTGCCGGTTTCGCCGAGCACCAGGGTCGACACGCTCGAGCGGGCCACACGGCCCAGCCGATCGAGCAGAAGCGAGAGCTCCGGCAGCAGGCTGCGCAAGGCGAACGGCCGATCCCCGAGTAAATCAGCGCGCAGGTCACCTTCGGCCTGGGCCGGCGTCGGCAACGCGGAGCGCAAACGGAACACCGTATGGCCCAGCTCGAAGAACGCACCGTCCGCAAGCAACGCCGCCTGGCTGCGCTCGCCGTCCACGCGCGAACCGTTGCTCGAGCCGAGGTCCGCGAACTGCCAGCCCTGTGCGCTGCGCCGCAGCCGCGCGTGGTTTCGCGACATGCGCCGATCGGGAAGCTGCAGCTCCAGGCGGCGCACTCCGCCCTCCACCCGGCGTTCGGCTCCGTACTCGTCGCCGCGGCCCAAGAGGACCTCGTCCACGTGGGCGAGCGAGTGGCGGCTGGGCGGGGCACTCACGTCGTCGCAGCGCAGCACGGCGAACAGCTGCGGAGCGGGCAGGCAGACGGGTGCCTCGTCGCGCTCGTCGCGATCGGTCGCCGTGAGATCGGTCTGCTTGGCCAAGGCGGCGCGAATATACGGGCGATATGCGACGAAAGGCCAGTCGTGTTACACCCAGGCCGGGGTGCGGGCCCGTCCGGCTCGTCTCCGAAGGCTTTTGCCGTGTCCGATCGCGAACTTGCCGAGCGCACCAGCCCAAGGAGGATCGGCGTGTATCGGATCGTGCGCGAGCTGGGTCGCGGCGGGATGGGCGTGGTCTACGAGGGGCTCCACGAGCACCTGCAGCGCAGGGTGGCGATCAAGGTGATGCGGCCCGAGTTGGCCGCCGATGCCACGCAAGTCGAGCGCTTCGTGCGGGAGGGGCGGGCGGCCGCAAACATTCGCCACCCGCACGTGATCGATGTCTACGAGTTTGCGTTCGTCGACGGGGCCCCCTACCTGGTCATGCCGTTCCTCGAGGGTCAGACCCTGGCCGAGCGGCTGGTGGTGAGCCGGCGCCTGCCGCTGCCAGCGTTGCTCGGCACACTGTTTCCCGTATTTTCTGCGGTGGCCGCGGCCCACGCGGCCGGTGTCGTCCACCGCGATCTCAAGCCGAGCAACATCATGCTGGCCTACCAGCCCGACGGGCACGAGGTGCCCAAGGTGCTCGACTTCGGCACGTCCAAGCTCCTCACGCAGGCCGAGCTGGTGTTGACCCAGAGCGCGGCCACGGTTGGTACGCCTGCCTACATGGCCCCGGAGCAGGTGCGCTCGTCGCGCGACGTGGATGCACGCTGCGACCAGTACGCGCTCGGCGTCCTGCTCTACGAGTGCGCCACCGGCCGCATGCCCTTCGACGCCGAAAGCCAGTACGAGTTGCTCCACGCGATCATGTCGGCGCCGCTGGCCGCCCCGAGCACGTTCGAGCCGTCTCTGCCTGCCGCCTTCGATGCGGTGGTGATGCGCGCGATGCAGCGCGACCCGGCCCAGCGTTTTCCCAGCGTGCGAGCGCTGGGCGCGGCCTTGCTCGATCTGGCACCTGCCGAGCTGGCGCGCAGCTGGAGCGCCGAGTTCGCCACACCCGAACGTTCGGCACCCGCCGCCGTCAGCGTCAAGCCCGCCAGCGCCACGCTGCCCGACGCATCGCAGGTTCGCACCCGCAGCCGTAAGCTGCAGTGGTACGTGCTGGCCGCGGCGCTGCTCGCGGCTGCAGGGGCGCTGTGGGCGATCGGTGGTGGCGGGAGCCGGCCGCAGAGCGCTGCAGAGCACCCCGAGCAACCACTGGCTGCGAAGGTCGAGGCGCCGCCAGCTGCGCAGCCTCCATCCGAGCCGCAGCCACCAGCGGCAGGTCCAGCGTCAGCGCCCACGACTTCGAACGACGCACCGGCCGCGAAGCCTGCTGCCCAGGCGGCTGAGGTACCGCCCGCGAAGCCCGCTGCCGCGCGCCGCACGCGCCCGCGCGAACACGGCCCACGTCCGACCACCACGAGCCCCAGGCCGAGTGTCACGGTCGGCGACAACGGAGCGCCGATCCTCGAATGAGCTCGCGTCTGCGCTGGTTGTGCCTCGCCGTCGTGCTGTGCAGCGCCACACCGCTGCGCGCCCAGGACGCCGATCCGATCGCGCAGGGGGTCGCACTGCGCCGGCAGGGCAAGAACGCCGAGGCGCTCGAGGTGTTTCGACGCGCGTACGAACGCGATCCGAGCCCGCGCGCGCTCGCGCAGATCGCCCTGGCCCAACAAGCACTCGGCAACTGGGTCGCTGCCGAGTCCGGCCTGGTCGAGGCGTTGGCTACGCGTGACGACGCCTGGATCCAACGCTCCGCGAGCGCGCTCGAGGCCGCGCTCGCGACCGTGCGCGATCACCTGGCCAGCCTGTACGTGGACACCGATACGCCCGGCGCGACGATCCTGGTCGCCGGTCGCGAGGCTGGCAAGGCGCCGCTGACGGCTGCAATCCGCGTCGCCAGTGGCGACACCTGGATCGAGCTGCGCGCGCCAGGGCACGAGACGCAGAGCCAGGCCCTGCACCTGCCGCCGCGCAGCGAGCAGCGCGTGCGCGTCGACCTGCCCAGGCTCCCGGAGCTACCGGCGCCTGCGGTCGCACCAGCGCCGATCGTCGCAAAGCCGCCTCCACCGCCACCACCAGCGCCCCGGTCCCACGGCAGCGCGCAGCAGACCGCGGGCATCGTGACGCTGGTCGCCGGTGGCGTGTTTCTGGCCGGCGCCATCACCGCCAACATCGTCCGTGCCGTCCACGTCAGCAAGCACAACGACCCCGAGTTCTGCACGCCCACCACGGACTGCACGGCGTACGCGGACGTCGCCAACACGGCGGGTACCCTGATGGTCATCGGGTACAGCGTGGCCGGCGCTGCAGTCCTGACCGGCGTCATCCTGCTGGTCACCGCGCCCCGGGCCGACCGCGGCCCGCTGCAACTCACGCTCTCCCCGCACGGCGCCGGCGCTTCGTTCCGCGCCGTCTGGTAGAGTACGCTGGTAAACATATGCCAGCAGACCGAATCTACGACGGAGTCTGGGACCTTGTCGGCGGTACCCCGCTCGTCCGCCTGTCCCGTATCGCCGACAAGGCCGGGGCCGAGGTCTGCGGCAAGCTGGAGTCCAAGAACCCGTCGGGCAGCGTGAAGGACCGCCCGGCTCACGCGATGATCCTCGCGGCCGAGCGCGACGGGCTGCTCGCCCCGGGTTCCACGATCGTCGAAGCCACCAGCGGCAACACCGGCATCAGCCTGGCCATGCTGGCAGCCGTGCGCGGCTACCGCTGCATCATCGTGATGCCGGAGGACATGGCATCCGCGCGTCAGGTGATGCTGCGCGCCTTCGGTGCAGACATGGTGCTCACGCCGGCGCACCACGGCATGCGCGGCGCGGTCGAAGAGGCCGAGCGCATCGTCGCCCGTACCGAGCGCGCGTTCATGCCCAAGCAGTTCGACAACCCGCACAATCCGCAGGCCCACGCGACGACCACGGCCGAGGAAATCTGGTCGTCCACTGGTGGCGAGCTCGATGCGGTCGTGATCGGTGTGGGCACCGGTGGGACGCTGACCGGTATCGCCCGCGTGCTGCGCGTGTACAAGCCCGGGCTGCGCGTGATCGCGGTCGAGCCCAAGGCCAGTGCGGTGTTGTCCGGTGGCCGCCCAGGGCTTCACGGCATCCAGGGCCTCGGCGCCGGCTTCGTACCCACGATTCTCGATCGAACGTTGATAGACGAAGTGATCGCTGTGTCGGATCCCGAAGCAGAGCGCATGACCAATCGCCTGGCGCGAGAGGAAGGCTTACTGCTGGGCCCTTCGTCGGGTGCGAACGTACACGCCGCAGTGAAAGTGGCGCGCGAGATGCGTCCCGAACAGCGAGTTGTTACTATCCTCTGCGACTCCGGTGAGCGGTACCGCGCCTGAGCCACGCCGTAATCCTCGCAGTGATCGAGAGCGGAGCGGATGGGACAAACGTTCGGGCGCGCGCAGAGAGTCGTTTGCTTTTCATCACTGTGCCTGTGTCTGTCGTTGTGGGTCGCTCGGTCGGGCGTCGCGCACGCCGAGGACGCGCCTGCACAGCCAAAAGCGGCCAAGGAGCAACCGACGCCGCCGCAGCAGACGCAGTGCATCGACGAGGCGATCCGCGATGAGTTGAACGCGCGCCGTCGCTACCGCGGCGTGCAGAGCCGGCTGTTCCAGAAGGCCGGCCGGCACGAGCTGAGCGCGATCGGCGGGCTGTACGCGTCGGATCTGCTGTCCTCGTCGTTCCTGGTCGGCGGAGCCTACACCTTCCACTTCACCGAGGATCTCGGGCTCGAGGCCTCGTTCGGCTACGCGCGCGCGCGCTCGAGCCTGGTGAAGATCGTCGAGGACGACACCAGCTTCACCGCGCTGCGACTGAACACGCCGATCTACATCTACGAAGGTCACCTGTTGTGGTCTTTGGCCTACGGCAAGCTGCGCTGGTTTTCTTCCGGCATCTCACGCTTCGATTTGTACCTGGCCTTCGGTGGCGGCGTGACTGACAATCAGAGTGCACAAGGCCTAACAGGCAGCTTTGGTTTGGGGTTCAAGTTGTTCTTCGGCGAGTGGTTTGCCGTGCGCGTCGATATCCGAGATCAGCTGATGCAACAGGAGCTGCTCGGACAATCCGAGATCGTCAACAACCTGGCGGCGACGCTGGGCTTCTCGGTCTTCTTTCCGTTTTCGTCATGAGGAGGGTCATGCAGAGCACAGCACCACGAGTCTGGGCCGGCGTGTTCGCGCTCTCTCTGCTGTTGCTCTCGCTACCGGCAGCGGCCAAGCCCAAGCAGAAGAAGGTCGAGGCGGGCGTCTCGGGCTCGGCCACCTTGCGCGTCGACCAGGCCGCGCCGCAGCAGCCCGAGCCCGGCGACTCGCTGCCGCCGCCGCCTGCCGCCGAGGAACCCACGCCGCCCGCCGCGAGCCCGGCCGCGCAGCCGTCCGCTGCCCAACCCGCACCGGCCGAGACGAAGCCGGCAGTGGATCCCGAGCAGCTCGCCAGCTTGCAGAGCGAGCTGAGCACGCTGATGGACGACATGGTCCAGGCGCGCACGCGCGCGGGGCTGATCGGCAAGACGCTGTTCAAGACGCTGATCCGCGTGAACGTACAGAACCTGGTGGGCGACGACACTGCGCTCGCCAAGATCGTGCTCAAGCTGGACGGTGCGCCGATCTTCCGCGGCGACGGCGCGTCGATGCGCGGCGACGACGCGCGCCAGGTGTTCGAGGGCTTCGTCGCTCCCGGACCCCACGTGCTGTCGGCCGAGCTGGAGCAGAACAGCAAGAACGATCAGGCCTACGGCTACACGCTGCGCGAGAGCTTCAAGTTCCAGGCGCTGCGCGACAAGCGCAACGAGCTCAGCCTCACGCTGCGCGACTCATCCGACATGGCCAGCGACTTCCCTGACGACCAGGACGGCGAATACGACATCCGCATGCGCTTGCGTGCTCGCACCCGGGAGCTCAACGACGAATGATGCGCGCGCGGTGGATCGCAACCGGCCTGCTGCTGTCGGCGGCGCTCGTCGCGCCCGCCCGCGCACAGGAGTCGGCTCCACCCGCGGCCGCGGAGCCCTCGCGGCTGCAACGCTACTTCGACGCGATGAAGAACCAGCGCCTGGTGGCCTCGCAGACCGCCAAGGTCGAGGAGCTGCGCGCGATCCTGGCGCGGGCCGAGGACCTGGCGGCAGCCGGTCAGCATGAAGACGCGGCGCTGCTGTTGTTCGAGCTGCTCCAGCACCCGCGCTTCGCCGACTACTCCGAGCTCCCCGAGCTGGACGCCGCGCGCTATCAGCTCGGCAGCGCGCTGCACGAGCTCGGCGCCGAGGCCAGCGCGCGCCGCGTGTTGATAGAGCTGCTACGCCGGGGGCAGAGCGGCGGCTACTTCGCACCGGCGTTTCGCAAGTACGTCGACGTGGCGCTCGCGAGCCCCGATCAGCCCGCGATGATCGAGGAGCTGGCCGGGCTCGGTCCGGCGCTGCCCGAAGACGCCGCCAACGAGCTGCGCTACCTGCGCGGTCAACAGCTGCACGCGGTCAAGGACGACGCCGGCGCGTCGAGCGAGCTCACGCAAGTCACGCAGCACTCGCGCTTCTTCGCCAACGCGCAGTACTTGCTGGGTGCGGTCGCAGCGCGCGAGAAGCGGCTCGCCGAGGCCGAGCAGCACATGTGCCGCATCACGGGCACCGGCGACAACCAGCGCTACAGCTTCTATGTCGACGCGCGCTACTTCCAGGTCAAGGATCTGGCGCGGCTCGGCCTGGGCCGCATCGCGCACGAGCAGCACCGCGGCGATGATGCCTTCTACTACTACTTCCAGGTGCCGAACGACTCGCCGCGCCTGGCCGAGGCCATGTTCGAGGCGGCCTACTCGCGCTACGAGGCCAAGGACTTCGACGGCGCCGTCGATCTGCTCGACCAGCTCGAGGCGCGCTTCCCGGACTCGGCTTCGGCCGACGAGGCTGCCCTGCTCCGCGGCTACGTGGCGCTCTCGCGCTGCGATTACGAGCACGCGCAGCAACACTTCGAGCGCTTCATCCAGCGCTTCGAACCGGTGCTGGCCGAGCTGCAGCGCATCCTCAAGAACCCCGTGCGGCGCGAGGCGCTGTACGCCGAGCTGGTGCGCGAGTCGGCGGGCGCGAGTGAGCCCGAGTCGACGCGCAGCTTGCGTGGCACGCTGCTCTCGCTCTTGCGAGTTGATCCGGCGTTTCACGAGCTGCACGATCAGGTGCGCAAGCTGGACGCCGAGGCAGCGCGCGCGGGCCGCGTGGGCGATGCCTTCGACGTGATCAGCGCGCGGCTCGAGGGCTCGGATCGGCCGCGCGAGGCTGCCGCCGATAGCGGCGACCAGCGCCAGCTGCTCGCCGCCATCCAGCTCGACCTCAAGGACGCGCGTCAGGCGCTCCAGGCGCTGAGCGAGCAGCTCGACACCATGCGCAAGCTCGGCGCCAAGGCCCAGGACCTGAACCCGCTCGAGCAGGAGTACACCGGCCTGGCCAAGCGCGTGCACGCGCTGGACGACAAGGTCGAAGCGGCCCGCTTCCAGCTGATGCCCGACGCGGCTGCGCCCGAGGACGTGAAGGACGCGCGCGCCTTGCTCGCGCTCGATGCGCGCCAGGCCCGCGGCTTCGAGCGCCGAGTTTTCGAGCTGCGCCCCAAGCTGGTGCGCGCGGCCAACGAGCGCGCGCTGGCGGAGCTCGAGGCCCTGGATGGGCGACTCGGCAGCTTCGTGCGCCGCGCGCGCATCGGTCGCATCGACGCGGTGATGGGCAGCAAGCGCCGCATCGAGCGCCAGATCGAGAGCCTGGCCGCCGGACGCTTTCCGGCCGAGCTGCAGAACCCGCTGCTGGTGCAGGGGTTCTTGAACGACGACGAGGAGTACTGGCCGTTCGAAGGCGACGACTGGCCCGACGAGTACATCGAGCGCTACGGCGCGGGCGAGGAACCGTGAGCGCGCGCAACTTGCCGGCATGGGCCACAGGTGTATTGGCCGGCGCGCTGCTCGCACCGGCCTTGCCGACGCAGGCGGAGACGCCGGCGCACAAGCCCGAGGAGGTCTCGCTCGAGGTCGACGACGCCAAGGCCCCGAAGCTCACGCCGCCCGAGAACATCGAGAGCCTGATCTTCTTCAACGAACGGCCCAAGGCCGAGCAGAGCGACCGCCAGCGCAAGGGTCGGCAGGTCCTCGAGAAGATGCTGCACGAGCGCGAGCAACTCGTACGCGCGCGCCGCGCCGAGGCGATCGAGCAGCTCTCCCGCTTCGTGGGCGAAGAGCCCGAGACCGCGCTCGAGATGCCGGACGCGCTCTTGCGCCTGGCCGAGCTGCGCTGGGAGCAGGCGCGCGATCAGTACCTGCAGGACTACGAGGCCTGGCAGAAGACGCCGGACAACGCGCGCAAGGAGACGCCGCCCACGGCCGACGTGACCGTCGCGCTCGGGCTCTACGATCGGATCCTGAGCAAGCACAAGGACTTCGATCGCTACGACCTGGTGCTGTACATGAAGGCCTATGCGCTGATGGAGGCCGGGCGCATGGGCGACGCGCTCGTCGAGTACAAGCGCATCCTCGACGAGTACCCGAACAGCAAGTTCGTGCCCGACGCGCACATGGCGTTCGCGGAGTCGCACTTCAACGGCAACCACGACTACGCCGCCGCGCTCAAGCGCTATCAAGACGTGCTGCGCTACCCGGAGAGCGAGCTGTCGGACCTGGCGCTGTTCAAGAGCGCCTGGTGTCTGTGGAAGATGGGCGAGACCAACGAGGCCGCCACGCGCTTCCGGCAAGTGTTGGACCTGGACGGCAGGCTCGCGGGCGCTTCGGCCGAGCGCCGCCGCCGCTTGCTCGAGCTGCAGGACGAGGCGCTGGAATACCTGATCCAGGTGTTCACCGAGGACGAGCGCAACACCGCCGCCGACCTGCACAAGTTCCTGTCCGGCATCGGCGGCGAGAAGTACGCCGGCAAGGTGCTGCGCCGGCTGAGCCGCGCGTTCTTCGACCAGGGTCGCTTCCCGCGCGCCATCGAGGCCTACAAGATGTTGCTCGAGAGCACGCCGGAAGATCCGAACGCCCCCCAGTTCCAGCGCCAGATCGCGGCGGCCTACGCGGCGCTCGACGACACCGATCACACGATCGAGGCGCTCGAGGCGCTGGCCGCGAACTACGGCCCGACCAGCAGCTGGGCGCAGAAGCAGGCCGACCCGGACATCGTCAAGCGCGCACACGAGGCTGCCGAGCGCGCGGTGCGCACGCAGGCCATGCGCTTCCACGAGCGCGCGCAGAAAGAGAAGCAAGCCGCCGCGGACTTCGAGCACGCCGCGCAGCTGTACAAGGTGCACGTCGAGCACTTCCCCGACTCGCCGTACAACTACGAGGTCACGTTCTACCTGGCGGAGCTGTTGTTCCACCGCCTGGATCGCAAGCAGGACGCGGGCGAGTACTACCTGAGGGCGGCCAAGGCCAACCCCAAGGGCAAGTTCACCAAGGACGCGCTGTACAACGCCATCATGGCGTTCGAGGGCGTGCGCAACCAGGAGCTGGCGGGTTGCGGCAAGGGCAGCGGCGCCAAGGCCGCGCCGGCGCAGCTGACCGTCAAGCCCGCAGCCGAGAGCGGCACGGCCGACGCCAAGGAGCAGAAGGCCGATCCCTGCCAGGAGACGCCGACCGATCACAAGTTCTCCGAGGCGGTCGCGCTGTACATCCAGCTGTACCCGAGTGATCCCGAGGTGCCGGGCATCCTGTTCCGCCAGGGCCGCATGTACTTCGAGCGAGGCATCTACGATCCGGCCATCCGCCAGTTCGGCCAGCTGCTCGACAGCTACCCGAACAGCGAGTACGCGGCCACCGCCGGCGAGCTGGTGCTGGAGAGCTTCAACCGCGCGCAGGACTACAGCAACATCGAGAAGTGGGCGCGCAAGCTGAAGGCCGCGCCGGCCTTCGCCAACGCCGAGTCGCAGCGCAAGCTGGACACGCTGATCCTGCAGTCGGTGTTCAAGTCCGGCGAGCAGCTGGCAGCGGCGGGCAAGCACAAGGAAGCTGCCGATGCCTATCAGCGCGCCAGCCTGGAGTTCCCGCGCGACGAGCGCGCACCCAAGGCGCTGTACAATGCCGGCCAGGAGTACCAGCGCGCGGGTGACCTCGCGGCGGCCGGCGAGGCGTACGACGCCGCGATCGAGCACTACCCGCGCACGACCGAAGGCGCGCTGAGCGCCTGGACCGCGGCCCAGATGTTCGAGTCGATCGCGCAGTTCACCGACGCTGCGCGTTACTACGAGGCCTACGGCGCGCGCTTCCCGCAAGCCGAGAAGCGCGAGGACGCGTTGTACAACGCGCTGGTGCTGCGCGTGGCGGCGGGCGACAACGCGGAGGCCGTGCGCGACGGTAACGACTTCGTCAAAGCCTTCCCGAACAGCAAGACGGTCGACGAGGTGTACTTCCTGATCGGCCGCGCCCACGAGGCCGACAAGCGCTGGCAAGATGCCGCGCAGACCTACCGGCACTACATCAAGAGCGGCGGCGAGTCCGCGCGCAAGGTCGAGGCGTACACACGCCTGGGTCAGGTGCTCTTGCAGCTCGGTGATCGCGACGGCGCCGACAAGGCCTGGACGCAAGCGGCCAAGGCCGGTCGCAAGGGCGAGCCCAGCGCGCGCTACTACGCCGCGCAGGCGCGCTTCTCGCAGGGCGACCAAGCGCTGGTCGAATTCGAGAAGGTCAAGATCGCGGGCGACGTGAAGACGCTCGGCAAACGCCTGGGCCAGAAGAGCGAGCTCCTGCGCAAGGCGTCCGAGATCTACAGCGACGTGGTGGACTACCGCGTCTCGGAGTGGGTGACCGCCGCGCTGTTCAAGATCGGCGAGAGCTACGAGCACTTCGCCGAGGCGCTGCGCGACGCGCCCGTGCCACCCAACCTGAGCGAAGCCGAGGAGCAGGCCTACCGCGACGAGCTCGCCAAGTTCATCGTGCCGATCGAGGAGCGCGCGCTCGAGGCCTACGAGAACGGCTACAAGAAGGCGATCGAGCTGCGCGTGTTCAACGCCTGGACCGAGAAGCAGCGCATGGCGCTCACGCGGTTGAACGACGTCGAGTATCCGCCGCTGCGAGAGGCGGGCGCGGATCTGAGCGAAGCGCCGCTCTTGCCGATGCCCGCGCCGATGGACGGCCTGCGCCGCAGCGGCGTGGCCAGCGGTGAAGCCGAAGCCGGCGGTTCGGTGCAGACCAAGCCGACCGCAGCGCCGGCCAAACAATCCAAGCGCGCGCGCAAGAGGAGCTGATGTTGAGAGCGCTTCGCTGGCTGGTCCTCCTCGTCACGCTTGCAGCTTGTGGCGGCAGCGCTCCGCCGCCCAAGGTCGCGGAGCAACCCAAGCCCGCAGATCCGCGCGCGGCCAGCGCCTACCTCGACGGGGTGAAGCTGCTCGGCAAGGCCAAGAGCGAGGACCGCGCGATCGCGGCGTTCGAAGAGGCGCTGCGCATCGACCCGCAGCTGTGGGAGGCGCACTACAACCTCGGTGTGCTGTACCGGCGCCGAGGCGAGCCGAAGAAGGCGCTGCCGCATTTGCAGAAGGCGCACGAGCTGGAGCCCGGCGCGGGCGAGCCACTGATCGCGCTTGCCGAGCTGCAGCACACCATGGGCGACCGCGAAGTCGCGGCGGATCTACTGGAACAGTACGTGGACGCCCACCCCGAGAACATTCAGGTCCGGATCGCGCTGACCGCGGTACTTAGAGAGAAGGGGGCCTACGACGCTGCATTGAAGAGTGCGCGTGAGGCGCTCGTGCGCGAGCCTGCCAACGTCCCTGCGCTGTTGGAGGTAGGCCGGATCTACAAGGCGCGCGGGGACCACGATGTGGCCGAGCTCGTGTTCCAAAAAGTGCTCACGCTAGACGCCAAGAATGCCACAGCGCACAATGACCTGGGGCTACTGGCCTTGGCACGAGGTGATACGCAGCGCGCCTTCGATGAGTTCGACAAAGCGGTAGCAAGCGACCCGTCGTTCAGCGCCGCCCGGATGAATCGTGCGTCGGTATTGCTCCGTTCTGGTGACTACGCCTCGGCCCAAGAGGAATATCGCAAGGTGCTCGACGTGGATTCGCAGGTGGTAGATGCACACGTCGGCTCGGGTATTTGCCTGCGCGGCCTGGGCAAGTACCCGGCTGCGGAGGGCGAGTACGAGAAGGCCCTCGAGATCGCGCCGAACCACCCTGCGGCGCTGTTCAACCTGGCGCTCCTGCGTGCGGACTTCCTGAACCAGAAGCAGAAGGCGCGCGACCTGTTCCAGCGCTTCCTGGACGTGGCGCCCAAAGACGAGAGTCAGCGGCAGCTGGCCGAGCGCTACCTGGCCGAGCTGTCCGCACCCGCGGGCGGGAGCGCGGAGGCTGCGCCGTGATCAGGCTGTTGTCGTGGCTGGTCGTCTTGTGCGTGTTCAGCCTACCTCTGGCCTCCATGGCTTCCGCGCAGGCGGCCGGCACGAGTAAGTCCGCAGCCAAGGGCGGCAAGTCCGGCGCAGCCAAGGGCGGCAAGAAGGCCAAGCGCGCGAACAAGTCCAAGCCGACCAAGACGGCACCGGCGGACAAGCCCGCGGCGGACACAGGGCCCACTCCCGAGGCCACTGCCGGCCGCGCACCGAACGTGGAAGACGCCGCCGCGCTCGCCTCGGACGCCGACGAACGCGTACGCAAGGAAGGCGGCAGCGAGATCAAGACCATGGAGTTCGGTGGCCTCGACATCGAAGGCAACCTCAAGACCCCGCAGATGCTCTATTTCTTGAACCGGCTGCGCGCGGAGTTCGCGCGGCCCGAGCTGCCGCATCGCTCGTTCATGCCGGAGCTGCAGCGCGGGACGAAGGAGAACGCGTTCTGATGGCGAAGGCTGCAAAAGGCGGAGGCGTGCCCGGCCGGCAACTGCGAGTCGCGCTGCTGTGGAACGGCACGCTGCACAAGGAAGAGCTGTACGCCGAGCCGACTGACGTGACCATCGGCACGCTGCCCGGCGTGAGCTTCCCGCTGCCCGAGAACGCCATCAGCGAGGACTCGGTGGCCCTGTTCGAGCGCGAGGACTCGGGCTACACGCTGCGCCCGCACCCGCGCTTCGGCGGCTTCGTGTTCCTCGGCGGCAGGCGCGTGGCGGCGCAGGAGCTGCGCACGCCCATGCGGCTCGGCCCCGAAGACTACGGCGTGTTGACGCTGGGTACGGTGGCGCTGTTCTTCCAGCTGGTGCGCGCGGCAGAACAGTCGCGACCGCTCGTCAGCTCGCGCGATCCAGCGATGATCGCCTGCATCAGCTTCTCGATCTTCGTGCACGTGGGTGCGCTGCTGTTCCTGTTCCTGGTCGCGGCGCGCGAGTTCGCGCCGGCCGGTGCACTCGAGCTGGATGCGGAGTTGGTGAAGCGATTCCTGGTCGTGCCTCCGCCCGAAGACGAACCGCTGCTCAAGAAGCGCAAGGCCGGCACCGAGGTCGAGGACCCGGGCATGCGCGAGCGCGACGAGATGGGCGGCAAGAAGCACGAGAAGGAAGAGGGCAAGGTCGGCAAGAAGGACGCCAAGCAGGAGAAGACCGAGATCGCGGGCGACCCGAAGGAAGCCATCGCGGCCAAGGTCAAGAACCTGGGCCTCCTGGGCGTGCTGAGCGGCAGTCCGAGCAACGCGGTCAACAGTGCGCTCGATACGCCGTCGCTCGACAAGATGCTGGGTGGGCTCGGCTCGCTGCACACGATCGCGGGCCGCGGCAGCGGTGGCATGGGTCTGCGTGGTGGTGGTACCGGCGGCGGTGGCAAGGGCCAGGGCGTGCTGTTCGGTGCGGGTGATCTCGGCACCGGTGTGGGCGCAGGCAGCGGCGGCAAGGGCAAGGGCTCCGGCGGGCCGGGCATGCCGGGTCCGAAGGCCAAGGAGGCCCAGCTGTCGCTCGACAACGGGGGCGCCAAGGTCAAAGGCTTCCTGTCCAAGGAGCAGATCGATCGCGTGGTGCGCGCGAATCAAGCGGCGATCAAGTACTGCTTCGAGGTCGAGATGCAGCGCCAGCCCAACCTGCAGGGCGCCGTGCACATGAATTGGCGCATCGATATGACCGGCCACGTGACGGTGGTCAAGGTCGCCAAGACCACGCTCAGCAACGCGCGCGTGGAAGGCTGCATGAGCCGGCAGATCAAGCGTTGGGTCTTCCCCAAGCCAGACGGTGGCGAGGTGGATGTCGTTTATCCCTTCCTCTTGCGAGGTAATTGAGAGGAGTCACGTCATGAGCTCTCGGCTGATCTTTCTGTGTGCGTGCTTGCTGCTGGTCGCGTGTGACGACCCGCGCACCTATGTGGGCGACGACAAGATCTATCAGGTAGCGCTGAACGCCGACACGATGCCGGCGTTCGAGACCGAAGAGGGCGGCGCGCTGTTCATCGTCGAGACGCTGGCGGAGCTGCCGATTCTGCGGCCGAGCAACGCCGAGCTGGCCGATCGCATGTCGGGCGTGGGCGCCTACAAGAACCTGCCGTTTCCGCGCCTGCCCTGGGTGGAGCGCGGTGAGCTCGAGATTCAGGTCGACTTCACGCTCTCCAACCTGGATGACGCGTCGCACGACGTCGACGTGACCCTCAACGGCGCCAACGAGTTCAACGAGTACGTGCCGGGCGTGCAGATCATCGAAGAGGATGCGGTCCCGCTGCACGCGCAGTGGGAGCGCCGCTACACCGTGAAGGGCAAGTCTCGCATCAGCGACACCGTGCGCGAGGAAGACATGGACGAGGCCGCCGTCGATCTGGCGACCGTGGTCAACGGCGCGCCCAACTCGGACGAGGTCGTGTACTTCGAGAACAAGTCTTCGAGCGACGTGCGCTCCATGAAGTACATCCCGCAGATCATCCCGGGTCTGGTCGCCGTGCGCCTGGGCATCCGCACCAATCAAGCCGCGCCGCTGCTGCTCGAGGCCAGCGTGCGCGTGCGCGACGTGGGCGACAAGCTCGCCGACGACGACGATAAGAAAATGGAACTCGAGTACGAGCCGTTCTCCCCCGTATTACCGGACGAAGAATGACATGACCGCGCGCGTGCGCCTGAGCAGTTGGTCGTACCTGTGGTTCGGCGTGCTGCTCGGGCTCGCGCCCGTGGCGCACGCCGAGGAAGAGGAGCCCGACAGCACCCGTCTGGACGTCGAGCGCTTACCACCCGAGGCCCTGCAGATCACGCGCGACATGTACTCGACCGGGCTGCACCTGCGCGCGGAGATGGGCGGCCAGGGCTTCGCAGGTGGCATCGGCCGCGTGAGCGCGCCGGGACCGATGGCGCGGCTGGTGCTCGGCTACGAGCTGACCCCCTGGTTCGCGGTGGGCTCGCAGCTCAGCCTGGCGTTTCACTCGACGAACGCGCCCACGCCTCCGGCCGCGACGGCCTTCCAGCTCTACAGCCTGCTGGGGCAGGCACGCTTTCAGGCCAACCTCGGGACGCGCGTCGCGCTGTGGATCGCCGGTGATATCGGGGCGGGCTTCGCGAGCGGCGATTTCCTGCAGGCGTTCGGCTTCGAGGACGCTGGCAAGATCGGGTTGATCTACGGCGGCACGCTCGGCTTCGACTGGCACCTGTTCAACGCCCACCACTCGCTGGGCCTGGCCACGGGCGCGCACCTGTATCCGAACCTGAAGGACCCCGAGGGCGAGCAAAGCATCGGAATCGAGGGGGCGGCGTACCTCAAGTACGTCTTCTAGGCGATTCAGCCGGCGTCTTCGTCGTGGTCGCCGTGGTCGCCGTGATCACCGGCGTCCTTGGTGAAGTCGAGGTCGTTGGGGTCATCTTCGCAGGCAGCATTGGCAAAGATGGCACTGAACAGCAAGGCGGCGAGAACGAGGCGAAGCGTGCGGGGCATCTAGGTCACCTCCGGGGAGCCCGGTTTGTAACGTAGCCGATCGTTTGGGGCAAGCTTCGGGTCCCGTGCGGCATGGAGCATCGGCCAGGAGTTTGGCATGCTTCGACGCCATGCGAGTCATGCTTTGGACGCTCATCTTCACAATACTGAGCGGATGCGCGTATGCGCGGCGCGAAACAGTTAGCTACCCGGCGCCGCCAAGCGCCGAAGGTGCGATGCGCGATGAGCCCAGCGGCATGTGGGCGGTGCGATTGATCGGCGCGGATCTGCCGGCCTTCAAGGGTGCGGGCTTGCCGTGGGACTCGGACGGTACGCCGCCCGATCCGTACCTGAAGCTGCTCGTGAATGGTCGCGTGGTCTGGGAATCGCCGGTGCAGGAAGACACGTTTCATCCGCAGTGGAACGTGACCTTGCCGCGCAACGTGTACATGGGGAGCAACAGCACGTTTCGGCTCGAGCTCTGGGATCGCGACTCCGGCTCGAGCGATCCCGCGGGCTCGTACACGCGCAAAGGTCTGCCCGAGAGCGCGCTGCCCGACGCCGAGGCCCGGCTGTCGATGGGCAACGGCGCCGGCATCACCGTCAAGCTATCTGCGCCGCAGGCCTCTCGCGGTGTCGGTTTGCGCTACGAGATCCACGGCGACGGGCTGCTCGTGCTCGACGTCGAGCCGTTCTCGCCAGCCGCGCGCGCCGGGCTGAAGAAGGACGATCTGATCGTGGCGATCGGCGAGTCGCGCGTCGAACGCGTCGGCGGCGAAAAGGCGGCCAGCGAGCTCTCGCTGGCGTCCGATCGCGGCTCGACGCTCACCTACAAGCGCGCCGAGAAACAGGCCACGGCCGATATCGACAAGGGCTTCTTGTGGCTCACGATGTAGCGGACTCTTCGAGGATCTCCTGCACCATCGCGTCGGCGACGCGCTGCGGCGGCGTATCCTGAACGCGCGAGCGCTGGCAGATCTCCCAGATCGTGGCGTGGATATCGAGCGTCTTGGTGCGCGCGATCTCGACGTTGTAGCCGGCCACTTCCTGGGCGACGTTGATCAAGCCACCGGCGTTGATCGCGTAGTCGGGTGCGTACAGCACGCCGCGCGAGTGCAGGATGTTGCCGCAGTCGTCGCTGGCGAGCTGGTTGTTGGCCGCACCCGCGACGATCTTGCACTGCAGCTGAGGCAGGGTGCGATCGTTGATCGCCCCGCCCAGCGCGCACGGTGCATACACGTCGCACGCCACGCGGTGGATCTCGGCGGCGGGCACGACCTTGGCGCCGAACTCTTTGCCCGCGCGCTCGGCCAGCTCCTCGCGCACGTCGGAGCAGGTGATCCTGGCGCCGGCCGCCGATAGTTCCTTACACAGGTGATAGCCGACGTTGCCCACACCCTGGACTGCTACATGCACGCCTTCCAGGCCGCGTTTGCCCAGCGCCAGCTCCACGCAGGCCTCGATCCCGCGGCGCACACCCAGGGCGGTGAATGGCGACGGATCGCCGGAGCCGCCGCGCTCGACCGGCAGGCCGACCACGTGCTTCGTGCGCGCGCGCATCAGCTCCATGTCGGACAGGCTGGTGCCGGCGTCTTCCGCCGTGATGTAGCGGCCGCCGAGGGCGTCGACGAAGGCGGCGAAGCGCGTCAGCAGCGCGGGCCGATCGAACTCGCCGCTCGGGGCCAGGATCACCGACTTACCTCCGCCGTGCGGCAGGCCGGCGAGGGCGGCCTTGAAAGTCATGGCGCGGGCCAGGCGCAGCGCGTCGGTCACGGCTGCTTCTTCGTTCATGTAGCTGACGAAGCGGCAACCACCGAGTGCGGGGCCACGGCGCGAGTCGTGGATGGCGACCACCGCGCGCAAGCGCACTTGTTCGTCGCGTACCAGGTGCGCCTCTCCGTAGCCGTACGTGGACATGCTGTCGAAAATCGTCATGCGTTCTCCGTACTGTCAGTATGACGGAAATGGCCTGGGTGTCGCGTGCATCGAGTCTTAGACACCTTGCCCCACATGCATGACCGCGAGTTGGCGTGTTTCGAGTGCGTGCGATCGGCTATCCTGATCACCAGCGCGTCCGCGGCTGTGTGAGCTCAATGGTGCAAGGAGAAGAACTGCTCATCGCTGAACCTGTCGAGAGGGACAGAAAGGCCTTGCGCAAACTCTTCGACGCCGAGGGTTACGTCTGCACGGCTGCGAACGACATGGCGCATGCCTGCGATGTGGTGCAGCGCAAGTTCTTCCCGGTCGCGCTGGTCGACCTCGACTTCGAGGGCACCAACCGCGGCATCGAGCTGATCCAGTTCATCCACGAGCGCTCGGCTCCGACGCGCATCGTGCTGATGGCGGCGCGGCGTTCGTTCGAGGCGGCGGTGGCTGCGCTGCGCACGGGCGTGGTCGACATCGTGAACAAACGTCCGGACCAGGTCGAGCACCTGCGCTCGGCCGTGCGTCTGGCGGTGGACCGCTCGCAGGCGGGACACAAGCAAGGCGGGTTGGTGCGCGAAGTGCGCGGCGTGCTCGACGATGCACTCAAGATCATGCTCGGCTTGCAGCGCAGGCTGCATCCGACCGACGTCAACAGCGCGGCTGGCATCGACATGAAGCCGGCGATCTTGATCGTCGACAACGATCAGCCGTTTCTGCAGCAGACAGCCAACCTGCTCGGTGGCAAGCCGTGGGAAGTCTCGGTCGAGTTGAGCGGCGGCTCCGGCCTCGATCGCGCGACGATGTTCGGCTTCCAGATCGTCTGCGTGCGCGATGAGCTCGACCTGCCGGGTCAGATGGTCATCCGCTCCTGTCAGGCGCAGAAGAGTGCCACGCTCGCCTTGCTCTACTCGCAGGTCGGCCAGGGCCGCATCGACCGCTACGAAGGCGGCCAGGTCACCCACAGCGACACGCCGTTTCGCGGGCCCGAGCACCTGGTCGAACGCATGTCTTCGCTGGTGTCGGAGATCGCATCGTTGCGCGAAGAGCGCAGGTACCTGCAGCTGTTCCGCTCCGAACACGGCCCGTTTTTGAAACGCTTCGCCGACTTGAAGGCTCGCATCGATTCGCTGTCCGAATAGGCCATGCGGCTCGGGCTACGCGCGCAAATCGTGTTGGCGCTGTCGCTCGTGTTCCTGTTGGCCGTCTGGAGCCTGGGCTTCGTCACCTTGCAGATCACGCGCCGCAGCGCGGAGGTCTCGCTCT
Organism: Polyangiales bacterium; assembly: GCA_035274465.1. GTDB lineage: Bacteria > Myxococcota_A > Polyangia > Polyangiales > JAFGIB01 > JADGRF01. Next base: position 20,402 of record DATEOF010000311.1, read on the forward strand.
TGCGCTCGGAACGCAGCTTGGCGCGCGCGCTGGTGCCGGTGCTGGGCAAGGCGATGCTCGAGGACGAGGCGCAGTTCCAGGCGCTGTGTCGCGAGCTGCAGCTGCACGCGGGGCTCGCGGGGCTGGCGTTGATCCGAAACTCGGACGCGAAGCGTTGCGGCAGGCTGGATACCGATCGTGACTCGGGGGTGATGCTGTCGGACGGCACGCGTCTGATCGTCGCGCTCACGCCCACGCGCGATCCGAGCAGCGCTGCGTACGCCAACTTGTTGTTGTTCTACATGGCGATCACCGGCCTCGCGGTCCTGCTGCTCGCATACCTGCTGCTCACCTACCTGATTGTCAGACCGATCGATCGCCTGACCCAGTCGGTGGAAGGTCTGGGTTCCGGCGCCGAGCACGTCTCGGTGAAGGAACAGGGCTCGGCCGAGGCCGCGCGCCTGGCGCGGACGTTCAACGACATGGCGCTGCAGCTGCGCGCCAAGCACAACCAGCTGACCCACCGCCTGGCCGAGCTCGAGCGCACCACCGAAGACCTCCGCAACAAGGAGCAGCAGCTGATCCACGGGGAGAAGCTCGCGTCGGTCGGACGGCTGGCGGCCGGCATCGCCCACGAGATCGGCAACCCCCTGGCCGCCATCCTCGGCCTGCTCGAGCTCTTGCGTGAAGGCGACCTGGCGCCGGAGCAAAACCGAGAATTCTTGCAGCGCGTGCAGCGCGAAACCGAACGCATCAACCGCATCATCCGCGACCTGCTCGACTTTGCGCGCCGCGACGCCGTGCAGGAGAGCGACGAGGAATCCAGCGACTTACGCGTGGTCATCGACGACGCGGTCAATCTGGTGCGGCCGCAAAAAGAATCCAAGGACATCGCGATCGACGTCCAGATCGACCCGCGCACCAAAGAAGTCATCGGCTCTCGCCACCGCCTCAGCCAGATCGTCTTGAACCTCCTGCTCAACGCCGTGGATGCCCTCGAAGGCAAAGGCCGCATCGAAGTCCGCGCCGAACCGAGCGACGAATCCCATGTAGCCCTCTCGGTCAGCGACAGCGGCCCAGGCATCGCCAGCGAGATGCAGGACAAACTCTTCGAACCCTTCACCACCACCAAGCCAGCCGGCAAAGGCACAGGTCTTGGCCTGGCAGTCACCCACGCGATCGTCGAGAGCCTGGGCGGCGACATCCAGGCATCCAACAGGGCAGAAGGCGGCGCGAAGTTCGTGGTGCAGCTGAGGATCAGCGGATCGAGTCCACGGTCACTCCGTCCACCTCAGCCGCAAGCTCAGCCAGATCCGACCGATCGCCGGTGACCACGAGATCCCCTCGCTGAGCAGCGGATGCAATGACGATCGCGTCGACGGCGTTCGACTTGCCCGTGCGCGCGAGCAACAGCCCCGCCTGTTTCGCAAGCTCGGGGACCAGAGGTTCGAGCGTTCCACTCTCGAGAACCGCGCTGTGTGTTCCGCGCCACCACTCGGCGATCACTGCGGCAGGAATCGTGATCCGCGCTCGCGAGAGACGGCAAGCGCGTAGCAAGGCGAGCGCATCTGCTTTGCGACGTTCGAGAGCAACCAGCATTCCAGTGTCGAAAGTAACCCCGCGCGTAGCGCGCCGCGCGGACTCCCGCGAAGGACGCGTGCGAGTCATGCAGCGCCCAGCTTCTTCAGCCACTTCTCCACGTCTCTCTCGGCGATCTCCACTCCCGCGCCGAGTTCCTCGAGCAGCTTGTCGCGTGCTTCTTGCTGAGCGGCTTCGACGATCAACTCGCTGAGCACCGACGAGGCGCTGCGCTTCAGTTTTTTTGCACGGCGCGTGAGGTACTCGGCAGCCTTGGGATCGAGCGAATAGCTACGTTTATGGACGGTCATGGTCACACCGAATGGTACGACCATAGTAGCACCGGACGGTAGGAATAACCAGCGCCGCCTGCCAGCGCTAATTGGGCCATTCTCCCGGTCGCTAGTTAATCACGACCTCCCTGCAGGTGCCTGCGCTGCACGTGCCGTTGCAGAGCTTGCCGCATTCCCCGCAGTTGGCAGGGTCGCTACTGACATTGACGCATCTGCCCGAGCACAAGACGTCGTTGCCGGTGCATTGAGGCTGGGGCGTGCTGCAGGTGCCGCTCGAGCAGGTTTGGTCGGAGCTGCAGACCTTGCCGCAGTCGCCGCAGTTGTTTCGGTCGCTGCTCACGTTCACACAGGCGGTGCCGCAGCGTTTCAGCCCATCGTCGCAGGGGGGTAGCTCGCAGGTGCCAGCGGTGCAGCTCTGGCCGCTGGGGCAGGACTTGTCGCACGCGCCGCAGTTGTTCTCGTCGGTCCGCAGGTCGACGCAGGCGCGGTTGTCGCCGCAGTGGGTCTGGCCGTTGGGGCAGGGCGGCTCGGCACAGTTGCCCGCGTTGCATTCCTCGATGCCGCTGCAGCGGGTCCCGCACGCGCCGCAGTTGGCTTCATCGCTTCGGGTGTCGACGCAGTTCATGCCGCAGCGTGTCTCTCCGGACGGGCAGGGCGGCAACTGGCAGGCGCCGTTCGTGCACTGGGTTTGTCCCATGCACGTGTTGCCGCAGCCACCGCAGTTGCCCTCGTCGCTGCTGGTGTCGACGCAGGCGGTGCCGCAGCGTGTTTGGCCGTTGGTGCACGGCGGTAGCTGGCAGCTGCCCGAGGTGCAGACGTTCTGTCCAGTGCACGCGTTGCCACAGCGCCCGCAGTTGTTTTCGTCGCTGCTGGTGTCGACGCAGGCGCGACTGTCACCGCAGCGCGTTTGATTGTTGGGGCAGGCCGGTTCGGCGCAGTTGCCCGCGGTGCACACCTCGATGCCGTTGCAGCGGGTGCCGCAGGCGCCGCAGTTGCTCTCGTCGCTGCGGGTGTCGACGCAAGCTGTGCCGCAACGAGTTTGTCCGCCGGTGCAGGGTGGCAGCTGACACATACCCGCGCTGCAGACGTTTTCGCCGGTGCACGAGTTCCCGCACGCACCGCAGTTACTCTGGTCCGTGTTGGTGTTGACGCACGCCGTTCCGCAGCGCGTTTGTCCGCCAGTGCAAGGCGGCAGCTGGCACATGCCTCCGCTGCAGACGTTTTGCCCCGTGCACGCGTTGCCGCATGCGCCGCAGTTGTTTTCGTCGGTGCTGGTGTTGACGCATGCGGTCCCGCAGCGCGTTTGTCCCATCGGGCACGGCACCGGATCGCACGTGCCGCCGCTGCACGACGGGGAGGCGCACTGGTTGCCGCACATGCCGCAATTGCCAGCGTCGGTGTTGGTGTTGACGCAGACGGTGCCGCAGCGCGTCTGTCCGCCGGGGCAGGGCGGCAGCTGGCACGTGCCTGCGCTGCAGATGTTTTGTCCGGTACACGCGTTGCCGCAGCGGCCGCAGTTGCTCGCGTTCGTGTCGAGGTTGACGCAGTCTTCTCCGCAGCGCGTCTGGCCGTCGTCGCACGCGGGCAGTACGCACTGGCCACTGCTGCAGAGCCGCTCGCCTTCGCACTTGCGGCCGCACGCACCGCAGTTGTCGTTGTCGTCGTCCAGATAGACGCAGCTCGTTCCGCACAAGGTCTGGTTGCGTCCGCAGACGATCGTGCAAGCGCCCATCACGCACATCTGCGTCTCGGCGCAACGGTTCCCGCAGGCGCCGCAATTGGCCACGTCGGCGCCCAGGCTCACGCACGTGCCGTTGCACAGCGTCTGGCCCGGGCTGCAGATCGCCACGCACGTGCTGGCCATGCAGACTTGATCGACGGCGCAGCGCGCGCCACACGCGCCGCAGTTGTCGTGGTTGTTGGCGAGGGTGACGCAGGCGGTGCCGCAGCGCGTTTGACCCTCGCCGCAGATGTTCGTGCAGCTGCCCATCGTGCAGGTCTGATCGTCGCCACAAGTGTTGCCGCAGGCGCCGCAGTTGTTGGGGCTCGTGCTGACGTCGACGCAGGAGTCGCCGCAGAGTCGCTGGCCGCTCGGGCAGATCGGCGTGCAGGCTCGATTCGTGCAGGTTTCGTCCGCGGCGCAGCGGTTGCCACAGGTGCCGCAGTTGTCGTGATTGTTCGTCAGGCTGACGCAGCTGTTCCCGCACGCAGTCTGGCCCTCGTCGCAGACCACTCTGCAGGCGCCTCCCATGCAGCTCTGGCCGCTGGGGCAGCTGCGGCCACACGCGCCGCAGTTTGCGTTGTCGGTGCTCTGGTTGACGCAGGCGTCCCCGCACGAGCTCAGGCCCATTGGGCAGACGCAACTGCCCGACGCGCAGCTGCGCTCGGTGGAGCACACGACACCGCACGCCCCGCAGTTGTTCCTGTCGCTGCTCGGGTTGACACATGCGTCGTTGCACAACAGCTGGCCCCCCGAGCACACGCGCATGCAAGCGCCCGAGACGCAGGTCAGGCCGGCGGCGCACGCCGTACCGCAAGCGCCGCAGTTGGCTTCGTCATCGCTCAGGTTGACGCAGTTCAATCCGCATAATGTCTGGCCGCTCCCGCACACCCGCCGGCACATGCCTGCGGAGCACTGCTGACCCTCGCCACAAGCGTTGCCGCACGCGCCGCAGTTGTTGCCGTCGGTCTGCAAGTTGACGCAGCTGGTCCCGCACTGCGTCTCGCCGGTGGCGCAAGGCGCGTGGCACGTGCCGTTCATGCAAGTCTGGGGGCTCGTGCAGACGCGCCCGCAGCTGCCGCAGTTGGCGTTGTCCCCCTGCAAGCTCACGCATGCCCCGCCGCAGCTGCTCTGGCCGTTCGGACACGCGCAGCGCCCCGACACGCAGCTGGTCCCACCCATGCAACGCGTCGTGCACGAGCCGCAATGTTCCTCGTCGTCGGTCAGATTGACACAACTCGAATCGCACAACGTGCGGCCCGAGCCGCAGCTGCACACGCCCTCCGTGCAGCTGCGCGGTGAGTCGCAGCGGCTGCCGCAGGTCCCGCAGTTCGCCCTGTCCGTGTCGGTGTTCACGCAATCGCGGCCGCACAGGCGCTCGCCCGAGCCGCACGTCTTGCACTTGCCGCTTTCACACACGTTGTTACTGCAGAGGGTCTGGCAGTTGCCGCAGTGCTGCGCGTCGTCCGAGAGGTTCACGCACTCGCCGCCGCACAGCGCCTCGTCCTCCGGGCAGATGCGCCGGCACATGCCCGAGTCGCAGCGTTCGTCGGCCGCGCAGCGCGCGCCGCAGCTGCCGCAGTTGTCTTGATCGTTGCTCAACACCACGCAGGTCGCGCCGCACTGCACGCGACCGGGCGGGCAGACCTCGCACGCTCCACCGATGCAGCGCGCGCTGCCGCAGTCGCTCTGGCAGCTTCCGCAGTGCGTCGGATCGTCGGCGAGGTTCGCGCACTCGGTTCCGCACCAGACCTCGTTGCCGGTGCACACCGAGCGGCACTGCCCCGCCTGACAGCTGGTGCCCGCCGCGCAGCGCAGCCCGCAGCGGCCGCAGTTGGCGCTGTCGCCCTGCAGGCTGACGCAGCTGCCGTTGCACCAGCTTTCGCCCGCCGCGCACACCGAGACGCAAGTGCGCGCCTGACAGCGCGTGCCGTCCGCGCAGGCGCGGCCGCATGCCCCGCAGTTGTCGTCGTCGCTGGCCAGGTTGGCGCAGGCCGCACCGCACCAGGTCTCGGCGCTGGTGCACACCGACTTGCAGCTGCCAGCGTCACAGCGCGTGCCCGGTCCACAGCGCACGCCGCAAGCGCCGCAGTTGCCGCCGTCGTTCTGCAGGTTGACGCACGCGTTCTGACACAGCCCGAAACCTTGCCCGCAGTTACACGAGCCCCAGCCGCAACCCGCGCTGCACGTCTGCGTCCCGCGGCCTCCGCACGGTTGCGTCGCGCCGGCGCGGCACACGCCCTGTCCGCTACAGGCGGACCAGCTCGCGACGCCCGTGTTGCCGTCGCAGCTGCTGTTCTGCGTGCCGCAGTTCCCGCAGGCGCGCGAGGCCGGCACGTTGCACGACTGACCCGTGCACTCGTCGGGCCAGCGACAGTCGTCGCCGCAGGTGTGCCGCCCGCCCGAGCCGCAGCTCTCGCTCGACCCCGCCACGCAGTCGCGCTGGCCGGTGCACGTGCCCCAGTCCGACCAGCGGCCGGTGTTGGGATCGCAGGTGCGGCGATGCGTGCCGCACGCACCGCAGGCTTCGGTCGGCGGACCATCGCACTCCTGGCCGGTGCACGCGTCCTCCCAGCTGCAGTCGTCCGCGCACACGCGCGAGCCGCCCGAGCCGCAGCTCGCAGACTCGCCGGCCTTGCACTCGCCCTGGTTCTGGCAGCTCGACCACGCCGACCAGCGCCCCGTGCTCGGATCGCACGCGCGCGCCTGCGTGCCGCAGTTGCCGCAGGGTTGCAAGCGCGGCCCGTTGCACTCCTGGCCCGTGCACGCCGCATTCCACTGGCAGTTGCCGCCGCAGGTCTGCGTGCCCGACGTCCCACAGTCGCGTGTCTCGTTCGGCTCGCACACGCCTTCACCGGAACACTCCGACCAGTCCGACCAGTAGCCGGTGTCCGTATCGCAGCTTCGCGTCTGTGTGCCGCAGTTGCCACAGCTGCGTGAGCGCGGACCCTCACAGATCATGTTGCGACAGCCGCCCCACTGACAATCGCCACCGCAGCTGCGCGTCCCGCCGTTCCCGCAAGCCATGGTCTCGCCGGGTGTGCACGCACCCTGGCCGATGCACTCCCCCCAGGCCGACCACGACCCCGTGTCGGCGTCGCAGCTGCGCTCCTGCGTGCCGCAGCGCGGGCAGGCACGCGTCGGTGCGCCGGGGCAGTGCTGATCGCCGCACGGGCCCCACATGCACAGGCCGCCACAGGCCTGGTCGCCGCCGTCGCCGCATTGCTGCGTCTGATTGGCCTCGCACTCGCCTTCGTTCGAGCACTCGGACCACTCGGACCACACGCCGTTGTTGCAGGTCCGCATGCGCGTACCGCAGTTGCCGCACGCCATGGTGTCTGCCCCCGAACAGACTTGACCCTCGCACGGGCCCCACTGACAGTCACCCATGCAGACCTTGATGCCGGCTTCGCCGCAGGCCTGTTGTGTGTTGGGGACACAACTGCCGACCTCGATGCACTCGCCCCACGCAGACCACTGCCCGCCCTTGCACATGCGGCGCTGCGTGCCGCAATACTCGCACGCCTGAACGTCGGGTGGCTCGCACGCCGTACCCACTGCGGGCGGGAGCTTCCCGTCGCCTTCGGCCATGTCGTCGGGGAGGCCCTCGACACCGGACGTCATCTCGGCGATCCGCACGCAGTACGGCATCGCCGGCTGCTTGGTCGCGCAGCGATCGCTGACCACCAGCTTCCAGGTGATCCTCTCCATCGCGCACAGCGCCGCGGGCAGTTGGATCGCGTCGCCGTCGAGCATCCAGCCTTCGTCGCCCGCCTCGAGCACGATCCAGCAGTTGCCGTCGCGACACGTGCCGGCGCTGCCTTGCGGCAGGCGCAACGCTGCGTTGATCGAGCCGGACTGCGCCGGTGGCGTGATCGCAGCGCGACAGCTCGCCATGTCGACGTCGACCTCGGGCGCGTCGCCGAAGCATTCGACCACATCCATGCACTGCGATACCGATGCGTCGGGCGCAGCCATGTCGTCGGCCTCGGGCAGATACAGCGGCAGATCGTCGCTCGACTCGCGCGCCGGCGCGCACTGGCCCGCGCGACAGGTCTCGTCCGCCCCGCAGCTCGAGAGCCCGTTCTGGTCGACCTTGCCCACACAGGCGAAGCGCAGCGGCACGCGCAGCAGCGCCAGGCGCGACGTCGGGATGGTGAGGATCGAGCTGCGCTCGACGCGCGGCATGCCGTCCTTGTAGCCGACGGCGCGCACCGACACGGGGTTCGAGTCGCCGCTCGGGTCGAGGCGGAATTCCACGGGTACTGCGTAGGCGTCGGGCAGGTCGCGCTCCTTGCTCAGCAGCGACTTGCCGTCCTGCACGATCTCGAGACGAAACAGGTCGAGGTCCTTGGGCAAGCCGAGATCCGACTCGACGCGCACGATCAGGCCCGCGTCCGTCTTCTCGTCCTCGCAGCTGACGGCGGCGAGCGCCGCGCACGCGCACAGCGCGCGCAACCAGTGAGCTCTGTCGATAAGCAAGCGAGACATGTGTCCTCAAGGGTTCAGTTCGACGCTGTCCAAACTCCCCGCCACTCCGTCCACCTTCTCGGGTGAACGGAACAAGAAATACCCGCCCGTAACCAAGCCGCTCGCGACCACGACCCCCGCGCCGACCCAAACCCAGGCCGGGATGTTGCTCTCGGGGGCCTCCAGCGTGACGTAGAGAGTGTGCTCCTTGCCGTCGACGACGGTCACGTCCTTGTTGTAGTCGCGCATACCTTCGGCGCTGACGTGCAGGGCGTGCATTCCGGCCGGCAGCGACCCGTGCCACTCGCCTTGGCCAACGATATTGCCGTCGACCCGAATACTGGCCCCCGCGTCGGCGATCACGCGCAGCTTGCCTCGGGGATCCGAGCGTTGCAGGGTCACCTCGAACACGGAGTAGGAACCGCCGCTGAACTCCTGCGAGATCACGTGGTCCTCGAAGCCGGATTTCTTGAGCGCGATCTCGTGTAACCCCAGGTCGATCAGCAGCGGCCCCACCAGCGGGGTCGTCCCTGCGGGCGCGCCGTCGACGTAGACGTCGACCTCGGGCTGATCGACGCTGATGCGCACCGTGCTGACGAGTGTGCGCACGGTCTCGAGCACCGCGTCGACCTCGTCGCGATGCTCGGGGCTCATGATCGGGCCGATCTCGCGAGCGTAACGCTCGACCAGGCGCAGCACGGCCGCGTAGTGCCGCAGGTTCTTCTCGCACACGGCGATGTTCCAGAGCAGGCGCACGTCGCCCGACAGGTCGAACGCGTGCTGGAACTTGAGTGAGGCACCTGCGTAGTCGCCGTCGTCGAACAGGACCCGCGCCGCCTGGTAGTCGGTCAAGGCATATCCCTGCAGCTCGCTGGCCAGCGGCCCGGCGGCCTTGCTGCGGCTAGCTGCGGGCGCGAGTGGGCCCGGCGCTTGTGCCGAAGCGAGCGTGCTCGGCAGCGCAGCCAGCGCGCCGCACAGGCAAACCATCCTCCAAAGCGGCTCGCATCGCATGAGCATCACCGCAGCGCCGAGCGCGGCAGCCGGTAGACGGCCCCCGAACTGTTGAGCCAATAGAGGTACGTCGCGTCTTGCGCCAAACCGTGTAGCGGATGATCGCGCGCGAAGTCGGCCAGCACGCGCGGCGCCGAGTGATCCGCCGGCAGCATGAGCAGCGCGGCGCCAGCGACCACACCGTTGTGCAGCTCGAGCTGAGACAGGAAGATCGCTCCGTCGAGACTGCCCAGGAGGCGCAGCCGCCTGCGCGCGGGATCGGTCTGCACCTGGTAGACGTCCTCGGGTTCGCCGCCGGCAGCGTCCGTGCGCGCGACGTAGACGTGCACCTGCACGGTGCCATCTTCGGCGACTGCATCTTCGTAGAGCGCGTAGACCGAGCCGGCCGCGACCCGCACGCCCAGATAGCCGCCCTGATCGACGTTCGAGACTTGCAGCGAACGTTCGGGCATCAGCGTGGTGCGCTGCCCACCGCGTTTGGCGATGCGAACCACGCTCGAGCCGCGGTCGATCCTGCCCAGGTCGAAGCGCTTTTGATCGCGGACCACGGCCAGGTACACGGCCTCCTGATCGTGATCGAATTGAAAGACCGGGCCGTTGCCGCCCGTCTCGATCGCGACCACTTGCTCGGTCTTGCTGTCGATCACGAACAGGCGTACGGCCGAGCCCATGCCCGACACGCCGCTTGCCAGCGCGTAGATCCCGTTCTCGTCGACGAGCAGCGAACCGGTGTCATAGAGCGCGCCCTGTACGAAGAAGCTCCGCGCGAGCTGCGAGCTGCCCGGCAGCGGAGTGCGGCGGATGCTGCGGTCCTCGACCCAGTACAACGAGTGATCGAAGATCGTCGTGGCCAGAGGCGAGGCGATCGGTGCGGTCGGGTTGAACGCGCCCACGGTCTGCGGCGCAGTGGTTTGTTTCAGGGGATCGATCTCGAACAACGTGGCGTTCGAGTCCTGTGAGCACACGCAGGCGTAGAGCTTGTCGGCCTCGGCCATCAGCGGACAGCAGCGCTCTCCCGCGGCGGGCACGCTGGTGAAGGTCGAGGCACTCACGCTCACCTCGCCGGTCGGGCGAAACTCGCCCGCGTCACCCTTGGGCACGTTCGACCAGGGTCCGCAGGCCGGCACGGCGGGCGTCTTGGTCTTGCAAGCCGTACTCACGTAGACGGCGCGCACGGCGCCTTCGTCGAGCTTCTCGCAGGCTGCCTCGGGTAGCGTCAGCCGCCGTTTGTCCTTCTCGGAGATCTGCCAGCCCTCCGGGTCGAGCCCGTTGAGCGGCACGAAACAATTCACGCCCACGCTGTCGCAGATGCCGTCGTTGGAAACACGCAGCGCGACGTTGATGTCTTCGGAGGCGGGTTTGGGGATCGTGCAGTCCGCGTCCGGCGCGACCACCGCGCCGCGCATCATGCAGGAGAGCGTGTCGAAACAGCTGCCTTCGTCCTCGTCAGCTCCCCCGCCGTAGACGAGCTCGGGCGTGTAGTCTGGCAGGTTGGCAACATCGAATTTGCTCGGCTGACAGCGGCCCGCCTTGCACGTGAACCCCTCGCCGCAAGTCGACCGAGCCGATGGTTGGAGATCCGGCGAATCGGGGTCTTGGGGGACAGCTTCGACCTGGCCTTTACACAGCCACTGGATCGGCATCCTCAAGTTCGCGATGCGATCGGTCGGTACGGTCGTGATGGTTTCACGAAACGTACGCCACTCGAGACCCTTCACGGTCGCCTTGCTGCCGGCGACTCGCACGGTCACCGGCAGCGCCTCGTCACTGCCCGAAGTCACGTCCAGCGTCGCGGGGATCGAGTTCTCCGTGCGCAATCCGACTGGATACTGCTGCTGATGCCAAATCTTGCCGCCCGAGATGACCTCGATATGCAGCGTGTCCACCTGCTCCGGCAGCGCCATATCGGTATCGAGCGTGACGATCACCTGACCCGGCCGCTCGATGGCTCGGTCACACGACATCAAGCATGAGCACGCGGCGGCGAGCATCGCGCCGTGCCGCCACCGAACTCGGCCCGCTCCCATGCGAGCGCTATAGCGCAAACGACTAGGCGAGCAATCGCGCAGCGCGTCGTTTGTGACCGTGAGTTGCGCGATCGTGCGCGCGAGTGAAGTGTGTCACAAAGGCTGAAGCCTTGATTGAGGTGGCGTGTGGGGCGGGCGTGCACGTAGACTCGGCGCGAGGGCTCCATGTCCGATCCGCACGTCCTCGTCATCAACTGTGGCAGTTCGTCCATCAAGTTGGCTTTGATGCAGCCGAGCTCGGGTGCTTGTCGCTGGCAGGCACTGGCCGAGCGCCTGGGGACCGAGGGTGCGCGCATCGTGTCGAAGGAGCGGACCGTCGAGCTCTCGGGCGCCGATCACGAGCGCGCCCTCGATACCGCGCTGAGTCTGCTGCCGCAGGTGCCCGTGGTCGCCGTGGGCCATCGCGTGGTCCATGGCGGGGAGGCCTTCGCGTCGAGCGTGCTGCTCGATGCGAAGGTGATCGAGGCCATCGTCGCCTGCAGCGATCTCGCGCCACTGCACAACCCGGCGAACCTGATCGGCATCCGCGCCGCCCTGCGCCTGCGTCCCAACCTGCCGCAAGTTGCCGTTTTCGATACGGCTTTCCATCAGACCTTGCCGCCGCGCGCGTACCACTACGCGCTGCCGCGCGAGCTCTACGAGCGCTACAAGATCCGCCGCTACGGCTTCCACGGCACCAGTCACGTCTACGTCGCGCACCGTGCCGCGGAGCTGCTCGGACGTCCGCTGGATACGTTGCACCTGCTCACCGCGCACCTCGGCAACGGCTGCAGCGCGACCGCGATCGAGCGCGGGCGCAGCGTCGATACCAGCATGGGGCTCACGCCGCTCGAGGGGCTCGTGATGGGCACGCGTAGCGGGGACATCGATCCGGGTCTGCCCGAGTTCTTGGCCGAGCAGGCCGGACTCACGATCGACCAGATCGGCGAGCTGCTCAACAAAAAGAGCGGCCTGCTCGGCTTGAGTGGCCAGAGCAACGACATGCGAAACCTGCTCGAGCTGGAGGCGGGCGGGGATGCGCGCGCGCAGCTGGCGATCGACGTGTTCTGCTACCGGCTGGCCAAGGGACTTCTGGCGCTCAGCGCTGCCTTGCCCGAGCTCGACGCGATCGTGTTCACGGGTGGCATCGGCGAACACGCGGCTCCGGTACGCGCGCGCACGGTGGAATCGCTGCGCGTGCTCGGCGTCAGCCTGGATCCGGCGCGCAACCAGGCCCATGGCCGGCAATCGAATGGCGTGATCAGTGACGCTCAGTCCCGCGTCGCGGTCATGGTGGTCCCCACGAACGAAGAGCTGGTGATCGCGCGCGAGGCGCTGCGCTTCGTGCCGCAGGAGCATTAGGGAGGCTGTCCCTGACTATTCGAACCCCGCCTTTCACGCCGCTTTTCCGCCAGCTCGCCCGCGAAAAGCCTCGACATAGGCACCACTATGCCTGCGTTTTTCGCGGGCGACCTGACGAAAAATCGACGTAAAATCCAGGGTCCGAACAATCAGGGACAGCCCCGTCATGGCGCACATCTTCTACCTGGCTCC
>DATEOF010000312.1:0-38878 GCA_035274465.1 Polyangiales bacterium
CTGCCGGAGCAGCAGCTGCAGCTGGTAGCGGCATGCCGGGTACCGCTGGCGTCCCAGGTGGCATGGCTCCATCGGACGGGATGGATCCCACCAGCGTCTGCATGGGCGGCAAAGTCGGCATGGACAGCGATGCCGTGATGACGCGCGGCATGACGAACAGCCGCAACCTCGCGATCATCATGTACAACTTGAAGGCGCCGAACACGATCTCGCGCTTCGAGACCATCATGACCGTGCCCAAGGTGCCCACGACGAAGGGTACGTTGTTCATCTGGCCGGGCTTGCAGCACAGTGGTGGCGCTGACCCAGGCCGCGTCGGCAACGGCGTCCTGCAGCCGGTGCTCACGTGGGGTCCGTCGTGCAACCCGAAGGCGCCCCGCAAAGGGTCCGACTACATGGGGTGGTGGATCTCCGCGATGTACGTGAACATCTCGACCAGCGCCGCGGGGCCGGGCGGGTGCGCAGGTGGCGATGCCATGGACGTGGGCGTGGGCGAGCGTCTGTACATCGACTTCGCCGTCAAGGGTATGGCGTGGACTCAATCCGTCGTGAACCTGGCGAACATGAAGAAGGTCGACTTCACGATCGATCTCAAGGGCCAGGATCAGAACTGGGCGATCTGGGATATCGAGACTCCAACCAGCTCGAGGCCCGCCGAAGACACGTTGTTCGAGAAGTCGGTGTTGACGTTCACGAGTCCGGTGACGTCGTGCCAGCCCACCAGCGCTCCCGAGGTCGACTACTTCTCCGCGCCCATCCTGTCGACTGACGGGCTCCACTGCTGCATCGAGAAGATGATCCTCAAGGCCAAGCGCAACTGACGCGTCGGTCTCCGCGTTCAGAACGCCGCCGCAGCCGGCAGCTGCGCCCGGCCACCGACCGGCGGCGGCGTCCAGAGCGCCACCTTCTTGCCTTCCCAGCAGTGGAATGCGAGCGCGGGGTCGTCGAGTGAGCGATCGAACGTGAACCGCGCCCGCGTCGGTGCGCCGGCCTCGTTGACCTCGCGCACCTCGACAGTCCCGTGCGCGAGCGCGATCCGATCGCCGGCGCGAAACGGCGCGCGGGCGACGTTCCGGATGTGGTTCTCGAACGGCGTCACGAACCAACTGCGCGCGACGCGCAGCTCGAGGCTGCGATCGTCCACGCGCTCGACCTCGAGCGGTTGACTCCCGGCGTACAGCGCGTAGATGGGCGGACATACCTCGCCGTGCGATTCGCGCAGCGTGATCTGGAGCCACGGCACGGCCCAGCCCGGCGGATTGAGCAGGATCGCGACCGGCGACTTCGCACGTGGGAGTGCCTGGTCGAGCGCGTGCACTGGTTCACTCAGTGAGGAGATCGAGAACAGAAACGGCACGAACAGGAGCGGTAACCAGACACCGTGAATCCCCCAGACGATTCGCGCGGCCCAGCGCCGGACTCGCCCGAGCGCCTCGAAGTGGCTAGCGACCCACGGACCGAGCAGCCCGAAGACACCGAACGCCGCGAAGAACCGCAGTCGTTCCTGTGGCAAGGTCGCCGCGAGCGGCAAGAGGCTCAACAGCGCGCCGATCGCGAACATCCGCGCGTGGGGCTCCTGAATCGACCGCGACCCGAGCAACGGTAGAAAGGCCGCGAGCACGGCGAGCGAGAACAGCAGGAGTGGCAGGCGAAAGTCCGGGACGATGAACTGGAAGCTCGCCAGCGGCAAGCTGACCGTGGTCGCGAGCCAGATCGGCATCGACTCGAGCCACGCGACGATGGCGATGGCCGGCGAGCTCGTGACGTCTCGGTAGATGCCTCCATCGCCGAACCCGTAGCCAGCGGTCAGATAGTGCGCGAGGTACACGCCGGTCACGAGCCCGTATGGAGCGAGTGCGAGCACACGCCGCATCACCGATCCGCGATCGACGGCCAGCGCGTGTGCAGTCAAGTAACCGATCGTGCACAGGCCGATCTCGCCGCTGAGCAGGGACAGCGCGAAACACACGCAAGCGAGCGCGAGCAGTAGCGGTCGGCCCGCGCGCCGCGCGCGGTCGTGCATCAAGATGCAGGCCATGCCGAGGCTGACGCCCAGCAAGGTGTCACGGCCCGCGATCCAGCCGACCGACTGCGCGACCGGGGCGTCGAGGCCGAAGAACAACGCCGCCCACCCGAGCCCCGCGTCCGACAGGCCGAGTTGCCGGTAGAGTAAAATAGCGAGCCAGACGAGCACCCCGTAGATCGCGCAGTTCTGCAGGTGCATCCACCACAGCGGCAGCCCGTTCGCAAAGTCCAGCCACAAGCTGAGGGAGGACAGTGGCCGGAAGAAGCTGGCGCGCGGGTGCTCGTCCGTCCACCACGGCGCGCGACCGCTCGTGCGCTGCTCGAGTACCCGCGCGTGCGCAGCCTGCGGATCGCGCGAGATGAACGAGTACGCGGCGAGCGGACCGCGCTCCAGGATGTTCTGGCGCAGGAAATAGTCGTCGGAGTGAAGTCCCATCGCGAGCGAGGGGAGGGTGCACACGAACGCGAGGAGCGCGATGCGGCGTTCGATCTGCGGAACGCACAGCCTGCGGGTCGCGCGCGCGTAGAAGCCAAGCACCAGGGGGAAGACACCGCGCGGCTACGCGAGTTCCCCGCCTGAGCGGCCCCGAGGGATCCAAACCGGCCAGGGTTGTCTCAGCGGTCCGGCGGCCTGACCACGTCGCCCAGCCAGATCTCGAGCGCCACCTCGACCGCGTCGGACATGGTGGCCTCGTCGCCCTGGTCGCTGAGCAGCAGCTTGGCCAGCATCAGCTTGTCGTACAGCGGCCGGCTCGCGGTCAGCTCGATCACGTAGCGCTCGCCGCCGCGACGCTCGCGCGGCGGTCGCAGCATCGCGCGCTGGATGTCTCGCGTCGCATCCGCCCGCGCACGGCGGCGCCGCCGGCGCTCCAACAAGTCGATCACCTTGCTTTCGAGGGCCGTTTCTCGCTCGGACATGGTTCCACCTCCGAGCTGACCATCGGCCGCCGATCAGTCGAGTTGCGTGCATCACCGAGATTCGGTCGTCGGCTGACGTGGATGTCGCGTCCGCATCTGGCAGCGCGCTTCGCACGAGTTGTCCACAAAGAATATCTGGTTATCCACAGTTTACTCCGTGCATGTCCATGCGCGTTCGTGCCAGGGTACGCGCAGCACCGAACAGGCTGGAGCCTGGCGCACGCCGCGCTTCTCGAGGTCTGCTTGGCATCATGCGAAGCATCGTGCCGCCGCGAGAAGGGACAGCAGCTGCCCCAAGACGCATCCGCCTGTTCGGTGCTCGCCCCCAACGCGTGTCACGCGGTGGGCATGTCAGCCAAGCGCTCCGTGGCTTTCGCGAGGCACGGCCGCTACTTCACCACCGACAGCAGCTCGACCTCGTACACCAGCATGCCCTTCGGCGAGCCGTCTGCCCCGTGGTAGGCGAGCGTCTCCGGGATCCACAACACGGCCTTGTCGCCCTCCGCCATCAGCTGCAAGCCCTCCGCCCAGCCCGGGATGATCTTGCTGATCGGCAGGGTCGCCGGCGCGCCTCGCACCACCGAGCTGTCGACCAGCTCTCCACTGGTCGTCCATGCCGAGTACTGCACCTCGACTCGATCGTTCGCGCTCGGCTTGGTCTTGCCTTCACCCCTGCGAACGATGCGGTACGCGAGGCCGCTCCTGGTCCGCTTGGCATCGCGCGGCGCCGCTGCGACGTCGGCAGGTGCGTGCGGGGGCTCGGGCTGCCGCTGGATCGACACCAGCTCGATATCGAACACCACGCTGCCCTTCGGCTCGCCCTCGCGCCCCTGGTAGGCGAGTGCTTCGGGCACCCACAGGCGCACGCTGTCGCCGACCGACAGCAAAGGGATGGCTTCGCGCCAGCCCGGGATGACCTTGGGTAGGTCGTAGATCTCTGGCCGCTTGCGGCTGCGCGAGCTGTCGAACATCGCGCCATCCGTGGTCCAGCCGGTGAAGTGGATCGTCACGCGATCCCACGGGTTCGGCTTCTGAGTGCCGCCGCTCTGCGTGAGGAGCTTGTACGCGAGCCCGCTCGAGGTCTGGGGCGCGTCGCTCGGCGCCCCTGCGACGTCCGGGGGCGCGGGTTGCGGCGGGACACCGTCGATGATCTCCAGCAGCTCGATGTCGTAGACCGAGTTGCCGCGCGGGTAGCCGGGACGGCCCACGTAGCCGAGCTCGTCCGGCACCCACAGCCGCCGTTGCTCGCCGACGCGCATCAGTCCGAGGCCCTCGGCCAATCCCACGATCACTTCGCTCAACTTCCAGGTCACGGGTCCGCCCTGCTTCGCCGAGCTGTCCGCGAGCTTGCCCCGTTCGTTCCAGAACGTGAAGTTGACGCGAACCGTGTCGTAAGCCGCGGGTCGCTTGTCGCCGGTGCCTGCTTTCGTGAGCTTGCTGGCGAGGCCTGTCGGACTCTTCTCCGCATCCGCCGGTGGCGTGCGGTCGGGCGACGCGTCGGGCTTCGGCGCGCTCCTCGCTGCTTCCTGCTTCGTCGGTGTCTTGCTGCACGCGGCGCCCCAGCCGAGTGCCGCGATCAGTACTACTCTCGAGAGCTTTTGCACGACTCGACTACTTCGTCATCAATGGGCCGCCAGCAGCTGCAGCATCCTTCGCACGCGCGAAGAAGATGTCGCCGCCGTCCTTGCGACTGTCGGTCCAGGTCACGACCACGTCGCGGCCGATCACATCGATGCCTTTGTAGTCACCCAGGAAGCTCGGCGGCTTTCCGGCGCCGTCGTTGACCTTTACGTTTGGCTCGAAGCCTTTGTTGATGTCGGTCATGCGCGCGTAATACGTGTTGTTCAATCCCATGTCGCGCAGGTCGGTCCACACCACGTGGATCGCGCCGTAGCTGTCCACGGCCACCCACGACTGGAATTGCCGCGACATGGTCATGTTGTCGTTGACGCGAATCGGGTCGCTCCAGGTCTCGCCGGAATCGAGCGACACGATCACCCACACGTCGTCGTCGCCCTCCGCATCGTCGTGCTCGAGCCGCGACGCCCAGGTGATCGCAACCACCTTGCCGGTCGGATCGGAATCAGCGCCGATGATGGGATGCGAACGTGGCGAGCAAGGCGAACGACACGCCGTGCCCTGTGGCGTCAACACGCGCGCCGCTTCGAACGTGACGCCGTTGTCTTTGCTGCGGCGATAGGTCACCCGGTTTTCGTTCGTGTTGTACGCCACGTGGACCAGGCCAGTGGTCGTGAACGTGGCCGTGGTGCCGTGGTTGATGTAGCCGAGCGAGATCGGTGTACCCCAGGTCTCGCCATAGTCCGTCGAGCGCTTCATGCCGCCCGGATTGCCGAGCCACGTGAGCAGGACCGTGCCGTCGCCGGTCGCACCGACCCACGGCTTGTCGAGCGACTGGTTGACGCGCTTGGCCTCCGACCAGGTCGCGCCCTGATCCTTCGAGTGGCTCATGAGCACGTAGTTCGTCCCGAGACCGCCGCTCGCGTAGTCCTGACAGACGGCGTACAGGTTGCCCTTGTCGTCGATCGCTGCCGCGGGATCGCCGGCGAACGCGCTGCCGCCCGCCTTGGTCGTCACGAGGTAGTTCTTGCTCCAGGTCTCTCCGCCGTCCTTCGACACCGAGTAGCCGCACGGCCTCGGGTTGCTGCGGCCGTCCATCCAGGCGACGAAGATCAACCCGCTCGGGTGGGTTGCCATCGTCACCTCGCTCTGCGCGATGTTGCCGGTGTCGTCGTTGACCTTCACGTTCTTGCCGAACTTCACCGGCGCCATGTTGAGCGGCCCGGTGTTACCCGGCTGTGTCGGCATGGATGCGTCCATCATCCCCGGCATGCCCGCGTCGCGCATTGCACCGGCGTCCGCAGCTGAGGGCGGCATGCCCGCGTCGACCGTGACCACCGGGGGGGTCGTCGTCGGCGGAGTGGTGGTCGGCGGGGTGGTCGGGCTCCCCATTTGGGGTGGCGTGGTGGCTGGGGGCACCATCATTCCGCCCGGAGGGGGCGCGTTTGCCGGTGCCTGCCCGGCTGGAACGGGATCTTGGTCCTCGCCAGCGCAGCCGAACAGGCCCAGAAAGCCAGCGATCGCGAGGGCAGAATTGAGTCTCGACATCACGCCATCCCTGAGGCCCGCGGGCCTCTCCGCACCCATGAGAGTGAATTCACACCAGCTTGGGCTCGGATATCGCTGGCCTGCGCGGGATGTCAAGCTGGCACACCCGGCAACATGCGCAGTGCAGTAATTTGAACCGCGATCCAGTTCTCGAGTCACTACGCGCATCTGGCCCCCGCGCGGCGCGTGTTTATCTCCTTCGGTGACCCAGCGCTCGGGACAAGGTGTGCTGTTCGATCTGGACGGCACGTTGATCGACTCGAACTACCAGCATGTGCGCATCTGGCGCGACGTGCTGGCCGAGCATGGCCGGGAGGTGCCGTACTGGAAGGTGCACCGAGCCATCGGATTGCCGTCGGAGCGCCTGCTGTTGTTCCTGCTCGGAGAGTTGCCCGATGCGGCGCAGTCCATGATCGATACGCATGACCGGCGCTTCGTCGAGCAGGCATCGACGTTGCGGCCGACGGCCGGCGCGGTCGCGCTGTTGGCCGAGCTGGAACGCCGCGAGTTGCCGTTCTGTGCGGTCACCTCGGCCGGCGCCGAGACGCGCGAGGTGTTGTTCAAGGCGCTCGGTCGCAGCCTGCCGCACGCCGGTGACAGCAAGAAGCATCCTCCGAAGCCGAGCCCCTCGCCGCTGTTGGCTGCAGCCGATCACCTGGGCTTGGCGCCCGCGGGCTTGCTGATGATCGGCGACGCCATCTGGGACGGCGAGGCCGCGCGGCGTGCAGGCGTGCACTTCATCGGTTTGCGCTGCGGGGGCACGGCCGACGAGTTGCTGCGACAATCCGGTGCGTTGTGGGTCGAGGATGCGCCGCGCGAACTGATGGGTCGCCTGGCTTGAGCCGTGGTATACGCGCGGGGTGAGCTTGATCCCGCACCTGCAGGAGCTCGTGCAAGAGGCCGTCGACGGCCTTTCGGGGGTCGAACGCAGGAAGGCGCTCGTCTCCGACGCCTGGTTCGTGCGCGGCAAGATGTTCGCGCTGGTGACCCGGCAGGCGAGGGTGGTCGTGCGCTTGACCCAGCCCGCCGCCCAGGCCGAGCTGCTCGCGGGCGGCGCGTCCAACTGGAAGATCAAGAATCGCAAACCGATGCGAGATTGGCTGCAGCTGCCCGAGGAGCTGCACGACGATGCCGAGGGCATCGCGCTGTGGATCAAACGCGCGTGGACGGATGCACAGGCGCAAGCCAAGCCCGTGAAGAAGAAGGCTGCGGCGAAGAAAAAGCCAGCCAAGCGGAGCGTGCGGCGCTAGGTGTGCCGCGGGAATACTACGATGGCGAAGGGCCTTGAACTACACGCGCCGCCATCGGCGTCCATATAAGGGCCGCTGGCGAGTTGCTAGACTTGGATCAGTGACAAAACAGTTCGATGGGCAGCGACGTTTGCGGCCGCCCAGCAACGCGAAACGCGCATGTTCGGATCGGGGCGAGTTGTACTTCTGGCTGATCGCGCCCGATATCTGCGCCACCTACGCGCATGGCGCCATGACGCGCAACATGTCGCAGCTCTTTCTCAACCAGCTCGAGCCCGTGTACGCGACCGGAGTCACCATCTACGGGTTTCATGACTGGCTCGACATGGCGAGCTACGACTCGATGTGCCGGGTCGACCTGACTGCCTGGGTGCTCCGCCATCGCAAGCAAACCGTGGCACATATCGCGGCGACGTCGCGTCTCGTGGCCATGGGCGTCAGCGTCGCGAACCTCACGCTGGGCAACCTGTTCCACGTGCACGACTCCCAGGATGGCCTGGAACATGCTTTGGCCGAGACACTATCTTCAAGGCAGTGAGCGACTCGTGCTGGCGACCAGGCTCTCCTGGAGCGAATGCGTTCGCCGGCTCGAAGCCAAGGCTCACCGAGATATCCCGATACTCTCGGACATGGGGTTCGGTGAGCGGATGCTCGTACGCTGGAGGCGCGACGGCTTTCGCATTCGCGTGCGTCCCACTTTCATCCGCAATGGTTTTGCGCCGTTGCTCTATGTGCGACCGGTCGAGGACGCCACGGGATGTGCGCTGCACTGCCGCTCCGCACTGCCTCTGCACGTAGCGCTGCTCCTGAGCATCTGGTTCTCGGTGGCGCTGATGGTTCTCTGCGTCGCGCTTGGTGTTGCGACGGGGCTGCTTCCGACGCGACACGGTTCGAGTTCCGGCAATCCGTGGCGCAGCGTGTTCGGATCTGCGCTCGCGACCGCCGTGATGTATGCCTTCGTTCGCCTGGGTCGCTATCTCGGTGAGCGGCAAAACCACAAGGCGATCGCTTTTCTGTGCGAGACGTTGAACGCGACTCAAGCCCGATAGTTCTGCACGAACGGAACGAAGTACACTTGGCCGAGCTCCTCACGGTCGAAGCTCTCGCCCCGCCGCGTGATCCGCACGAGTCGCTGCGGTGACGGCCGCTTGAGCAGCACGCTCCACGTCATCTCCCGTCGCGACAAGTGTGGGCCGACCGGCATGATCAGGCGCCCGCCGTCCTTCAGCTGGCCCAGGAGCGCGGCTGGAACCTCCGGGGCGACGGCGGCGACCAGGATGGCATCGTACGGCGCGTGCGCGGGCAAGCCGTCGTGTCCGTTGGCGACGTGGATCATCGCATTTTGGATGCCGACGTCGCGCAGCGCTTTGTTCGCCCGCTCGGCGAGCGCCGGGATGATCTCCAGCCCATAGACATAGCTGCACACCCGCGCCAACAGGGCAGTCTGATAGCCGGAGCCCGCGCCGACGTCGAGCACGCGATCCTCCGGGCCGATCCTGGCCAGCTGCAGCATGCGCGCCACGGCGAGCGGTTGCGAGATGGTCTGGCCGTAGCCGATATCCAGCGGGATCGGCAGGTAGGCGAGTGGCCGCTTGAAGCGTGGCAAGAATGCCTCGCGCGGCACGCTGCGGAAGGCCGCGATGACGCGGTCATCGTCGACGCCCAGCCGACTCAACTGCACTTTCACCATGCGCTCGCGGCGAGCTTCGGAGGCAGAGGCGGTCGCCATGTCGGACCCCAAATTGACAAAGGCAAGGAACGCGCGCTTCCTTGCCACGCTAGCGGTAAATCGCACAAACCGGCTTGTGTCAAGGCCCCCCCTGTGCCTCAGGATTCCGCGCCTACAGGAGGAGCGGCTGATGAAAGAGCACGCAGTAGTGATCGTCGGCGCAGGGCCGACAGGGCTGATGCTGGCGGGCGAATTGTCGCTGGCCGGCGTCGACGTCGTGATCATCGAGCGCCGCACCGATCAAAACCTGGTCGGCTGGCGCGCGGGCGGTCTGCACGCGCGCACCATCGAGGTCCTCGATCAGCGTGGAATCGCCGAGCGGTTTCTCTCGCAAGGAACGACCGCGCAGGTCGCCGGTTTCGCCAGCGTCAAGCTGGACATCAGCGACTTTCCCACTCGACACCCTTACGGACTCGCGCTCTGGCAGAAGCAGATCGAGCGCATCCTTTCGGAGTGGGTGGTGGAACGAGCCGTGCCGATCCACTACGGCCGCGAGGTGACGGGCATCGCGCAGGACGCCACCGGCGTCGAGGTCCGACTCGCAGACGATCAGTCGCTGCGTTGCCAATACCTCGTCGGGTGCGACGGAGGACGGAGCGTGATCCGCAAGGCGGTCGGCATCGACTTCGCGGGTTGGGATCCGACCATCAGCCACCTCATCGCCGAGGTCGAAGTGGCGCAGGAACCGCCCTGGGGCATTCGCCACGACGCCGTCGGCATCCACGGTTGGAGCAAGCCGGAGAATCACGGACCCGCGCGCATCATGGTCACCGAACGACAGGTCTCGACCGCCAGTGATCCGACATTGAGCGATTTGAAAGAGGCGGTTCGCGCCGTCTACGGAAGCGACTTCGGGATGCACAGCCCCACCTCGATCGCGCGGTTCACCGATATGGCGCGGCAGGCCGCGGCGTATCGCAGCGGACGGGTGCTGTTGGCGGGCGACGCGGCGCACGTGCATTACCCGTCGGGTGGACAGGGCCTCAACATCGGCGTGCAGGATGCCGTGAACCTGGGCTGGAAGCTGGCGCAGGTGATCGAGCGGACTTCGCCGGAGAGTCTGCTGGATAGCTATCATGCCGAACGCCACCCGGTCGCGGCGCGCGTGCTGCGCACCACACTCGCGCAGGTCCCGTTCAACCGTGCTCCAGACGATCGCATCAATGCGCTGCGCGACTCGATCGCGCAACTGCTCAGCTTCGAAGAGCCACGCAAGCACTTCGCAGCGATGATGTCCGGCCTCGACGTGCACTACGATCTCGGCGCGGGGCACCCGCTGCTCGGACGCCGCATGCCCGACCTCGATCTGATCACCGCCGCGGGACCGCGGCGCGTCTTCCAGCTGCTGCACGCGGCCCGGCCGGTGTTGCTCAACTTCGGGGAGCCTTCTGCGATCGACATCGCGCGCTGGCAGGATCGGGTCCAGTCGATCGACGCGACCTACTCCGGCAGCTGGCAGCTGCCCGCGCTCGGCGAAGTCGCTGCGCCCAAGGCCGTGTTGGTTCGCCCCGATGGCTACGCGGCGTGGGTGGGCGACGGCGGCCAACACCAACTCACCGACGCACTCACGACCTGGTTCGGTCCGCTCGCGGCGGCATAGCAGGGGTCAAGGTGGAGGCGGGGGGAGCTGTCTGCGCGGGCTCCCCTGGCTTCTCCTTCTCCTTCGGCTTCTCGGTCGGCTCTGCGTCCGAACCGAACACGCCCTTGGCTGCGCCGCCCAGAAGCTTCTTCGCGCTGCTCAGCTGGCCGGTGATGAAGAAGGCGATCGTGCGGTCTTCGAGGTCGTGCGGCACGTAGAAGTTCTCGGCGCCTTCTCGCGTGTCGATGCCCAGCGTTTCACCGCGGCCCCAGCGGATGAAGCCCCCGAAGGTCATGTCGACGTCGCCGAACCGCAGGCCCACGCTCATGCTGGCGCCGAAGCGCGAGATGTCCGACAATTGATAGGTGTCGCCCGCATGGACATCGGGCACGGCCGACAGGTCGGTGAAGACGCCGCCGCGCAGGATGACCACATCGCTGATCATCGTCTCGACCCCGAGGTTGAAGTTGGGCGTGAGCAAGCGGTAGAACTTTTCGGCCATCAAGACGCCTGGTGGCTCGAGATCGTCTCGGCCGCCGGTGCCAAACAGCTCTACCGGATCGTCCTCGCTGCCGTTCGGGCCGGTCAGCGCCGCGTCGAAATCGAGGCGCGTCACGCTGCTGATGTTGATGCCGACGCCGAGGCGTACCTCCCAGGGGATGGGAGAGTCGGCCGGCAGGTCCTCGGCCTCGATGGTCTTGTGGAATACTCCCATGCCATCTTCGCTGGTGCCGACGCGGCGATACTGGCGCGACGACTTCGCGCTGATCGGGATGCCCGGTGGTTGAAACATGAGTCCGATGCGCAGGCTGGGCAGCAGCTGGTAGACCCAGCCCAGCCTCACGACCACGTGCTGAGCATCGAGCTCGGCGATCGTGCGGCGCACGACGAAGTACTCGGTGTTGCCCACGACCTCGTCGCCCATGCCTTCGTCCTCGCGCGCGCGGCTCTCGGTGTGCACGAGCGAGCGGTCGCTCCAGAACACGCTGATCCCCAGCGCGTGCAGCGGGCTGAAGGCGAACGAGTACGATGGACCGATCCAGACCGTCTTGTCCTCGTCGATGACGCTGATGTCCTCGTAGCGCATCACGACGTCTCCCTCGCCCGGAGCGCGCAGGCTGAGCGCGAAGCGCAGGGAACGATTGCTCGGGTGAAACGTGGAGAAGGCGAACGCGTGTTGCTGGAAGTCGTTTGCGTCGCGCGGCCCAAACTTCAGCGCGGCCGACACGAAGACGGGGATCGTCACACGTTGATCGAAGACGAAGTCTTCGTCGGAGATGCCCTCGAGGGCGGAGTCGATCTCGACGTGCTCGAACCCGTTGAGCTGCATGCTGGCCGAGAGGCTGCGGCGAGACACGATCCCGAGCCCCGCGGGGTTGTAATAGGCGGCGGACGGGTCATCGGCGAGCCCCGTCCAGGCGCCTCCCGTGCCGAGCGCGCGGTCTCCCAGCAGGTTGTTGCGGTGGTGCGCGTCGTCGGCCCGACCCGCTCCGGCTCCGCACGCGAGCGCCAAGACCAACAGTCGACCCGACCATCGACTTAGCACTACTGCTCCCAATCGTTCGCCGGCCCTCGCTTGTCCCGCACCGCCCTGCGGTTCCGCGGTCACATTGAAGGGGGAGTGACCCCGTCCGCGGTGCCCGCGAAACCGCAGAACGGCGCGGTCCTGCGCGATCATCCAACGAACGATTGGGAGCAGTAGTGCTCGGGTTCCCATCGCTCAGCCGTCCTTCCCGATCGACTGCGGTTTGGGCGAATCCTAGTCGCGTCAGCGCGATCCTGTCAGCGTAGAAAACCGACCAGCGCTCGACCCACGGGCTCCGGACAGTCGTGGTGGACGTAGTGGCCTGCCTGCTCGAAGAACTCCACGCGACACTGGGGTACGAACCGGGGACTGGGCCGTGCCAGCTGGCGCCCGGCGAGGTGAGCGTCGCCGGCTCGAGCATCCCCAAGGACAGCAAGGTGATGCTGCTCTACGCCGCCGCCAACCGCGACCCCCAGAACCGCCTCGGTGAAGTGGTCGAGGTCGCTGCTGGTGAACGCGTTCGCGTGCACCGCGTCGCCGCGGAGCAGCTGAAGCGGATTCAGCAACCCCAGCAGCAAGCGTAGCGGGTGGGGCCCGTTCAACACGGCGAAGCGCTCGACCCACTCGGGCTGGTACATCGCCATGGCCCACACCACGTTCGCCCCCCAGTCATGGCCGACCAGGCTAGCGCGCTCGTGCCCGAGCTTGCGGATCAACTGCACGATGTCGCCCACCACCAACGGCAGCGCGTAGCGCGAGACACCGCGCGGCTTGCTGCTGAGGTTGTAGCCGCGTAGATCGGGCGCGACCACGTGGAAGCCGGCCCGCACGAGCGCCGGCAGAATCCGGCGCCACGTGTACCAGAATTCCGGGAATCCGTGCAGCAACAGCACCAGAGGACCGCTGCCCGCTTCCACGCAGTGCAGCGTGACCTCCTCGAGCTCGATGAGACGATGCTGAACCTGCACGTCCTCGAGTCGATCGCTGCTCGGCATGCGGCGCAGTATCGCACGGCCACGGCTAGCAATATCGGCCCGTCGCCGTGCTCCGTCGCTCGTGTCGGTGACTGCAATGCTGTGCGATGCGCAAGCTTGGTTCTGCGTGTTTTATCGCACCAAGCGACGCAATCTGCGCGTTGACAGTCCGAGTATCTGCTTGGTAAGGCGAGCGAGGGTTAAGTTTATAGACATGCCATTGGGGGTCTTATGAAGTTGCCAGTTGCGCAGTTAAGTCGTGGCGCATCGATATACACGATCTATCGATCGCTCGCTGTGGTCATCGCGTTGTGGGGCGCGAGCTGTAGCGAAGATCTTCCGCACCAGGGCCCCGTGCCAGACGGGGAGACCGGGATGCAGGAAGGCGAGCAAAAGGAGGCTGAGGGTGACATGACGTCGGGCGCATCCGCGGACGGAGTGCGTACCGGCATGGGAGGCTCGCCGAGCCCCGGCGGTGCTACCAAGAGCGGAAGCGGTGGTGCGTCCGGTCAGAACGGCATGATGTCGAGTGGTAGCGCTGGAGACTCTGCGATGTCGTCGTCATCGGGCGGCATGGGCGGCAAAGGGACTGCGGGTACCGGCGGGTCGATGATGAATGCCGCCGGTGCAACGAGCTCGATGCCCGCGGTCAAGGTGGTCGCCGCCTGCATGGCGCGCGCGGGCGAGATGGTCTGCGACGGCGCGAAGATGATCAAGTGCGGCGAGAAGTTCGACGCCGCGGAGACCATGGTCTGTCAGAACGAAGCGCGCTGTTTCGCGGGGCTCGCGGCTGGAACCTGCGGCAAGTGCGACCCCGGCGTCACCATGTGCATGGAGAAAGATCTGATGGAGTGCAGCATGTCGGGCGAGATGGTCGTGAAAGAGACCTGCGCCTCGGCGGCACTTTGCGATCAGGTGGGCAAGCGTTGTGAGCCGGCCATGTGCGAAGCGGATGAGCACGACTGTGAGGGCGGCTCATTGCGTAAGTGCCAGGAAGATCTCACGGGTTGGGATGTCGTGACCTCGTGTCCTCCGGAGCTGTGTGATGCGGAAGGCAAGAAGTGCAACAAGTGCCTTCCCGGCATGGTCATGTGCAAGGATGACTCGACACTCACGACGTGTGCCGAGGACGGTTCGATGGAGACCGACAAGGCCTGCCCCATGGCCACTCCGATCTGCAGCATGGACAAGTGCGTCCAGTGCTTGACGGACGACACGTGCAAGCCGATGAGCGACTGCCAGAAGTCGAGCTGCATGAACGGCATGTGCACCCCCGTGCAGAACCTGCCCCTCGAGTCGCCGTGCAGCTCGAACGGCGGCAAGGTGTGCAGCGTCGCGGGCACGTGCGTCGCGTGCAACAGCGACCTCAGCTGCAGCCCGAGTCAGCGTTGCAGCGTGGTGTTCGGTTGTATCGAACGCCAGGCGCTGACGGTCACCTCGCTGATCCCCGGGACATATACGGTTCAAGTGAATGCGGGATGGGGATTGGAGATCGCCGACCACAAGATGGGCGCGTTGGTCTCTGTCACGGCGATCGGGCTGTCTACGAACGGTGCGAATACGGGTCGCATCTTGATGGGTAGCGAAGCTACTCAGCGCGTTGTTACGTTCAGGGGACCTTCCGGTGTGGGAGCCTCGGAAATTTTTCCGACGCTCGGCACGACTTGCTACGCCAATCCGTTCACGGACACGTCGGCGACGCTGAACTTCACAGAGGGCAAGAAGAGGCTTAACCCTCAAGATGAGACGGGACCGGAAGTCCCTGATGGCGTCTGCGGCATGCAAGTTTCCGTGAGCATTCGCGCCGTGCAATAAGCCCAGGAACGCAGCCGGACGGCGTTTACAGCGCCGTCCGGACCTGCGCACAGGTGAACGTCGAGCCTGACGCTCCGAGCCGCGTCAGCGTGTAGTTGGCGCTGCCCGTGGTGTAGACGGCCGAGTTGCTGTCGATGTGGTTATACTGGCTCGAGCTGCAGTCCGAGCCGGATTCCAGGCGACAGCCGATGGCGCGGGTGTCGAAGGACTGGACTGTCGCGGTGCCGCTGGCGCCGCTGCAGCCGCTGAGGGCGCCGCCGAGCGAGAAGCGCAGGCGCTGTACGCCGTAGGCGAGCGAGGCGCGCGCGGCCCAGAGGGTGCCGTCGGTCTGCGCGTGGTTGTAGGTGCTGTCGTCGATGAACACGACCGAGATGCCTACCTCGCCATCCGAGTCGTGGTCGACCTGGTTCGCGCGCGCGGTCGAGACGCTCGGCCAAGCGCCGTTCAGCGGGTCGCTCATGGTCATGCCGAGCAGGTGCGCGGTGCGCGTCGAGGTGAGCGCCGCTCCGGGCGACTGGCTCGCGAGCGTGGCGCTGAACGATGCCGGGGTCGCTCCGGGCGTGAACATCACGTCGGGGTAGTCGAGGAGGTAGCGATCCGTGGTGATGCTGTTGCGCGTCTCGGGGGTGCTCTGGTCGCAGAGCGCCGCCGTTCCAGTCAGGGAGGTGCCCGACTGGGTGATCGTGAGCCGCAGCCAGAAGCTCGCGGTGCCGCTGCCGGAGCGCACGTAGCTGGTCGCGGGCCAGCTCACCGACGTGTTGATGCGCAGCGCGTAGACGCCGCTCATCGAGTTGCACGTGTAGCCGCAGACGCCTGAGTTGCAGACGGCTGTCGCGCCGGACATCGCGTTCGGGCAGACGTTGCCGCAGCCGCCGCAGTTGGTCAGCGTATTCACTGCCGTCTCGCAGCCGTTGCGCACGTTACTGTCGCAGTTGCCCCAGCCGCTGCTGCACACGGGAACGCAGGCGTTGGCCGAGCAGCTGGTGGTGCCGTGCGCGTTGGTGCACGCGGTGCCACAGCTGCCGCAGTTCGAGACGTTGGTGGCGAGGGCGACCTCGCAGCCGTTGGCGACGTTCGAGTCGCAGTTGGCGTAGCCGGAGTTGCAGCTCGAGATCGCGCAGCTACCACTCGTGCAGCGCGGCGTGCCGTTGGCGGTCGTGCACGCGTTGTCGCAGAAACCGCAGTCGCTGACTGTGGTGAGGGTGTTCGTCTCGCAGTCGGACATATTGGCATCGCAGTCCGCTGTGCCCGCCGGACACGTCGACACCTGACAGGCCCGATTGGCGCAGACCTGGAACGAAGTGTTGCACATCGTTCCGCAGGCTCCGCAGTTTGCCGGATCGGTGTCGATGCGGGTCTCGCAGCCGTTCAGTTTGTCGCCGTCGCAGTCCGCGTAGCCGTTCGCGCACACGGGCGTGCACACGCCCGCGACGCAGCTGGTCGTGCCGTGCGCGTTCGTGCAGGCCGTGCCGCAGCTGCCGCACGACAGCGTCGCGGTGGTCAGGTTGGTTTCGCAGCCGTTCTGCGTGTTGCCGTCGCAGTCACCCGACACGCCTGGACTGCAGCTCGGCATGCACACGCCCTGCGAGCACGAGGTGCTGCCCTGCGACGTGGTGCATTCGAAGTCGCAACTGCCGCAGCTCATCAGGTCGTTGGTGGTCGACTGCTCGCAGCCGTTCTGCACCAATCCATCACAGTCGGCGTAGCCTATCGCACAGCTAACCTGACACTGACCCGTACTACAGTCGGCGGTTCCGTGATCGTTCGTGCACGTCGTCGGACAACCGGCATCCATCGCCGCGTCCATGCCGCCGTCGGATATGCCACCGTCGATGGCTGCATCGCCGGGCGCGGCATCCAGGTCGGGATCGATCGAGCCGTCCCCCGCGGTGTCGGGCATGCCGCCGCTGCCACTGCTACCGCCGCTGCCGCCTGTGCCGCCGCCGTCCGGGTTCGCTCCGCCGCCGCCGCTACCCGCGACGCCGCCATCCCCTTGAAGCGCGTTGCCGTCGGGCGCGGGCTTGAGCTGGAAGCCCACACGTCCGCACGCAGCGAACACGCACAGCAGTCCACAGAGAAGTGCTGACCTCTGGGCGCGCAAGGTAATCTAACGTGAAGCGTGCAACCGACACATGTGGGTTTCAAAGCGCTCAGGACACTTGACGCGTATTTTTCCCGCTCGTCCGCTGTATTACGCCCATTAGAACCACTGACTGAGCGCCCGTTGCAGGAAGAACCCAGGGTCCGGCCAGAGCGTACGTGCGAGATCTACGCGTAAGACTACCTCGGCGATGAAGGTGGGAATGACGCGCACGCCGCGCTCAACTCCCGGAAGCGGCTCGGGCCGTGCTCGCGGAAGCCCGCGTCGTATTCGGGGAGCTCGAGCGCCGAGATCTTGTGCAAGGCCACGCTACCGCCGATCAGGCTCGGCACTGCGTTGACGTCACCTCGGAGGAGTCAGACGCGTTGCCCGGCGCTCAGCAACCGCGTGGATCGGGACGAGTTAGCCATGAGCATCGATGCACAGGACACCGAGTTCAGCGTCGTGATCAACGACGAGGAGCAATACTCGATCTGGCCCACCTACGAGGCCGTGCCGGCCGGTTGCGCGGTATTCGCGCGCATGCCGTTGGCGATCCGCGAGCGCTTCGCGCACGGCTTGCTCTACGTGCGCAACTGGCGCTCGGCCGTGATCGTGAACAGCCTCGCCGGTCGCGAGGTGTATCGCACCGAGATCGAATGCCCGCCGGAGCAGTGGCACAGCTCGCAGCCGATGGCGGCCGAGCGCGAAGGCCAGCGGGCCCGTGGAGGCATTGAAGTATGAGCAGTACCCCCGTCTTGCGCTACCTGCGTTGGCTGGCGTGTGCGGCTGTCGGCGGC
Organism: Polyangiales bacterium; assembly: GCA_035274465.1. GTDB lineage: Bacteria > Myxococcota_A > Polyangia > Polyangiales > JAFGIB01 > JADGRF01. The sequence continues at coordinate 17,822 of DATEOF010000312.1, forward strand.
TATGCCCTGCCGGCCGTCGCACAGACCGCCCCGGCCCAGTGCACCAGCAAGCAGCGCCCGACCAGGTACGCGAACGGCTACGCCGCAGGCAGCCAGCGCGCCGACAACTTCTTCAACGCTGCGGACGTGGCGCGCAACCCGAACAAGCTGGATCGCGTGCTCGACCGCGCCTCTCGCAGCTGCTCGGCCAGTGCATCCTGGACAGTGCGCAGTGGGCGCAGTTCGCGCCGACCTGTACTGCGAGCTGGCGATCGAGCTCGATGGCGTGGGCGAAGTGCCGGCGGTTCATTCGCGCGCCGGTCGGCTTTCGCGGCAACCTGTTCCAGAACACCTGCGACGACGCCTACGCGTACATCGCCAGCGAAGGCTACGCGCCGCAGACCCCGAGCCTGAAGCGCTTCCTGACCGAGCGCAATCTCAGCCTTCAGCCGTTCGCCGGGTGCGCCCCGTACACCGAGCCGCCGTTCGAGCGGCGCTTCGAGCAGGCGCCGCTGTCCGGCTGCGCGTATTGAACGCCGCACTTTCAGCCTGCCCGCGAGTCGGGTTAGGATCCCCCGCGATGAAGGCCGGGGGCCCCGAACCGCTCGCGCAGCTCGCGGACCTGGAGGCCGCCGAGGACAAATACGCCAAGATCACGAGGGTCAGCCCGCTCGCGATCGGCGTGACCGAGCTCTCGAGCGGCCTCGTGCTCGAGGTCAACGCCGCGTTCGAACGCACGTTCAAGGTCAGCCGTGAGCAAGTGGTCGGCCACTCGATGGCGAGGTTCTGGCGCGATCCCGCGGATCGCCAGCGCATGCTCCAGATCATCGCCGAGCAGGGCTGCGTGCGCGACTACGAGATCGCGTCGTGCACGTACGCGGGCGAGCCGCTGGTCGTGCTGCTCAACTCGGAGCTGTTGCAGATCGACGAGACCGAGTGCCTGGTGACGTTTGCGCAGGACATCACCGAGCAACGCAGGCTGGAGGTGGCCCGCCGCGAGTCCGAGGAGAAATTCGCGAAAGCCTTCCACGCAGCACCTTACGGGGTGTCACTCGTGGATCTGGAGACGGACCACTACCTCGATGTGAACGAGGGCTTCGAGCGACTGTTCGGCTGCAAGCGAGAGCACGTCGTCGGCAAGCGCGTGACCAACCTGCCGTTTTGGGCCGATCCCGAGGAACGTAGGCGCTACGTGGAGATGGTTCGGCGCGTGGGCTCGGTCCGCGAAATGCCGGCGAAAGGTCGGAGCCTGGACGGCACGCCGCGGCGCGGCCTGGCTTCGGCGGTCGTGGTCGAGATCGGTGGCCGGCCGTGCATGCTCACCTTCGCGCGCGACGTCACCGAGCAGCTCGAGACGGAGCGCGCGCGCTCCGAGCTGGAGGCACAGCTGCGCGATGCCCAGAAGCTCGAGGCGTTGGGTACGCTCGCCGGCGGGATCGCGCACGACTTCAACAACATCCTGTCGGCGATCATGGCCTACGCCGAGCTCATCGACATCGACAAGACCGACGCGGCGGCCGTGAAGGGCTACGTCGGAGAGCTGCAGACCGCCAGCCGCAGAGCGCGCGATCTCGTACGGCAGATCCTGACCTTCAGCCGGCGTCAGACGCACGAACGAAGACCGGCGCGGTTGGGTGTCGTGGTCACCGAAGCCATCAAGCTCTTGCGCTCGACCTTGCCCGCGACGCTGCAGCTCGAGAGCTGGATCGCCTCCGACACTCCGCTGGTGATGGCAGATCTGTCACAGATCCACCAGATCGTGATGAACCTGTGTACGAATGCGGCCCACGCCATCGGCGCGAACCCCGGACGAATCAGCATCAAGCTCGAGCGCGTCGAGATCTCGGATCTGGCCGCGCGCTCGCGACCCGACCTGCGTCCCGGACGAAACACGCGGCTCACGGTCAGCGACACGGGCTGCGGCATGGACGAGTACACGTGCAAGCGCATCTTCGAGCCGTTCTTCACCACCAAGGCTCCCGGTGAAGGCACCGGCCTCGGGCTCGCAGTCGTGCATGGCATCGTGCGCGATCACGAAGGTGCGATCGACGTGCACAGTCGACCGGGCGAAGGCACCACGTTCGAGCTGCACTTCCCGGAGCATCCGCCCGAGCTGAACGACGAGAGCGAGCTGTCGACGACACTCTTGCGCGGACGCGGCGAGCACGTGCTCGTGGTCGACGACGAACCGGCGCTGCGCTTCGCGATCGTGGGCTTGCTCGAGCGACTCGGCTACCGCGCCACGGCTCGGCCGACCCCGCTCGAAGCCATCGAGAGCTTCGGACGCGACCCGACCGCCTACGACCTGGTGCTGACGGACTTGACGATGCCGACCATGACCGGGGTCGACATGGCGAAGCAGATGCTGATCACGCGCCCGGAGACGCGCATCCTCGTGATGAGCGGCTACAGCCCGACCTGGACCGCCGAGACGTTGCGTCAGATCGGCGTGCGCGACTTGCTCATGAAGCCCATCACCGTGCTCTCGCTCTCGAGCAAGGTGCGCGACGCGCTGGACGCGCCGCTCGCTCGCTAGCCCGTGTGCGCCAGCATGGAAGCGCGCTGCCAGGCTTCGGCCTGATCGATCGGTTCCGTGAGCTCGGACCACGGGATCGACACGCCGGTTCGCTGCTCGTGCTCTTTTGGAAACCAGGAGAAGAGCTCGACGCTCTTGGCGTGGATGCGCATCTCGACCGAGCGCGGCGCGATCACTTGCACGCTCGTGACGATGCCGCGCACTGCGCTCGCCCAGAACCCGCCGCCGCTCACGACCACGCCGACGCACGCCGTGTTCTGGCCGTGCTTCTGCGTGATCTCGTGCAGCGCGGCGCGACCGTCGGCATCGGGCAGGCCCAGGCCGACGGGGACGAGATGGATGTAAGAGAGCTTGGTGCCGGCGTCGAGCTGGCCCAACAAGTGGTCGGTGATGCTGGCGAGCTGTCGAGTGGCTGGGCCGGTCGGTCTACCTTGCCAGGCGACGAGCGCGATGTTCCGCCAACCTGTCACACGATGTACGCCTGGAGATTCGCCGATACACTCCCAGTCAGCCGTCGCATCACCAACACCTGTCATCCCCAACAGACTAGCGGCCAGATCGCGTGGGCTCAATGTGAGCCCACACGAACCGTGTGAACGCGCGGCTCAGCGCAGCATCCAATGTGTACCTGAAATCGATCCGAATGTTGCATATGCTTCAGGTGTCTCCCCGATGCATTCCATTCGGCCAGCGCCCAACCTCGCAGAACCGTTGGTACACCGAAAGAGCTTGATCGGATTCCGTGGCGCGTGCGACTCGATGTGGGGAAGCAGCGGTCTGCAAGCCATCACGGAGAGTCTTCCGCCGGAGGTGCGCGACCGCACAGCAGGTCTGCGACCGTTGCCGGATTGGATCCCGCTCGGCGACTTGATCGCGTGGCACGTGGCGACCTGGGAGGGCCCTGCGAAGCAGGACGAAAAGGTCATGCTCGCGCACGCGCGACTCACGGTCGACCAGGGATTTGGGCGCGTGAAGCGAGCGCTGATCTCGATGGCGACCGCACACACGCTGGCGCCGCGCGTGGCTGCCTTGTGGAACGACGAGTACTCGACCGGCTCACTGACGGCGACCGCGGTTCAACCGAGGAGCGTCACGCTCGTGCTCCATGATCATCCGTACGTCGAGCACCCGCTCATGCGCACGATCATTGCGGAGGCGTTTCGCTACGTGCTCAGCTTGAGCCGCACCAAGAACGTATCCGGCATCCACTTGAGCGCGCAAGGTGACCTGAAGATCGTCCTCAGCTGGAGCTGAGAGGCTTCGCCAGCCTCACGCACAAAAACGACGAGGCCACCGCGTTCGCTGGGAACGCGATGGCCTCGTGTGCCGAGTGGTGCGGGCCGCTCAGGGCTTGATCGCGAAGTCGGGCAGCTTGCTCGTGTCCTTGGACGGACTGAGCAGCTGCACGTTGGTCGTCGAGCCGAACAGGATGCACATCTCTGCCGTGAACGCTTCGTTGGCGAAGCGCAGCGTGCCGTTCTGGGCAGGCAGCGGCGCACCTTCGGACTTGGCGCGTTCATCCGTGTACGTGATGTGGCAGTTGAAGTGGATCTTCTGCCCCGGCTTCAGCATCAGGATACCGGAGTGCGCGCCGTCGGTGTCCGGCGCGGTGCCGGGCGGATTCATCGTCACGCTGTCGTAGCGATAGGTCGGCTCATCGAACCAGTCGAGCGAGCGATAGACGACGTCCAGCTTGCCGTCGGGGTTCTCGATCCAGGCGCTGAAGTTGGTGGTCCACGCGTGGCGGTGGCCGAACGCCGTCACCCAGCGGAACGCGCTGCTCACGTTCCACGAGTAGTGCAGGTCGACCGTCTGGCCGGGCATCACCGCGAGGCCACTGGTCTGGCCGAACTCGAGCCCGAAGATCGGCTTCAGCTCGATGGTGGCGTCCGTCTCCCACCACAGGTTGGTCCACGTCTCCTTGAGGATGTCCTGACCGGAGGCGTTGAAGTGGTGCATGTTGAACACCACCGGCGCCTTCGCAGGCAGCTTGTTGTACAGGCCCTTGTCTTCCGCGGGCTTGTCGATCGACTTGGGCGTGTTCTCGTCCGGACGCTGCGCGCCCGGCAACTGCAACGCCAGGAAGGACGGACCACCGGGCGACCAAGTCTCGGCCGTGCCCGACATCTCGGAGGCCACGATCATGTGGTGCGAACCGGGGCGCATGCGCGCGTACGCGCGGTAGTAGTTGGCCGCCATCGGATTGTCGACCGAGGTTTGGTAGTTGCGCTGCTCTTCCTCGCCGTCCTTCATGATCCATTCGTCGGAGAGGTTGTCGTAGCCCTTCATGTCGCCCTTCGACACTTGCTCGAACCACTTCTTGCCCTGCGGGTGGACGCCGAACTGAACGCCCTTGTCGGGCGGCGGCGGCAGGATGCAGTAGTTGTCTCCGGGGAACTTGGTCTTGTACCAGGGCCAGGCGTCGATGCAGCGCACGGCGTACGGGTTGTTCGTCGTGGGGTGGAACGGCATGCACTTGTTCGGGAGCACGTCGCCGCCCGGGCTGTACACCATGCCTTCCATGTTCAGGCCCTTGCACGCGGCCGAGTCCACCGGCGGCGTCTCCGCGGGATTCGTGGGTGTGGTGCTGGGCGGCATCATCGCGCCGCTGCCAGCTGCACCGCCGGGAGTCATCGGCGGTTTCTGGCCTGAAGAGGTCGGGGGATTCGTCACCGGCGCCGCGCTGCCTGCGGCCGCTCCGGTCGGAACGTTGTTCGGCGTGTTCGGCGTCGTGGGGGTCATGCCGCCGGGCATGAGCGGGTCCGTCGGCGTGGTGGGTGCTGTCGTCGCAGCCATCCCTCCGCCATTCGAGGAGCACGCTGCGAGCGCCAGGAGCGCAGTAGTCCAGATCGTTTTGGAGTTCATGTTCATCCGTCTCCGCCAACAGAGTGTGTCACTGTGTTACACAGTTTCAAAGCATTGGAGCTCGAAAAATCGCTCGTGACCCAACTCGATAACGGGTTGACGTATGTCAGCGATTACGCGGCGATCGCGCCTGCCGCGCCGCTGATCTGCGAGCGCAGTCCATTCGGGATCCAAAGTTCAATCTCTGGGACGTTCGGCGGCGAGATCGCACGCGCGCGTGGCGCTGCCGGGTACCGAGCCCTCGCCGCTGGTAGCTGCAGCATGACTCGCCTGGTGCACTCCGCATTTGCGGGCAACAATGCGCCCAGTGGCAGCCCCGATACCTGAACCGTCCGTGCTGTGCAACGCCGCGATCCGATTGGCGATCTATCGCTGGGGAGCACCGGATGACGGGCGACCGGCGGCCCTGCTGGTGCACGGCACTGGTTTCTGTGCGCCGGTTTGGCAGAGCGTGGCGGAGTCGCTCGCTCCTGCGTTCGTGGTCTACGGTGTCGACCGCCGCGGCCACGGCGCGAGCAGCAAGCCGGCCGATGCGTATCACTTCGCCGACTTCCTGGGGGACGCCGTCCGTGTCATCGACGAGCTCCAGCTCGAAGGGGCCTACGCGATCGGCCATAGCGCCGGGGCTACCGATCTCCTGCTCGCTGCGGCCCTGCGACCGCGTGCGTTCCGCTGCATCTTCGCGATGGAGCCGACCGCGATGGATGTCGCGACTCCGGGTTCCGCGGCAGAGTCGACCGAAGAGCTGCTGGAACGGGCAGCGCGACGCCGTGCGACGTTCGCGAGCTTCGACCATGCCTACGAGCACTACCGAACGCGCGGTGTGTTCCAGGCCTGGCGCCCCGAGCTGCTGCAGGCGTACGTGCAGTACGGCTTCGAGCCGCAACCAGACGGGACGGTGTCGCTGCGCTGCACGCCCGACATCGAACGCGCGATGCTGAGGCACATCTTCGCGGCGATGGACAACTCGTATCGCGGAGATGCCCGCGGCAATCCGTTCGCTACCCTGGATGACGTGCGCTGCCCGACGCGCATCGCGACCACTGCGGGCTCTCAGCCGATCTACAAGCAGATGGCCGAGAGGGCCAAGCAGCGCCTCGCTCTCGCGAGCTCGCATCACTTCGCCGACGTGGGTCACACCGTCGCGCAAGTGCAGCCGGAGGCCGTGATCGCCGCGATTCGCGACTTCTGGGCGGAACACGGCCGATGAACGTGCTCTCGCGCCGGGTCGCGCTACTGTCCCTGACGTTCGCAGCCTGCGCGAGCCTGCCCGCCGTGCCCACGCAAGGTGGGCCGCGCTGGTATCGCCTGGAGTCCGAGCACTTCGTGTTGCACTCGGACTTGAGCAAGGAGAGCGCGCGCGATCGGATCCTGCTCTTCGAGCGGCTGCTCGACGCCTACTGTCAGCTCGGCTGGGAGGCGCAGGGCAAGCTGCCCGTGAAGCTGCACGTCGTGGTCTTCAGCGACTCGTCCGACTTCGAGGTGTTCGGGGGCGGCGACACCGCGGGGTTTCACGTGGCGGCGCAGTTCTTCGAGCCGCTGGTCGTCATGCCGGACGCCGGCCGCCTCGAGCGCTGGCAGACGCTCAAGCACGAGCTCACGCACTACATCGCGTTCCAGTCGTTGCCCAGGCAACCGCCGTGGTTCGCCGAGGGATTGGCCGTGTACTTTCAGACGGCATACTTCGACACGCAGGATCGGTTCGTGGTCGGTGACGTGCCGGCGGGCTTGTTCTCGGCCGTGCGAGGAGTGCGTCGCGTGCCGGTCGGCGAGTTGTTCAGCGCCGAGAGCTGGCAAACCAGTGCCGCCTATTACGGCTCGGCCTGGCTGATCGTGCACTACTTGATGTCGAAGCGCGGTGAGGCGTTCGCGAAGTACCAGGACCTGCTGGTGGACACGCAGACTGCCGATGCCGCGTGGGCCACGGCGTTTCCCGATCTGCCTGCCGCCGCGTTGGATCAGGAGATCTCGCGGTATTTTGCGACCGGAGAATTTGCCTATTTCACTCGGCCAGTCGGTCCGTACCCAGGCGCGGAGCCGCGAGTCACCGAGCTCGGCGACGCCGATGTCCATGCGCTGCGCGCTCAGCTGTATCTGAACTGTCCCGCGTGTGGCGCGGAAGAGCGGCGGCTCGCGGCCGAGAATGTCGAGCAAGCGTTGCGGCTCGAGCCCCACCACCTGCGCGCGTCGGTGATCCGTAACGCATCCCTGCCACCGGAACAGCGGCTGGGGGTCGCGCGCGAGCTGGTTCGAGCGCACCCGGAGGCCTGGCTCGCATGGGTGATGTTGGCCAGCGCGGAGCTCTCCGTGGGTCGCTGCGCGCCCGAAGTCAGCGCGCACTTGCGCGAGCTGGGTGTCAGCTCTGCGCGCGCGCTGATGTTCGCGGCCGTGTGTCAGGCGGCGAGCGCCGAGCGGAAGGCCGCACTCGAGCTCTCGGCTCGCGCGCTACGCCGCCAGCCAGCGGACACGGCGATGCTGGCCTTGCAGGCGGGCGTATTCCAGGCCGTGGGAGAGTGCGCGGAGCTACAGCGCCTGCTGCCGCGCTTGCGCGAAGCGGTTCATCCGAGGCTCGCTCCGGAGACGCTCGAAGCGCTCAGCAAGTGTCGCGCTGACGCTTTCAGTTCAACGCCCACAGCCCCTTGAAAACCCGGGTGTCGCGCTGGTATCGCTACCGTCCACCCTTTGCACCAGAGGCTCCATGAAAGCGGTCGTCGTCAATGAGTTGAACAAGGTCGTCGTCGAGGACGTGGAGCTCGGGGCGCCCAAGGCCGGTGAGGTCAAGGTGCGCATGGTGGCGGCTGGGGTTTGCCACTCCGACCTCTCGGTGATCAACGGCACCATCCCGCACCCCTTGCCCGTCGTGCTGGGCCATGAAGGCGCCGGCGTGGTCGAGGCCGTGGGCGAGGGCGTGACCAACTGCAAGCCCGGCGATCACGTGATCATGTCGTTCGTGCCCAACTGCGGCACCTGCTTTCACTGCGTGCGCGGGGAGGCGTTCCTGTGCCGCTCCTTGCCGCGCGGCGGCACGATGCCGGATGGGACGCAGCGCCTCAAGCGCGGTGACAAAGGCCTGGCCGCGTTCTGTTCGCTCGGCAATATGGCCGAGTACACGGTGTGTCCTGCCATGAGCGTGGTGGCGGTGGACAAGAACGTGCCGCTCAAGGTCGCGGCGCTGATCGGTTGCGGGGTAACCACCGGCGTGGGCGCGGCGATCAACACGGCCGAAGTCAAACCCGGATCGAACGTCGCCGTGTTCGGTTGTGGTGGCGTGGGCATCGCGGTGATTCAAGGCGCGCGCATCGCGGGCGCCAATCGCATCTTCGCGGTGGACGTGTCCGAGGAGAAGCTGGCGCTGGCGAAGCGCTTCGGTGCGACCGACGGCGTGCGCGCCGAGCAGGCGGACAGCATCCTGGCGCAGACCGGTGGCATCGGCGTCGACTACGCCTTCGAGGCGATCGGCAAGCCCTCGGTGGTCGAGGCCGCGTTGAAGGTGACGCGGCGCGGCGGTACGACCGTGGCGCTGGGCGTCGGCAAGCTCACCGAGACCATCTCGCTCAACGGCCTGGGTTTCCCGCTCTCTGGCAAGCGCCTGTGTGGCTGCGTGTTCGGCAGCGCCAACCCGAAGTACGACTTTCCTCGCCTGCTCGAGCTCTACGCCTCGGGCAAGCTCGACCTCGAGGGCATGGTTACGCGCACGTACACCATCGATCAGGCGCCGCAGGCGTTTCAGGATCTCGAGCGCGGTGCGAATACGCGCGGCGTGATCGTGCTCGACAGCGCTGCTGCCGGTTAAAGCCAGGCGGCTGCTGCCGTACCCAACGGCGCTGCGGGGTGGGTCCAGTGCGGTGTCACGCCGTGGAGCCCGCCCGGGCAGCGCACGCGCTGGATTCGGCCCCAGGCGCTGTCCGCCTCTTCGAGGAACGGCGCGCGCTCTGCAGCCGTCAGCTTCTGGCCGGTGAGCGTATCCGAGACGCCGAGCGCAGCGAGAAATGCCGCGGTCCGCGCCAGCGAGAGCCGGATGTCGTTCGCGCGCCCGCCGCTCGCACGCTGCATGAGCGCGCGGATGATCGCGGCCGCCAGCAGGTATCCGCTGCCGTGGTCGAGCGCCTGAGCCGGCAGCGGCACGGGTTTGTCCGCCCCGCTGACCTGCATGCCGTGCTGTGCGATGCCGCAGCTCATCTGCACCAGGCTGTCGAAGCCGCGGCGCCCACGCCAGGGTCCCGTCCAGCCGTAGGCGTCCAGTCGCGCGATGATCAGGCCGGGGTTGTCTTCGCGCAGCGAGGTGTGCGTGAAGCCCAGCGACTCGAGCGCCTCGGAGCGCAGGCCGCACACCAGGACGTCCGCCGGGGCGACGAGCGCCGCGAAGCGCTCGCGGTCGGGCGCCGCGCGCAGGTCGAGTGCGGCGCAGCGTTTGCCCGCAGTCGTCTCCGGCAGCAGGGCAGGGACTTCTTCGAACCCGGGCGGATCCAGGCGCAGCACGTCGGCGCCGTATGCCGCGAGGAAGCGCGTGGCGACCGGTCCGGCGATGACTCGCGTCAGGTCGAGGACGCGGATGCCTGCCAACGGCCGCTCGGGCTGCAGCCGTGAGCTGCGCCGTCGTTCGCCGCCGACCGCTTCACATGCCAGCAGCGGTTCGCGCGCGACCGCAGCGCCGGCCGGGTGGTTCGCCCAGGCGGCGGCGCTCCGCATCACCGCGGCGCAGCCACCCACTGCGACGACGTCGCGCTCGACGTCTTCTGCAGCCCGAGTCGTGAGCGCGCGCGCCACGGCGTCGCGCTCGGGGGCGACGTCGAGGACCTGTAAGACTGCTCGCCGATGATGCGCGTAGTTCGTGTGGAGCCGCAAGAAGCCATCCGCCGCGCGGTAGTCGCCGGCGAGTGGATCCCAGACCGCCGGCAGTTGCCAATCGATCGCCGTCAGCCAGCGCTCGCACTGAAACGCGAGCGCGGCGTGGCGCGCGTCGATGCTGACCGGACCTGGCCGCTCCGACCACTCGGCGAGCGCGAGGTTCGCCACGCCCACACAAGCGCTGGCGAAGGCCGCTACCTCGTAAAACGAAGGCAGCGCGTTGCTCGCGTCTCGCAGCTGGAGTCGATTCAAGTGCTCCGGCGCGCCGCGCATGCTGCGCCAAGCTTCTGCCGCTGCTCGCTGCACCACCGCTTCGAAGTCGTGCGCATCCATGCTTCGAGCTTGGACTCGGCACGCACATTCGCAACGTGCATTGAACAATCAAGCTCGCTGCAGCTGAACGCTGCAATATCGACCACGACACGTCGCTGTGGTGCGCAAACGCACCCGAGCAGTCGAGGTTTTGCTTGCATTCTCGGCGGCCGGAGAATACGGTCGGCTGGCTTGTTTACGTGAGCGGCTGGGCTGCGTTGATCGCTTGGTCTTGGTGCATCGCACACGCGGTGTCCGTAGTTGATGACCGAAGCTGAGGGCGGCGTTAGGGGTAGCGCGCGACTGCCCACCGAAGTTTCGGCCTAGTGTAGAGGCCACGTATGCGTGCTTTGAGCGCCACGGAGCAATCCGTCCCCTGGGATGATTCCTGTCCAGTCATGACGCTGGGAGGGCCTGGTAGTGAGGTCTTCCGCGCCGGAAGTCTCGACGGCGAACGCTATGTCGCAGTGCGTTTGTGGTGTGGCACGAGTCGCGATGAGGTCGAGTGCGCTCTCGCGCGCGTGAAGCAAGCCAGCCTGGTCGAGCATGCGACGCTCGCGCGAGTCGAAGCGTGTGAAGCGCGTGGCAATGCCGCTGTGTGGATCGTCTCCGAATATGTACCGGGCCCCTCGCTGGATGCCTGGGCGAGCGCGGGTCGTCGCCTGCCGCTGCCTTCGGTGATCGACTTGGTGCGCAACATTAGCCTCGGGGCTCACGCGGCCATCCGGCAGGGCATCACCCACCACGCGATTCAGCCTTCCAACCTGGTGATCTGGCGCCAGGACCGCAGCTCGAATGGCCTCAGGCTCGACGCCAAGTTGCTCGACCTCGGCATGGCCGCCTGGATGCAGCCCGAGCCGCCGGAGCTGGAAGCCGCGCACTTCATGGCACCCGAGACGCTGGCTGCGGTGCTCGACGACTACGACCCCAGCGAGTTGATCGATGCGCGCGCCAACGTCTACTCGTGCGGCGCGTTGCTGTACTACCTCGCGACCGGTGCCCTGCCGTTCCGCAGCGCAGGTCTGCTCGAGCTGTCCGACGCGCAAACCGACGGCAAGCTCTGGGGGCCGCGCGCGCACAATCCGGAGATCTCGGCGGCGTTCGAGACGGTCATCCTCGGCGCACTGTCGGTGAACCGCTCTGCGCGCTATGCGAATCCTGGCGAGCTCGCGAGCGCGCTGGATGCCGTGACCTGGCGCGACAGCTACGTTCCGCCCGATCCTGGGCCGGTGACGGTCACGCAACGCAAGCCTCCGCCGCCGTTGCCGCGCGTGTCGAAGTTGGACGCGCTGGCGAAGACGCAGCGCTTGCCTTCGGTCGCGGTGCCCGAGGCGGCAGATGGCGATATCACGCTGCGCTCGCGGATGACTGCCTGGTCGCTGCTTCGCAACGCGTTGCGCGACGGTCGCTCGCAGCACTAGGACCGTCACTGACGTCGGAGCGATCAACTTGCCTGCGTGACGCCGCGCGTGCATCGTCGCCGTGTGCGCCGCGTTTTACTTCGAGCAAGCATCCTGGGCTTCTTCCTCGGAGAGGCCTGCACGAGTCTCTCGGGCTTCAACGGCATCCGCTGCCAGACGGATGACGATTGTTCGCGAAAACAGCACTGCGTAGCCTACACGTGCCGCCTGGGAGAGCGCGCTGCACCGCCGATGACGCTCGAGAGCACGGATCGGATGCAAATGTCGGGACAGTCGACGGCAGATGCAGGCGGGCATGAGGGCGAGATGTCTGGACAGTCGATGGCAGGCGCAGGCAAGCAGGAGTCCGATGCGCGGTCACCGGGCGCTGGTCAGTCCGGCGCTGCAGGGTCCTCATCGACCGGTGCGCAGGGCGGAGTGATGGCGATGACGGGCGGTGCTGGGAGCAGCATCGGCGCGCAAGCTGGAACGCCGGCCGCACCGCCGCAGAGCGCAGGTGCTGGCAGCGGCGCGGGCGGTGCGAAGGCGGAGTGTGTCAGTGGATGCGCCACCGGCGACACCTGCCAAGCGGACGCGCAGTGCTCATCGGGCCGTTGTCGCATGGCGCAGTGCCGCGCTCGTGAAGCTGTCGGCGGCAGCTGCGTGACCAATGCCGACTGCCAAGCGGCACTGCAATGCCAAAGCGCAGTCTGCAAACGCAACTTGGGCGGGTCGTGCGGCACCGATGACGAATGCGTCGAGGGCAGCTGTCTCCGCGCGACGTGCACTGCTGCGCAGCCGCTAGGCTCCGTGTGTCAATCGAATCGCGGCTGCGTCACTCCAAATGACTGCAGCGCAGGCGTGTGCCACGTCCCACTGGGTGGATCGTGCTCCAGTGCAGACCAGTGCGGGCCTAACGTCTGCCTCGGCAATGTGTGCGCGAAGCAGCCCGCGTCCAACAGCGCCGGCATGGGCCAACCGTGCAACGCAGATTCACAGTGCATCAGCGGCAGTTGCGGTTGGCAGGACATCTGCGCGGCACGCGTCGGGCCGACGATCAATTGCAACTCCGATGCAGACTGCATCTCGCCCCGACGCTGCACCAACATGAGCGCGCCCGGAGACACCGGCTACTGTTGCGACAGCACACCCAACGACGGCTGCTAGCGCAGCAGCCGGGCGAAGGGAATCGGTGCCGCCGCGCGCCACTGAGCGAGATCGCGTTCGGCTTGCTCGCGCAGCGGATGGCCGTGGGTCTTGTAGCACTCGGCGCGGAAGTCGAGCGTGGTCTCGTTCCAGTCGATGTTGGGTTCCTGGTCCGCGAAGACGGCGATGCAGGTGGGATCGCTCGGGCCGAGAGCCATGGCCAGGGTGATGCGCGTGCGTTGGCGCGCGGTCTCGTTGACGTACGAGGCGAACGGAATCGAGAGCGCGTCCAGCCAGCTGGGCACGAACCCGCGCCCCGTGACCTCCGTCAGCCGCATGATCCCCAGCGCGCGGATGACCTGCGAGGGCAGCGGCCAGGGGTCGGTGCGGTACAGGTGCAGCGCCTGGATCAGCGCGTCGCTCGCTTGTTGGTGCTGGTTGTGGCGCGAGAACCAGATCGCACGCAGCGCGCGCTCCAACACGGGCTGGTCTTGACTGAGCATGCCGATCCACGACTCGGCGTTGTCGTCGCCCTCGTAAGCCATCAACTCGGCGAGCGCTCGGCGCTCGATCAGGATCGGCTGCAAGTGACCGGCCTGGCTGCCGAGGAAGTTCCAGATCATCAGGGCATCGCGGAAGTCCTGGTTGGCCCACTTGCCGAGCAGCTCCAGGCGATTGCGGTCGAGTGGCGCCAAGACCGTCACATCGGGCTGGACGCCGGTCATGAACGAGAACGCTTCGCGCTCGAAGTCGACGACTTGCCAGTCGACGCCGGGTCCGCTGAGCGGCGGACGATTCTGTCCGTGGCCGCGAGCGTTCGCGAGCAGGCCTTCCGCCGAGAACCCCGTACCGCGCAGGCCGCGCGCGAAGCCGAACTCGATCAGCAGGCGATCGTCGGTGTTGATCGGGGCGCCGCTGGCAGCTTCACGCGCGAACGTGGTGTTGGCGAGGTAGTGTCCCAGGAAGCCTTCCAGGCCGTCGGTCATCCACACCGCCCGCAGCGCGCGCGCGAAAGGTTCGGAGGCCAGCCGCTCGCGCAGGCGGGCCGTGTCGTGCATCGGCGCGTGTCGCGACGCGACCAGCAGCAGGTCGTGCTTGAGGCCGTACCAGGTCTCGACGTGGGGAAACACCGTGCCCAGCGTCGCGTAGACCGAACGAATGCTGTCGCTGTCGATATCGTACGCCTGCAGCCACTGCACGAACAGTCCGCGCTCGGACAAACGCTTCTGGACGGCGGCGTAGAACTCGCGCGTGTACAGGCTGGCGACGCCGGCGCGATACGGGTTCGACGGCTCGGAGAAGATCACGTCGTATTGCTCGCGCGATACGGCCAGCAGCTCGCGTGCATCGCCGAGGTGGACGTGCAGCTTGGGGTTGTCGAGCGCGCGTTCGTTCACCAGCTCGCAGCGCTTGGCGACCGTGAGGATGGCGGGCTCGATCTCGGCCACGTCGACGCGCTGGATCTCGGGCAGCTTGGCCAGCCAGCCGGCGGTGCTCCCCGTGCCCAGGCCGATGACCATCGCCTTGTCGACGCGCTGCGAGAGTGCCGCGCCGAGCAACCCGCCCATGACTTGCGTCGGTCCGTCGGTGCGCGAGTTGCCATCGCTCTTGCCGTTGACCAGAAAGCCCACGCCGTCCGTACTGTCGATGCCGATCGAGCTCTCGATGCCGTCGGTCTGCCAGTCGACGCCGCGGCGTTGCTGGCGCATGAACGATTCGATCGTGTTGGGAGCGTCGAAGCTCTGCGGCGGAATGCGGCCGGCGCCGATCGGTGAGTGGCGCCAGGCTGCAGTGGGACCTTGCTCGCCCAGCAAGATCAGCGTCAGCACGCACACGGCCGCGACGCTGCCTGCCTGCAGCCATGAGCTGCGGCGGGGCGACTGATTGTTATCGGAAGGCTCGCGCCCATCAGGCGCGAGCCTTCCGGACAACAGCGTCTTGGCTGCGACGAACGCACCCCAGCCGGTCAGCAGGAAGCACACCCCGCGCCATGCGCCGACGGCGCCGATCGCGGGCAAGAGCCCGAACCCGCCCGCCAGCGCGCCGAGGATCGCCCCCAGCGTGTTCGCCGCGTACGCCACGCCGACGTCGCGAGCCACGCGCTCTCGGCCGGATCCGAGCAGCGCGATCAACAGCGGGAACTGAAAGCCCGCGATCAGCGCGGCGGGCAACACCACCACGCAGGTGATCAGCGCCCAGCCGAAGAGCAGGCCGTCGAAGCCGAGCGCCGACAGCGGCCGCAGCAGCACCGCCCAGACCGCGATGCGATCGCCGATGGCGTATGGCACCGCGATGCACGCCGCCTCGAGCACACAGCTGAGCGCGAAGCCGAGCAGCATGGCACGCCGGCGCGCGAAAAGCGCGGCGTACAGCGCGCCGCCCACGCCGATGCCGAACAGCGCCACGGCCAGGATCAGCCCGAAGGTGAAGATCGTCCCACCCAGGAGCGGTCCGAGCACGCGATACCAGACCACCTCCATCAGGAAGAACGCGAAGCCGACCACGGCGGCCGATGCGCACACCAACCAGGTCGGGGCCACGTTGTCGCGCTCGCTCTCGGAGAGGTGCCCTGCAGCTGATGGCTGCGGAGTGGCTTGCAGCCGACGGCTGCCGAGCCAGGCCATGCCCGCGATGATCAGGTTGAGCACGGCTGCGACGTAGAGCGTGTTGCGGCTGCCGAGGCGCTCGAGCAGCACGAACGTGGCCAGCGTGCAGCCCAGCACGGCGCCGAGGGTGTTGACTCCATACAGCACCGCCACGCGCCGCCGCGCCACATCGTGCTCGGTCTCCGCTGCGCGCGCGATCGCTGGCAGCGTGCCGCCCATCAGGAACGTCGCGGGTCCGAGCACCAGCGTGGCCAGCAGCAAGCGCACCAGCGTGCTGCCGCTCGCGCCGAGCGCGAGGCTGCCGCCGCTGCCCAGGTACAGCCAGCGCGCCAGCGACAGCAACCACGGCGTGCTCGCGCTGAGCAGCGCGACACCGCCCTCGAGCACGGCGTAGTAGCGCAGCGCCGCCGGGCTACGTTCGACCCGCCGGCCGAACCACAGCCCGCCGAAGCCCAGGCCCGCGATGAAGATCGCGATCACCGCGGACGACGCCGCGGTCGAGGCCCCGAACACGAAGCGCAGCTCGCGGGTCCAGACGACCTGATAGATCAGCGCGCAGAACCCTGATCCAAACACCAGCGGCAACGCCATCCACAGCCCGGCACTCACGCGCGCGAGCATACCCAAGCCGCCATCTGCATACACGCCTGAGCGCGCGCACAGCCTGGATCGCGGACACGTCTAATCCACGACCGTGTCCAGGTCCAAGATCCAGTCGTTGACGTCGGCGTCGGTCGGCATGCGCCAATCACTGCGAGGCGACAGCGCCACCATGCCCACCTTCGGCCCATCCGGTGTGCACGAGCGCTTGAACTGGTTTGCGAAGAAGCGGCGCAGGAAGAGCTCGAGCCACTTGCGTAGGGTCGCTCGGTCGTAGCGACCCTCGAACGCGATCGCGGCCAGCGCCAGCGTGCGGCTCGGGCGGCGGCCGTAGCGAATCGTGTGGAACAGGAAGAAGTCGTGGAGCTCGTACGGGCCGATCGCGGACTCCGTGAGCTGTGCGATCTTGCCGGTCTCGTCGGGCGGCAGCAGCTCGGGCGAGATCGGTGTATCCAGGATCGCGAACAACACTTCCCGCAGCCCCGCACTGTCGCCCGCGCTCCACTGGGTCGCGCGCTCGTTGGCCACCCAGCGAATCAGCCACTGGATCAGCGTCTTGGGCACCGCGGCGTTGACGTCGTACATCGAGATCTGATCGCCGGCGTAGGTGCTCCAGCCCAGCGCCTTCTCGGACAGGTCGCCGGTGCCCAGTACGAGCCCGCCGACGCGATTGGCCTCGGTCATCAACAGCAGCGTGCGCAGCCGCGCCTGCACGTTCTCGAAGCTCAGATCGGCCAGCGCAGGGTCCTTGCGCACGCGCGCCAGCAGCTCGTCGACGCTGGGAGCGGCGGCCGGGTGGCCGATCGACTGCAGCACGTCCAGCGCCAGCTCGCTGACGCCCACGCGGCGGAAGGTCGCGCGCAGGGCCTGCGCCAGGCGATCGGCGTTGGACTGCGTATTCGTGCTCGAGCCGAAGCCCGGCATGATCAGGCAGTGCAGCGCGCTGCGTGGCCGGCCCAGCAGATCCAGCGCCTGCGCCGCGACCAGCGCGGCGTGCGTGGAGTCGAGGCCACCGGACACGCCGAGGACGAGCTTGGTGTCTGCGCTGATGTGCTCGAGGCGCGTGGCCAGTGCGTGGGTCTGGATGTCGAACACCTCCGCGCAGCGCGCGGCCAGGTTCGCCGATTGCTTGGGCACGAAGGGGTGGGGCGCCACGCTGCGCTGCAGCTCGCGCGGCCAGCGCGTGCTGAAGGCGATGCGCCGAAACGGACGCTGGAATTGCCGCGCACAGTCCGCGAACGTGTTGGTCACCGCGCGCTCGTGCAGCAGCTGATCGAGGTCGACATCCGCAGCCATCAGCTGCGAGTCACGCCGAAAACGTGGCGCCTCGGCCAACAGGTGCCCGTTCTCGTAGATCAGCGCGTGCGCGTCGTAGGCCGCGTCGGTGGAAGACTCGGTCGGTCCGGCGGCCACGTAGGCGTAGACGCACTTGCCGCGGTCCGACGCCGAAGCACACAGCAGCTTTCGCAGGTCGCCCTTGCCGACCAGGATGTTCGACGCCGACAGGTTGCAGATCACGGTCGCGCCGGCCGACACCTGCGCGCAGCTCGGCGGCACCTGGACCCACAGGTCCTCGCAGATCTCCACGCCCACCACGAGATCCGGCGCGTCCTCGGCTGCGAACAGCAGGTCGGTGCCGAAGGGCACGCGCGCCCCCAATACCTCGAGCTGACTGTCGGCAGGCACCTCGGTGCCGGGACGAAACCATCGCTGCTCCTCGAACTCGCGATAGTTGGGCAGGTACGTCTTGGGCACGATGCCCAGCAGCTTTCCGCGCTGCACGGCGGCTGCCACGTTGTACAGGCCGTTCGCCGCCCTCAGCGGCAGGCCGACCAGGAACAGCGGCGCGAGCTTCTTGCTGTGGTTCACCAGCTCGCCCAGCGCGCGCAGCGCCGCCTCGAGCAGCAGGCTGCTCGCGAACAGATCGCGCGAGGTGTAGCCGGAGAGGCCGAGCTCCGGGAACACCACCACCTGGGCCTGCTGGGCATCGGCTGCCTTACACAGGGCCAGCGTCGCCTGCAGGTTTTTCTGTGGCGACGCGACGGAAACTACGGGAATGGCTGTGATAATCCGGGCGAAGCCGCGCATGACGACAGATTGTCGCGGCGCGGCCGGCAGCGCAAGTTCGGCGATTTTTGGGGGCGTTTTGTCGGCTGGCGCGCTACTCGTTCGTCCTTCTCTAGACGAGGAAAAACGATGCTCTACGCCATCCTCTGTTACGACCAGGAAGAAGTCGTCTCCGCCTGGACGAAAGAACAAGACGAGACAGCCATCGCCAAGTTGAAGGTGGTGCAGGACAAGCTCGCCCAGCAGGGCAGGTTGGGGCCGGTGGCGCGGCTCATGCCCACCACCGCGGCCACCACGTTGCGCAAGGGCGCGAAGCCGATCGTGCTCGACGGGCCCTTCGCCGAGACCAAGGAGCAGCTGCTGGGCTTCTTCGTGGTCGAGTGCGCGACGCTGGAAGACGCGCTCCAAGCGGCGCGCGAGCTGGGACAGGCCAGCAGCAGCAACGGCGCGTACGAGGTGCGCCCGATCATGGTCTTCAATCCGGGAGTCAGCGTGACATGAACGAGCTCGGCTGGATCGACCTGGCACTGCGCTCCGCGCGACCGCGCGTGCTCGGCGCGCTGTTGCGCTACTTCGGCGAGCTCGAGATCGCCGAAGAAGCCTTCCAGGAAGCGTGTCTAGCCGCACTCGACAAATGGCCGCAGCAGGGGCCGCCGCGGGACGCTGCGGCGTGGTTGATCTTCGTCGGGCGCAATGCGGGGATCGATGCGGCGCGGCGCCAGCGCAAGCTGGCTCCGCTGCCCGACGAGGCCCAGCTATCGGAGCGCGGAGATGCGGAGGGCAGCCTGGTCGATCAGCTGGACCGCGCGGACTATCGCGACGACATCTTGCGCCTGCTGTTCATTTGCTGTCATCCCGAGTTGCCCGCGACGCAACAGATCGCCTTGTCGCTGCGCATCGTGTGCGGTCTGTCGGTCGCCGAGATCGCGCGCGCATTCCTGGTCAGCGAGGTCGCGATGGAGCAGCGCATCACGCGCGCCCGCAGGCGTGTGGCGAGCGCCGACGTCCCGTTCGAGGCTCCCGGTCCGGTCGAGCGCGCAGACCGCGTGGGCGCAGTCGCGGCGGCGATCTACCTGATGTTCAACGAGGGCTATTCCGCGACCGGGGGCACGGTGCACGTGCGCGCGGCCTTGTGCGAGGAAGCCATCCGGCTCGCGCGCCTACTCCTGCGGCTCTTCCTGCACGAGCCGGAGATCATGGGGCTGTTGGCGCTCATGCTCCTGCAACACTCGCGCATGCCGGCGCGGCTCGACGCGGACGGCAACATCGTGCTGCTGGAGGATCAGGATCGCACGCAATGGGACCAGCTGCAGATCCGCGAAGGCCTGGCGTTGCTCGACAAGGCCGCCCGCCACGCACACCCCGGCGCCTACCAGCTACAAGCAGCCATCGCCTCGGTACACGCGCGAGCGGCGCGAGCCCGCGACACGGACTGGGCGCAAATCGACGCCATCTACGCGCGCCTCGAACAGCTCTCCCCCTCGCCCGTAGTCACTCTGAATCGAGCAGTAGCCGTCTCCAAGCTGCGAGGCCCCGCCGCCGCGCTGCAGATGATCGCCCCGCTAGAGGCCGCTCTCGAAGGCTACTTCCACTACTTCGGCCTCACGGGCGCGTTGCTGATGCAATTAGGGCGCGGTGCCGAAGCCAAGATTGCGCTCGACCGAGCGATAGCGCTGGCCCACACGCCAGCCGAAGCGGCGCATATCCGCCTGCAACTAGATCGCCTCTTGATCGTGCCCGAGCCCGTGCCCGATCAGTAATTTCACCTGTTCGAGATCGAGATATCCCCCCAAGGCGAAGCAGACCCAATCACCCGCGGGGGCCGATCCTGCGCCGTCAACTCGAGCTCGAGAAACGACTGCAGCAAGTGCGCACAGGGATGAGCGCGCAGGACCTGCGGCAACCCGGCCATGTTGAGCTTCGCGCGTAGCGTCGGCGCATTCCTCCGCAGCACCACGGCTTCGCACGGTAGCCCGTCGCGCACGAAGTGCCCCGGAGGCACGAGCGCCGCCGGCGTCAGCGCGGCGATCAACTCCCGCCAGCGCGTGGCAGCTGCAGCCGTCAGCTGCAGCTCACGGTGGTACAAGCGTGCGACCGGATCTGCGCCGTGCTCGAGGTCGAAGGGCAGGGGGGCCAACCAGATCTGCGCCCTGGCTTCCAGCGCCAACTCGATGCGGATGAAGCTGTGGCCGCCGTGCGGCAAGCCCCGCGAGCTGAACAGCAGCACGGCGTCGGGCCCACCGTCGCGCGCGAGCTCGGCCACGGCCTCTGCTTCGTAGCTAGAGACACCGGCGATACGATAACGCCGTTGGAGCTCGGCCCGAGCCAGCTCTCCAGCGCGGATGCGCGGGAGGCGCTTGCGCCAGCGCCAAAAGCCCTGGCAAAAGAAGTATGACGCGATCAACGCGCCGATCGCCGCGGGCCCACCCCAGAGCAGCCCGCACACGACAGCTGCGATCACCGGCGCGACCAACCATACGTAGCAGCCCACGTCATCGCGTCCGGCCTGGATACGGGCGATCAGCTCCTGATCGGTCAGCCCCTCCGGGTCGGCTTTGAGCATGCTGGAGCCTACGCAATTCCGGGCCGCGTTGTGCGGGCGCACGGCATCGGATATGAGGCTCGCATGAGTCGCAACGTGGTCGCGGCCCTCGGGGTTGTGCTGGTCGGCGCGCTGCTCTGGATGGTAACCGCCTGG
>DATEOF010000313.1:0-3083 GCA_035274465.1 Polyangiales bacterium
CGGGGCCCGTCGGTCGACACGGTGCGCTGCACGTCGCGGGCAATCGCATCGTCGATGCGCTCGGCCAGCCGGTGCAGCTGCGCGGCATGAGCCTGTTCTGGAGCCAGTGGTCGAACTTCTATGCGCCGGGCACGGTCGATCAGCTCGCCGACGACTGGCAAGCGGGTGTGGTCCGCACCGCGCTCGGCGTGGAGAACGGCGGCTACCTCGAGAACAAGAACGGCAATGAGGCCAAGGTCGTCGCGGTCGTGGATCGCGCGATCCAGCGCGGCATCTACGTGATCATCGACTGGCACGATCACCACGCGCAGGATCACCAGCCCCAGGCGATCGACTTCTTCACCCGCATGGCGAAGAAGTACGGCTCGTCGCCGGCCGTGCTGTTCGAGATCTACAACGAGCCGCTCGACATCGGCTGGCCCGCGGTGAAGACCTATGCCGAGGCGGTGATTGCAGCCATCCGCGGCACGGGCGCCAAGAACCTGGTGATCGTCGGCACGCCCAAGTGGTCACAAGACGTCGACCTCGCGGCACGCAGCCCGATCACCGGCTACGCCGACGTCGCGTACACCCTGCACTTCTACGCCGCGACCCACAAACAATACCTGCGCGACAAGGCACAAATCGCGCTCGACGCAGGCGTGCCGCTGTTCGTCACGGAGTGGGGCAGCTGTGAAGCCAGCGGCAGCGGTGCCATCGATCAAGCCGAGACCAAGACCTGGCTCGACTTCTTGCAGAAGAACGACATCAGCTGGGCCAACTGGGCGCTCAACGACAAGGCCGAGTCCTGCTCCGCGCTGACGTCACAGGCGGGAATTACCGGCCCCTGGAAGGACAACGCGCTCACCATGTCCGGAGCGCTGATCAAGTCGCTGATTCCCTAGCTGCGTGCGCACGTGAGCTGCAGCACCAGTGCGAGCGTCAGGCCGGCGATCGCGATCAGGTGGTCGCGCAGCACGCGACGCGCGAGCACCGCGCGCTCGTCGGCGGGGGCCTTGCCTAGCTTGACCGCGCACGGGACCGTGTTGGTCAACGCCAGGACGATCGGGCCTCCGGCGCCGATGAGCGACAGCCACGGCACCCAGTTCGGCGCGGAGTCGCCGATCAGCTGCAGGATGATCGAAGCCAGTGTGGCCATCATGATGACGGCGATAAGATAGGACATGCGAGCGCTCGTGGCGTGACGATAGTACGCAGCCACCGTGCTCAGCGCCTCGTCGCGCTTCGACCCATCTCCGCGACTCGCGAGCGCGGCTTGCATGTCGAAGATCATGTCGAGCCACACGATGCCTAACAAGAAGCCAAGGCAAGCAGTTACCCACGGAGACTCCACAGCCCCAGTATCGCGCGGGCCGGCACGGGGTCCAAATCCTTTGGCGCGACAGCAAGCCGCCTCACAAAGCGTGCAGTCCAGGTCGGAGCAGGCCTTGCGCTGGGCACCGAGTACAGTCGACTGTACTGACGCTCATGGCTGCCGACGAATCGCCGGAGATCATCTGGGTCGTTGTTCCGCCCGTGCTCACGACTGCCGGGTTGGATGGCACGCTGCACCAGCTCGAAGGCTACCTCCGCCGCAAGCGCCCCTACTACCTGCTGTTCGATCTGGGCACCACCTTGCCGGACGCCGTGCAGCGCAAGAGGTTGACCGATCACATGCGCGACAACGAGACCGCGATCGAGCTCTGGGTACGCGGCCTGGGTGTCGTCGTTCCATCGCCGATCGCGCGCCGGCTCATGACGGCCATCATGTGGTTCGCGCCGCCCAAGATGCCGCATCGCATCTGCTCGGATCGAGCCGAAGCCGAGGCCTGGGTGCAGAAGCTGTTGCTGGAGAGCTGAGCGGTTTCGTGCAACAACCCGGGCAGGATTGACCACCAAGGAGATCGCACATGCCTGTGGAGCTCGAGAAGCGTTTGTACACGGCCGTAGCCAGCGCGACCTCGGGGCGCGAGGGGCGGATTCGCAGCGACGATTCAGTGTTGGACCTGCCGGTCTCGCTGCCGAAGGCACTGGGCGGCGGAGGTGGGCCCGGCACGAATCCGGAGCAGCTGTTCGCCGCCGGCTACGCGGCGTGCTTCGGCAGCGCGGTGCTGCACGTGGCGCGCACGCAGAAGGTGAAGAGTGGACCCGTCGAGGTCACGGGGCGCGTCACCATCGGTCCAGCCGGGCGCGGGTTTGGGCTGGCCGTGGAGCTGGTCGTTTCGATCCCGGAGCTGCCGCGCGAACAGGCCGAGGCGTTGGTCCAAGCCGCGCACGAGGTGTGCCCGTACTCGAACGCGACGCGCGGCAACATCGCCGTCGAGCTGCGCGTGGCCTAGTCGCACGCGCAGCTGACGGCTGCGCTGGCTACGGCAGCGTGAAGCGCTTGAGGGTTTGCCACGACCGGTCGGCCGGAGGCCAGGTGTGGCCGCCCGGGACGGTGCACAAGGTGACTTCGACGCCCTCTTTGCACTGTTTGTAGGTCTGACAGCCGCCGGTCTCCATCACGGGCTCGCCGGTACAACCGTCGATCTCGCCCCACTTCTTGAACGTGTTCACCGCACCCAGGAAGGTGTGCATGCCAACGAAGCCGTTGGGTGCGCTCGTCTTGGGTCCGCCCGCGTAGGGCACGATGGCGTCGGACTCGCTGCGGAACGCGATCACCGTGATCGGCCGCGCGGGTTCGCACTTGTTCTCGGCCAGCAGATCGAAGGCACCCGGCGCGGAGGCCGCGAACACGTCGGCCGCTTCGCAAGCCACGTAGTGCGCCATGCCACCGCCCATCGAGAAGCCGGCGGCGTAGACGCGCTTGGCGTCGACGCAGTACTCGCCCTGCACCTGCTTCACGAGCGCCCGCGTGAAGCCCACGTCGTCGACGGTGCGCGACGCCGTGCAGCACGGTCCCACGTTCCAGGCCGCGCTCTCTTGCGCATCCGGGTAGGCGACGATGAAGCCTTCCTTGGCCCCGAGCTCGGTGTAGCCGGAGCCACTCTCCGCGGTCGCGGCGTTCGTCAGCAACGGGTGGAAGTACACGACCAGCGGAATCGGCTTGTCGCCTTTGTAGCTGCTCGGAACCCGGAGGATGTAGCTCCGGTTCACGCCGG
>DATEOF010000314.1:0-49573 GCA_035274465.1 Polyangiales bacterium
CGCTGCCTCCGCCGCCGCCTGCGCCGCCCGGCAGCGATTCGCAGGTGCCTCGTGTGTTGCGGATGCGCGCGAAGCCGGAGCCGGCGCTGCCTCCGCCGCCGCCGGCACCGTCGCCTCCCGGTATCCCGTTGCCGCCGTTGGCTGCAGCTACGCGTCCGCGCGTGTCGATCGAGAGTTGTCCGCTGCAGCTCGCGCCGCCTGCGCCGTCCGCGCCCGACTCACCGTCCGCGCCGTCGTCGCCGAAGCGCGGGAGGCTCGGGTTGTCGTCGCAGAACGAGCAGGCACCGTGGTTGGATGGAGCGTTGTAGGTCGGGATGCCGGCTTCGGCCGCCGACAGGCCGCGGCCGCGTTCGGGCGCTGGATTGGCGGTGGCGACTGCGAGGGCGCCGGCGATGTTGCACACGCCGTTGCTCGTGAAGTCGGTGCAGCCGGCGTTGCCGCAGGGTGGACCGTTGACGTTGTCGCAGTTGAGCACCGCGCACTCGGCCGCCCCACCGCGGCCACCGCTGACATCGCCCGAGAGGCAACGCTTGCTGCCGGCCGCACCTCCCGGCACGGGCGGACAACCCATCGCGTCGTAGCCGCCGGGAGCGCCGACGCTGCCCGCGGAGCCGGTCAAGGCGGCGATTCCGCCGACCGTGTCCAGTCCTGCGCTCGAATCCTCGCCTGCACGACCCGGCGCCGCGCGCGCGGCCAGGATCGTCACGTGCTCGAACACAAGCTCGGAGCTGCAGCCGTCGAGTGAGATCGCCGTGCTGCCCTGGCTCGGTGTGTCCGGTGCGCTGGCCTCGAAGGTGAGATCCTGGACGTGCGCCTCCGCGTTCGTGCCCTGACAGCGCAGCAGCGGCTCGCCCGAGAGCGCCGCGCCGCCCTCGATCAACACCGGATACAGCGTCGGGTCCTGTTCGGTGAAGTCGGGGCTGTAACCGCCGGTGATCGACACGCCGGCGGGCAACGTCAATGGACCCTGGTACACGCCGCGAGCGACCAGCACGTCGCGCCCCAGCATCGCTGCCAGCGCGAGCCCGCGCGCCAGGCTGCGCAACGACGTATCCGGACTCGTGCCGGCCTGCGCGTCGTCGCCGGCCTGCGAAACGAAGACGAGCTCCGGTGCAGGATCGGGCTCACCGTCGCAGTCCGCGTCCGCACCGACCAGCGGTCGCGAGCTGCTGACCAATTCGCACTCGCAGCCATCAGCGGCGATGCCGTCGCGATCCACGAAGCCCGGGGCGCATTCGCTCCGGCACTCGACCTTGTCCGCGCCTGCCTCGCAGCTGGCCAGCATGTGCGGACCCAACGCGGTGCATGCCGCGCCACAAGCCCCACAGTGTTCCGCGCTGGTGTAGCGCCCGGACTCGTCGCGGAAGCCCTCGTCGATCTTGCCATCGCAGTCGTCGTCGGCCTCGTTGCAGCTCTCCTCGAGCGCCGGCCGGCATTCACCGAGCTCCCCGCCCGAGCACAGCTGCAGGCCCGCGCAGGCCGCTCCGTCGGGATCGGAAAGCTCGCACGCCAGCTCCGCACCTTCGAGCTCCGCGTCGCAAATGCACGCGCCGCTCGCCGGCACGCACAGCGCGTCGCGACACGAGAAGCCGGTCGCACATTCGCCCGAGGCAGCGCAGCTCGGCGCGCAGTGCTTCGCGCCCGTCGTGTCCGCGACGCAGCGCGCGCCTTCCGCATGCAGCTCGCACTCCCCGTCCTCGGCGCAGGGCAAACACTCGACCGGTGTGATCGGAACGCAAGCGCCTGCCCCTGCGAGCTGCCAGCCCTCGGGGCACGCCACGATCTCGCAGATCGCGCGCGCCTCTCGCACCACACACCGCGTGCGCTCGGCAGTGGGAAACACGTCGTCGCAGCGTATGGCACAGCCGCCGCAGGCGTCGTCGCTCAGGTACAGGCCCTGCTCGTCGACGAAGTCTTCGTCGTTCTTCCCGTCGCAGTCGTTGTCGCGACCGTCACAGACTTCCCGCTTACACGGGTGTTCGTCGTAGCAGCCGACGGCGGCGAGCAGCGCCAGCAGCAGACACACGCGGCTTCGAGGCTCAGCGGATGAGTACATCGACCACCTTCCCCTGCGCACCCGGCGCCGCCGGCTTCGCGCCTCCGCCTCCGCGCCCCGCGCGACCGCCTGCTCCAAGCTCGAAGCTACCCGCCGCGCGCAAGCGCGCAACCAGTTCGTCGTCTTGCGCGATGCCGCTCAGCCACATGCCCACGGTCGAGCCGCCGCAGCCGCCACCAGCTGCACCACCTGGACCACCTGCGCCACCGTTGCCGCCCGGCTCACCCGGTGCAGCACCGGCCAGGGTCGGTGTCGACAACTGCTCGCGCGGCAGCTGTCCCCCCGGACCACCTGCGCCGCCCGGACCGCCGTCGCCGCCCGCACCTCCATCGCCGCCCGTCGCTCCCGACTCGGTCGCGATCGCGATGCGCTCGATGCGCGGCACGGCCTGGCTGGAGCGCAGCTGGATCAGCACTCCCACGGCCGGGCCGCCCGATGCACCGGGCTCACCGCCCGAGCCGCCGCAACCGCCCGCGCCACCACCACCGCCGCCACCGCCCAGGCCGTCCGGGAACTCGCAGCTGACCGGGGTGAAATCCAGCTCCACGCCGCCGCCGGCGCCGCCACCGCCAGCACCACCGCCCGGACCGCCGCCGCTACCAGCTGCAGCGCGCCCCGACTGCCAACGCATGCCGCCGGCAGCCGCCGCACGCGAGAAATTGCCCAGCGAGTCGACGCACGCCGACCCTGCGTTGCCCGCGACCCCGGGCGTTCCGTCGCTGCCAGGAGCGGCCTGGCGATACACAGTCGGCACCGAGAAGTCTGCCAATCCGCAGCACACATCCTGGTTACAGGTCGCGCTGCGCGGGATCGGCGCCTGCACGTCGGTTCCACCCTGCCCGCCACGCCCGGCTCCAGGACCGACACCAGGGTCACCGCCGGCGGCAGGAGCGGAGAACTGCGGACACACCGCGCCGCCGCCTTGACCGCCCGACACCGCCTGGCTGCCGCAGCTGTTGCGACCGGGCTCGCCACCGGCGACCGAATTGAATGGCGCGTTTTGGCAGACGTGACGCCCGTTGTCCTCGCGTGCAGCCCGCGGCGGCTGGCCGCCACTGGCTGCAGCCGTCGGCGCGCGCCCCACCGTGCCTTCGCCGCCCGAACGGCCCGGGGTCGGCTTGCCGCTCTGCACTCGCAAGCGACGCAGGGTCAGTGCGGCCCACGCATCCTCGACGTACAGCCCGACTGCCGGCACGGGCTCACCCGCGGCATCGAAGCCGCGCAGGGCCAGGCCCTCGACCACGGTCGGGCGGCTGCCAGGTGCGATCGACAGCGCGGCGCCGAAGCTGGCAGCGTCATAGGACGTGGCCGCGACTCGGGTCTCGAAGCCGTCAGGATCCAGCGCCAGGAAGTCGCGGCGATAGCCGCCGTGCAGCCCGATGCCATCGGGTACGCGCAGATTCTCGGTGTAAGTACCCGAGGCTACGAAGACATCCGGCCGTGACATATCACTCTGGAGTGAACTAGCGGCGAGCTCCAGCGCGCGCCCAATGGTCCGCAACGGGCGACTCACCGAGCCTGGACCGCTGTCGTCGCCGTCGTTGGCGACGTAGTAGCTGCGCAGCACGTCGCCATCTGCACCGTCGCAATTCGAGTCCAGGGCCTCGTTCGCGATCCGCCCCGGACCGTCCTCGATGCGTTCGACGCGGCACTCACAGCCGTTCTCGATGCGGCGATCCGCATCCAACCGGTCCCCCAACTGCAACCCATTGGCCGCATCTGGACAGTCGACTACACACGAAGGTGCAAACGGATCGCCGCCACAATTCAACCTGACGCCCGAGTCAGAAGCGGCCAACCTGCAGTCCACCCCGCAGCTCCCGCAGTGCGCCGGATCACGCGTGTACGCCCCTCGCGCGTCGACGAAATCCTCGTCGATGCGGCCATCGCAGTCATTATCCGCCTGATCGCACAGCTCGACGTCGACGGCGCATTCCGTCAGCCTACCCGCGCGGCACTCCTGGCGACCCGGACAACGGCCCCCGTCCGGCGAGGTGACAGCACAAGCTAGCTCGAACGACTCGTCAGCATCACAGGCACAGTCGCCGCCCGCGGGCAGACATACATCGTCGACGTCGTCACAAACGAAGCCATCGGGACAGCCCTCCGAGCATGCAAGGGTGCATTGCTTCTGTCCCGCCCGCTCGAAACACCGCGCACGTTCGAGCGGGCCACAGTCAGCGTCGCTAGAACAGGGCATACACAGCCGTTCGACAAGTGACACGCAATGGCCGTTGCGCGAGACTTCATAGCCGGGTTTGCAACCGCTCGCGATACACTGCGGGATCTCCGCCA
The DNA here is from genome assembly GCA_035274465.1 of Polyangiales bacterium. Taxonomy (GTDB): domain Bacteria; phylum Myxococcota_A; class Polyangia; order Polyangiales; family JAFGIB01; genus JADGRF01. Next base: position 4,352 of record DATEOF010000314.1, read on the forward strand.
CCAAGCCGCAGCGCGTGCCGGTCGCCTGGGCCGTGAGCTCGCCACAGACGTGCCCGCATTCCCCGCAGTGCATGTCAGCGACGTAACGCCCCTGTTCGTCACGGAAATCCTCGTCGACCTTACGATCGTGGTCGTCGTCGATACCGTTGCAAGTCTCGGCCGGCAGGGACGCGTCCTGATCCATCTCCCCGATCGGAAGTGAGGTGCGACCACACGCGACACCTAGCGACACGAGAACGCACGAGAGCACCAGCACACGCTGCCCGGATCCAGTCATGCAGGGTTGCAAGGTTCTCATCGCCGAGCGCTTCACAGACGCTTTCTCTGGGATTACATGCTGCACACAATCAACGCACGTTTACCTTGCGGCGTGGTATTGTCCGCACTGCTTGGGTCGGCGGCGTAGGCGCAGCGCCTGGACGGCACAGTCAGACAAACGCGCGTTCCGTGCGACCGACCAAGCACGCGGCACCAGTCTCGCATGAGACATGTCGTGTAGAAAGGAACCGATGGCCGACTCCAGCATTGTGACACTCCGCTTACCCAAGTCCCTCTTGCAACGCGCGGACTCGTTGATCCCAGCGTTGCGTAGCAACAGCGACATCTTCGTCGTCGGCAGGCTCTCGCGCTCGGTCGTGCTGCGCCTGGCCGTGTTGCGTGGACTCGAGGCGATGGAGGCCGACACGCCGGTTCGCGCTGCGGTCCGCGCCCCGGCCAAGAAGCGCGCCAAGCGCTGAAGGACGCTCGCAAGCGTCTCGATCAGCCCGCCGCTGGCAAGGTCGTCAAAGCTGCCGAGAGCTCGGAGAGCGCGTGGTCGTCACCCGCGGCTTTCGCCACCGCGACCCCGCGCGTCAAGAAGTCGCGGGCGCGGTCATACTCCGAGAGCTCGATCGCCAGCTGTCCGGCCATCAGGTAGCTCGGCACGTAGCTCGGGAAGCGGCCGCACACGTCCTCGAACGCGCGGAGCGCGTCCGTGTTGCGGCCCAGGCTGCGCAGCTCCATCGCGCGCGCGTAGTGCACGAACGGATCGTTCGAGCCGCGCGCGATGAGTTGTTCGAGCATCGGTAGACGCGAAGACATGGGTACTAACTTTGGACTACGCCGATGTACGGCAAGTTGCGGTAGCGCTGTGCGTGATCGAGGCCGTAGCCGACGACGAACACGTCCTCGATGGTGAAGCCGAGGTAGTCGATCGGCACCGAGACGCGCGCGCGTCCGGGCTTGTTGAGCAGCGAAGCCAACCGCAGCGAAGCCGGCCGGCGGGTCTGCAAGTTGTCCATCAGGAAGCGCACGGTCAGGCCGGTGTCGACGATGTCTTCGACCAGTAGCACGTGCTTGCCCTCGATCAGCCGCATCAGGTCGTGGGTGATGCGCACGACGCCGCTGGTGCTGGTCGAGTCGCCGTACGAGCGGACACCGAGAAAATCCACCGACAGCGGCAGATCGATCGCGCGGCAAAGGTCGGCGGCGAACACGAAGCTCCCGGCGAGCACCGCGACCATCGCCAGCTCCTTGTCGGCATAGTCCCGCGTGATGGCCGCGCCCAACTCGCGCACGCGCTCGGCGATCTGTTCAGTCGTCAAGAGGGGCTCTGGGTCGTCGATCATGGGTCTTTCCTCAGTGTAGCCCTGCGAGCAGCGCTACAGCCTTGTCCAGGAACACCTGTGCCGCCCGAGGCAACTCGCCCAGGATACTCGAAATGCACAAACATGCGCTCGAAACTCCCAACAGCGGCAAGAGCGGCCCGCGCAGCACCGCGGCTGACAGCGGCGCCGAAACCCGCTGAGCGAGACCGAACAACGCGAGCACGGTCAGCGTCACGAGCAGCACGGGTGAGGCCAACACCACTCCCAGCTCGAACGCCCGAGCCAGCAGCTGGCCGAGCTCGAGCAGCGAGGCCGATACGGCCGACAGGCCTGGGCTGCCAGATCCGAGCGGCACGTCCGACAGGCTCGCGAGCAACGCGCGCAGCACGAGCAGGTGCGCGCCGCTGGCGAAGGTCACCGCCAGCGCAGCCAGCGCGTAGATCCGCGCCAGCGCGCGCGGAGCGTACGAAAAGCCGGCCGCCTCGCTGACCTTCCCTGCCCAACCGAAAGCCAGCAGCGGCGCCGCTGCACCGAGCCCGAGCACGGCCCCGCGCAGCAGCTCGAGTGGCGCCGCCGACAGCTGCAAGGCCGGCGCGGCCAGCGGCAGGGTCGCGGGCAGCAGCGCGAGACTCGCAGCCAACACCAGAGCCGGGCCGAGCAATGGGCCCAGCGTCCAGCACAGCGCGAGCACCAGCGGACCCATGCGCAGCAGAAGCAGCAGCAACACCAGAAGGGCGCGCTCCGGATCGTGCTGCAGCTGCGCGATCATGTCAGCGCGCCAGCTGGGCGATGCGAGCGAACAGCTGCGTGGTAAACCGCAAAAGCTCCCCGGCCATGAACTCACGCCCGAGGAACAGCGCCGCGCCGACCGCGACCAGCCGCGGCGCAAACGCGAGCACCCCGTCCTGGACGTGCGTGAGCATCTCGAAGAACGACACGAGCAGGCTCACCACGAAGCTGACCACCAGCGCCGGCAGCGCCAGCGCGAGCACGAGCCGCAGGGCATCCGTGGCGACGTCGGCCAGCTCCACGGCGCGGGACGCTAGCGAACTACGCGCCGGGTTGGAAGACGACTGGGAACCGGGTCTGCGTGACTTCGCCGGAGTTCGGGAAGCGCCACATCTTGACGGTGCGGGTGATGCAATCGTCCATGCCGGGCAAGCCCTTGCCGCTCGCCTTGACCAACGTGACATTCCCATTCGGGGAAACTTCGATCTCCACGTCCAGGCGCACGGTCTCGCTCGATCCGCTGCCGCGCAGTGCCGTTTCGTAACAACGCTGGAGGTTCTTGCGGCCGCGCAAGACGACGGCAGACAGCTGCTCCGCGGTGAGCGCGCCGCCCGCGTTCGTGCGCGTGGGCGTGTCGGTCGGGAGGTTCAGCTTCGGGCCGCCTGGGTCGGGGCTGCCCATGCGCGCGAGCATCTCTTTCTGCTCGGCGGTCAGCTCTTTCTTGGGCGCGGCGGCCGTGGGGTTGGTCGGGCGCCGGGGGCCAGTCGGGTTTTGTTGGCCGTCCATGCGCTGGACGTCCAGCTCGATGACGTTGTTCTGCCGATCGTTGCCGTTGTTCGCCGTCTCCGCCGGCTTGCTGGCTGCCGTCGGCGGGGGCGCCACGACGGCCGTGGGAGCGCTGGCAGGCTGTGGGGCAAGGACGCGTACGCCCAGAAAGGCGCCCGCCGCCAGGATGAAGGCACCGCCCGAGACCAGCGCGAACATCGGGCCCCAGCCGAGTTGTTTGCCACCCGCCGCAGCCGGAGTCTCGGACGGCAGCTGCTGGATGGCGACGGCGGGTTCGCCGAGCGGCACCGAGTATTCGTCGACGCTGAGCATCTGGCGACCACCCACCGGTGCCATGTCGACGCGAGCAGACGGCGCGATCGGCATTGCGGCTGGTGGCGGCGCAACCGGCATCGCCGGCGCAGGCGGCACGCCAGTGATGGTAACGCCGGCGGCCACCGGCGGAGCCGCCGGGAACAGCGCGGCGAGCTCGGGGATGTGCTTGATCGGCTGCCAGTCGTCCATGCCCTCGCGCCAGGCGAGCGAGTCGCGATCGACGGCGTTCAGGGCGATTTTGCGTGCCACCTCTTCACGCCGCATCGGCCCGACGGGCACGTCGTTGATCGCGACGTGCCAGTCTTCTGGCTGCGCGGGGACGTCGCGCGGCGCAGCGCTGATCTGGCGCTGGAAGTCAGCCCCGAGCGGCCCGGTTCCCGCCAGCGTCATCGGCGTCAGCGGGCGCGAAACCTGGCTCGAGCTACGACTGGTGGCGCTGCCGCTGCGCACGACGATCGGCTCGCCGCATTGCTGGCAGGTCATGCGCAGCGTGCGGCCCACGACCTTGTCGTCGGCGATCTGGTACTTCGCTTTGCAGTTGCGGCAGAGAAACTTCATCGTGCGGTGTCGAAAACAGGGGGGTGCTAGCCACGCTGCACTCGTCCGGGAGCGAGCGCGACCGGGGGCGATCTTCGCCGCCGATAGCCGGCCTCACAAGAGGGTAACCATGTGATCTTTGATCTGGCCTCGGGTTTCGTCGTCAGGCGCGTTGGCCATGGCACGTTGCCACGTCTCCACCGCTTTGTGGCGAAAACCCGCGCGCTGGTACACCACCGCCAGGTTCTTGAGAGCCGAGAAATGGCGCGGCATCAACCCAACTGCAGTTTCCAGCGCATCGATGGCGGCGAAGTGGTCCTCTCGCCGACCGTGCAGCAGACCGAGGTGATACTGCAGCTCGAACGCCAGCGGGTCGATGGCGATGCCCTTGACCAGGTGCGAGATGGCTTGATCGATGTTGCCGCTCTCGAACGCCTTCATACCGCTGGTGAGCTCGAACTCCGCACCTGAGCTGAGCGCTCCGGCATCGTGCGACAGCTCCTGACCCTCGAGCAGTGAGCTCACCGTGCGCGCAAGTCGCTGCAGATCGATCGGCTTCTCGAACACGTGTTGAATGCCGTACGCCTCGCGCAGATCTTCGGCCACGCGCCAGCCGCGATGGATCGCGCTCACCACCACGATCGGGATCTCGCCGTAGCGCTGGCTGCCACGCAGCCGCCGGCAGATGTCGAAGCCATGGACGCCGGGCAACACCGCGTCGAGCACGATCACGTCGGGATTTTGCGAACGAATGGTCTCGAGCGCTTCGGTGCCGCTGTGCGCTTCGATCGTCGGTATTCCGACGTGACTCAGCGCTAGCTCGATCAGTTTGCAGATCTCTTCGTCGTCATCGACGATCAACACCTTCTTCGCCGACTTGGGCGCGGGCCTCTCGGATTCGAGCATCGGGGCCGGCCGCTCGGAGAACGCTTGATCCAGCTCCGGGCCGCCGTTCTTGCGCGGCCGACCGTGCACGACGCCGGCCATGTTCTCGGCGGCGCTGCTGGGAGCGGCGGCCACACCCGCTTCGATGTCCGGCAGTACCTCGGGCAACGCCGGCTTCGGCTCGGGCGGTGGGCGCATGATGCGCGCCGGTCGCGTGATGCCGGCGTTGGCGAGCTCCTCGTCGGTGACCGCTTCGCCCACGTAATACGTCTCGCCACGCTCGAGCAGGGCGTAGGCCTCGGCGATCGCCGCGTGCAGCGGCTCATCCAGCGCGACGTGCGGGAAGACCGTCTTGGCCGTGACGAACTGCAGATCCTCGATGCTCGCGGTATTCTCCGGCGTGGCCATCGCCAGCAGCAGCTGATCGCCGTGCACCTTCACCGGCAAGACCACGTGCTCGCGCGCGAGCTCGATCGGGATCAGCTGCAGGATCGACAGCGGGATGACCTGGCGCCGCAAGTCGACCGCGGGCACGCCATGCTGCTCGGACAACGCGCGCAGCGCATCGGTGATGGTGATCTTGCCCTCGCGCGTGGCAGTCGACGCCAAACGCCCACCACGGCGCTCCTGCTCCTCGAGCATGCCCGAGAGCTCGTCTGGCGTGACGAGCTTCTGGGCGAGCATGATCTTGCCGAGCTGTTTTTTAGACCCCGAGCTATCGCCCATGGTCACGCGAAGCCTCGCGGCGCAAGAGGTACACGGCAATCACGGTCGCGCGCACTGTCAGAGTTATTAGGCTACCGTGCGCGGCGTTACTGATTCAACCCGTACCGACGTGTGCCACGTGTGGATTAGCGGGCGGCAAGCGCCGCGCGCGCCTACATCTACATGCCAGACATGATCTTGTAGCCGCGATCCTCGCGCGCGAGCACGATGCGATGCGGTTCGAGCCGACGTTTCCACTGCGGCCCCTCGGCCGTGTTCACGCGGAACCAGCCCGTGTACATCAGGTCGACCAAGACGCGCTGATCCGGCACGTAGGTCACTGCGCGATACGAGATCTGATAGCGCGCGCCGATGACTTCCTCGCGCATGCGACCGAGCCCAACCTGCAGCCCTTCGTAGTCGATGTCGTCGTCGCCCGCCGGCGTACCCATGTCGTCGAAGTAGTTGGCAGACGCCATCGCCAGCAGCTCGGGCACGTTTCGCGCCTCGACCGCCTGACGATATCTCTCAATGAAATCGACGACTTCGCGGTTCTCGCTCGTGTCCTCGACGCGCGTGTTGGGGATCATCGTCGGCTCACAGGCACACAGCACGACGCCAAGTGTCACCCAGCCCATCCATCCATGTTTTCTGCGCATGCCGGCCACTATCGAGGTGCTCACCACGCCGCTCAGAACGAAGCTCGACCGGTACTCTATTCCGATCTTCCGAGGGCGCGCGCCTTTTTAGCAAACCGCCGCGCCCACACAAGCACTGCCGCGGCCACGGCGGAACAGGTCGCCCAACCCGCCGTGCGGCGCTCCAGGCCGCCGATCGCACAATTCGGGGGCCTGTACGGCTCCACCCACAGATGGCCATGGGCGACCTGCCCCATCCCCGCTTCGTCGAAGACCTGGGCCTGGATGGGCTGTGCGAGCGGACCCGGGAAGCTGGTGCGCAGCTCGCGCGTGCCGTACGCACTGCGCGCGAAGCCGAGCACGTAGGCCACGCGCGCCCGGGCACCCGCCCCGAGGACCTGCAAATGCGCCTCTTGTCCGCTGCGCGCGCCGCGCGGCAGAAGCTCGAGCTCGCCGCTGCGTTCGGCAGCGACCAAACGCAGCTGTGCGTTCACCCCGGCCGGGACGCGCCAGCGCACGAGCTTGGCGCGTGGCGCAGCGGCCGACGGCTCGCTCGCGGGGAAGAGCTCGATTGTTCCGGCATCCACCTGTACCCCGGGGCCGAACGGCAGCAGCATCGACAGCTCGCTCGACAGCGCTCGGCTGCGGTTGTCCAGCTCGGCACGCTCGGTCGCGAGCGCGAGACCGGGGCCGCTCAGTAGCTCTGCAGCTGATGGCGGCGAGTGAGTGCGGGCCAGCGCGGCCGCGAGCTCGACCCGCGACAGGCCCTCGCCTGCCAAGACGCTCGCGACGTCGCGCTCGAACGCGCGCGCATCGTTACAACCCGAGCGTACCCAGAGCTCGCGGCCCACGCGCAACGCCAGCGCAGGACCGTGGGCCAGCAAGCTGGGCGCAGCGTCGATCTTGGGCGACCCCGCATCGGGCGCAGTCGAGCCTGCTGCTGATGACGGCGAGTCACCCGCGACCCAGACGTCGACGGGCCAGCTCGCTGCTGCCGACGGCGGCAGGAGCATGCCCTCGGGCAAGCGGCGTACGCGCGGAGCCGCACCCGACGCGATCACGCGCACCGCCGACTGCGCCTCGCAGGTGCCGAACGGCGTGCGCAACCACAGCGTGTACGTGCCTTCGGCCAGGTACGCGGGCAGCTGCAAGCGCACGCGGTAGACCAGCGAGCTCACGCCATCCGGACGCAGCGAGATGACCGGCAATGCGTGGCGCTGGTGCAGCGCGTCGCCCAGGCCTACGGCAGGCGCCGGGGCGCTCAGCTCGGCCATGAAGCGCGTCAGTGAATCCGCCTGTTGCACGCCGGGCGGTGGCGTCAACGCGGCCCGCGTGCGCACCCGCACTATCAGTGGTTGACCGGCCTCGACCACCGCCGGCAGACCCGGGGCCGGATACAGCAGCGTCAGCTCCGGGCGTGAGCTCTCGGCGATCGCACACTCCGGCAAGACTGCTAGCCAGTCGTCCGCGTGCCCCACGGCAGGCGCCGCGAGCAGCAAGCCGAACGCCGCCATCAGCTGCAGGCGCCGCAGCTCACAGATACAGGAAGTACACCAGGATCTCGAAGAAGACATGGGTGTACACCGCGACCGCGAAGCCGCGGAACAGAAACAGCCCTGCAAAGCACACCCCGAGGACCAGCCGGTACAGCGCGTGGTCCGCGACGAACTCCTGGCCGAACGGCCCCCAGTTCTGGATCAGCGCGAACGCCACCGAGGACAACGCGATGGCGATGCCCAGCGCCACGCCCTTCGACACGCGAAACACCTTGAGCAGGATCACGCTCAACAACGTGCACAGGAGCGCGCGGAAGATGATCTCTTCGTGGAAGGCCGTGCCTGCCGCCAACACGAGCATCTCCCCCACGCTCAGGTCCTTGAGCTCCTGCAGCTTGGCCGGGTTGGTCGACTCCAGCACGCTGTTGGTGGCCCAGCTCAGCGCCGCCACGACCACGACTGCGGCGAGCGCGCCCTCGCCGATCACGCGCCAGAGCGACATGGTCTGGGTCGCGCCGCGGCGCTCTTCGACCCAGGTCACGGTGGCGACGACCAGCGCCAAACACAGCGTGACCACGGCGTACACGGGCGCGCTGGCCTTGAGCGTGCCGAAGATGGTGTTGGACACCACGTCGACACCGCTGCGAGCCTGAGTCGCCAGGATGCCGAGGTGGTAGGTCAAGAACACCGGAATCGTGAGCGCAACGCTCGTCAGCGGATCGGGCCGCTTCTTGAGGTTCGCCATCATGCTGCCGGACGCTTTGCCTGGCATGTCAGCCTCCCCTCCGGGCTACGAGAGCCCGTACTCCTTGATCTTGTAGAGCAGCGCGCGGTGCGAGATCTCGAGCAGCCGAGCCGCCGCGGTGCGATTGCCGCGCGTCTTGTCGAGCGCGCGCTTGATCAACGCCTCCTCGATCACGCGGCTGGCGCGCTTGATCGACAGCTCGCCCGACGAGAGCACCTGCGCCACCGAGTCCTGGGGCGCCTGGATCCGTTCGGGGATATCCTCTGGCATGAGCACGTCGCCTTCGCACAGCACCACCGCCCGCTCGATCAGGTTCTCGAGTTCGCGCACGTTGCCCGGCCAGCTGTAGCCGAGCAAGAGCTTTTTTGCACGAGGGTCGATGCCACGAATGTGTGTCCCGAGCCGCGCATTGTTGCGCGCAATGAAGTGCTCGATCAAAAGAGATACATCCTCCACCCGATCGCGGAGCGGGGGCACCACGATCTGCAGCACATTCAGCCGATAGTACAAGTCTTCACGAAATCGGCCCTGCGCGACCTCTTTCGAGAGATCGCGCACACTCGCGGCGATCACACGCACATCCACCTGGACATCCTTGCTGCCACCGACGGGACGCAGCGTGCCCTCCTGCAACACGCGCAGCAGCTTCACCTGCAGCGGCATGGTGAGCTCGCCGATCTCGTCCAGAAACAACGTGCCACCGCTGGCTTCCTGGAACATGCCGAGCTTGTCCGCGTGCGCGTCCGTGAAGGCACCGCGCTTGTGCCCGAACAGCTCGCTCTCCATCAAGGTGTCGGGGATGGCGCCGCAGTTGATGGCCACGAACGCCTTGTCACGCCGCGAGCTACGTCTGTGTAACGCGCGCGCCACGAGCTCTTTGCCCGTGCCGCTCTCGCCCTGGATCAGCACCGTGGTGCGATAGTCGGCCACCTTCGAGATCAGCCGGAACACCACCTGGATCGCCTGGCTCTGTCCGAGCAGCTCGGGAAAGCTCTCGGCTCCGCGCGCGGCATCGCGCAGCGCGCGGTTCTCGCGGAGCAGCGTCTCGTGCTCCTCGGCCTTGGCCAGCGCGAACAGGATCTCGTCCTGCTTGAAGGGTTTGGCCACGTAGTCGTAGGCGCCTACGCGCACCGCCTCCAGGGCTTGCTCGACCGAGCCGTACGCGCTCATCATGATCACGCAGGTCTGCGGCGCGCGCGCGCGCAGCTCGCGGCACAGGTCGATCCCACTCATGCCGGGCATCTTCACGTCGGTCAGCACGAAGTCAGGCGCGGACTCCGCGGCGAGCGAGAGGGCCTGTTCGGCGCTTACAGCGGTGGTGACCTCGTACCCCTTCTTGGTGAGCAACGTCTGCAGAACGAGCCGGATGTTCTCCTCGTCGTCGACGACTAATACCCGTCGAAGGTTGGTCATCGCAGTCTGTGCGTAGCTCCTGTGCAAAGATTATCCGGCTCACCACGCAGATCTTGCAAGTTGACCGCGGTCCCATACGGGCGCGGCAACGAGGGTGGCACCCGCGACAACGAAGTTGGCAGGCGTATCCGTGGGGCCCGACCCAGGCTGACCCTCAGCCGTGGATCGGGTCTTGCACAAGAGGCAGTGGGTCCCGACGCCCAAGCATTGATCTTGGCTTTCGGAACCCACTAAGGTATGGGCCGGTGTGGCTTGGTGACCGCTTTTTGCACGATCGGTTTTTTCTGATCGGCATCGGCCAATTGAGCGTGAGTCAGTGAAGGAGGACGGGATGAGGACCCGAACGCGCAGCATAACCGCGATGATATTTCTGGGGATGGCTGCGCTCTCGAGCGGCTGTCTAGACCGTGAGCTCAAGGCACTGAACCCGTGCCTGGTCTCCGGCGTGGCACGTAAGGTCGCGGTCACCAACGTCGACTTCGTCGACTTGTTGTTCGTGGTCGATAACTCCGGCTCGATGCGGCAGGAACAGGGCGCGTTGCGCGAACAGTTCCCGAAGCTGATCGCGACGTTGACCACCGGCAAAAAGAGCAACGGCGAGACCTTCCCGCCTGTCAAAGACATGCACCTCGGCGTGGTCTCGACCGACATGGGTCTGGCCGGCATCCCGAACAACTTCCCCGGCTGCAACACGCAGCGGCACATCAACGGTGGCGACGACGGCGTGCTCCTGCACCCCGGCAACACCGGTGCCGGCTGTCAGGCGATGTACCCGCCCTGGCTCTCGTTCGTGCAGGGCAAGGACGATCCGATGAAGACGGCGACCGACTTCGGTTGCATCTCGAACCTCGGCACCACGGGCTGCGGTTTCGAGCAGCAGCTGGAAGCCGGCCTGAAGGCCCTCTGGCCCAAGAACTACAAGGACGCGGACGGCAACGTCTATCCGCCCGAGAAGAACCCGATCCTGTTCCTGTCGACGACCAACGAAGGCCGCTTCGGCCACGGCGACACGCCGGCCACCCAGGGCGGCAACGGCGGCTTCCTGCGCAACGATCCGATCAAGGGTCTGTCGCTGATCGCCATCGTCATCGTCAGCGACGAGGAAGACTGCTCGTCCAAGAACACGGCTCACTTCATGTCCACCAACGACCCGGCGAACCCGTTGTCGAAACAGGGCATCAACCTGCGCTGCTACTACAACAAGGGGAACCTGTTCGAGATCGACCGCTACGTGAAGGGCTTCCAGGGCTTGCGCCCGGGCTCCGAGCAGCTGGTCATCTACGGCGCGATCGTCGGTGTGCCGAAGGAGCTCGTGTCGAAGGAAGCACGCGAGGGCGTGGTGTGGGACGACCAGACCTCGCGCGACGCCTACTACGACATGATCCTCAGCGACACGCGCATGGTCGAGCGGCCGATGAACGAGAACGTGCCGTCGATCGCCAACGTGGCTCCGTCCTGCAGCCGTACGGATGCTGCGGGTGAGAAGGCAGACGCCTACCCGCCGGTCCGCATGGTCCAGGTGGCGAAAGCCTTCGGTGAGAACGCGGTCATCCAGTCGATCTGCCAGGACGACTTCGGTCCCGCCATGGACGCCATCATCGACGTCATCGCCAAGCAGCTCGGCGCGGTGTGCTTGCCGCGTGCGCTGGTCCGCAAGTCGGACGGCAAGGTCGGCTGCAACGTGGTGTGGGAGCTGCCCAAGGCAGGCACGGCGCCCGAACAGACGCCGGTGGACTGCACTCGCCAGCCCTTCCTGGAGCCGGTCGACAAGGGCCGTGCGCCAGTCAACGAGCGCGGCGGCAACAACTGCAAGGTCAAGCAGCTGGCTGTCACGACGCTCGGCAAGGTGCCGGACGCCAATCTGGGTGACGGTTGGTACTACGACGACTTCACGGACGCTCGTAAGAACGAGTGCCCGAAGAGTCAGCCGCAGCGCGTGTCGTTCACCGACGCCGCCAAGCCGCCGACGGGCGTCACGGTCAAGCTCGAGTGCTTGAACGAGACCCAGAAGTTGTCCAACACCCGTCTCGACATCCGCGAAGACCAGCCTGAAGTCGGCGACGCCTGCTCGAAGATGGGCCCCGACATGATGCCCTTCGCTGACGACAAGGAGTGCATCGTCGAGCTCAAGGACGGCAACCAGGACACCACGATGTTCTGCCATCCCAAGCTCAACGTGTGCGTGAAGGGCTGCACGGGCAGTGCGCAGTGCCCGGCTGGCTGGGTGTGCGACCTCCGGGAAATCTCCACCGGTCCGCAGGGCACCAACGGCAAGGGCGGGTTCTGCACCAACCCGACCTGCGGCGCGCAAGAGTAAGCAACGCTGCAACCACAACACACGGCCCTGGGCACTCGCTGCCCGGGGCCGTCGTGTTTTTTGGGGCCCCGCTCGTTTGCTTGCGCTGCCCGCGCTGTCTGCTTCTGTTTGAGGGCAAGCCCTCGCTAGACCCGCATGCGTTCGAAGAAGCGTAAGCGAGATCGTGTTTCTCGCGACTTCTCCGTACGCACAACTAACTAACAGCGGCACTGACAACTAATTCGTTTGCCGCCACGTCTGCACGGGTGCTATTTCGATCATAGTCGTAGGCGGGGCGGGACGTGCTCAGCCAACGCGGCGAGTATTTCAGCCCGCAAACTATGAATCGGATCACACATCGTGATCCGAGGGCAGCTTTCTTACTGCGAGGTGACATCAAGTGGGCCGCGCGCCAACTCAGCCAGGGACGTTGATCGGCGGGAAATACCGACTCGATCGCTTGCTCGGTCAGGGTGGCATGGGAAGCGTGTTTGCAGCCGAAAACATGCTCACGGGCAAGCGCGTCGCGATCAAGTGCATGAACGCGGAGATCGCTACGAACGCCGAGGCTTCAAACAGATTTCTGCGGGAAGCCAAGGCCTCGGCACGCATTCGTCACCCCAACGTCGTCGATGTGTACGACGTGCTGCAGGTCGACGGTTCGTTCTACTTGATCATGGAGTTGCTCGAGGGCGAGTCACTCGCCGAGTTTCTGACTCGCGAAGCGATACCCTTGCCTCGCCTGCTCAAGCTGTTACTCGGCGCGATGCGCGGAGTGGTCGCTGCGCACCGCGAAGGCGTGATCCATCGCGACGTCAAACCCGAGAATATCTTCTTGGCGCGCGAGGGCGACGACGCCCAGGTCGTGCCGAAAGTATTGGATTTCGGCATCTCCAAGATCCAGGACACGCAAGAGATCGCGCTGACCGCTCCGGGCTCTGCACTGGGCACCGTGCTTTACATGGCGACCGAGCAACTGGTCGGCGCGGCAAACGTCGACGCGCGCGCGGACGTCTATGCGTTCGGCGTGATCCTCTACCAGGTGATCACGGGCCGCCTGCCGTTCATGGCCGAGTCGTTCTCGGCGCTGGTGCTGCGCATCATGACCGAGCAGCCGGTCCCCGTGCGCCAGCTGCGCCCAGACGTGCCCGCGAGGCTCTCGCAACTGATCGAATGGGCCATGGCGAAGCAGCGCGACGACCGCCTGCCCAGCGTCGAGGTGTTGATCCACGAGCTCGAGCCGTTCGCCGACGAGGCCAGGTTCAGTGGCCAGCTGTCTCGCACCATGGAGCGGCCGTGCTTTCGTCCTCCGCCTCCGAGTGAACCGGAGGCGATACCGCTCGAGACCGCAACCCTCTTGCCGGCTACACACGAGTGGGTCTCGGAAGAGGCGCATGTCTCGAATCGGACCCCGTTCGTCGCAAACGACGCGACGCTGCGCCTGAAGCAACAACGCAGGACCTGGAGCCTGCCGGTGGCCGCACTGCTCGCGCTCGTCGGTCTCGCGGCGGCCGGTTGGTGGCTGTCGCAACGCGCGGTGGATCCCACGCTTCCGGCGACTGCGGCGCAGCCAGCCACGGTGTTGCATCCGGAGCCCGAGAAACCCGTGGAAGCGCCTCCCGTCGCACCAGCACCGATCGCGGTCGGGAAGAAACCGAGCGCGCCCGTCGCAGCGTCGACACCCACCGCGCAACCGCCGCGAACCACTGCGCCGACTCCACCAGCGCCGTCGCGTCCGCAGGCGACAGAGTCTCGCGCGCGACCCCGCGGGAATGTCGGCGCCGGCATGCGTCCTGACAACACCGCAGTCGCAATCCCACCCGCGCCGGCACCAGCGCCAGTGCCGTCATCGGCGAAGAAAGCCGGCTGCAATCCGAATTTCTTTTTTGATGCTCAGGGCGAGAAGCACTTCAAGCCCGAATGTTTCTGAGTGGAGGCGTGGGGAGACATGCACACGTTCAAAGGCTGCGGACCGCTCGTGCTCGCCATGCTGCTGTTGGAACGCGGCGTCGCATTCGCAGCCGACCCGACCACGGCCGACTGTTTGAATGCAAACGAGCGCTCGATCGCCCTGCGCAGCCAACACCAACTGCGCGCTGCCCGCGCCGAGCTCCTGGTTTGTGCCGCACCAACCTGTCCGGAAGACATTCGCAACGAATGCGCGCGCCGCGTCGCTGACGTCAACGCCGCGATGCCGACCATCGTGTTCGAAGCTCGCGACATTCGCGACAACGACCTCAGCGCGGTTGCTGTCAGCATGGACGGCCACTCGCTGGTCCAGAGGCTGGAGGGCACGGCGCTGTCCATCGATCCGGGCGAACACCAGTTCGTCTTCAGCGCACAGAACGTCGCGCCGGTGCAAAAGACGTTGATCATCCGCGAAGGCGAAAAGGGCCGACGGGAGAAGGTCATCTTGGGTGGCGAGGTCATGGCACCGAACCAGGTCGCCGCGGCGCAAACCATTCAGACACCGCAGCCCGTGGAGCAAGCGGATTCGGACGAAGCATCCGCGCGGCAAACGCGCCGCATCATCGGCATCGCCGTGGGCGGTGCGGGTATCGTCAGTCTGAGCATCGCGCTGGCCGAGCAGCTCACCGCTTTGGATCGCGACCAGAAGAGCAAAGAGGCCGCGGAGAACGACGACCCGCAATCACAAGAAGACGCCCAGATCCTGCACGACCAGGCCAAGCAGGCTCAAACGTACGCGATCATCTTCGGTAGCGTCGGCGCGGTCGCGCTCGGTACCGGCTTGTACCTCTTGCTGTCCAACCTGGGGAGCGGCGACGAACCCGGTACACCACCGGCAGTGAGCTTGTACCTGATACCGGCGGGAGAGATGGCGGCCGCTGGAGTGACGTATGCACGAACGTTTTGAAGCCGTGTCAGAGGACTAACCGCTCACGTGGGGCGTTGAGCGGCTGTTCATCGCGTCGAAGTCAGAGAGCATCTGCCGTCCGTCGGGCGAGCGGGCTGCTGTAGGAGTGATCTATGTGCACGCTTTTTGAAATCTGTCAGGGGGCTACATGAGCGTACGAGTTTGGGGCTTGAGTGCGATCGTACTGCTGGCGTCGTGCGTCGGTGATCCACCGAGAAGCAGAGTGGATCCGAATAAATCCGACGGCGGCGACCCGGGCGACGCGGGCCCAGATGCGAGCGAAGAAGCCGGCAAAGGGGGCAACGGCGGCAAGGGCGGTAGCGGAGGCAAGCCGAGCGCAGGCAAAGGTGGATCCGAGCCGATGGCTGGCATGAGCGGAGGCAACGGCGGCGCAGGTTCGGGCGGCGCAGGTTCGGGCGGCGCAGGCTCGGGCGGCGCAGGCTCGGGCGGCGCGGGCAACGGCGGCATGGGAGGCATACACTCGGAGTGCAGGCCGAGTGTCCCCGGCGGCACGTGCAACCTGATGTCGAGCTGCGGCTGCAGTGACGACAAAGCGTGTTACGTCACCGACGTCACAGAGGCCAAGGCGACCGTGAGCTGCCAGAGTCCCGGACGCCTGAATCCCAACAGCGTATGCGACGACGACGTCCAGTGCGTGAAGGGCTACGGCTGCGTAGGCGGCAAGACTGCCGAGTGCCGCAAATATTGTGAGTCCGATAAGGACTGCGGCGCGAACAGTATTTGCGAGACCGTGACGAGCACCGTGAACCAACAATCGAAGGACATCGAAGGCTACCGTGTCTGCTTCGAGACGTGCGAAGCCGCGGCGGACTGTTCGACGAAGTGCTGCGTGGCTCACAACAGTGGCGTGAAAGTCTGCGCGGCAGCTGACTACTGCGTGAGTCCGCCGACACCTGCTTGTACTTCAGACGCCAACTGCACCGGCGGAGACCGCTGCCTCGGCGGGCGATATTGCACGCCACCATCGTGCACCACGGATCAGAGCTGCGGTATGTCGAGTGGATTCCAGAATCGATGTTTCGTCGGCTCGAGCACTTCCTGGTGCATGCCGGGGTGCGCCACGAATCAGGACTGCTCGGCATATCCGCTGACCGCGTGCCGTACCCTCGACACCGGCCTCTCCTGCATACCGATCCTCGTGGGCTTGCCGTGCGAAAACGTTCAACAGTGCGGCTCATCATGGACTTGCGTCGGCGCTCCGGGCGGCTGGTGCTCGCCACCTCAGTGCACGACCGACGCGGATTGCGGCAACGTGCGAACCGGTGTACCAAACCGCTGCACCACGAACAGTGCGGGCAAGAAGCTGTGCTTCCCGGGCTGCACGTCGAACGACGATTGCAAGGGGTACCCCAACTCCACCTGCAACACCAGCGCGGGGCTTTGCTCGAAGTGAAGTACGCGCTCGCAACCCTCCTGTCGGTCTGCCTCCTCGCGTGCGTCGAAGCACACGGGGAGCAGCCGACGGCGGCCAAGCACACGGCGCCCGACGCGCGACGGTCCATGCAGTCGCTGCGCACCCAGCTCTCGCGAGCCTCGGAGGGGCTGGTAGTCGAGCACCGTGCAGACGGTCTCACGAAGGTGCATCTGCAAGGCAGGTTCGCGAGTGCATCGGTGATGGCGGCCGACGGACGAGCCATCTGTGTCGATTCCCCGGCTGCACTGGATCGCGTGTCGGGAGCAGAGCGGTGAAGCTCTCGGCTGTAGTACTCGTGCTCGCGCTGGCACTGCCGCTCCGTGCCAGCGCGTACGCGGAGATTCGAGGCACGATCACCGGCTCTGGCTTCCGCGATTCGACGGCAGTGCAGCCGATCGGCGGCAATCCCGGCACCACGCTCGGTGAGCAACGGCGCCTGGCGGTCTTGCACGCGTTCAAGCTCTGGGAGACGCGGCTCGATAGCACCGTGCCGATCGAGATCGCGTTCGAGTTCGAGAACCTCGGTTGTGCGAACGGGGCAATCATCCTCGGCGGCGCCTCGCCCGTCAGCGCGTTCGGTGCGATGAACGGCGCGAACCCGATGCAGGTGTACGTCAGCGCGCTCGCGAACAGCCTGGCGGGTCAGGATCTCGCTCCGAACGAGCCCGATGTCGTCGCGCACTTCAACAGCTCGGTGGACACCGACTGCAAGTCGGCTACGGGCGGCTTTTATTACGGGTTCGACGGCAAGGCCGAGACTGCGGTGGACCTCGTGGGCGTGGTGCTCCACGAGCTAGCACATGGCTTCGGCTTCACGTCACTCGTCGATCTCGACACTGGCGAGTTCATCGCCGGTACTGCTGATGGCTTCACGGCCAACCTCCGTGATCTGGCTCTCGATCAGCCCTGGCCTTCACTGACCAACGCGCAGCGCCGAGCGTCGGCGACAAACGTTCGCGGCATCGCCTGGGACGGCAAGCACGCCGGCAAGCTCGTACCCGCGACGTTCGGGCCCGGCGAGCCGACGCTGCTGATCGAGCCGAGCGTGCCCGAGCTCTCACGCCTGGTCTCCGACGTCGGCTTCGCTCGCAACCCCGCCGAGGCTCCAGCGAGCGGCCAGCTGCTCGCCGCCACCAGCTGCACTCCACGGACCGTCGCGGCGGGCAGCATCCTGTTGTTCCCTGGGACGTGCGATCCAGAACGCGCCGGCGCTGCCGCTGCCAACGCCGGCGCTGCCGGGGCGCTCCTGGTGAGGCCCTGGATGTTCACTGCACCGCCCATGCCCCTCGACGCCGAGTCCGGCAGCCCGATGGTGAGCATTCCCATGCTCTCGATCACCGCCACCGACGCAGTGGCCCTGGAGAGAGCGCTGCAGCAAGGCGCCCGCCGCGCGTCGCTCGGCGGCGATCCCAAGCGCTACCTGGGCGCGGACGCGAAGCAGCGGCCTTTGCTGTTCGCGAGTCAGCCGGTGAGCGCCGGTTCGAGCGTCTCGCACCTCGAGGAGCTGGTGCGACCGAACGAGCTCATGGAGCCGTACGCGTCGAGTGGCGGCAGCCCGCTCGGCTTCACCCAGGCCATGCTGCGCGACATCGGCTGGCCCGTGAAGTGCGGCGACGGCCAGGTCGATCCGGGCGAGGAGTGTGACGAGGGAGAGAAGAACAGCGACTCGACTCCCGATGCCTGTCGCAACAATTGCCTGCGCGCACACTGCGGCGACGGCGTTCGCGATCGCGACGAAGGCTGCGACTCGCCCACCGGCAACGACGACAGGCTGGCGAATGCTTGCCGCACGAGCTGCAAGCCCGCAGCCTGCGGCGACGGAGTGGTCGACCGCGACGAGCAGTGCGACATGGGGTCGAAGAACAGCGACAACGCGAGCGCCACCTGTCGCAGCAGCTGCAAGTCGCCGACTTGCGGCGACGGCGTGGTCGACATGCCCGAGCAGTGCGACGATGGGCATAGTAACAGCGACTCAAAGCCGAATGCGTGCCGCACGAGCTGCCGCAGCGCGCGCTGCGGCGACGGCGTCATCGATGCCAAAGAGAGCTGCGACGACGGCACCAAAAACAGCGCGACCGCGCCGAACGCTTGCCGGCCCGATTGTGTGAAGCCGCGCTGCGGAGACGGCGTGAAGGACGAGGGCGAAGCGTGCGATGAAACACCGGGCTGCAGCAGCTCCTGCCAGACGCCTCGCATGGAGCCGGAGATGGAGCCCGAGTCCGAGCCAGACCGGGGCTCCCAGGCCGCGCCGAAGCCGGGGAAGAAGGTGCAGGCGCAACGAACCAAGCAGGCGGACGCTGGCAGTGATGAGCAGAAGTCGCCTGCAGCTGACAGCGGCGGTTGCGGCTGCCGCGTGAGCAGCGGCCCGACACCACGTCCGGCGTTCAGTGTCTGGTTCGTAGCCGTCTGGGTGCTGTGCGCAGTCCGGTGGTGGCGCAAGAAGTGAGCGCGCTCGCCACACTCGAGCACTCGTTCAAGTTCTGATCATTCTCGAACGATTCTCGCGATCAGCGTGTTTGGTCCGGCCAACACTTGGGATGCCTGTGTTGGCCAGGTACGAACAAAATGGACCTCTGCGGCGCGTAGCGGGTTCATACGGTCGATGTGCGAGGGATTTCTCAGCGGGCGCCAGGCATGCTTTCACCGGGCGACAAAGTAAGAGACTGCGAAGTCATCGCGCCTCTCGGGTCCGGCGGCATGGCGCGGCTGTACCTCGCTCGACGGCGTGGAGTCGGCGGCTTCAGCCGTCTGGTGACGCTCAAGGTCGTGCACCAGCATCTCAGCGAAGACGAGAACATCGTCAAGCTGTTTCTGGACGAGGCGCGCATCTCCGCACACGTCGCCCACCCCAACGTGGTGAACGTGGAGGAGGTGGGCAGGTACGGCGGCAGTTACTTCATCGCCATGGAGTACGTGCACGGCGTATCGCTGGCCGAGCTGCTGGCGCGCCTGACCGAGCGCCGCTTACGGCTGCGGCCGAAGCTGTGCGTCTGGCTGGCGGCGCAGATTGCAGAGGCCCTGCACGCGGCGCACGAGGCCAAGAACGAGCGGGGCGAGCCACTCGACATCGTGCACCGCGACGTCAGTCCGCAAAACGTGCTGATCGGCCATACCGGGCACGTCAAGTTGATCGACTTCGGCATCGCCAAGAGCCAATCCACCGACCACCGTTCGGGGGGACGCGCGGTGCTCGGCAAGCTGCGCTACATGTCGCCGGAGCAGCTGCGCCTGGAACGCGCCGACCGCCGCACCGATGTGTACGCGCTCGGCGTGATGTTGTGGGAGATGCTGGCGGGCCGAAACCTGTTGCGCTGCCAGCGTTTCGACGACGAGCGCGACTGGGCGACGCGCGAGAATCCGCCGCCACCGAGCAAGTACTCGGCACACTCGACTCCCTCGCTGGATCGCGTGGTGCTCAAGGCGATCGCCTGTGAGGCGAGCGAGCGCTTCGATAGTGCATTTCAGTTCCGGGCCGCGCTGCTGCGCGCCGATCCTGCGGCGGTCAAGCTCGACGCACCCATGGTCGCAGGGCTGCTGCGCACGATGCTCGGAGACGAGTTGGACAAGCGGCGTGCCAACTGGCCGAGCGAAGTCGCCGGGGAGCTCGAGGTCAAGGCCGACGGCACGAACACCTGGAAGCTCGAGGATCTGACCGCCGAGAATCCAGGTCTTGCAGCCTTCAGCGGCGAGGCGATCGACTCTGCGATCGCGGTGCTCGACGACGAGTACGTCCCGCCCGACCTCCCCGTCGATGAGAACGGCGTAGTCGACCTGCGCCCGGCCGATGAAGACGGCGAGCCCACGATTGCGCTACGCAATAGCGACCAGGCGCCGGCCATGGCCGCGCTGGCCCAGGTGCGCGCAGAGATTCAGGCGCTCGCGCCCGCGAGTAGCTCGCTACCGGCGCTGATCGAAGAGCCCGCGTCGGACAGCAACGCCGTGGTGGTGCTGCCGGCTCAGGTCATCGAAGAGCACATGTTCCACATCATGCCCGTGCTCTTGCCGCAGTCGGCGATCGACACGTTGCGCGTTGCACCAGCGTCCGCGCGTCCACCGGAGCAACGAGCGCCCCAGCGCAGCTTCAGCCCAGCCACGCTCGGCTCGGTCTGCCTGGTGTGCGGCGTGTTCTTGGGCATCCTGCTCTCGCCCTCCCCGCAAGCCGAGACCGAAGCCCAACCCGAGCCCCCTGCCCCGGTCCAGCCGCCTGCAGCCATGAGCGGCGTACGTTTTCCTCCTCTGCCGCCACCCCCCGAGCCAGAGCCCGCTCCAGCCGTCCCCGTCGAGGCCGACCACGACTGCGACCTGACAGAACCAGTCGACAATCAGATCCTGACAGCCTCACAACCAGCCAACGACCGCGCCCCCCGGGTCGCCACCACCCGCGCCACGCGCAAGGACGCGAAGCTCTACGCGAGCCGCCGAAGCACCTGGCGCTCCCCGAAGCAAACCAAGCCCAGCTGGACCCGCAAGGTCTCCAACCGCATCCGGTTTACCGACTAAGCCGCGCCCGAGAGGCAGAGGGATTTAACAGGAAGTCGGGAAGCCGGGAGGCGAGATCTATTTGCTACCGCGGGCTCGCACAGACCCCTTTGCGAGCCCGCGGCAGCACAAATCTCGTCTCGCCTTCCCGGCTTCCCGCCCTCCTGTTAACTCATCTCCTCTTCTTCTAGCGCAGGCCGTGCTTGCGCAGGAGACCGAGGAGGTAGGGGCGGTCCATCTTGGCACGGCGCGCTGCCTCGGAGGCGTTGCCGCCGCAGGCTTCCGTGAGCTGGCTGAGGTAACGTTGTTCGAAGGCGGTCACTGCGCGCGCGCGGGCTTCGCGGTAGGGCAATGCCAGGAGGTTTTCGCCGGCCTCGTCGGTGGAATTGCCCAGCATGCTGGGCAGCAGCGGGCCATCGCTCGCGTCATCGCCCTCGAGCACCACTGAGCCCAGGGCGACTGCGCTCTCGACGACGTTGCGTAGCTCGCGCACGTTGCCGCTCCAGGGATGTGACTCGAGGGCGGTGAGCGTCTGGCGATCGAAGGGCTGTACGCCGGGGTCGCCGCTCAGCTCTTCGGCGAAGCGGCGTACCAGCGCGGGGATATCTTCGGGCCGTTCGCGCAGCGGTGGGATCTCGACGCGCGCGACTGCCAAACGGAAGTAGAGGTCTGCGCGGAATGTGCCGACGTTCGTCGCGCTGCGCAGGTCGCGGTGTGTGGCCGCGATCACGCGCACGTCGACTCGACGCTCCTTCACGCCGCCCACGCGCTTGAAGCGCCGGCGCTCGAGCACGCCGAGCAACATGGGCTGCAAGTCGATCGGCAACTCGCCAATTTCATCGAGAAACACCGTGCCGCCGTGCGCGCGCTCGAAGGCTCCGGCATGCTCACCGTGTGCGCCGGTGAAGGCGCCGCGCTCGTGGCCGAACAGCTCCGAGGCGATCAGCGTGGGCGCCATCGAGCCGCAATCGACCACCTCGAACGGACCGTTGCGGCGCGGGCTCAGCTCGTGGAGCGAACGCGCCAGGACTTCCTTGCCCGTGCCGGTCTCGCCGTGCAGCAGCACGCTGACGTTGCTACCCGCGAGCCGGCCGATCTTCTCGACCACCTTGCGCATCGCCGGGCTCTTGGCGATCACGCCGGGCAACTCGGGGAGATCCTCGGGCTCCGGGCGAATCGAAGGCGAGCCGCCGTTGATCTCGGCGCTCAGCAGAACCGTATTCGCGCCGATCGTGAGCTTGGTGCCGGGCCGCACGAGCGCGCGTGCCACGCGCACTTCGCCGATGAACGTGCCGTTCATGCTCTCGAGGTCGCGGACCTCGATGTCACCACGTCGGAGCGTGAGCTCGACATGGTAGCGACTGACTGTCATGTCGTCGAGGTGAAGCTGATTGTCAGGTGATTTGCCGATGCTGACCGGCTGACCTGGCAGCAGCTCGGCGGACTGGCCGACGCCCTTGCCATCGATCACTCGCACTGCGACCCGGCTCAGCGGCCGGCTGGGGCGAATCAGGGCCTCGATTGTTTGCTCGTCTTCGCGCATTGCTACCACGGTTACAGAGTGCCTCGACGCTCGCGTTTGAGCTCGCTCAGTTCGCCGTTAGACTGCCAGCAACGCGCGGCGGAGGGAAGTGCCGCCCCCAGCTGCAACGCGCTCTGCAGCTGTCAGCGGCGTTGATCCTGTAGGTGGAAACCAACAGCGCACGCCCCGAGCGCGTGCGATTACGCTGCGATAGCGCCCGATCCCCGCAAAAACCACGGCTCTGCGCGCTTGGTACATCGATTGCTCTCTGCCTGTTTGCTGCGAACGAAGAGCTTCGCAGGGAGGACTTTTTCGATGACCGACCGAACAGCAAGAGATCGCATCACGACTACGTACACTGTCGCACCCCTGCTCCTTGCGACGCTCTGCTTGGCAGCTTGCGAAGCGTTCGTCGGAGAGGGCCCCCAGGCGCCGGTTCAGGAGGAGAACCCGAAGGACGCCGACGGCACTCCGGCACCGCCGAGCATGCCGTGGGCGGACCCCGGAGCTCCGAAGACCAACACCGATCCGCCCGCGCAGGCGGACCCGACCAAACCACCCGCCAACAACGGCAACAACACCCCCCCGCAGGTCAACGACCCACCGGCGAACAACAACCCGCCGGCCAACAACGACCCGGCGGCGACAGCGTGCTCCACGGCGCCGCAAAAGGCCCAGGCCACGCTGACCACATACTGCAGCAGCTGCCACGGCAACGTGGCGATGCCCAAGGCCGGCTTCAACACCATCCTCGAAGTAGATGCGCTGCTGACGAGCGGCAAGGTGGTGCCGAACCAGCCCGACATGTCGATCATCTACAAACGCATCTCGGCGGGCAGTATGCCGCCGTCGGACGTGAAGAAACGACCGGGCGCCGCGGACATCGCGGCGATCAAGGAGTGGATCAACTGCGGCGCCGAGGACTTCAGCGCGCCCAGCGGACAGGCGCTCGCGTTCATGAGCATCGACACGCGCCTGCGGTTGGTGCTCGACGATCTGCGCTCGATCTCGAACCCGGTCGACCGCGAGCGCATGCGCTACTTCGACCTCTCGTCACTGTCCAACGCGGGCATCTCCGGCGATCAGCTGCAGGTGTACCGCGAGGCGGTCTCGTTCCTGATCAACAGCCTGTCGCGCGGCCGCACGGTGGTAGCACCCGAAGCGATCGACAAGGACAAGCTGCTTTTCCGCATCGACCTGCGCGACTACCTGTGGGACGACCGGACCTGGAACGAGCTCGAGGACCAGTACCCGTACGCGGTGATCTACGATCAGGACTCGCGCCTGTATCCGTTCGACGAGGTCTCGGCCGATCAGATCCGCCAGGAGACCAACACGCAGATCCCGATGATCCAGGGCGACTGGTTCCTGTCGCACGCCAGCCGTCCACCGCTGTACTACTCGCTGCTCGAGCTGCCTGACACGCTGCAGGGACTCGAGCAACAGCTGGGCGTCGACGTCCAGCGGAACATCGACACGGAGCAGGTCCTGCGTTCCGGCTTCGCCAACGCCGGTCCGTCGCAGAACAACCGCGTGATCGAGCGGCACGAGCTCGGCGGCAACCGCGGCGCGCTCTGGTTGAGCTACGACTTCTCCAGCAACCTCGACGACAAGAACATCTTCGCCCACCCGCTCGACTTCCAGGAGGACGGCGGCGAGATGATCTTCAACCTCGAGAACGGCCTGCAGGGCTACTTCGTCGCCAACGCGGCCGGCACGCGCCTGGACAAGGCGCCCAACAACGTCGTGCAGGATCCAGCATCACGCGACGGAGCGGTGGAAGCGGGCCTGTCCTGCATGAACTGTCACCAGAGCGACGGGCAGCTGCCGAAGTACGACGAGATTCGCGACTTCCAGCTGTCTGCCGGCGCCAACGCCCAGGAGATCGAGAAGGTCCTGGCCATCTACGTCTCGCGCAACGAACTGCAGGCCGCGTTCGACGAGGATCAGAACCGTTATCGCAGCGCGCGCTCGGCTCTGAGCATCACCAAGGTGACCAACACCAGCATGCACGCGCTGGATGACACCCACCTCGGCATCATCGATCTCAACGGTGTGGCCTCGGTCGTCGGACTCAAGTCGGCCGATCTGCAGCGCTCGATCGACGCTTCGCCGCAGGCCTTCCCGCCGGAGATCGTCACGCTGCGCACGAAGGGCGGCGGCATCCAGCGCGACTCGTTCGAGTCCATCATCGGCGATTTGATCGAGGCGCTCGGCCTGGGTGAGCAGCTGCAGGTCAACGCGGCCGGCGATCGCGTCGGCGCGAACGACAACAACAACCCCGGCAGCGCGGGTAGCAGCGGATCCAGCGGCGCGAGCGGTGCAGCTGGCAGCAGCGGCTCCCCGAGCGGAGGCAGCGGCGGTCAGCGCCGTTAGCCCAAAGCCCAAACCCTGACGCTCCTGGAGGACACCATGATTCGCAATATCATCAGCGCTTTGATCGTAGCAGTCTGCACGCTCGTCGCATCCCAGGCTCACGCCGACAGACGAGTCACGGTTCACGACTTCTACGGACCCAATGCCGAGGTAATTCGCGACGACGTGGTGAACCTCCTGGAGCGTCAGTCGGGCTTGACGATCGTCTCCAAGGGTCAGATCGAGGCAGCCTCCGAGAAGCTGGGAGTCGACCCGTTCTCGCCCGAGGGACGCATCGCGCTCGCCCGCGAGCTCTCGCTCTCGGCCTGGATGACCGGCGTGGTGCAGAAGCGCAGCGGCAAGCTGAAGCTGACGGTCGCGGTCTTCGACGGCGCGCAGCACCTGCTGGTCGGCCGCGCGCGGCTCCAGGCGAAGACCGTGTCCAAGCTCAGCATCGAGATCCACGACCGCCTGTGGCGCAAGTCGCGCAGCGCGATCATGCACGCAGCGGCTCCGGCGCCGACGGACGGAACGATCGTGGCGAGCGCCGCAGTCGCGGCCGCTGCGACCGCGGCACCACCTCCGTCACCGGCAGACATGGTCGTGACTCCGGCGGAGGCCGAGGCGCCGGCGCCCGCGGCCGAGGCCGCCGCTCCGAGCGAGCCTCTCGCTGAAGACAGCAAGGCCGAGCCCGACAGCGAGCCTTCGCGCAGCGCTCTCGCGGCGGTCGACGCGGACTACGACGAAGGCAAAGACCCGAGCTCGAACAAGGGGGAATCTCTGCGCGCGTACCTCGGCCTGGGCAGCCCGTACCGCAACCTCTCGTACGATAGCCCGATCACGTCGTCGCTCGGCGACTATCAACTGCCCGGCGCACCGATGCTGGATCTAAACGTCCAGTTTCATCCGGCGCGCCTGGTCACCGACGGCTGGGCATCCTGGTTCGGCCTGGACGTACGCGCACAATTCGCGCTCGGCGCACCGACGGTGGACCGTGCAGGACACAAATTCAGCTCGCGCTACGACGCCTACCACTTCGGCCTGCGCGCCCGAGTGCCCGTTGGCCGACAGTACGTCTCCGCGTTCTCGGGCTACGCCATGAACCGCGTCAACATCTCCTCGGAGAGCGAGGACGTGAGCGTACCGTCGCCGAGCGTCGACTACCGCATGATCCGCACCGGCGCCGGCGGCGAGTTCGCGCTCAGCGACTCGTTCGGCCTCGCCCTGGATGCCGCCTGGTTGGCGTACCTCTCGGCCGGCGACATGGGCCGCTGGTTTCCGCGCGCGACCGCGACCGGCCTCGAGGTGTCCACGGCCGCGTCGTACAACCTGACCTCGAGCATCTTCGCGCGCGTCGCGGCGACCTACCAGGTCAGCTTCTTCGACTTCAACCCGCGTCCCGACGACAAGTACGCCGCCGGCGGCGCCACCGATCAGTACCTGTCGTTGTCACTCGGAGCGGGCGTCAAGCTCTGAGCCGTCATGCGCATAGTCGTAGTCGCTGGAGTGACAGCGCTCTCAGTCCTTGCAGCCATCAGCGGCTGCAGCGGTTACATGGATTCCGGCGGTGAAGAGCTCCGCGTCCAGACCCACCCCATCCCCCCTGAACCCGAGCCCGAGCGCGCGTCCGCGCCCGCCCCCGAATCCAAGCCCCCACCGCCCGCCGGCATGCCCGAAGAAGTCAAGGAAGCTCCCATGCCGGCGACTCCGCAACCCGAAGCCACCCAACCACCGCCCGCGCGCCCCACTCAAAAACCCAACCTCCGGCTCTCCCAGGCAACAGACTCGAGTCGCTACCTGAGCGACGAGCTCGGCCAGGCGCTCTACATGTTCGCCTCTGACGTCGCGGGCGCCAAGGAGAGCGCATGCCTCTACGACTGCGCACACGCGTGGCCCGCGTTCGACGTCGAAGTCGCCCATCCCGGTGCCGACCTAGACCCGAAGGAAGTGTCACGTTTTCATCGTCAGGACGGGGCCTGGCAAACCACATACAAGGGTCACCCCTTGTACTACCGGGCGATCGAAGCCGGCCTGCACGTGACGACGGGCGATGGCGTCGACGGGCGTTGGTTCCTGGCGCGCGACTACCTCGCGTTCATGGCCACTGCGCGCACGTTCGCGCCCGAAGGCGATGGGCTCAGCAGCGCGTTTCTGACCGACGGCTTCGGACGCACGCTCTACGTGTGTCTCGACGATCAACCGAGTACGGACACGAGCGAGGCCGTGTCGAGCTGCGATGGCGATTGCCTGCAGAAGCGTCCGATCTTCCCCGCATCGGCCGCGGTTCGCACCTCGGCCTTGCCCGTGGGGATCGATCCACAGGAGCTGCGCGTGTTGGTCAGGCCCGACGCGCTACTGCAGCTCACCTACCGCGGCTGGCCGCTCTACTACTTCAGCGAAGATCTCACGGCCGGCTCCACCGAGGGCCACAACGACCGCGCCTGGCGCGCGTTCGATCCAGTTTCGTTCGGGAACCAGTGACAGTCAGACACACAGATCGGAGGTCGAGATGAATCGAGACGACATTCGAGACGGGGCACGGTCGCGGGGCTTGCTGCGCGTCACCGCAACCATCGCCACGGTACTCCTGCTGCCGCCCTTCATCGCGCTCGCCGTGCTGCCGATGTTGTTGCTGCTGGCACCGGTCGCACTGATCTGCATTCCGTTCATCGTGCCGGCCATGCTCAGCGGTTCACTCGCCGCGCGCTCCGAGGACATCCAGCGCGCCAGCTGGCGGCCTGCAGCCCACTCCGCCCCGGCACCGCGCGCCGGGTTGCGGGTGGTGCACTGACAGCTCTCGAACGAAAGGCCGGTCGACATGTCCACGAGACTCGTCTGCACCACGCTGCTCGCGCTGGTCGCCTTCGCCTGTGCGCCCGAGCCCAACAACTCGGCGCCATACAGCGGAGGTGGCGGAGAATACGGAGGCTACGGCGACACGGCCGCACCGCTCACCCCTGCGAATGACGATTGCGCGGGCAACATACCGACGTTCACGCAGGTCAGCGCGTTCGCCAAGTGTGCACACTGCCATGCGTCGACCAGGGTCGGCGCGGAGCGCAACGGCGCGCCGGCCTCCGTGAACTTCGACAGCGCTGCCGCGGCCGACGCGTCCGGCGATGCAGCGGTCAACCTGGTGCGAGCCGGCGCCATGCCTCCGCCGTCCAGCGGTCTCAGCCTCTCGCAGGCCGAACGAGAGCAGCTGTACGAGTGGGTGATGTGCCGGATGTAGCCCCGAATACTTTCGAAGTTTGTCTCAATCTATCCGACACCGCAGTTTGAGCACGCATCGATTGTTCGCTGACTCATCCAGCGAATGACACTCGAGATCTGTCACTCGATTCCGCCCGCGAGCAGTGGACTTGGCGAGAGACGTCACGTATCTGCTCTCTGACTCGTCACGAGGAGGAGCGCAATGCGTCGGCGAATCAGCGTGGGTCTTCTGGTCTTGGGGTCGCTGCCGCTGGCAGCGGCATGCAGCGATTCGCAGAGCATGCAACCCATCGGCGGTGAGCCGGGCGCGACTGCCGGCATGACGCCATCAGCTGCAGGCGAGACGGCGGTAGCGAGCGCAGGTACCGGTGGCTCGACCAGCACGCAGGCCGGCGCGCCCAGCACGCCGAAAGCAGGCAGCTCGGCCGCGGGATCGAGCGGCGACAAGGCGGGCTCGAGCTCGCCCACGCCTGCGGCCGGTACGGGCGGCGAAGACACTCCCGCTGCAGGTGCAGGCGCGGGCGGTGACGCCGGTGCGAGCGGCGCAGCCGCGGGATCGTCGGGCAGCGCGGCGGGTGCGGGCGGCGGCATGGAAGGCCAGGCCGGTGCCGCAGGCTCGACCGCGGTCCCCGCATGGATGACGCGCGAAGATCTCGGCAAGGGCGACGGCAGCGACGTGATCACCATCGGCGACTCCTGGATGGACTACGCGCTGGGCGGCGGCGGCATCCAGGCCGGCCTCGATCGCGCAGGCACGCGCTACCGACACTACGCGCTCTCCGGCACCACGCTGCTCAGCGGACAGATCCCGGGGCAATACACGTCGGCCAAGCGCTCGAATCCCAAGATCCTGACCGCGATCATGACCGGCGGCGGCAACGACATCATGTTCTCCAACTCGTGCAGCACGGCCGAGCGCTGCGAGGCGGCGGTCAAAGAGCTCATCATGGCGTGGGACAAGCTGTGGACGCAGATGGCCGCTGACGGCGTCAAGGACGTGATCCTGATCAACTACTCAGCGGACGCTGGCACGGCGCCGACCACGACCCGGCCGAAGATGGTCGACCCGGCTCCGATCTGCCTCAGCGGCAAGATCAACTGCCACAGCCTGGCCACGACGGAGTTGGTGATGGGCAGCCTGGTCGATGGCATCCACCCGACCGCCGCGGCCAACGACAGGATCGCCAAGGCCCTGCTCGGGCTGATGGAAGAGCGCAAGATTCGCCGCTGACAGCAGCGCGCGCCCGGGTCCCCATGACAACCCGTGCGCGCCAGCGGCGGCCGTGGCACAACCTGTCACGCGCCGCCCCGAGAAACCGCGGGTCTTCCAGGATTTCCGCTGCGGCACGGATTCTGCTCGGAGCGCTGGTTCCAGCACTGAGGAGACCTCGATGTCGCGAGTCATGGTTACCACGTTCGCCCTCGCCGCTTTCGCCTGCGGGGGTACGGATGGGATGAAGCCCGAAGCGGTGATGCCGACGGCCGGCGCCGAAGCACCGGCGCAGCCGACGCAGCCGCCTGCTGCCACGGCCGGTTCGGCCCCGATCGAGAAACCGGCCGCTGCTGCCGGCACGAGCGCACCGAAGCCTCCTGCGCAAGCAGGCAAAGGCGGCACCGCGGGCGCAGCGGGGGCGATGGCGGGAGCCGCAGGCGCTGCTGGCTCGAAGACGACGCCACCACCAGCCACCGGCGACATGGGCCTGCAACGCTCCTCGGTCGCCGCGAACAGCGCGCCGTCGATCGCAGACAGCGACTACGCCAGCTTCATCTCGCACATCAACAAGTTCGGACTCGACCTGGGCCAACAGGTCGCGGGCGGTGAGTACAAGCAGAGCAACCTGATCTACTCACCTCTCAGCGCCACCATCGCGCTCTCCATGACGTACGCCGGAGCCAAAGGTCAGACGGCGAGCGAGATGAAGAGCGTACTCGGCGACACGTTCGCAGCCGGTGTGTTCCACACCGCCAACAATCGCCTGGCGCGCGAGCTCGCGTCGCGCGTGACGAGCCGGCCGATGTCCGGCGGCAACGAGCACAAGATCGAGCTCAACATCGCCGACTCGATCTTCGTGGATCGCAGCGTCACGTTGCAGGCTCCATTCCTCGAGGTGCTCGGCCGCGAGTACGACAGCGGGGTGCGGACCGTCGACTTCATTCATGCCTACGAGCCCGCACGCATGGGGATCAACGCCTGGGTGGAGGAGCAAACCAAGGACAAGATCCAGGATCTGCTGCCGATGGGCTCGATCGACCAGGCGACCCGCCTGGTGCTGGTCAACGCGCTGTACTTCTACGGTTCGTGGCTCACGCCGTTCGTGTCCGGATACACGCACGACGCGGCCTTCAAGACCCTGGCAGGCGCGAGCGTCCAGGTGCCGACGATGAATGGCGGGCTACGCCTGCAATATCGCGCCGGCGACAAGTTCGCGCTCGCCGAGCTGCCGTACGAAGGCGAAAAGCTGCGCATGACGATCGTGCTGCCGGCGGCCGGCGAGTTCGAGACGATCCGCGCTCAGGTCTCGGCTGCCTGGCTCGAGCAAGCGGTCTCGAACCTCTCGCCCACGTTGCTGAACGTGAGCCTGCCCAAGTTCAAGATGACGGTCGGTAGCTTCCGCTTGACCGACGGCCTCAAGGCGCTCGGCATGAAGCAAGCCTTCACCGACAGCGCTGATCTGTCCGGCATCGCCACCGGCATCCCGCTCAGCATCTCCGACGTGGTGCAAAAGGCCTTCATCGCGGTGGACGAGAACGGCACCGAGGCGGCCGCAGCCACGGGCGTCATCGTGGGCACCACCTCTGCACCGGTGGACCAACCGATCCCGTTTACGGTCGACCGGCCGTTCCTGTTCTTCATCCGCGACGCGAACGGCGCGGTGCTGTTCTCGGGCCACGTGGTGGACCCCTCGAAGTGAGCGTTCAGCGCCGCTGAAAGCTCGGCGCGCGGCGCGCGGCCATCGCGGCGATACCCTCGTGAAAATCGTCGGTATCGCGCAGGCGATCTTGTTCCGCTCGCTCGCGCGCCATCGCTCGCACCACGCGGTCTGCCAGATCCCCGCGCTGCGTGGTGCGGATCGCCTCGACCGCCAGCGGACCCGAAGCAGCGATCTCCCCTGCCAGCGAGCGCGCGTAGCCGCGGACCTCGGCCAGCGGTGCCAGCCGGTCGCACAACCCGAGTCGCAACGCCTCCTCGCCAGGGACGCGCCGGCCCGTGTACAGCAACTCGAGCGCCCGCTGCTCGCCGATCAGCGCCGGCAAGGTGACCGACAGGCCGAAGCCGTGGTGAAAGCCCAGGCGCGCGAAGTTGGCCGCGAAGCGCGCCTCGGGCGCCGCGACGCGAAAGTCCGCCACCAGCGCGAGGCCGAGCCCGCCGCCGATCGCGCCGCCCTGGATCGCGGCCACCAGCGGCTTGCGCGTGCGAAACAGGCGAGCGGCCTCGTCGTACAGGTGCCGGCCGCTCTCGGTCTCGAGCACGCGCGAGCGAAAGTTGGCGCCGGCGCAGAAGTGCTTGCCGGCCGAGCACAAGACGATCGCCCGCACGTCGTGCTCGGCATCCAGCGCCTCGAGCGCCTCCGCCAGCGACGCGATCAACTTGCGATCGAAGTAGTTGTCCGGCCCGCGATCGATCTCGACGCTGGCCACGAAGTCGTTTCCCCACTCCACCCTGACATCCCCAAAGCTTCGCATGTGGACAGGGTACTAGAGATCCGCGATGGCATCGCACGTTTCAGCCGAGCGATCCCACCATGTAGCCGCCGTCGACTGCGATCACCGAACCCGTCATGAATCGCGAGGCATCGGACGCCAGCAGCAGGAGCGGCGCATCCAGGTCTTCGACGTTGCCCAACCGGCGCTGCGGGATCCTGCGTATCAACTGCTGACCGGGGTCGCTCTCGAAGAAGTGACGGTTGAGGTCGGTCAAGATGTAGCCCGGCGCGAGCGCGTTGACGCGGATCTGATGGCGGGCGAGCTCGAGCGCCAGCTCCTTCGTCAACTGCACGAGTCCCGCCTTCGAGGCGGCGTACGCTGCCACGTGAGACGCCTGGCGGAAGGCGAGCACGGACGCGATGTTGACGATGCTGCCGGGACGCTTGCGTTCGCGCAGCTGTCTCGCCACCTCGGTCGACATCAGGAACGCGCCTTTGAGGTTGGTGTCCAACACGCGATCCCAGTCTTCCGGCGACTGTTCGATCGCGGGCCCGTTCACGCTCACGCCCGCGTTGTTGATCAAGATGTCGATGCCGCCGAAGCGCTCCTGCGCAGCGCCCACGGCCGCGCGCACCGAGGCGGCGTCGGTCACGTCGAGCTCCAGCGGTAGCGCCTGCCCTCCGGCCTGGCCGATCGCACGCGCTGCCTCCTCCAGCGAGGCACGCCGGCGCGCGCCGATGGCGACGCGTACCCCGCGCGCGGCGAGCAGACTTGCGAAGTGGCGGCCCAGGCCCGTGGAAGCGCCGGTGATCAGGGCGGATTTGCCCTGAAGATCAGAGAAGATGTCGGTCATCGCGGCCGAACATACCTCGGCCGGCCTTAAAAGCACTCGGGACCGTGTCGCCCAATAATGACGATGCGGTCCCGAGTTAGTTCGTCGAGCCTGGCCGGTGCACGCTCCTGGAAGGTTTGACCGACTTGCTGCGTACTTCTACGGTCGATGGGAGGAGCGTCTGTTTCGATTACGTCTGCGAGGCCAGCAGCCCGCACTGCACATTTTTCGATGCGTGATTTCGAATGTGAGCTGCCTCCTTCCGCTCGAACTCCGACCCGACGACGCACGCTCCGGTTTTGTTTTTTTGCTGGGGGCCCGCTGGACCACGACACAGCCGAGTTGGGAGAACTGTCGTCAGCTCGCTGATTCAACTCCGAGACGAGACCAACTTATTCCTCGAAAGCGTTCTCGACAACCATCATCTGACACTTACCAGTAACATCGCGGTCGTTCTGTCCTACATACCCCCGACCCTAAACGGTCACCATGCATCGAACATGCCACGGGCCGCCGCCTGCAGCTGCAGTAACTTTGCCCAATACAGGCCACGGACCTACCTCGAGCAGGGAGCGTAGTTATCGCGGCATTGACCTGCGGTTGGCACCGCCCGACATGCCGAGCTCAGCCGCGCGCTCGAGGCGCGGATCCGGTGTCCCAGACAGCGGATCACTGCGCAGGTACTCGAGCAAGGTTTGGCGCACGCGCGGGTCGAGTTGGCGCGCCTCTGCGGGTGGCATCACGCCGGGATCCGTGGCAGAGCGCTCGAGCCGTTCGATCGCGACCGCGATCTCCGCGGGATCGTGTCGCCAGAGATCAACGTTGAAGCGCGCGCGCGAGATCTCTTGATCGAGCACGTCGTTGTGGCAGCCGCCGCACGCCTGGATCAACGCTTCCACCGCCGATGCATCAGGCTCGGTTTGCAGACCGATGCGCGCGCGCACTGACGGATCATCCGGGAAGATGTCGCTGATGTCCGGCAACTCATCCTCGCTGATCTCGCCCGCTCGGTAGCGCGCGTAGGCTTCGCTGTGCTGCGCGTGTTTGTCGGGGTCCGTGGGACGCGGCTCGATGTACGGCAACGCCGGCTGTTCGCCGCGCTTGAACGCTTCATAGGCCGCTTCCCAGGTCGGACTCCGGCCGGCCTCGCGCGCGTAGCCGCTGTCGGAACGATACGGCCAGCGCTCGTTCTCGATGCCGGGCGCATCGAACAGCACCGGTTGATCCGGGCCCACCAGCGTCTCGAGCAAGAACGGCGCGAGCGGGACCAACCTCTGGAGCGCGAAGCCGCCGTAGCGTTCGTCGCCCTTGGCGCGCGTGTAGTCGTCCAGCAGGTCCTTACCCTGGACACCGGGCCCCACGAACTGGTCGGGGTTGGCAGGCGGGGGCTGTATGAAGTGCGTCCAGGGATTGTTCAGCTCACGCATCAGGAACCTGGGAGTCTCGCTCGCCCGCTGATGACACTGCCGGCAATCCGCAGGCGTGTTCTTGAGATCTTCGTCGTCTCGCACGCTCACCGACAGCCAGTCGCGCTCGATGCGCGGCGTGTATAGATCTCCGGACGTACAGCCCTCGCTGCGGCGATTGCATGCCTGCTCGAACTCGATGAGGTAGAAGTTGAGGAAGCCCGCGTCGCGCGCAGAGGCGATCACTTCCACCTTCTGCACGCCGCGCTGGAACGCCATGAACGTGCCGCTCCCGAGCACCAGCAACCGCGGATTGATCGGCGAGACGAGGTGACCGGAGAGCGCGGTGGAGTGACCGAGCAGCGTGACGAACTTGTCGCCTCCGAGTGTCTCTCCCTCGGCCGAATAGAATTGCTGGTCCGGCTGCAGTGCGAGGTGCTCCTGCAGGTCCTCGAGGCTGCGGATCCGGGGCGCTGATGGCGCGCAGAACACGTCGCGGACTGCGTCGTCGCGATCGCGCGCGCAGAGCCCAGGGCGCCCGTCGCGCTCGGGCGCGCGCTCGCGTTCGGGTTTGCCTCCCGACTCGGACGCGCAGCTGACCAGCACGGACAGACCGAGTGCAATCGCCGCCACGCCAATCTTCCGCTGGAGCTGACACATGTCGATGGTTCTACAAGGCGCAGCTTGGTCCATCAAACGAGATTTCCTTCTCGGCGATGCAGCGACGCTTCATGGTTCGCGGCGCGCGTCGATCCCGAGTTGGGAACAGGTCGTTCTCCGGCTTTCGGATGGGTCTCTCCGATTTCGAAAGGCGTGAGGCGCTCCGGCGTCGAACACCGAACGTTCGCGCGGCACTCGACGTTCTCGCTCCGCGACGAAGCCACGCCAGGCTACAAGCGCACGCCGCTTTAGGTCGGCCGGAGAGAGAATGTCGAGAGGGACCCTCAACATCATGCCGCCCGCCGCCTGGAGCGGCGTTACCGCGCTCTGTCTCGCCTTGTCGTGCGTCAGCCAATCTGCGTCCGGCCAGGCCAGCTGGCCCGCCGGTCCCTGGCCGCTCAGCCGCTCGGGCATCAACGGCGACCCCCGGATCGACCGCACGTCGGTCGAAGCGTTCGGCGACTGGCGCGGCCGTCCCGTGGACATCGCGGTCGTGTACACCGATCGGACCAGCTGGGAGAGCATGACGCGCGGCTCCGGCTGGCTGTTCGACAATTTCAAAGGCTTCGTCGGCGAGTTGGTCGTCTCGCAAGGCATGGTTCCGAATGGGCGCGCGCAGGATATGGCTGGCTGCGCCGCGGGCCAGTTCGACCAGTATTTTCGCGACTTCGGCACGCTGATCGTGCGCTACGCGCGGCCGACGACGATCGTGCGGATCGGCTGGGAGTTCAACGGCGACTACATGCCGTGGGCGGCGACCAACACGCGGCAGTGGATCGACTGCTTTCGTCACGCGGCGCAAGCCATCCGTTCGACCGCGCCACGAGTGCAGATCGATTGGACGATCAACTCGCACGGCACGCCGAGCAAGCTGTGTGGCGGCGTGAGCACCAATTGCTATCCCGGCGACGACGTGGTCGACATCATCGGCATCGACAACTACGACCTCGCCCCGTCTTCGACCTCGCAGGCCGACTTCGATCGCGTCGCGAACGAGCCCGACGGACTCAACTGGTTGTTGGCCTTCGCCAAGTCGCGCGGCAAGAAGATGTCGATCGGCGAGTGGGGTGTCGCGCCCAGGTCGGACTACAACACGACGGGCCAGAACCCGCACTTCATCTACTGGATGCACCGCTGGTTCAAGCAGCACGCGGCGGACATCGCCTACGAATCCTACTTCAACAGCTGTGATGCCGGAGTCGGCTCGAACCTGTTCCGCTCGGTGAACGCCAACTGCCCGCTGAACTCCGCCGCCGGCAACATGTACAAGATGCTGTTCCGCGATCCGGAGCTCCTGCCGTGGCCGGATCCGCGCGCGTTGTGACTACAACGCGTTCTTGACCAGGTACAACGCCGTGCGTGCGTTCGTGCCCCCGATCTTCACGATGAACGCGAAGCTGCGCGGGCCGGTCCGCACGAGCTCGCACACGGGATCGTAGAGCTCCGGGCTGCCGAGGGGCATGGCACCGACCTCGCTCAGGCTGTTCGTATCGAGCGTTCGAAAGGTCAGCGGAGATGCGGCATGCTCGGGGCTCACGGATACCATGTACACGGTCGCGCTGTCGGGCATGGGCAGCACGGCGCCGGGATGCGGGAACGTGCCGCGCAAGCTGACCTCGCCGGGATCGTGGGCATCCAGGACTTCGCCCGACGCGGAGTAGACGAATCCGTCGCTGTCGTAAGCTCCACACGGGTACGCGAAGCGCAGCCCGCCCAGCATCTGCGGCTGTGAGATCCCCTGGGCATCCAACACCGAGCTGTAAAACCCGTGATCACCGACGCCGAGCAGGTGGCCTGACGGGCCGGGCAAAAGGAGCGAGGGTCCATCCGCCGCGCTGGTGATCTGCTTCGGGCGCGGATCGTCGCCGTCCAGCACGAGCTCTCCGGCGAAACGCGGGCTGCGCCCGTCGGTGAAGTAGAGCGCCAGCGCCAGGCTCGCGCTGCTGCCGGGTAGCAACAGCAGCGAGCTGGCGGCGGCCATCGCGAGATCGGGCGACGACGTCCGCGGCAGCAGGCGCCGCTCGGTTAGCGTCGGCGGCTGCCTGCCGAGGTCGATACGACGGATCTCGTAGCTACCCGTCACGCTGACCCACAAGCTCGCTGCATCGTCCGACAACGAGAGCGCGCCCGGGTTCGAGCCGAGCTCGATCGATTGCACCACCTTCGCCGAGCTGGGATCGATGCTGACGAGTCGATTGGCATACGCGCCTGCGTCGCCGGGGACCGTCGCGTACAACAAGCCACGCTTCGCGTCGAAGGCCAGCGCCGCAGCTGGTAGCGGCAGCTCGGTGACTCCGTCGTGTGCGACAGGCACGGGGTCGACCGTGGGCGCGGCTCCCGCGGCGAGATCTTCGTGCAACACGTACACGCTCGAGGTCGCGGCGCCCGGACGCTCGTGGATGAAGCCGAGGCAATGCGGCCCGAGGTACGATACGTCTCGGATCACCTCGAACGACTTGCTCGCCGCAACACGCTTCGACGTGCGCTGCGCGAAGGTCGCGGTGTCGAGCAGGCGCAGGCGTAGCGCGCCCGCGTCTTCGACCGAGAGCATCAACGCGACGTCGGAACCCGGCACCGCGGCGATCGCGCCGGAAAACCCGAAGCGGCCGGCCACGCGCGGCTGGGCCGGATCCCGCACGTCGATCACGTCGCCGCTGGCAGCGTACACGTAGCCGTCGCGATCGTAGACCAGCTCGGACGGCGGACTCGAGGGGCTGTCAGGCGCACGGACGAACGTGCTGCGCACATCGCTGACCGTCGGGCCGCTGGAATCCACCGTCACCACGGAGAACGACGGCAGCGTGCTCCGGTTCATGCCGAACAGGTAACCCTCCGGCCCCGCCACCAACAGATCGAGGCCGCGCACGCTGCTGGCCGGTGTCGGCCGAGGGATGCCGTCGTCCAGTATCATCGCGCCGGCATACGAGGGACTCACGCCGGAGTAGTGCAGCGAGATGGCGACGGCGTTCGGCTCACCGGGCAGCACGGACATGTCTTGTGCCACCACGCTGGCGCTCGGATCGGTGAGTGGGATGCGCGTGCCGGGCGTGGGCTCCGCCGTGGTCAGATCGACCTTTCGCACTTCGTGCCGGCCCGCGAGACCCACCCAGAGTGTCGAAGCATCATCGGCGATCGCGAGCGTCGTCGGATCCGGACCGACCGGCACCGACGCGCTGACCACGCCGAGCGCTGGATCGATCGCGACCAGGTGATCCGAGTGAAGCTTGGAAGCGCTGCCCACCGCCGCGTACAGGCGGTGCCGCACGCGATCGGCCACCAGTGCCTGCGCCGCCACGGGGATCTCGACCAGGGTGCCGGGGGCGACGTCCCCACAGCCATCGTCTTGATCCATCATCGGCGTCGACTCGATGCCCGGTGCTGGTTCCATCTCCCTCGGCGGCATCGCGGCGTCAGGTGGCGGCGGGTTCGGCGCCGCGTCTTTCGCCGGCGGAACCTCACTCGCTGCGTCCGTCGCTGCCGGCGGAAGCCCCGCGTCCGGGACCTCGACTGGCATCGACGGCGGATCACCCGCGTCCACTTCGACCGGCACATCCGGCCGCGGCGGCTCGCGCTTCGGAGCGGAGCAAGCAGAGAGCAACGAGCAGAAGATCACGGGGCGCCACGCGAAACGCGCGAAGGCGAACATGGATCTAAGTGTACTCGTCAACGAACATGTCCACAGCCAGCCCAGATGGCCAGTCAGTATAACGACCCGCGCACATGTAGCACTGACCAAACCCAGTGATTCAAAGCGTCGAACGCCCCTGAACTACACGCGCGGGAACACGCTCATACCTGACATCGTCCGGAACAGCCGTCAGATCCAAGCCGTCCAGCAAGAACCCCACGGGGGTGTCGTCGATGTCGATGTCGCGCAGGCTCGGCGCAGCGCCGCGCAACACCACCCCGGCATTGTTGCATCCGCTCAGCCTCACGTGCTCGAGCGTGAGGGCATTCGCAGCGACGTCGGTGATAGTTAGACAGCCCTGCACCAGGGGCGGCTTGAGGTACGTGTTGTTTCCTCCAGCAGCGCGGATCGTCACATGACTCAGCACGCTGTCGCGCGTCCCGGCCGCGAACCACAAACCCAGCCAACTCTTCTCCTTGGCAGTCTCGGGTTCGATGGACGTCAGCACGATCGGCTGTGAGGCCGTGCCGCGCGCGATCAGCCGCCCGTGCTGGGTACTGGCCGCCGAGATCTCGAGCCAATCGCCATCGCCGAAACGCAGCTCGACCCCGGGCTGCAACGTGAGCGTAACGTTCTCGAGGACGTCGATGCCGCCCTTGATCGTGTACGGACCGCAGGACGCATGGAGCGTGAGATCCCGCTCGATGCGCCCGCCCTTGAACTTGCACTCCTCCGAGCCCGGCGCCGGCTCGTGACCAGAGGAGCAGCTCAGCAACGCGAGTGCGAGCAAGGAGATGCGCAGGTGCATGAGCGCGTGTACCGCTGGAGCGTGCTGGGGTCAACTGAGGCCTGCCCGGGGGGACCGCGGCGCTTCGCGACCATGAGCTGTCGCTGAACGCGCGCTTCGCGATGAGTAAGGATGAATGCTGCCAATTACTGATGTCGCTTGGCGCGATCGCACGATCGCAGATTTCAATGCGTGAGATATGTTGTGTCATCATGCATTGGTTGCGATCTGCCGTTGGGTTGTCGTGCTTGCTGGTGATTTGCGGTTGTAGCGCCGAGGGGGCGAATGAATCGGCTCCGCGTGGCGTCGTGATCGCCGGAGCTGCTGCGCGCGGTGCGGCTGGCAACGGGTTCTCCAACCCGAGTCCGATCGGGCCGACGGCTGGCGCCAACGCACCGCCAACAGTGAGCATGCCTCCCACGCCGCCACCGCCACCACCGCAAGCAGGTATGACCGGTGGTGCCGTCGGCATGCGTGCAGTCATGCCGCCGCCCGCCGGCGGAAATTCGGCCGGCGCTGCCGGCGCCGCGGGAACCCCTCGAGGTGGTGCAGCTGGCGGCGGCGGGATGGCGGGAGCGATGATGCGCGATCCGAATGCCAAGCAGCCGCCGGCCGACAAGCTTCCGCAAGTCAAAGGCACCTGTCCGGCGCTGAATGACGGCAGCGTGATGGTGGCGGGCGCCCGGGTGCAGATCTGGGTGGGCAGCAAGCCCGGCCCTGCGTACTTCTACTTCCACGGCACCGGCACGAGCCCCGGCGAGGTGGAGCAAGGTTTTCCGGGCGCAACGCTGATGGTCAAGACCAGTGGCGGCCTCGTGGCCTCGTGGGTCGACAGCAACGGCATGGGCACCAATACCGGCACGATCTGGTACACGGGTGACCTCGACGGCATGGACCAGCTGGTCGCGTGCGGCGTTCAGAAGGGCATCATCGACAGCGCGCGCATCCACGTCGCCGGCTACAGCGCCGGAGGCCTGGAGACGGGTGCAGCGATCTTCTCGCGATCGAGCTACGTCGCGAGCGGCATCGTGTACTCCGGAGGCAAGCCCTTCGGCGTGGGCGCACTGCAGGACCCCGGCAACGTGCCCGCGGTCCTCGGCGCACACGGCGCGAAGGGCTCAGACGCGCTCGGCCTCGACTTTCACGACGGCACCATGGCGCTGGAGAGCGAGATCGTGCGCCTCGGCGGCTTCGCCATGGATTGCGACGACAACATGGATCACATCGGCGGCTGGTTCACGCGCGCAGGCGTGGGCGGCAAGGCGATGCAATTCCTCGCCGACCATCCCTACAACACCAAGCCGAGTCCGTACGCCACGGCGCTGCCCGCGGGCTATCCGAGCTATTGTAAGATCGTCAAGTAAGTCAGCCCGGATTCGTCAGCCTGCCCAGGAACAGGATCTGTCCTGTCGGCTGATCGTAGATCGCGAACAGAAACGGGCGATCGATGGTGAGTGTGACGGGCTTCTTCGGCGGCGGCGTGCTGGTCGCGACGAAGACGACCGCGGTCGCGGCAGCGGCCTCGGTGCCGGTCTCGTCGACCGCGACGAAGGCTTGGTGCAGAACGTCGCTAACCTGCAGGTCTCCGGGCGCACCCGCGATGCCCGAAAAATCCGCCGCCTGGGTGAATGCCTTCCGCATCCCCAGGGCCTCGAGGCCCTTCTTGAGGCCGACCGTCTCGCCCTCGATCTTGAAGCGCGGCAAGCCCAGCGCGACCTCGTAGTCGTACGAGAGCGCGTCGTGCACGCGATCGAAGAAGGCCGCATCGAGGCCGGTCTCGATCGCGTCGAAGCGTCCTGCGTCCGGCACGATGACGAACATCGAGACACTCTTGGAGATGTACTCGAGCTCGATCGCCTGGTAGCCATCGCCGGTCGCGTAGCGACCGCCGGGCGCGTGCATCATCTCGACCATCACGTCGCCGCCGCGCGCGTGGAACGCTTCGCGTTTGGTGTTCGCGACCTCGAACGGCGAGCGCCAGGCAGCCTTGAAGTAGATCGCGTTCAACAACACGAGCAACGCGTCCTTGAGCGAGTCCTTGGCCAGCAGGTCCTGGATGCGATCGTGGGTTCGCTGCGCGGTCCAGTCGTTGATCGCCACGCGCGCCCGCTCGGCGTCCTTGGCGAAGTCCGCG
This sequence comes from Polyangiales bacterium, assembly GCA_035274465.1. GTDB lineage: Bacteria > Myxococcota_A > Polyangia > Polyangiales > JAFGIB01 > JADGRF01. The sequence continues at coordinate 45,454 of DATEOF010000314.1, forward strand.
GCGTACAGCCCCGCGCCGTAGCTGACGCCGAGTGTGTCCAGGAAGGGCTGGTTGGGCGTGAAGCCGGTTTGCGAGAAGATCGCGTTGGTGACCTCGAGTGTGAGGCCCTCCCCCATCGACTCCTGACTGACGAGCTCGTCCTTGCGGCCCTTCAGCGCGAGGTCCACCGCGTTCCATGCAGCGTGCAGCTGCGGCTCGGGGACGCTGAAGTGCAGCGCGTTCGCCAGCTCGGTCTTGGTATCGCCCTTCGCTCCGGCGTAGGTCATGGCCAGCGCCACCGACACGCTGTAGGGCGAGAGGAACACGTTGCCGGGCTTGTCGTTGGCCGCCTGCGCGTAGAGCGAGAGCGCGAACTCGCGGCTGCCCTGGCCGAGCTTCGCCTGCTCCTCGGACGAGGCGTTCGGCTTGGTCTCACGTTCGAGCGAGGAATGCAGTAGCTCCACACCGGCCGGTGCGTCCGCGTTGCCCGGGTCGGTAGAGGAGCTGCAGCTCGTGATGCCGAGGATGAGCGCTGCGATGGCGATGATGGTTCGGTACATGTCGGTGCTTCCGCTGAGCAGCAAGCGTCGTGCCACGGCCTGGCTTTCTGGGTGGTTCGCGGGCTCGAACCGTTGCGCCAGTTTGTGCCAGGGACACTAGCTCTTGCTGAAGTGGTGAAAGTCGGGCGACGCCTCGTCGCCGCCCCACTTCCAACCGGCAGCCTCGAAGGCTTCGACGACCGGGCCGGGTCGAACGATCATACCCGGGCGAACGTGGGCCCGATCGAGGTACGCGCGGCCGGCCACGGGGTCGACGCGATCGCCGCGCAACCAGGGGTTTTGCAGCGGGTTGATGTCGATCGCCAGCCCGAGCGCGTGGCGTGACAACTTGGTCGTGCCATCGATCGTCCGGTAGTTGAAGCCCGAGCTGTTGTTCGCGGCCATCGATGCGTCGTCGTCGCCGCCGAACGCGTCGATGCGGCGCAAGCTGGCGATGGGAAAGTCGGCCGCAAAGATGCGTTCGAACACGACCGCGACGGCGCCTGCCACGTCCGCGTGCACGACCAGCTCGCCCAGGTGCACACCGCCATCGAAGCCTCGATACGCCAGGCGCAAGAGACGTAGCTGCTCGAAGCGCGGGCAGGCTTCCGCGTCTCGCCAGGAGCGCCCCCGCATCTCGTCGCGCAGCTCTCCGGGGATCTCGAACACGCCCAGCTCCATGCTGACAGTCTAGCAAAGAGCTAGCCCTACCCCTACCCACGTCTGCGCAGAAGGGGCCGTCGCAGCCCACTGGGTGTGATCCGTAGCCTGTTAACCATGCAGCACCTCGGCGGCGCCGAGTACGCCGAGAGAAGGCAGGATGAAGAGCTCTGAACCGAAGATCGATCCGAAGATCGTCCAGCTCCTGGTGCTCGCTCGCGTGCAGGTTTCGCAGAAGCGCCCAGCCTCGCAGCGCGACGCACTGAAGGCCGTCGCGACCGCCATCTGCCCGCCGCTCTCGAAGGCGACCGCAGAGCAGGCGGCCGCCCGCGCGCTCGCCGACTGCGAACGCGCCGGCTGGATTGTGGGCGCGAAGGCGGAGCGCTCGCGCACTCTGCGGCTCTCCCTCACGCCCGCGGGCAAGCAGCACCTTGGACACTTCGCGCCGCGGCGGATCACCAGCTGGGAGCACGCGCAAAGGCTGGTGGCTTTGAGCGCGATCGGTCGTGCCGATGCAGCCGACGAGCGACTCGACGTGGACGCGTTGGCAGCCGTGATCCTCGGCGAGCGACAAGGCGTGCGGACGGACGTGCGAGGCTTGCAGGCGGTGGTGGACTACCTCGCCTGGCGCGCGCTCGGGGTCGACACGACGCGCCGCTTCGACGTCGAGGCGGTCCAACGCCACCTCCTCCGGCAGCTCGTCCCCGCGGACGTGCGCGTCGACAAGACCGTGTGGCGCCGTATGTTGGCGATGCGCGCGGTGAACGCGCGCGGCACCGATGCCCGAGCACTCGTCCAGGCGCTATTGGTGCGACAGCCCAGACGCCAGGGCAAGCGCCCGGCGAACACCAATGACCCGCGCCCGCGCGCGCAACCGTCGCTGGCCGACTTCGCCGCGGCCGTACGCGAAGCCGCGCAGATGCCGACGGTCACGCGCTTCCACGATCGCGCGTACATCGGCTCGGTCTGGGACCACCTGCGCGGCCGCGGACCGGCCGGCGATCTGACACTACCCGAGTTCAAACAACGCCTCGTCGCGGCGCATCGCGACGGCCTGTTGCGCATCACGCGCGCAGACCTCGTCGGTGCGATGGATCGCGACGAGGTCGAACGTTCCGAAGCACGTTTCCGCGACGCGACCTTTCACTTCGTGGCGCTGGACGCAGGAGGCATGGGATGACGAGCGAACACAGCACGTGCGAGTTCTTGCTGCCGGAGCTCGCCGCCGTCGGCGACATGGCCTGCCGCATGCTGGACTTCGGCGAAGAGGAAGACCTGCTGGGCGAAGCCATCCTGATCAAGGTCAAGAGCCTGCTGGATCGCAAGCAGGTCACCAGCGCCGATGTGGTGCGCATGGCGCTGGTCGCGGACGTGCTTCGCGTCGCAGAAGAGACCATCCTCTCCGACGACACGGTGACCGATCGCGAAGTCGAGTACGCCCTGCCGCTGGTGCGCGACGCGGCGCGGCGGCTCTCGGCCTTCCGGGCGTACTACGAGCACTGGCGCGACATCGGGCCCGAGGGTGCGCGCGGGTTCATGAGAGAACACCGCGCAGACAAGCAGCTGTTCGGCGGCAACTGCGCGCAGACGCGCTGGCTCGGCCTCGAGATCGTGTCGCGCCTGGCCAACGAGACCCGCGACCGCGGCGCGCTCGAACGTTACGGCGAGCTGATGATGCGGCTGTACGAGGAGATCGTCTCGCTCGAGCGGGACCGCACGCCGCCTTCGGACATGCGCCAGCGGCTCGAGGAGCGCCTCGGCCTGCGCCACAAGCTGGAGCACGCCGAACGCAGCGCGCCGAAGCCCGAGGAAGATCCGCGCATCGCGGCGTTTTGTTCGCCGGACGCGCCGCACGTGTTCCACGCGGTCGAGCTCGCCAATCAGATCTGGCAGAAGGACCCATTCGACGTCGAGAGCGTGCAATCGGCTCCGCGCCTGGCGTTCGCGCGCTTGCTGCAGCGAGCGGGCAGCGGCGGCAACATCCTGGTCGTGTTGGGCGACTCGGGCAGCGGCAAGACCCACCTGATGCGCGCGCTCCGCAACGAGACGCACAGCCAGCGCGCCGGCTACGTCGGATACATGCAACTCGCCGGCTCTCCCTCCGACTGGGCGAGCTACGTCCTGACCTGTTTGATCGACTCGCTCGAGAAGCCGTACTCCGCGCCTGAAGTGTCCAGGTCGGGCTTGATGTGCCTGTCGGATGCGCTGCTGCTGACAGCGGCGCCCGATCAGCGCGCACGCCTCAAAGACGAGGAGATGACCGATGACGCGCTGTCCGACCTGGTATTCGAGCTGGCCGACCGCGTCCTCGAGCAACCGCGCTTCGCCGAGCTCGACCTCGATCTGACCCGCGCGCTGTTGTTCTTGCAGTCAGGTGACGCGCGCTACTACACCCGGGTCGTCAAGTATCTCCGCGGCCAGGCGCTCGGCCGCAAGGACGCCGAGCTGCTCGGTGGCGTCGCGGCGCGTGCAGACGGCGCGTTCGGGATCTTGAGCGCGATCGCGCGGGTGATCGCTCGCGTGGACGGCGGCGCGCTGGTGCTGCTGTTGGATCAGCTCGAGGACGTGGCCAACCACGACACGACCAAATCCCAAGCTGCGCGACTGATGGACCTGGTCCGACACGTCTCGGACAACGTCCCGAACGCCGTCGTGGTCGTCACGTGCCTGCGTGACTTCTATCTGGACGCTCGCACGCACCTGACCAAGTCGGTGATCGATCGACTCGAGCGCGACTCGAAGCCGCTCGAGCTCAAGGAGCAGCGCAGCGAGGACGACACACGCGAGATGATCGGCCTGCGCATGGAGAATCTGTTCGACGAGCTGGGCGTGCGATACCGCCATGACCAGCCGTGCTTCCCGATCCCGCAGGAGATCATCGACGACCAGCGCGGCCTGCGCGCGCGCGACCTGATCGGACACCTGCACCGCTATCAGCAGGC